>JAKQQP010000001.1 GCA_029564115.1 Candidatus Rifleibacteriota bacterium | reverse complement strand
CCACAGGCCAAAGAGATAATCACTCATTATTTCTGAACTGGGCCAGCACGAAACAAGAACAAGCTTTGGGAATTTATCTGCGAGAGCCAGAACCTTTCTGATAAAGCTGTCATCGCAGCCTTTGGCTTCGAGGGTGGTTCGGATAGCCTTTGAGCCTGCAAGCTTTTCCCCTAACTGTGTCAAATGAACGCCGGCAGCGATGGAAATGGTTGCCATTTTGCATATATCCGACACACCTCCGTTAAAGTTGGCCTGAAGGTTCGCCTGAATCCGTCTAAGCCGCTTTTTCCCTGAACCATTGGGTTTCGCTGCCACGAAACCATCGTTGAAAGGCGGCAATTTTTCATAACGCATTATGTAACTCAGCTCGACAAGGGTTTTACGTTCAGATTTTGTTAAATTTTCGCTCATAGATAGGCTCCTGATAAAGATTTTGATAAGATACAGTTTTTATATAGGCGGCCGGGGCAAATTAGACAAGGATTCGCCTGAGAAATTTGAAAATATTTTTTGAGAAGCGCTTCTCTGGAAAAGGCTTTGAGGCGTAAAAAAATAATTATTTCGCGTTATAAGCCCTGTAGAAGCGATGACCTCGCTTTAAATCCTATTTCATAAAGGAGGAGGAAGGCTTATGACCGTAATTCAGACTCTCAAGGACATCATCACAATCGCGACCACTCTCGTAGAAACTATAGACAGGTTCAAAAAACGTGATGAGCAAGTCCCGACAAGCTCAGAACACGCTCAGAAGACTGAAACCCCGCAGAAAACGGATCTTTAAAACCATTTCTCACAGCAGAAACTTTAGCTGTAAAAATTCGCGCACGTGCGAAAAAGCTTGCCACTGGCTATTCAGTGACTCCCGGCACAGATCCGTGCCAATCATCAGACGCAAATACCGCGTCACCCCAGGCACTTTTACGCCTACCCAATCTCAACCGCGCCAGATGGAGCTATTCAACAATTTCCAAAGGAGAATATTCTTATGGAACTCACGTTTAACACGCTCAAAGAGCGAAGAACAATGACCTTGCAAAAACTCGCCGATGTGATCGGCATCGTGGAATCACACGACAGGCCCGATATAACCATGAATCTCTCAGATCTCAAAATGAGCGATGATCTCAATATCATCGTTCCCAGTGAAGGCAACTACGCCCTCACACCCTGGAGCCGCAGACAGATCGCAAATCTTCTCGGCATCAGATTCGACAGGTGGTTCGAAAACGCCACCAACGACGAAAAAGCATACGAACTCAATAGACGCTTCAGCCGTGCCACCGGTCAGGTCAAACTCAGACTTACCGACCTTACTGACGTCAATGCTGACGGAACCCTCAAAGCTTTCGTTAGCCCGACCTACAGCCCTGTGTCAAATGCAATGCTCAGCAGCCTGATACTCCATTCGCTTCAGCAGAGTGAATCTCAGATCCCCGTAATCAGAGCAAACTTCACCGACAAGACTTTCAGTTTCTCGATCCGTATCGGCGAACCGTTCAACACAGCCTCGCGCGACTCTGTCGGTAGTATCTTCGGCTGTATTCAGGCCACCAACTCGGGCGTCGGGTTTGCCAGCCTCA
>JAKQQP010000563.1 GCA_029564115.1 Candidatus Rifleibacteriota bacterium | reverse complement strand
TTGATGTGCTCTGTCAGGGTTCTTCCGTCGTCAGAGTGGCGGTGAATAAGCTCTCCAATAATACTCAACCGCCAAAGATCTGCAGAAAGATTGTTTTCGGGTTTCATAGAAACCTCCTTTCAGCATGATCATAGTGAAAACTATCATATTCTCTCAATTCCCAGCTTGTGTGGGATGCGTTTTCAGCACGGATGGCGGGTATTGAATACGGGAAATAATGTGAGAGGCTTCTACCCATGAATCACCGGCCAGAGCCAGTAGCTCCGAAATAACCGCAAGGATTTTCTTGCCGGTGCGCCGCCAGCGCCAAAGAGTCGATCTGGCGATCATCAGCGTTTCTTCAAGAACTGACCATGGCTCGTTGCTGGCTGCACAACGAAGCAGATCAGTTAAAGATATGCCGATCCGGCGCACCAGACAGAAGGGCAGACAAGAAAAGGTTTTGCGGCAGCTTAAACATAAAAAACGGGGAACAGAAACTTTTTGAACCACCGAAACCGGCAGAGTGCGACGATAAACACCATGTTTGTGAGCTCCGGGGCGTTTACAGACCGGGCAATGACGATAAATGACAAGATTTGAGCAAAGCCGCTTGGAAAGTGAATTGATTTGGTTTAAAATAAGCATTGAAAGGGGTTCTTTCTTGTTTTTTGGGTCGTGGAAAACGCATTATACAAGAAGGCCCCCCTTTCGTCCCCCCGCGGGGGGACCGGATAAAGGCATGGGCGGTTCCGGTTCTTTGCAAATAAGCTGCCGGCCAAGCTTAAATGATTTTCTCTGATCGCTACCTGAGGATTCTCAAAATGGTAACGAAAACTGAGAAAAACAGCCCGTTTTCAGGTCAATTTCCCTGGGAATTTACACTGGCGACTGGGATTTTGAACTGAAAGCCGTTTATACGGTAGCTATTCTCGATTTCATTTTCGATGAAGACAGATATGATGCTGAGAAATATCGCTATGATGTTAAACTCGCAGACATCGAAACCAATAAGATTTTTTACGATAAGCTTACTTTTGTTTACCTCGAAATGCCCAAGTTTGACAAAACTCTCGAACAGCTCGAAACCCGCTTTGATAAATGGCTCTATATTCTTAAAAACCTCGAGCGCCTGCATGAAATACCTGAAAAGCTAAGAGACCGTGTTTTCAAAAAGCTTTTTGCTGCCGCCGAGATCGCAAAGTTTACTCCCGAAGAGGCCTTTGCTTACGAAGACAGCCTGAAAGTTTACCGCGATCTCAAGAATTCAATAGATACCGCCCGTGAAGAAGGTCGCGAAGAAGGCCGCGAAGAAGGCCGCGAAGAAGGTCGGGCAGAAGGTGTTGCACAGGTTGCGATGAATTTTCTGAAAATGGGACAGCCCATAGAGGTTGTGAGTAAAGCCACTGGCCTGCCGCTTGAAACACTTGAAAGACTGCTGGCTACAGAAAAAAATTCGGTTAAAGAATATGCGATTCCTTATCGACCAGGTTCGCACCGCAGCAAGGCCAATAAAGCCACAAACAATAAAACGAAGCCTGTGCCCAAAAAATAATCGGCGCGAGTTGGCAGTTTTTACTTGCTCGACTACCCTGAAAATTCGTCGTAGCGTTTTTTGAGCGCCTGGATGTCCTGCCACATCTGCCAGTTGGGGCTGCCCTTCTCGCG
>JAKQQP010000560.1 GCA_029564115.1 Candidatus Rifleibacteriota bacterium | reverse complement strand
AGGCCGGAATAATCGGCAGTTAACGTCAGCTTTGCGCCTTTATCCTGCAATGCTGCCAGCGCCCTTTTTTGCGCGGCGTCGATGCTGTTGAGATTTACTTTGTATTTTTCGGCGCTGTCGTTGAAGTTATCAAGGCCAAGCGCTATTTTCTCACCGACGGAAAAAGCAAAATTGCCGATGCCGTCAAGGCCGCTGCTGATTGTGCTGCGCACTTTGTCGATGGAGCTGCCGAGCTGGTCAATCTGATCGGCGTCGATGCCCAGAGCTTCGGCGACATTCGGGAAGCTGCGCACCACTTCAGCCACGCCTGATGAAAGGTCGTCGAGGCCGCCAAGTATGAAGTCGATTGCCGCGCTAACTGCTTTAACAGTGCCTTCAACCAAGGTGCCGACAATAAGGCTAACGCTCTGGGCGGCTTTGCTGAATATGTTGCCGATGTTGGCGCCCTGAATGAAGTCGATTGCCATGTTGACGCCTTCGCCAACGCTGCGAGCGATGCCGAAAATGGTATTGATGGCGTATTTTGAGAACGCCTCGATGCTTTTGCTTGTGTCGGTTAATAGCGCATCAACGCCGCTACCGATAGAAGGAAACGCTTCAAAAAATGCCTTGCCGATGCTCTTTGCGCCTGATACCAAAAGATCAACAAAAACGCTGATCGGCTTCGGATTAAAGCCTTTAACGAACTTGAAAACTGTTTCAGAAACAGCGCCCAAGACGCTCTGAAATTCTTGGCTCTGATTGACGCCCTGCCCGAGTTTTCGCGAAAGATCATCTTGAGCTACACCGAGCGAATCAAGAGCATCGGCTGTATTAAAGCCGGTATCGCCAAAGCGCTTCAGCCCTTGCGAGATGGCTTTGGTAATATCTTCGACCTTTGCGCCGCTTTCGACGACAAGGCCCATTTGCTTCAATACGCTAGTGCGCCCGGAACTCAGAGCCTTAAATATCTGCTCTGCCGCATCTTGAAAGCTGCCGCCAGTGGCTTCTGACCAGCGCTTTGCATAAGTCAGCGCATCTTGCATTTCCTTGCCGCGCAAACCTGATGCTGTGGCAACAGTTGCCGTTTTGATCGCTTCAAATTCAGTAACGGTATTGCCGCTGATTTCCTGCACGGCGTCGATGATTTCCTGCCCGCTGATTTTGTAGCTGCGAGCAAGATTTTCAAACTGGTTGCGCTGTTCGTCGAAGGCGCCGCCGAGCCGGGCAAGTTCCACACCTTTGCCGATTGTGTCGAATGCGAAACCGGCGGCATCTTTTACCAGGCCGAAGCCTTTTGAAAGTATCTCAAGCCCCTGATTCAAGCCAGTTAACGTGCCTGAATAGTTGTCGATGGCGTTTAATACGATATTGATAGCTGATGCCACGGGTTATTTCTCCATGTTCATTCGGGCTACACGCAAGGCCATATCTTCAGGCCCACGGGCTACAACTTCCGCGATGCTCGAACCTTCGTTAATGGCTATCGTAACGGCTGCCCGAAGAATAGAATCTTCAGACAGCCGCCGCGTTAGTTTTTTATTTTGTCCGCAGCCAGAGCGACGCCAAACAGGTCACCCGATTGCATTACCGCATTAAAAAGCTGAAAGTATTTGATGCCATGCCCTTTTTCGAGCTGCTCTAGCTGATCTTCGTTGAAGTCTACAAGGCAGGCTTTGAAAAGCGCCGCCTGGAAATCTTCATTATTCGCAGCAGCAGCACGCATCGCGAAAACGGTTTTATGATCTGGCACACAACAGCGCACACTTGCGCCCCATTCCGGCACCAGAACGTCAACGATCTGCGATTTAAGCATATTTACGACGTCGGCAGGTTTCAATACTTTCGCTTTTTTCATGGGTTATCTCCGTTACTGGCCGCTATAGTAGGGTCTGTCCTGAATGCTGCCGGAAAGCTGCTGAACGATATAGCTGCCCGGTTCAACGGTGATGCCGCCGGCCATCGAGCCGACAAACAGGAAATATTGCCCGCTGGCAAGCTGCAGTTTAACGGCGCCGTAACCCTGGCGGTTATACATGGCGTCGAGCGCTTTGGCATCAGTGAAAAGTTGGTTGAAAGTGAACGACCAGTTATCGATCTGTGATTCAGACGGGCCACCGGCGAAAGTTACTGCGGAAACGGTGCTGCTGTTCGGAGTGATTGACCACTGCTGCGCGTCGCCAACTTCGGCCAGCGCGGTAGTTTCCCAATATTTGCCGCTGAAATAAACTACACGCGGAATGGCGCCGGTATGCAATGCAACCAGAGCGGTCGAAAGGATAACGCCGCCGAGCGAAGGAATCAGGCGATAGCTGAATGAAGCCCATTCGCGGTCGGTGTATTCAATTTCATCGCTGGTGAATACGCCGGTTGTTGCGTTAATGCCAAGATAGCAAACAAGCAACTCATCAACTGCGATCAATGGCTTCTGCCCGGCTGATGCGCCGTAAGTAGTAAGAAGACCACCTTTGCCGGCGCTACCGGTGGTGTCTGTGCCTTTGGTAATGCTGGTTACGCCTGTGCTTGTATTGACATGCACAGCAACCCAGCATGCTTCACCAGCGGCCGGGCGAGTGACCACGATAGACGTATCTGCGGCAGCGGCAACCGTGGCGTTATTAACGAGAATAGATCCGGCGGTTACAGCGATTTCCTGCGCCACGGTGCTTGAGACTTCGAGGCCATCGAGAATGCCGTTGATAAAGGCAAGGGCGTTAGCGGCAGGGCGACTGTTGATCATTTTGCCAGAACCGAGCAGGTAAACCCTGTTGGTATAGGCTTCGCCGTTATAGCTGAATGAAGCCTGCTTCGTCATTGCAAGAGCACTGGTGCTGGTGCCGTCGGTGAAAGAGAGAGATACTTTTGCATTTTTCCCGGTCTGGGGTGCTGATGGAACCTGCATTTTTAAAACTCCTTAGATATGTTTTCCGATTGTCCATGTGCGGGCCGCAATCCAGCCCGGAAATTCAGATATCACAAGGCTTGTGCCCTGCTCGCTGACGTAATCCATTTCTAGCTGTGTGCTTGCGTGAGTTACAGCGGTTTCAATAACCGAAAAAACAAGATCTGAAAGTGATTCCAACGTAGCAAAGCCGCCCAAAGTCGTGATCTTGCCGCTGGTAGTTTCCGTTGATTTCTCGCAATAAACCGCCGTTTCAAGGTCAAACGTGACGATCTTCCCGGCATTCTCGGCGGGTCTTGAATAGCCCTGAATCGTCAGCCCAACCCAAGGCGCCTTTGAAATGCTCGGCGGATTTTTCGGATCTATATGCACATAAACGCTGATAGACTTTGAAAAGTTGGTCTGACAGAATGTTTCAATCGTTGCGCTGTTAGCGATGGCTGTTGCAACTGAAGCCAGCAGGGTTGATAGTGTTGTCATCAGTCTCTAGCCTCCAGTTTACCCGTTAAGATGTCGATAAATGCCGATTCAAAAAGCTTATCGGGCGGGTATTGCGATTGTATCGGGTCGATCAGTTTTCTGAAGGGCGATTTCAACGCCGTGCCGCGCCGGATAAAAACGCCAAGGGCGGCAAGATACCGGCGAGAGCTTTCTTCTATTGGCCGGTCTCGGCCGTCTTGAAAAAGCTGCATTTTTGTTTTTTGCGCCTGCTTCGCATTGTTAAGAACGCCAACGGTCATACTGTCTTTCGTAACGCTGTAGCGAGTCGCCTTTTGCAGCCTGCCGCCAAGCGGGTATGGTTGAGGCATTTTGATTGGTCGCTGTGAATATCCGGTTTTTTTCGCTTTGCCGCTTTTCGTGGTAGTTGATATTGGCCTATTTGCGCGGGCAAGATGGGCGACAGTAATTGGGCCAAGCCTGCCAAGCCAATTTGAATATTCTTTGTGTTGAGACCAGCCAAGCGAATTGGTTTCGTATGCCTCTAACATGCGCTTTCTGAGCCTTGCGGCAGTTATTCTCAAAGCGCCTTTTTGTGCCTTAGCTATAAACGCCACGGTTTGTCTCGCGTAAGCAGCAGCAGCAACTGGGTTTGAGCCAATAGCGCGGGCAACCAGCTTCTCAAGCTCTGAGCCTGAGCCGCCGAAGTCTGGCCTAATCTGTAAGTCAAAAGCCATGCTATTGCCTCATTCCTGCCGGGCTGATGCGTGTATCGGCCATCGCCGCAACGGTTACGGTATCGTCGTCGATGCTGATGATCTGAGTAATGACAAACACGCCGGCCGCTATGGTGATCTTGCCGTGTATCGCCGGGGCCGATACCTTTGCCCGGCTGATAACGATTGTCCCGCCAAGCCCGGCCGTGTTTGCCATTTCATTCACGAAGCCCTGAACAGCAGCGACAACAGGCACACTCGACGTCGTAACGCCAGCAGGAGACAGGTAGGTTGCCAGCTCGCCAAACTCAAGCGAGTTGACAAACACATTCGCCACATCTGCTGTTAGAGCTGCTTTAAACGTCGTCATTTGTTGTGCCTTTTATTGTGCCGGATAATGGCTTTGAGGTGCTCGACCCGTTCTATCTGCGCGTCTATTACTTCTTCGACTTCAAATGCTGTGTCATAGGGTGGCGGTAAGAAGCAGGTAAAAGTGATAGCAAACACAGAATCAAACGAGTCGAGCAAGCTCATGATCAGATGCCAAGAGCGATTTCGACAGTGGTCATTGCAGTCGTCGAAGCAACAACCGGGCGAGCGCACAGGAAGTTATTCACAGTAGTGCCAGCGGTGGCGGCGACGACAGTATTGCCAGCAGTGCCAAGTTTCAGAGCGGCGCCGCGAGCGATAGCAGCGGTTGAGCCTTTCGGAACCGTGAAGCGCCCGGAAAGCATAACAATGCCGGTTGCGCCGTTGGCGATGTCGTCAACAGCGATGCCGACAAGACCGTTGCCAAGGTCTACCAGGTCGCCGGCTGAAATGTTTGCGCCGGCAGTATAGTTAACGGTGGTGCCTTCGTTAATTTTGTTAGTAGCCATTTTTCAATTCTCCTGAGTTATTCAGTTAGGCGGCCCGAAGGCCGCCCGCGTTAATGCTTACTGACCGGGGTTGTAATACATTGAGCGCCATTCAAGAGCTTTGGCAACATAGTCAATGTAACCGACGAAAGAGCGGCCCAGAATGTCGCCATCGTTTTCAACAGCGTAAAGAGTCGGGGTTTCTTTGCCGTCCAAGAAGGCCACTTCAACGGTATCGATCTCGTTCGGGTCGCAGATAAGAAACCATTTCTTAGTGGAAATGTGACCGCTGATAACAGGCACATAACCCACAAACGGGTTGTAATTTGCGTTGCCGGTCAGGGTAGAGTCGGTGGTTGAACCACAAAGCAGTTCAGCCTGAACCTTGTTTTCAAACCCGCCAACAATATACTTGCCGATCAGAGACAGCGGCGAACCGTTCTCGCCGGCCTGTTTGCCCATAGCAACAACAGCAGCGCCGACGGTAGTTGAAGAAACAACAGCGCCTGAACTTGCCTGGTTAGCATGGCCTCCTGCAGTAGTTACGGCAGTAGTATTGAACAGTTTTCCGGTGTCGCTCATGGTCGGGTTGCCGGTAAGAACTGCGTAAGCGGCGGCTTCGATCTGGTTGGCGGCGCGATTGCCGAAAGCAGCAAATATGCGGTTGAACAGGCCAGCGTCATCGTTGATCAGAGCCTGCCGAGTGATAACAAGTTTTCTTGCGTAGGTTTTAAGGGTGAGTTCTTCGCCTACGTCAGAGATGATGCCCTGTTCGATTTCTTCACCAGCGCGGTTTTCGGTCATTTCTGGAGCGTCGGAGAGTCTAACGCGTTTAGAGGCTTTGAAGTCGGGAAGCATCCCGGCCTTAGCCCACATGCGCCAGGTTGCGCGGCCTGTGCCGTAGCCGATCATTGTTGATTTGTTGGCAACATTGGCGAGAATGTTCGGAAAGTCGCTGGTAGAAAGAGCGCGTTCAATGATCTCCTGCTTACCCATGAAGCGGGTTGAAATGCTCTTGCTTTCCAAGGCAGCACGAGCTACATCTACAAGAGCCATACCGCGCATCTGCTGAGCGCCATCTGCCGGAGCAGCTACGCGCAATCCAGAACGCATGATTATTGCATCGGTAGCGGCATCTCTGAATTTTTCAGACGCTTCTTTGCCGATGGAAATATCAGCGGGGCGGGCAGTTGAAAGCGATACGGTGCGGGCTGCGATAGCGTCAAGGATTTTTTCTTGCACTGATTCAATGCTTGCGCTTGTTCTGATAAAATCTGCGGCCATTTCGGGGCAACCGTGGCGGGTGCAAAGTTCTGTGATCTTGGCAGCGCGGGTCTGCTCAATCTGCAGGGCTTCGCGTTTGATTGCCTCAATGTCTACGGTCTGAGGCTGTTCAACGGGGTTAGTAATTTTTTCCATTGTTTCTGACTCCTTGTCAATTTGTTCGACAGCCTCACGGCTGATTGATACTGTTTCGATAATTTCTTCTCTGGCCTTGGCGTTTGGATCTGCGCCGATAGCCACGAGCGAAAATTCTTTAAGATTCCAGCTCTTAGTAATAAGCATCGGGCCTGCATAAGTCTTGCCGTTGATGACGGTATTCTCGCCCTCTGGCACCCAGACGCTTTCGGCCTGTTCATAGCCGACGCTGCCGCTGTCAAGATGGCCCTCACGAATCTTGTTTAAGGCTCTTTGCGCGGTTTCGTCTTTGCTAAAATACAGGCGACCTATAACGCTTTCGCCCTCTACGCGAATGTCACGCACTGAGCCAAGAATGTTATCAATGTTGCTTCTGTCATGGCTGTTTATCAGCGGGATCTGCTTATTCTTCGGCAAATTAACGCCTGCTGCCTGAATCACTTCGGTAACAGCTTCAAACCGCTGCCAATCCCAAACGCGGGCCGGTTCTTCTGTTGCGAGGGTAAACTCTACGCTGTCATCATCTTCTCTGTATGTTACGGGATTAACAGCGATATTTGCCCTTGTTGCCAAGCCCTGCGGGATTCCTGCGGGCGCTTTTTTCATGTTCTTGTTAGGCATTGTCTATAACCTCATCGTTATTAACTGGCGCTACGGCTGTTTGTGCCGCATTGCCCGAAAGCTCTGATACCACGCCAGCTTTCTCGAATAGCTCTTTTTCATACTTCCGAGTTGCAACCACTTCTTCAATGTCGCGCCCTGCGGTTTCGCAGAACTCTGTAAGCGTGTTAACGCCCATCGCTATTTCTTCCTTAGCGGCCTTGGCATCTTTCAGCGGATCAACCCATTCGGTTTTCGGGCGGCTCCATGCGCAACGCAGAAACCTGTTAGGGTCTTGCTCATAGCCGGGCAGATTCAAAACTGGCTTGCCGAAATCTTTCTCAAACTCAATAAACCAGCGATAAACGCGGCTGTAAAACTTTTCCTCAAAGATCGCGAACGTGTAGCGGGTCAGCGCTCGTTCAAACAGCAGCATTTGCCTTGTGCCTGAAAAGTTGGTTTGGCTGCCGTCGTTGCTAACTGATTCGTAGCTCATACCAGCGCCAACAGAAGCGCCGCGCAACTCAGCCCTCAAAAAAGGCTCATACTGCGTGCCGGGGTTTTCTGGTTTAACCTGGTTGATAGTTTCGCCGGGGCGTAAATAATGAATGCCGCCGGGCGTCACAAATTCATATTCTCTGCCGTCAGGATCTGTATCAGCGGTTGCTGTGCTCGCAAAATTATCTTCAGGAAATTCTGTCTGCACAAACACGCCGAATCCCAGGGCGGTTCGGGCGAGGCTCATCGTGTCGGCGCGGTATTTGCCGATGTTATGGAAATTCATAACCGACGGCGCAAGTCTGCTAATGCCGCCAACGCTTGATGCCCGGTCACGGTCAAATATATCAATGATTTCCTCGGCAGGAACGCGCTCAGATGCCGAGTCAAGCTCTGTCGGGAAGCGCTTTTTAATCCAATACGCAACGGGTTTATTAAACTCGTCAAGCTCTTTGCCGCCAACTATGCGAATCTTAGCGCCTGAGTCTGTATCTTTCAGCCTGTCAAGCTGGTCAAGCTCGATAGGCTCAAGCATCATGCGCCTGCTTTTAACAATTCGCCTGATCAGCAAGCCGCCATCAATGAAAAAAGCAGAAGCAGCGACGCGCTGCAACTGGTAAATGCTATCACCATTTGCGCAAGCGTCAGCGGCCCATTTCTCCCAACGGGCGAGAATCTGCCTGTTAATCTCAGATTCAAAATCAAACGCACTCGACGCGCTTGCCTTCAGAATCTTCGGGCGAGGCCATGAGCCTTCCCCAACCAGAGCAGCAACAAAACGCCGGGTCATTCCCGCAACGTGGCTATTATCGCGCATAAGGGCGCGAGTTTTATTCGTTACAGCAAGCCATGAAGTTTCTATTTCCTGTGCGCCTGAAGCCTGTGCCGGCTTGAAGTTTCGATTTGGCCCGGTAGTTTTCGATGCTTCATAAGCCCGGCATACTCGGTGGTTGCGCAAATATTCCCTTGCGTAGCCAGGCGCTACCAGGGCGATTGATTTCGCAATAATATTTGTGATTGTGTCGTATATCACGTTAAGCCCCTAGCGACGGCGATTTAATCGACGGGCCGCCGCGCGTCAGTCTGCCGATGCGGGATTCCAAAATAGAAATCTGTGATTCAATTTCGCCAAGGTCTGCACGGGTAACCGATCTGCCGTTGATGCTGTATGATTGCGACGTAAGAATCGCGTCACGAGCGGTGACATATTTTGCAAGCGTGGCCTGAAGATCAGCTAAACCCATTGTGTTTCCCCTTGCGTGTTCTTACTTTTATTATTAAGGCAATCCGGGCAAAAAAAAATGGCAAGTAGAACAATTCTACCTGCCGCATTGTTAGCGTGTTATCGTTTCCGGCCCTTGCCTGATGCCTTTTTGATAGATTTTTTCGTTTTAATATTCAATTCAATCTCTGCAACGACTTGTTTTTCCTGCTTGATTTCTGCTACACTTGGCCCCTCTGCCCTGAAAGTTGCGCTGCATTGCTCGCAAGTGCAATACCTGATCGTGCCAGCCGTGCGATCAACCGATACTTTCCCCGGCGGCAAGCCTAAAAACTGGCATACGGGGCAGAGTGTTTCAAGCGGCTTATATTCCACCACGCGATCTTCGGCAAGAAATATGCGCCTGATCAGCAAAATTCTGTTTTCATATGCCATCAATATTCCTCCAAGTAGGGATTAGGTCGCGGTTGCTTGTTCTGGTTCAGTGCCGGATTAACCCGCGCCTGTTGAGCTTTCACAATAGCCAGCTGCCGCGATAGTCCACGCACGCCGCCGAATAGCTCAGGATCAGCCGCAGCAAAGGCGTAGACTTCGCAGTCGAGCAAGTGATTATCTTTCTTCACCTGCACCCACTCGACAAGCCCGGATCTGTCGCGACGCTTTTCTTCTGCCGTAAACTGTGAGATATACTGCTGTTCTACGTCAGCACACACCCACCAGTTACCGGGCATTTCCGGGCTTTCGTTGGTGCGCTCCACTTTCCACCAGAGCGCGTCTTTTATCGCCTGAGTGTTTACCTGTATGATTCTGATTCCGCCTTTTAGCGGCTTGCCTGATGGTGTTTTTTCAATCGGCTGCCCGACAGATAACTTTGTCGCCATCGTTTTACTCGAGCCTTTACAAGCGAATAGCTGCACACCGCGCCCGTTATTAGCTCTAATCCATAGATACGCTTCTTCTGTGCGTGAGATATAAGCGTCTGCTGTCTTGCCGCCGCCCGTGTCTATCAGCATTCTCCAAACGTTTTTTCCGCCAATGGGTCTGCGAAAAATGATTTCTTCCAGATCCTGCCATTCCAGCAGGTAGCCATAATCTACCAGTGCCGATGATCCGTCTGCACAGATAGCCCTGATAACATACCAAAAGCCTTGCATCTGCATATCAACGCCTGCCACAAGACACAAAGTATCAGGCGGCACCGTTAACTTAGGCGTTGCGGATCTGCAAGCCAGGATCATTTTGCTGGCATCGTCAGCAGAAACAGAAACGCGTGGTATCCATGGCTCGCCGAAAGTGCTGTTGATAATGTTTTGCAGCTTCTGCGGGTCATCTTGCGACCTGGTGAAATTGTAAGCCATTCGCGCCAGGTTGCCGCCTTTAAATAAGCTGTTGAGCCTGTGCAGTTGGTAGCCGATCTTCTCACCGCTCTTCGGCTCTCTGGCAATCGCCTGCCCTTGTGATACTGCAATCTGCCTGTCGTCGTCGGTCATTTCGACGCCACAGGCCGGGCAATGATACCGGGCCGTTGCCTCGATCTGTTCTCGCGTCGCAGCTTTGCCGCCTTCCCATTTTACACCGTCAAATTTCATGGGTGAGAATACGCCACAAGCCGGGCACGGCACGCAGTAATCATAGACCACATCAGCAGCGTTAATCTCTGTGGTGATCTTGCCCGCGTCGGTAGTCGGTGTTGATAGCAGCACAAACTTGCTGTCGCCGAATGTTTCCATTCGCTCTCTGATGCGGTCTAACGTGTCGCCTTCGTCTTTTATGACAGCGTATCCGGGTTTGTTCACCTCGTCGCAGAATACCCGCTTAAAGCTCATCGATGCAGTTTGTGATATTGAGCTGCCCCACGCGACCGCAAGGTAGAAACCGTTAGAAAGCTGTATCTCGAACTTGCTTATATCCTGCTGCGAGTTCTTCGCCTGTTTCTTTTTCACAAGCCCCAAAGCACGAAAGGCCGGGTCAAGCCTGAAACGCATAATCTTTCTAGCAGTCTCCTGATCTGCCAGAAATAGCGCGGTCGGGCTTGGGTCGTTTACTGCTATCCACAGAATGCAATCAACCACCCAATCAGTGATTCCGATCTGCGCGGGCTTCTGTATGATGATCTCTTTTACAGTATCTTGCACAAACCATTGATACAGCGGCACAAGATAGGGCGTTCTGCTTACTCGCTTCAACCCAGTTTCGGCAGAGCTGCGCCGGTCGAGCGTGCGATTAGATTCTACCCATTTGAGCAAATCATACTCAGGGCGCACCAGCGCGGCAATGCAAGCGTCAGGAATTAACATTGCTTA
>JAKQQP010000557.1 GCA_029564115.1 Candidatus Rifleibacteriota bacterium | reverse complement strand
TAAGCAATTCAAAACTGTCCTGGTCGACAAAAATTTTGCAGTGGGCGGTCATACGCTCAAGTTTGCAGTTTCTGGTGGAATAAGAAAACCCCATTCCGTCTGCGACGACCGAAATTGGGTATATTCCTCCCAGAATCTCATCACTGTGATCAGATGCCCGCAGCGAGGCCCGCAGATTGCCGCCGCTCTGGCGCATGGCATTGATAGTATCGCGGCGAAGTTTTTCTTCGAGACGCCCCTTAACAGCCATCATCTGCATCAATTCAGCATCTTCGACTGTCAGCAACGAGGCACGCAGACTTTCTTCGTGGCGGTTAGAGCCGACGAGCAAGGTTTCCGGAAACAGCTGAACCGTTTGAGCAGTTGAACCGCTGTTGGTAACGGTAAGGAGGTAGTTAACCGTGGTGCCGCTCTGCACCGGCAGCTTCATCAAGACATTTTCCGCTGTATTGCTGTAGCTGTAAACATGCTGGGTTGTCGCAAGCGTCCCAACCGTATTCGGCGCCTCTACCCCGGTAGGTGCCCATTGGGCAAACAAATTCAAATCTTCAGTGCCAAGCTTGATCGTGCTTCCTGCGTCGTAATGTGTTCCTGTGCCATCTGCCATGGAATTCCAGCCGGTGAAAGAAAAACCGGCACGGGCAAGATTACCTGAATTTACTGCCAGCATAACAAAAGCGCCGGCTTCATAATAATTGCTGTCAAATGGCACAGAACCTGCTTCATTGCCATTTCCAAAGTAAGAAACTTTTATCAGGCCGGCCGAAATTTTAATGGTCAGGTCGACGTAACGGGCAAACATTGAAACGGCGTCACTGTAGGCAGATTCCCCACTTCTATCAAGGCCGGAAATAGCCTGCGCAACCTGAGAAGTCAGCCCGGGCAAAGCCTTGCCGAAGAGAATCGGCGTCTGAACTATCTGTTCGATAACGTGTGCAACAAAATCAGACTGCAGCCGCGAGCCCTTTGGGGTGACGTAAAGAGTGTTGGGCACGCCGGCAATAAGATCGGCAGCACCGTGAAAATCGCTGAAACCAGCTATGTTTCCGCCCTCGATATGTATATCGCCGACACAGGTACCAGCAGGAATACCGTTGAATGTAACTTCAGCCGTACCATCCGCGCCTGCTTTAACAGTTTTGATAACTTTCGAGGCTGGGTTTCCGGCATTACCGATATTCACCAGTGTGAGCTTGAAAGTCACATCTGGCAAAGTTGAACTTTCGGCCCTCACAGACCCGATAAGTGACCCGGCTGTCTCAAATACCGAATTATTCTGCCCGGGCAAAAGAATTCTGAAAGAGATCGGCCCGGAAGTTTCCGGCTTTGTTAAACGTTCTGCTGGCGCAACAGGATTGGTTTCATTCTGGCCGCACCCTGTAATAATGAAGGTCAGAAAACAAATGACAAAAAGTATCCCCATGCTGGTTTTCAATTTTCTCATCACGCACCCCCGTTTTCCGGCAATTCTATAACAACCAGGCATCTGTTTCAAATAAATATCTAACAGCTACTTAGAAGTTAAGGTTGCACAGAAAAGCAACGGAAAAACTTATTTTCAGCCGCAGATGGAGCTTTAAGCTGCGCAATTTCTAACGACTTTTGGAAAAGCGCCAGCCTCAGGAAACCGGAAGCGGGTATCAAGAGCTAAAAAGGCGATGTCTGACACACCACAACCGTCAGGTGCTAGAAAAGATTTTCTGCAGTTCGGCGGGTGTAAAGCCGGTTAAATCGCTGATTTCTTCAATCGACAGGCCGGCAGCGTGCATTTTCTGGGCGACTTCAGCTTTGCCTTCGATCTTGCCTTCGATCTTGCCCTCGATCTTGCCCTCGATTTTGCCCTCGATCTTGCCTTCGATTTTGCCTTCGATTTTGCCTTTTTTATGGCCGCTTTTCTGGCCGCGGGTGAAGGAATCGTTCTTGATGATTTTCAGGGCATCGCGATTTTTTTCGCGGGCTTCCATCAATTGGCGCTTTTCGGCGTCGGCGTTGATTTTTTTGAATTCGCTGACCATATCAGAGACTCCTTCTTCAGCTTTCAACTCATCATCGAGTTCGGTTTCCATTTTACCATACAGATGCCCGAATTTTAAGACATGCAGCCATTTTTCAAAACGGGTGCGGCAACTTCTCGGTTTATCCTTGTTGAATCTGGTTAAATCGAGATAATGCAGTTCCAGCGTTTTATCGAGCTTGAGGGTGCCTTCCTGGTTGGTGAAGTTAAAAATTTCCTGAATCCGGTCTGATCGTTTGAAGAGATTGAAGCCTAGAATCGAAATGGCGGTTACCGGTTGCAGATTTCGGTAATGCTGCCCCGCTTTCAGCTGGCGGCTGTAAACCTTTGCCAGATAATATATCGAGCGCTGCACAAAACTTCGGTCGCGAAGCACCTGCAGCTCGACGATGTATATTCTTCCCTGGTGGTCTTGAACCTTGACGTCGACGACCGAAAGCTTTTCGTCTTTGAATTCCTTTTCATTGAACGGGTTGAGAATCGTCACTTCCCTGATTTTTCTGCCACGTTCAAGGTGAAGAAGCGCATTCAAAAGGCAGATGGTGAATTTCGAATTCTTTTCCTGGCCGAATATCCATTTAAAAACAAAGTCGTTCAAAAACGAATAAATCCTGGGCTCGCCCTTCGACACCGCATTTGCGATCGGTTTCGCCATATTTTCCCTCCGCTGATTTCTGCGGGCCTTAAAAACAGGCCCTGCAGGTAAATCAACTTCAAAAGGAAAAAGGGAAAAAATTTTTCAAGTTTTCGCCTGAATTATTTTTCGGCGGCTTCTCAGCAATTATGGCGTCGTTTACGAACGGGAGAAGATTTTTTGCAGTTCGGCGGGTGTAAAGCCTGTTAAATCGCTGATTTCCTGATCAGACACACCTGCAGTGCAAAGAGACCGACGGGATAAAATCAAATTGCAAATTCTGTGGCCAATTGTTATTATTAAGTTATAACCATATACAACATAGGAATTACTTATTTTGAAAAAACTAAATCAAGAAAATCTT
>JAKQQP010000539.1 GCA_029564115.1 Candidatus Rifleibacteriota bacterium | reverse complement strand
GGTCTGGCTTTTTCGACGGCGGCGCGCGGCATTTCGAGGCGCAGGAACCCGGTGACCAGACCGGCATTGTCGTTAAAATCAGCACAGGTAATGAAACTTGCCTTCATGATTTTTCCCCCTTATGTTCTAAGGCCTTATCGATGAGATTTCCGTCTATAACCGTCACTGGCATAAACACGGTAAACCAGCAGGATAACTGCATTAAATTCATGGATTCCGGGTCTACGCCCGGAATGACGGGCAAATCAGCAGTGCAATTATTTAAAAACTATTTGAAACTGGCATTAAGTAGGCGCTTTCAGCGGGTTTCGACTCTAACGGGCAGTATCGACGGTTGTTTCGGTCTGTCGAGCGGAACGACCAGGTCGTTGACGGCCAGGAATTCGGCCAGGGCGCGCTCTTCAAGAAACTTGCGCTCCGCCTCCCCGGCAGCAAGGTCCTGCAGCTGGCGGCCAACTTCACCGCGCACCACACGGGCGCGGCCAAGAGCCAGCTGGTGTGTTTTTTCAATGGTTTCGCTGGCGGCATCGAGCGATTGATGGGCGCTGCCGAGCGAAAGGTTCAGCTTGCCGGCCATTTCGATAAGCTCGTTCTGGGCCGTGATGATCTCGGTCTGCGAAACCATCTGTTCGAGTTTTTCGAGGCGGGCATTGGCGTCGGTCACAGCGCGGTCACGGGCCTTTTCTAGACCCTGATAAGTTTCTTCAGCAACGCGGCAGCGGGTGCGCAGGTCATTGATTTCGCGCTGCAGGGTGCTCAACTGCAGGGCCAGACGGGCTGCCTGTGACTGTTCCCCGGCTTTCAGCAGGGCTCTGATACGGGTAATAAGTTTCTGTTCCTGGTCGCAGCATTCCTGCGCCTGGTGCGACAGGCGGTAAACGTGCCCGGCCTGCTCGGCGAGGCCCTGGTTAAAGCGGGCGAGCTGGTTGCGCAGGTTGATTTTTTCGGCTTCGATGAGCGCCTTGGGGTTGGCGGCTTCAAAGAGACGCAGGGTTGAACTCAGAATTCCGGTTAAGAGGTTCCACAGGCGTTTAAACATAAGAGGGCTCCTTTCTGAATCGAGAGTTTCTGACTATTTTTTCGCGTTCACTTTTTT
The DNA here is from genome assembly GCA_029564115.1 of Candidatus Rifleibacteriota bacterium. The sequence continues at coordinate 704 of JAKQQP010000539.1, read as the reverse complement.
CAATTCCGGAAAACCCGAACATTTTTTCATTTTTTATAAAAAGTTTTCCGTTTCGCGTTCTGTTCAGCTAACAGAGCTATAACCATCAACCAGTAGTTTCCGACATTTTTTGAATTCTCATCAAAAGCCAGTAACATCTGACTACAGCAATTCTCAGTGAGTTATTAAACATTGATCAATAAACAATTGTGTTCAACTGGTTGTCTTCGTAAAGTGGCAGCTTCGGCCTATCAGCCGGATTTTAACTCACAAGTTTTCGCTCAGCAGAACCGCTCTATCCTGCGCGGTTCTGCATGTGCACATCCTGTTCAAAACAAGCTTCCGAAAAAGCAATCCCGTTTGGCACACGAGGTGCTTATGCGCGACCGCCACAGGATTGGCGCGGTCGTGCCTTCTCGCCTTCGCAATTTTGATATTGAGGATTAGGTTTTTGAACGAGAATTGCTGATCTGACTGGTTAATTTTAAGTTCAGTAGCTGTCGAAGCTGTAGCCGTAGTGGTTGTCGCCCGGCAGGTTGTCGTATTCGTAGGTTTCCTGCTCGTCGTAGATGCGCAGAATAAGCTTCTGCAGGCGTCTGGGGAGCTTTTTGAATTCGCTGTCAGAGCTTGAAGCACTTTTATCACGTTTCTTCATAACAACCTCCAGCTTTGATTTTTTTCGCTCACACTTTTTAAATTCCGGAAAACTTTCAGAATTTTTCAAA
>JAKQQP010000538.1 GCA_029564115.1 Candidatus Rifleibacteriota bacterium | reverse complement strand
TCCGTTCTTTCACGACTATTTCAGAAGAGTTCCCGGCAGAAGATGTCTTTGATATGGTCAATCATCATCTGAGCGCTATGGCAGCAGCAATAGAAAAAAAAGGCGGTGTTATCGACCGTTTTGTGGGCGACGCAGTCTGGGCAATTTTTTATGAAGACGCCGGGCCGATGGTTAATCAGGCTCTAAATGCTGCAGTCGAGATGAAAAGGATACACGGACTTATCCAGGAAGAGCGCAAGGCCGCGGGTTTATTTAGGGTTGATATCGGTATCGGGCTTGCCCGTGGCGAAATTCTTGCTGGAATAATGGGAAATTCTGGGGTAAGGCTTGACTACACGATTGCCGGGGACACCCTGCATGTGGCAGAAGATGCCGAAACAGCTTCGAAATTGGGTTCTTTTACCGGAATTGTTGTTACTGAAGATATTAAAAACGCCGTTACCGGATTTGAATATGCGCCGATCGTAAGTGATTCAAGATTTTTTGAGGTGAAAAGCCTTGCAGAATCATGAACTAAATAAGACAAGATTTATGCTGGCCGTGGTGGTAGCGCTCGCAGCCATGTTGATATCGCTCGCGGTCTGGGGGAGTTTTAAACGCTATGCCCTGGCAGGTGCCGAACAGACCGAATCAGTGGTAAGGAGGCATCTGCTGAATGACCTGAAGTTTGCTCAGAGAGCGACTCTCAGAAAACTCCATATTGGCTTCGACATTGCTTCTGAGCTGACTGAAGACTTTAACAGCTTGGTCGAGAAGCCCGAAATCAGGGGAGACGCCTTTTCAGAGTTTGCTGCCATTTTAAGTTCAAACTCGGCATCTCTGCCGGGGCGATATCGTTGGATGCTGCTGACTGTCGCCTCGCAATCGAGAGACATGGTGGTTCACGGAAACGAACTTCAGGAAAAGCTTTCATCCGGTGAAAACACGGAGATTGAGGCGGAAATTTTGCGTCTACTGGCTTACAGAGGGCTGTCATATCTTGCTGATATGAACATTGCAAATGAATTCAGGGATGCAAGCAGCAGAAAATTCAAAAGTTATCTTGATGATAAAGCAGATGCAGAGTTGGCAAGATTTATCTGTGCTTCTGCCAGGTGTTTCCAGCCTTGCTTTATCAATAATCGCCAGTTCCATTTCATGTGGTTTCCGGTTCTAAAAAAAGGCCGGGTTTCAGAGGCTGAAAATCTCATGGCCGCGATAAAAACCGGCCCCGGTGATCTTTCTCAGGGGCTGGAAAATATTGCGGCTCTCATTGTTCTTGTTTTCGATGAAGACAATTATCGCCGTGCGTGCGAAGAGCGCTTTGAAAAGAGTCTTGTCGATAATTTTGGTCGTCTTGGGGCCAGTATTTCCCTATCACCGCCAGGAGAAAGCAAAAGGCATTCGAAATGGATTCAGAACAGCGATTTTGATAATTATCCTGAACTCGCAGAGGTCAGGAAACGTCGTGTCAGGGGTGTTATGCGAACAGCGAACTGGCTCTACACGCAGACAGCCCTGCCAGACCTTGGCAATCGCAGTATTGTCATCGCCAGGCCAGTGCCGTCAGAAATGCCTTCGATAAAGCTTTTGCGAAAAACTGTCTTCAGCCTCCTGGTCGCGTGGTTTGCTTTGATAGTTTACTTTTGTGGTAATCACCTGATTATGCTGAAAAAGATTCGGGCTGGTTTGAGGGTGCAGCTCGCGGTGCTTGTTTCAATTTTTCTTCTTCCACCATTTCTTCTGGCAACAATAAGCCTCGAGCGTTATCTTGATTCGACCATGAATTCTTCATTGCAGAGAATCAGGTCTGAAAGTGAAGAAGCTCTCGATGCTTTCGACAAATCGATCAAGCTTTTCAGAACACGCATCTGCTCTCTTGCAGATAACCTCATTCATCAGGCAGAAAGCTCTGGGATTGAAGTAAAGCTTGGCGCGATGTCTGACTACGAAAAAAAAGAATGGCTTGGCGGCTTTCTCGACACATTTGTGGAAAATGGAGTGGTCATGAAAAATGTGTTGTTGGTAGGCGACAGTGGCCGAATGGTGTCGAGGTTTGTCGGGAGTAACAATTCTGAAGAGAAATTTTTCCAGAATCTTGGTGCCAGCATTTTTCTGCCGACTCTTCAGGCAATGAATCCCGCTCTCAACGACGGCGATGAGAAGGATGTGCTGCTCAAGGCTCAGGCCGAAGAGGTTCTTGGGATAATGAGCAGTGTTTTGCTGCCTGAAATATTCCCGACAATGTCACATACTTATACGCATCTGACTAAATTGAGCGGATTTGGTGATCAGGCGTTTCTTTATCACCGTTTTCTGGGTGAAGAATCGTCGGTGAACGGTGCTTTGCTGGTTGCTGTGTACCCGCCTTCTCTTGAATGCGTGGCCTTTAATCGCTGGGTTGCAAATTTTGATCAGAGTTCATTTCGACCGGTATGGTTGATCAAGAAAAAGAATGCCCCTGGCTGGTATCTTAAGGCTCCTTTTGGGCGCGTTGCTTCAGGGGGAAAATTTGGGTTTATGAAGTTTGTTTATGGCCTGTTGCCAGATAAAATTGCTCTGATGTCTCATCTGAGCAGTTATGCAGCAGAGCCTCTTGTCATTGAAACTGACTGGGAAGACCAGAAATGGTTTTTTGCCACTTTTCCCGGTTATGATCTTATCGATTATCAGCTTTCAGCGCTGATACCGGTTTCGGCTGACATTCTAAATTACCGGCGTTTCCAGTCAGAATTGCGACTGTCTATGGTTCTGATATTTATTCTCTGTGGTTACATCGGCTGGAAAATGGCAGCCGGTTTTGTGGCGCCAGTCAGATGTTTTG
>JAKQQP010000531.1 GCA_029564115.1 Candidatus Rifleibacteriota bacterium | reverse complement strand
AGCGAGATCGAGTGGAGGTAAATTCCCAGGGGGAATTTACCTGAAAACGGGCTTTTATACAGGGCGTTTTCGGGTGCGGGGCTTGCGGGTGGCCGGATTGAAGGGAGTGGCGGGGTCTGAGACGTGGTTTTTGCCGGCGATCAGTTTTTCGATCTGTTCGACGGTCAGGCCGGTTATTTCGGCGATGGCTTCGGGGCTGATGCCTCTGTTGAACATTTTTATCGCGGTCTGGGCAAGCGCAGTGTTTTTACCCTCTTCGCGACCCTCGATCTTGCCGAGGCCGTAAGAAGACTCTACCATGCTTGCCTGATAGTGCAGATCGTTTGAATGGCGCCGGTAGTCGAGGCGTTCGGCCTCGCTGAGCCTCATGATGTCGAGGCGCTTTTTGGCCTGCTGCAGCCCTCTGGCCCTGAAACCGGGTTTGATTTCCTCGTTTTTCAGGAAATATATCCATTCATCGAGCGTATTACGGGCCACATTGTCGAAGTTGTTAACCTTAATCAGGTAATATTCGGGGAATATTTCGCGCGGCGTCGTCTGCTTATACAGCAGCTGCTGTTCGCGGCTGAGCGTAAGCTCGTCGTGGCGGTTCATACCGGTAAAAACGGTCTGGCCACGGTAGACGTAGTCTTCGCCATGCCCGAGATCGAAATAGAGAATGTTAATCGAAATAACCTTCACGGCCTCTGAATAGGCCGAGCCTTCGGCCAGATGCTCGGTTACGGCCATAGATGCCGAAAACAGAATACGCTGAAAGTAGTCGTATTCGTGTTCATACTGGATTTCTATGATGATGATCTCGTTTTTGCCGTTGGCAACCTTCAGGTCGAGACGGTTGGATTTCTGCCGGGCAAAGTCTCTGTTGCTCTCGCTTTCGAGTATCGAGAGAATTTTGATGTCATCTTTCAGGAGTTCTGAAAGAAAACCTTCGAGAATGTCGAAATTGGCATTGCTGCGCAAGAGCCTTTTAATTGCCCAGTTAAAGCTGACAAACTGACGTTGCTGTTTCACCGTTCAGTTCCCTTCGACAAAATTCTGGCGCGATCACCCCGCAGAATTCAGTATAATGCAACCGACGCCGCCGGTGCAATACCACTGAACCGGCCAATGCGTGGCCTGACTGTCAGAACAATTAATCCGCCGGTTTTCGGGTTTTAAACATTGAATCTGACTGATTTCTGCCGGCAATAAGATCTTCAGAGGTTTTTCAAGTCGAGAATGGCTATGCCTTCGCCTGCAGCAAAGTCTTTGGCATTAAAAGTTGCAAGTTCATCTATCTGCTGGGCTATACCGATGCTCAAAATTTCAAAATCATGAATTTTCAGCCCCTTAGGCTGATGTTTTTTCAGAAGCTTCAGCAAAATATCCAGCGACCGGTAATCTGGAAACACAATTTGAAAACTGGCGGTAAACCATTCGACGATTTCCAGAGCTTCTTTTGCTGAGATCGATATAACCGGCGCCCTGGTAACTACGGCAAAGAACTCTGCCAGACTTTTCGAGGAAATATAAATGTTGTTTTCAGAATTAATAAGGCGATTGCTTGCCGAAAAATACCTGGATTCCTGATCTATAGAATAAACCATCACGTTTGTATCGATCAGAATCTTACTCATAAGCCCTTTTTCTCAGATCGGTATCGTCAAATTGCCCTTTAAGCTTGAAATTACGCGGGCATTTACCAGCAACTGTCTTCTTTTTGAGGGATTTAATAAATTTCAGGATCTCCCCGAGAATTTCCTCCGGAAGATGGTCTATTTCACTTATCAGTTTTTCTTTTGTTGTCATAAAGTCCTCCGCAATTACATCACGATTATAAATCATTTTAGAGCTTCTGACCACCCAAGCTCTGGAACCAATTACAAATCATTCTGCCCGGCGCAAAATTAAAGGCCCAGGGCTGGCTGAATAAGGGCAAGCGCGAGGCCGGTGGCGTGAATCAGGCCTTCGAGCCATTCTTTCATGATGCCGGTTTTGCCGCCTTCGTGCAGGGCCTGAAAGTTCTGGCGCTGGATATTTTTGAGCAG
>JAKQQP010000530.1 GCA_029564115.1 Candidatus Rifleibacteriota bacterium | reverse complement strand
GCCGTTGACGCCCTGCGCGACGTAGCGCCGGATCTCGAATCAGACATTGTTTCTGGGCTATCGTTGCCAAAGAGCACCATCATCGATGCGGCAAAAGTTATCGTTTTGGAACCAGAAAAAGCAAAAGAGCTTTTATCTGGTGTTAGAAATATTCTTCATTCGAGCGAGTCTGTTGAGTGGTACACGCCGGCTCCATACGTTGACGCAGCCAGAGAGCTGTTTGGCGGCGTTATTGATCTTGACCCGGCAAGCTGTGAGTATGCCAATAACACGATCCGTTCTGTTCGGTATTTCACCAAAGACGATAACGGCCTCAACTTCGAGTGGCATGGCCGGGTATGGTTGAACCCACCATATGGCCGGGACGAGGACGGCAGCCGGCAAGAAACATGGAGCCGGTATCTGATAAACCAATACAAATCAGGTAACTGCACAGAGGCTGTACTGCTTGTTATAGCAGCTCCTGGCAACAAGTGGTTTTTCCCGCTGTGGGAGTTCCCGATTTGTTTTCCAGACCACCGAATTAAATTTTACGGCGAGAACGGTGGGCCAAGTATGCCGACACACAGCAACGCTATTGTGTATTTCGGCAACAAGATTAAAGAGTTCCATCGAATTTTTTCAAAATTCGGTGTCATCGCGGTGAAATATGACGGCATTTGACGACTGCAGAAGCATCGAACGGACCAGCTTTGAAGTTCTCGCTCCGAAGTTTCGGATCGAGTGGTCCGACAATGGACAATTCGTTGTTGTTGAAAAAGGCAGATTAGCGAAAGAACTTCAAGAAAAATATGGCGATGTGTTTGTGAACAAAAACGGGCACCTGTATACGATTGAAATCAAGGCTGAACGCAAGTATACCGGCAACTTGTTTTTGGAGTCATGGAGCAATTTCCCGGTCAATGAAGGATGGATGAAAAAACTGAACGCCGACTGGCTGTTTTATCACTTTCTCGATGTAAACACGTTATACATCATCAACTTCGTTTTACTTCGCCGGTGGGCATTTAATGATGCTCGAATTTACGAGTTCAGAGAAACACAACAGAAAAAATACAACCAGCTGAATGATACTCGTGGGCACATTGTCCCCGTTGAAACACTAAAAAAAGAGCTGGGCGACAGATATTTCATCGAGGTCAATTTGGGTTAGTATGGCATGGAGGTAATTGCATGATACCCGACGCAATCCGGCAAGCTCTGGGCCGCTCGGCCCAGGCCATCGTTGAGGCGGCCGCGCTCAATGTCGAGGCGTTGGCCGAGGCGGCTGAACGCATCGCGTACCGGGTCCATCTGGGCGGCACCATCTGGCTCATCGG
>JAKQQP010000508.1 GCA_029564115.1 Candidatus Rifleibacteriota bacterium | reverse complement strand
ACTGTCGGAAAAAGCGAAAAAGTCAAAGGAATAGCCCGCTCTGGCTTTCATGGCCTCGAATATCAGCACCCGCGACGTCGTTTCAATACCATAAGGCGCTGAGCCAACGGCCTGGTCGTAGCTAAGAATGGTCGAGCCACGGTGGCCGCCGGCGGCATTGGAATAATCGAACCGGTAAAAACTGTAGGCCGGCACTGCAAGAGAAACAGGCAGAACTGCCTTGTTATTTTTGATGTCATCAACAATCTGCTGAACCTGCGCCGGCGTGAAACCGGCAATAATCGGTGTCTCTGCAGTGAATTCATCAGAATCACCATAAAGGCCAAAGGGATCAAATCTGCACGCAACGAGCGAAAGAAGACAGCAAAGCAGTATGCAGTCAGCAAAAATTTTCCACTTTTTCATGTAGTCTCCAAGGGCAGTTCAAGGCTGAATAGCAGGTGTAATTAAAAGTAAGAGCTCAGACGCCGGGCTTGATTGGGGGGGGGCACTCTCAAACTCTAAACAAATATTTAACCTGAGCTGGTATTTTAGCGCTCTGAGACGGGGACTGTAAAGCAAAAAAAGTATTTTTTGAGAAATCGAAACAGGATGAGATATAATTTCAGCTCTGTTTGAAAGCCTTTTTAGTGATGGGACACAAGCGAAATGCAGCATCAGATTGAACCTCTGGCGATTGTTGGGATTGGGCTCCGGCTTCCCGGCGGCATCAACAACCCAGAATCGTTCTGGCAGGCCCTGATTGAAGGTAAAAATCTGATCAGCGAAGTGCCACCTGACAGGTGGAACATCAGAGCGTTTTTCGACCAGGATAGAACAAGAATCGGAAAAGTCTACACCCGCAAGGGCGGCTTTTTAAAAGACATTGCGGGCTTCGATCCGGAATTTTTCGGCATTTCGCCATACGAAGCCGGGTTCATGGACCCGCAGCAGAGAATAATGCTGGAAGTCACATGGGAAGCCCTTGAAGATGGCGGCATAGCCCCGGAAAAGCTCGCTGGAACAAAAACCGGAGTGTTCATCGGTGCTTCTCTGCATGAATACGAAAACCTGAATTTCGACCGCAACGATCACCGCCTTTATGGCACCTACTCGGCAACCGGCATGGGTATTTCGATTCTTGCAAACCGGATCTCTTATTTATTTGACTTCAAAGGTCCGAGCGTTGCAATTGACACGGCATGCTCATCATCTCTGGTTGCAGTTCATCTCGCCTGTCAAAGCATTCTGAGCGGCGAGACCGATGTTGGCATTGCCGGTGGCATTCAGATTCTCATCAGGCCCGACTCTACCATGACCCTGTGCAAGGGCGGCTTTATTTCACCTGATGGTTGCTGCAAAAGCTTTGACGCCGGCGCAAACGGCTACGTCAGATCTGAGGGTGCCGGTGCTGTGGTGATAAAAAGGCTTTCGAACGCCCTTAAAGACAATGACCCTATTTATGCCCTGATCTGCGGCAGTGCAGTAAATCAGGATGGCAAAAGTGCCGGGCTGACAGTTCCTGACGAAAACGCCCAGAAACGCGTGATCGCCGAAGCTCTCGCAAAAGCCGGAATTCAGCCTCATGACGTGCAGTATGTCGAAGCACACGGCACCGGCACCCCGGTCGGTGACCCGATCGAGGCCCGTTCAATCGGAACCGTGCTTTCGCAGAGCCGCGCAAAAAGTAACCGCCTCATCATCGGCTCGGCAAAGAGCAATCTCGGGCATACCGAGTCGACCGCCGGCGTGGTCGGCCTGGTAAAAGCCGCTCTGATGCTGAAAAACGCAAAGATTCCTGCGAATCTTCACTTTGTCGAACCCAACCCGCATATTCCGTTCGAAGAGCTGAACATCAGAATTCCGACAGTTACTGAAGCATGGCCTGACACCGGCACAAAGCCAAAGGTAGCCGGCGTTAACTCGTTTGGTTTCGGCGGCACCAATGCCCACGTCGTTCTGCGCGAACACACGCAAAGCCCTGCCCCTGAAAGAAAACCCGTTATTGATAAGGATTTACCACTTGTGTTTCCTCTTTCGGCACGCAGCGAAGAAGCTATTAAAGCCGTGGCAGCAGACATGAGCAGGTTCTTAGAAGATAATCCGCATGGCAAAACCGCAGAACTTGCCGATATCGCCGCGGCGGCCGCGCTTCACAAGGGGAGGCATCATTTCCGG
>JAKQQP010000642.1 GCA_029564115.1 Candidatus Rifleibacteriota bacterium | reverse complement strand
AATCACCTCTCCAGTAACTTTCATTTCTTCTCATTGATCGCTCCTGTATTTATTCACCAGTATTATACATCAGGCGTTGAATCAGGCAATAGCTGAGCCGTAGAGGCATAAAAAAGGCGGGCCTTTCGACCCGCTGTTTTTTCTACCAATCAAGTGTTGAATGTTCGTAAATTTCTGAGATTGCTGAGCCTAGATTATGGGCAATGTAGGCAGTTATCTCTTGTAACTGATCGAACATACCAACTTTTTCACAGATTATCCCCAGTCCGAAAAAACCGGCTTCCAGACCTTTTTTCTTGATTAACTCCAATAATGCACCCAGAACCATAACCAAGGGGACCCCGAACAGATCATGTTCTCGATTCTTTGTTGCCGAGATAAGTCTGGTGAAATTTTTATTTCGCGTTATTACCAATGTTTTCATTTTTATTCTCCTGAATAATTATTGATTGCTGAGCATCGACCGGTTCAGACTGGACGGTTGCTGATGCAGCTTGGACTAATGGCGATTCTGCCATGGTGTCTATTGTCGCCGGGGTAAGAAAGGTTTGAAGAGTCTTATTCATTGAGTATTCGACAGCTTCTTTGAGCAGACCGGCAGCGGTTTCTTTGTCATCAATAGCTGTTTCTACCACTACACAATCGTGAATCATGTTGATAATCCTGCCATCTATGCCACGTTCACGACACTCGGTAGCGAAGTATGTGGCTGCAGACTTTATGATTTCAGCTTCAGATCCCGCAACGGCATAGTTGAGAGCCTTGTTGTAATCGCAGGTATGAATTTTTTTCCCGGATAAAGTGGTTACCTGGATGCCTTTTTTCCCGGTTTTTTTGGTGTCAGCTTCGATTTGATCCTGCCAGGCTGCGATGCCCGGGTAGCCTTCTCTAAATGCTTTCATGAAGCCTTTTACGTCTCTGAGATTGAATTTTTTGCCAACTTGTTGTTCGAGTTTTTCTTTGAAGCTTTCAGCACCAGTGCCGAACAGAAGCTGAAAGTTTGCAGTTTTTCCGATCTGGCGTTCCACTTCGGAAATTTCTTCTGGAGACTTTTTAAACAGTCTGGAAGCGGTTTCACGGTGTAGGTCCTTATCTGCCCTGATTGCCTCGATAAGATGCTTGTCTTGAGCGATAATGCTGGCAATTCTGAGCTGGGATGCAGGTAAATCTACTGAGATTATTGCTTTCCCCGGCAGAGCGAGATACAGCACGTCCTTGTAGTCGCGGCGAATACCCTGCACATTCGGGTTGCATGTCGATATGCGGCCAGATGCGCAGGAGTATGAATTAAAGGTGGCGAAGACCCTGCCATTGTCTGTCTGTGTAAACTTCTTGATGAAGCTTATCTCGGCTTGAACTGGCTGCATCTCTGCACGAATGCGATCCCGAACGTCAATATTTTTACCCACAGACTCTTCCATGGCCTTATTCAGCTCTGCCATGCGCTTCTCAAGGGGGGCAAGGTGCGGTATCAGGCTTGCTGCATCAACGGGGATGCCTGCGGCTTCAATACGTATAAGCTCCGGTATGAATGCGTTCTCAATTTCAACCGGCTGGGTTGAGCCAAACCGTTTTCTTGCCTCAACCATCAGTTCCTTATGCAGGTATGGCAACAGGAGAGCCTGCTGCAGTGATATATCTTCGGGTTTCTGAAAAGTTTCTCTCAGCTCAGACGGGATATGACAAGGTTTGATATGAGCCTGTAACAGGCTTTTCAGATCCGGCAGGGATTTATCTGAGATTTGGCTGAAATGAAGTATCTCTGCAGCTGCAATGGTGTCGTATAGCCTTCGAGGGATGATGTGGCTGCCGAATTTCTTCACCAATGGCTGGAAGACGGTTTTCAGATCATGGCCATAAACAGTAGTCAGCGCCAGGCCGTGGAGAACTGCTTTCAGCTCATCGTCAGGGGCGGAATGCTGTGCAATCAACATTACTTCCGGGGAGGCAATAACCAGGGATGGCGGTAATCTGCCGTCCCCAGGGTGGCCTATTATGCTGCATTCCTTCATGGTTTTAAATCCAAAAGGGAAGCTACTCGAACCTTCGCGGAGGGTATAGCCGGACAGTTTGCCTGACTGCGAGATAAATGTCTGGCGGTAGCGTGAAAGCAGTCCTGTGGCGGCAACTGAACTGGATTCTGGTTTGTTCGGTGCCGCCTGAGATCGGATGTCTGTCAATATCCCTTCCAGATCAGGGATCACAGAATCACAGCCTTTTTTAAGATAGGGCCTACCTCCATATAGATTATTTTTATTCGGATCAATCATGTTAAAAAATACCTTTCTTACGTATAAGTAATTCTTAATACCTGTGATACTGTGATAAGGGTTAAGAATAAGATGTATGAATTGTTTGCAGGAGCGGAACTCCAGGCATCACACCCTTCAGGATAAAGGATGTGATTGCCTGTGAGGGTCTGTGATCAGAATGGGATACTTCCGTCCGGGGCTTCGTCATCTGGTATCTGATACCTGACAAATGAACCCTTGAGATACAGGGCCCGGCAGGTTTTACCGTCGATGTAGAAGGTCTTGGTGTTTAAATCCGTATCGTGCCCGGCGATAGCACCCAGACCATTTAGTTGACGATACAGCGTCTGCTTTGACATCTCGTTGTTCGAGAGGCCGGTGGTTCTCTTGAGGATAGCTATAACAACTTCAGGACTGATACATAGATCTTGATTTTCCCACCAGCCGTGGTAGTTCAGATAAACATCAGAATCTGTTTTCTTAGAGAACCCTCTACTACTATTCAGATTTAACTGGCCAGTCTGAATAGCCTCTCTGAGGGCATCAAGAAACCTTTCGGCTTCGGTTGCTTCTCTTGTTGAGCTTTCCAGATTAAGGGCAATATCCATCAACCCCTTGGCATGGGCTTCTGAGTATTTCTGTAGAACCGGCTGGAATTGTGGGATACTCAATAGCAGACGCCAGGTAAACTCATTACTCGCCAGATTCATGGCAATACGCAACTTGTTGATCATCTTCGGGCAATTTTTTTGCAACCAGTCGCTCCATTTCCGGCAAATGTCGGCAGAGAGTTCACGTATGCCCTGAATAAGGTCAGGCTTATCTGCCCAGTATTCAAGCAGGTGAAGCCACTGAGCACCTATGGCATTAAGATGCGCCGATAAATTCTGTGCCACTCTCAGCTCTTCATTGAAACCTTTCTTCATCGGAACATGCATGACCAACAACCTGGCTATCGTTGCAGCATCACTGTTAGGGATGTCTTCACCCGTGCAGAGCGGCCATGCACTTATTTTTCTAGCCACTCGGAGTTCAGAGTTTTTCTGCAGACGTTCTTTCTCACCGCCTTCAAGAATATTTTGAATTATATTGATGAAGGCCTTTGCACCCCCACCGGTGTTGGGTTTGTAATTATCGAGAAGGAACGGCATATCTCTGGCAGCAGAAGCGAGTGCCATAATTGCATTATTGGTTGCGCCTTCACCCCATTTGACAAGGGTGCTGTCCTGGCAGAATTTTTCGCCCCACACACACATCAGGGTTTGTACAAATGCAGTCTTCAGGCTGCCGGTAAGACCCTGGATAAACAGGCAGTAGCGTTCTTCCTGCCAGCCAGCCAGTTCTGCCAGAGGTGGCTGCATGATGAATGCAAAGGCCACAGTCGTTAGTTCCGGTGGGTGGGCCATCAACAGATGGTCTAGAGCCTCCAGAGCCTTTTCAGGGTCAGCATCCTTCGAGATATGGTAACAGTGCTTCGGGTTTGGCAGTGATATTTCTACCCCTTCAAGATCGTTACCTGGTATCAGGAAGCGCCTTTCATCATTGATAGTTTTCCAGCCTGTAGTGTTGTATGACAACAGAGTCAGAATATCTCGATCTGACATTTTTTTTATGGCAGGCCCCAGGTGCGCAGACATATTCGCGGCAACAGTGCAGGTATGCCCCATTCTTACTTCCAGAGCAGTTTTAAGTATTCTTTGGTCAGAGAAGTCCTCTGCCGTAATATTGAAAGAGAAATCTTCTCCCTCAGCGACTTTTCCTTTAACCTTGTAGAGTATGTTGCCATCTTCACTCTTAAGAATGGTCACGATCTTGGCAGCACAGTCAGCAATTTTCTTGGGTCCTGTAGCGGTAATATGGGTCAGGCAACCATCTTCGATCGTGTATTCGGTAGTCTGACTCGCGGCCCGATTCTTCTGGTTCGCCTTATATGCCTTCTTCATGTCAGCAATCAAGGACGCAGGCTTGACACCGAATATTTTTGAGAATCGATTAGCTGCAATTTCCAGGTCGGCAAAACCAGTTGCAACTTTTGCTGTTCCCGCTACTACTTCGTCTTTATAGCTGGCAAAGACAGCGCTGTCTATCGTTACTGCGGCCTGTTTAAGGCCATGGATTGTAATTTTTGAGTTACTTGTCATAAGAAGTCTCCTGTTTATCAATTTTGCCAACAATTAAGTCGTCGATACCTTTTCCATCTCTGGGGTCCCACGTTGTAATCTTGACCTGAGCCCCGTGTTTTTCAAGTCTGAACGTCAGTTCAAACATTGCCTGTCTAACCTGTTTATTCGTTCTGAAGTCAGCATCAAAGGCGATGTAGACATTTCTGCCAGTCCAGGTGAAGGCTCGTAAATCCTCAGAAAGGTCGATTTTTTCAGCCTGGCTTTCGCCGGTATTTCTGAAGTTGTAGGCCCCAGGCAGCGCTATAGTGGGAAACCCTGCCTGATTCAGCAGCAGAGCCTTTTTCTCGCCTTCTACTATGAACAGATCAATGGAAGGGACTTTCCTAGTATTCCAGACTGAATCGATTATATAAGGCCGGGTCGGAACACCCTTTGGCTGCATATATTTGATCTGACTGCCGTCTGCGCAGGTATATGCGGGTATAAGCTTCACGCGGCATGATTGATTCTTTTTCTCTTGAACCGGGTAAGGGAATATGACTATTACGTGATTCAGGCATAGGTGAGTAGCGAAACTGGTTTCGATATTGATCATCGCAGCCAGTCCTTCTGGTGTGCCTGTGAAGATTTTTACCCCATTAGCGTTGAGTATTTCCTGCTGTAAGCCTGATTTCTTCATGTCAGCCATGAATAGATCGATCTTTTCTTGGTCTGTGAAACCCTTCGGGGCTTCTGAGTTAGTTGACATCGTAAATTCTCCTTAAATTTAGTGTGCGAAACCTGGCTCAGGGCTGTAGCTGAACTACTGCCTCAGAGTCTGCTTCAATAAAGGGTGAGAGTTACCGGCCCGCCCTCTACTTTAAAGTTTGGGCCGGTTATCGTAATTAAGTAGGCTTGTTATGGTTGCTGGTACTTAGACCGGCAGAGGTGTTGTGATACCGCTTTCATGCCGGAATAGCCTGCAGCAATGGCTGATAGACTGTCTTCCGGTCTTGTATCAGCTTCTGCTTCTAACTCTGTTTCTGATTCAACGGTGGCATCGACAGAATCGTGCTGCAGGTCAGACGCAGCATGGCTTGTTGCATCTGAATTTTCAGCAGAATGGGCATTATGCGCATTCTTTTCAGAAACGCCTATGCTGACCTAAGAAACCTCTGCAGCATCCACAACTTCATCCTGACCATATTCAGGCTCCTGATCATCATTTTGCTGCGAAAATGCAGCTTCAATTCTGGGAATAAACGATAATAACTCAGTATAGAGACCTTCGGGCAACCCGCTCTCTTTGAGCTTTTTAATCGTCATTTCCATTTTTTTTACCAATTGCTCGGGACTGTCTTTTTTATTCACCTGTATAGGATTTCTGTTTGCACCCTCTGCCCGAACTTCGTTCCGGGGTGTTTCATCCGTGCTGGCGATCATTCTGCTTACGGTTGCCTGGCTTACAGAGAGAGTCCGGGCAATCGCTTCCTGAGAATACTCTGCAGCATGTAGTTCTTTTGCCGCTCTGGTTTTTTCTTCTCTACTTAGCTGTTTACCATGGCGGCAGTTTGCCTCAGCAGCCTTTTGCAGGGCATCAGCTACACCAGCAACCATTATGTATTGGCAAACAATACTGATTTCGCCGAGTTCTCGGTATGCCTCAATGATATGCATACCATCGATAACCTTTTTATGCAGTTCCGTATTTTCAGGGCAGTAGGCGATTTTCGGCTTCGGCAGATTTTCTTTTCCGGCGGCCGCATAGGAATCAATAACTTCCTGATCATAGTCATCTCGAAGCTCTACTGCTAATTCCAGACTATCAATTTCCATTTCTGTGTCAGCAGGAAGCGGCGAATCTGTTTCAGAAACTGAAGTTGCGGCTTGTGGCGGTGACTTTTTGGGGCGACCTAGCTTACCGGTGCCAGGCTTTTTACTTCTGGTGTCGGTAGCTTCCTGGGGTGTGGCCTCCGGGGTTACTTCTGTCGCGATTTCGGTGGCAACGGATGCGGGTTCGTCGACTGTGCAGGGCTTTTGTGAAAGTTCTGTATTGCCATTGTTTTGCGTGTCGAGATTCATGGCGTAGTCCTTTTTGTTCTGGGTTTAATTGAATGTTGCGAAGCGAAGTCTTTCTGTAACGAAAAACCTTGAAGGCTTCGCAGTTAGTGAAGGAGCATGTAATTGCAATGAACTGAGGTCAGAGGAAAAACTCGTCGTCTGGACCAATTCGGTTGGCTTCGACCCAGGCATCGACTTCTTCTCGTTTGAACACAAAAGATCGGCCACCAGGAACAACTGAGTAGGTTGGCAGTGAGTGCCTGAGGTGCCGGTCTATCATGGATGGCGAGACACCAAGATAATCTGCTACTTCCTGCCGGGTAAGCCACTTTTTGGCGGCTACCAGAGCACCGTGATAAGCAGTTTGGTTTTTATCTTTCTGAAGTCTCATGACATAAATAAAGACATAGTTTCTGAATTTCAGAAAGAAGTATTTTTTAGAAACAAAGCCGTTGAATTTAGTAACAATGAGGCTTTTAGAGATTGATGCGAATTTTTGTGCTTAAAGCATGCGAAAAAATAGTTTTTAGAAACAGCAGGCCAGGCTGAGCGAATATGCTTGAGCGGTATTCTTGTTTGGCTACTTGCTGCAAATGTGATAAGCTTCACTGAAGCTGAAGATGTCGGAGTGCCCTGATGACAACCGTTCAATACCATAATGGCAAGTTTCCGCCGGGTGACCTGGACTGGGGAATGATTGTTCCCTTGATCGGCCCTGCTAATGCTGCTGTGGCCAGGTATGACGGGCTGCTGGAAGCTATCCCAAACGCATCAGTTCTGCTGAGTCCACTGACGACCCAGGAAGCGGTGCTTTCTTCGCGTATTGAAGGAACACAGGCGACTATGGGTGAGGTTCTTGAATTCGAGGCCTCTGAAGCCGGGAAGCTTGTGTCTCCTGAAAAACGCAATGATATTCAGGAAATCCTGAATTATCGCAGGGCTATGCGGCATGCAATGAAGATGCTTGAAAATCTGCCGCTTTCGCAGAGAGTAATCCTTGAAACTCATGCAGTATTGATGGATAGCGTCAGAGGGCATGGTAAATCCCCCGGGGCTTATCGTAAGATTCCCAACTGGATTGGTCCGGCAGGTTGCACTATTGATCAGGCAAGGTTTGTGCCTGTTTCTGCAGATAAACTGCCGGCGGCTATGAGCGAATTTGAAAAATTTATTCATTCGGAGCATTTTCCTGACCGACTTGTTCAATTGGCTCTTTTGCATGTCGAGTTCGAGGCGATTCATCCATTTCTGGATGGGAACGGGCGACTGGGGCGCATGCTTGTGCCTTTGTTCCTCTGGCAGGCTAAGCTGATACGTCAGCCAATGTTTTACATCAGTGCTTATTTTGAGGCAAACCGCGATGAATACTACGATCGACTTCTGGCGGTCTCTTCAGACGGTAAATGGAGCGACTGGTGCGTATTCTTTCTCAAATCATTAAAGTCTCAGGCCGAAGAGAATTCCAGGAAGGCTTCGGAGATTCTCAGTCTTTACAATGCCAAGAAGACGCTGCTGGTCGAACTGATGCATTCGCAATACGGCATACTGGCGCTGGACTGGCTGTTCGATCGCCCTATTTTTAAAAGTAGTGATTTTATTGAGCATGCCGGCATTCCTGCGCCTTCAGCTCGAAGAATTGTTCAAAAAATGCGGGATAGCGGCATTTTAAAAGTCTTAGAAGAGGCGTCCGGGCGAAAAGCCGGCGTTTATGCCTTTGCAGAGCTTTTAAACATTGCTGAGGGCAAGGTGTTATTTTGACGATCATTTTTTAGCAACAAACTGGTTTGTCGATCATTTTTGTCGAATCGTGATTGACAAAAATGTTCAGGTGGTAGTGAAAATGGTAGTGGTTTGTGCTAATCTATGCTCAATTATGCTGATCAGTTTAAAGATGAAGTTCTGAACTGATCAGTGATAGAGCGAATTTCAAATTAACTTTTTCGAGTCCCGTCCCCGGCACCGTTTAAAAGATTATCCCTGACCGTTACGGCCAGGGATGATTTTTTTTGCACAATTTTCGGGTTTGGCTCGAAATAGACCAGGTGAAGCTTTTTTCAGGCCTGTAGAAATGAGTGATTATAGCGCAATGATTGAAAACCTGAACCAGTGCTCGCCAGTTGATGAGTCATTTTTTTGCTTCTGCAGCGGCAGATTTTGACAATCATTTTTTAGCAACAAGCTGGTTTGTCGATCATATTTTGCGAATCTTGATCGACAAATATGCCCTGGCGGTAGAAAAAAATGTTGGCCTGTATTGTCGGACCTGGTTGGCCTGCCAGAATGGCTGGCAGTAGCAGTTTTATTCCACCGGACTTATTCGCCCGGGAGGTCTTCGATTTCTTCAATCTGGCCGTTTTTCAATATGGCTTTGGGCAGGCCGAGAAGCTTATGTGCAGAATCGAGATAGTCTCTGGCTTTTTCAATTTCAGAGAAACCAAAACAGGCAAGAGAAATCGAGAATTTTGCGGGGTTTTTGGGGTGGTAGAGCATGATGTGCAGCAGGCGAGATTCGATTCGGCCGTATTTGCCTTTTCTGATCAGCGTCAGGCGATCTGGGCGAAAATGAAGTAATTCAGGCCCGTCAAGAGATGGCTGAGTTTCTTCAACGACAATGTATTTGAAACTGGCGAATGGTTCCTGCCATCTGATCGCAAGAAATGGCCAGCGTTCCGATTCCCATCTGACAGTTTTTTTCGTGATCGACATTTCGATTTTGCGATAGAAAATACCGAGAAAAGGCACGATAAACATAAGAGAAAGAAGCGTCATGCTCACAAAATACTTGCCCGGTGCGCGGAACAGCAACCCCATTCCCCAGATGCCTGACAGAAAAAGGGCAATGCAAAAAAGCGCAAAATTGATGCTTATCGGGCTGCCGATCTTGACGATAACCGGCATTTGATTCATGGGCAGATCAGGGCAGGTTCGCATGTTTTCTCTGTCTCGTTCCCAGTTTCTGAAGAGTCCGCAATCAGGACAACCGGCGAAATGTGTGTGGTAACTCATTTCAAGTCGTAAAAGTTACCACACAAAATTACCACAAAGTTTGTGGTAAGTCCAAAGAGGTCCATGGGGGGCGGCATATTGTCGAAAATGAAGAAGGCCCGCTGTTTAAGCGGGCCTTCAGCACCTCGGCGAACCTTGGT
>JAKQQP010000479.1 GCA_029564115.1 Candidatus Rifleibacteriota bacterium | reverse complement strand
CGCGAGCGTGATCTCGCCGCATATCTGCAGACAAGCAGGATCAACGAGCTCCAAAACCAGATCGAAGACAATTCTTTTGAGCTTGAAGAGCTGAAAGAGCGCCTGGCATACCTGCAGAAACAGGAAAAGGAAGCCCTGGAGGACATGTATTCATCGGTTCGCAGTGCCGCCAGATATCGCCGGCAATATTATTACCCGGGTGCCTACCAGACCGGAACGCCTGACCCGAGCGCCACAACTTTTCCGGAAGGGAACTGGGGGGCTGACAGCTCGCCTAACCAGGGGCAGGTTGCGAACCCATACGCCGGTCAGCCAAACACCGGCGTTTCAAGTGATGCGGCATTGAACCGTTTCTATGTTTATCGGGGAAGGGCGCGCCGGCAGCAGGATCAGCTCGACCAGATCAGAGCTGAAATCTCAGGTCTGCATCGTCGAATTGCCCAGCTTGAAAAGGCTACAGGGAATCTGCGCAAGAAAGCCAGTGACGAAGCGGTCAGATAATCAGGGTGTCGATGCGGCTTTCTGCTTGAGCTCTCTTTTTCTTTCTATCCAGAGCTGCCTGAATCCGGAAGGTGACAAAAAGTGGTCTTCAAGATCCAATATTGTCGCTATTCCGCGATCAATACAGATTTCAACGCATTCTTTCCAGATTTTGGCGTCTTTTTCTGATTCATCGATGTAAACTTCAACTTCCTGAGATCCGAGGTTGTGGAGGGCCATCAACCTTTCATGCCCCTCAATCACGCAGAGACGGCCATTTAATTCTCTAACCCCAATTGGGCGCAGAAGAAATGCGGTATTACGCATGATATTCTCAAGACGGGCACGACTGAGAAATGGCTGTGAAGGCTGTAACTGGTCTATCCTGACTCTAAATGTATTCATACATCTTTTCTCTCTCTGTCTCTCTGTTTACATAAAAATCAATGCGAACAAGTGCAAGATAACACAGTCCTCAAAAAATAAACAACAAAGATTTGCCAACAAATTTTTACAGGCCCATAATATTTCACCTGATTGCTTAAAGACATCTGATTCAACCCCAAACCCAAAGTTCGCTTGAAAACGGCCGCCCCTTATTGAAACTGGCCGTTCACAGGCCTGCCCCTTGATAACCTTATTCAGCGTTGTTCGTATCGCGAATCAGTGCATTGTTGCAAATGCACAGGCGACAAACTTCTGCGCCGAATTGTCTGGCAATTTGAAACTATCTTTAAAATCGGGGCAGCTTCGGTCTAGCAGAAGGTGTTCTTTTGCTCCAGCGACTCGCTTCGCTCGCAAGCTTACGCAAAAGAATCACCGTCTGCTCCCCTCGCACCAGTTCGCTTGAAGACGGTCGCCCCTTATTGAAACTGGCCGCTTACAGGCCTTCTATTTATTGGTTATTTATTGCGCGCCGTAAATTGGAAGCCGTGCATTCATGTAAATAATGTA
>JAKQQP010000454.1 GCA_029564115.1 Candidatus Rifleibacteriota bacterium | reverse complement strand
TTCTCTCTGGCCAGAACTGAAGGCTTTCCGGTTGTGAAAAACTATCTGACCGCTTTGTCTCGCGGCTTAAGCTTTCTGGCGTCTGACAGCCGGCCGGTGCGCCTTTCCCGCTTCGGGCTCGAAGTGGCCGGCGATACCAAGTGCTGCCGCCCCGGAACCCAGCTACTCAACAGTTTTGCCCGTATCATCTATCGCTTTGATGCCTCTGTAAAAGCGGAAGTTGATTTGTCTGAGCCTGCGAATGAGAGCGAAAAGCTGCGTATGGCTCTCGAACAGACCAGATTGCAGCTCGACGGTTCTGCCAGTCGAATACTGGTTTTTGGCAATCTCGTGTTTGAAAAGGGCGGCGAGTGCTTTGACTATGTCAGGCGGCACGCGGCTCTGGGCGAGCCGGTCGTGCTTACCTGGGCGCAGCTTTATAATTCTTCGGTTGTTGCGGTTCCGGCAAAGGTTCTGTGCATAGAGAACGAGACGACATTTTTCGAATACGCAGAGCGGGCCGACCCGGCCATCGAACTGATATTGTGCACCATGGGTCAGGCTAACCGGCTGCTGGTAAGTTTTCTGTCACAACTGCAGAGAATGGCGGCCGAAATCTGGCACTGGGGCGATCTCGACCGCAGCGGCGTTCTCATTCTCGACAGCCTGCGCCGCCGAACCGGCCTGGAAATCAGGCCCATGCGCATGGATGTAAAAACTTTCAGAGATCACGCAGCCAGGGGCAGGGCTCTGCCGGCCGCTGAAAAACAGCTGATCGTCTCACTGCTGCAGCGCCGCCCCGATATCATCTGCGCCGACCTGCTGAACGAAATCGCATCGCAAAACCTCTGGCTCGAGCAGGAAAACATAGGGGTTTAATTCATTTTTTCAGAGCATAGGCGGTGCTGCGGCTGCCGCCGGGGAGTTTCTGCAGTATCTTTTTTTCCAGCAGATCTCTGATGTCGCGCAGGGCGGTGTCTTGAGAGCATTTGCAGATTTTAGCCCATTTTGAAGAAGTCAGGTTGCCGTCAAAGCCATCCAGCAGCTTGTTGAGCATTTTGCGCTGTCTTTCGTTCTCGAGTTTTGCAGCATTGGTCAGCCAGAAATTGTGCTTGAAAACAACCATGTCAAGAGTCGTTGCAGATGCTTTTATGGCATTCAGCAGGCACTTTAAAAACCATTCCAGCCAGCAGGTGACATCGAGTGAGCTTTTCTGGGTTTTTTCCAGAACCTCGTAATATTGTTTTCTTTCGGCCCTGATTTGCGCAGACATGCTGTAAAAGCGATGCGGCTGGCCGTCTGAACGGGCCAGAATCATATCTGCCAGAGCCCGGGCGATTCTTCCATTGCCATCGTCGAAGGGATGGAGGGTGACGAACCATAGATGCGCCAGAGCGGATTTTATTACCAGATCGATGCCCTGTTCTTTATTGAACCAATCGAGAAAAGCCGCCATCTCGCTTTCCAGGGCTGCTGCCGGCGGGGCCTGATAATGAACTTTTTCTTTGCCGATTGGGCCAGAGATAACCTGCATCGGGTCTGACGCATCATCTCTGAATTTGCCGACCTGGATTTTAAGCATGCCGCTGTACCCTGAAGGAAAAAGGGTATTGTGCCAACCAATGATTCTGTCTCTGGTCAGAGGCTGATCGAAATTTCTGGTGGCATCGATCATCATTTCAACAACGGCATCCACGTTTCTGTCGGATGCAACAAGACCGGAAACATTCAGGCCAAGTCGCCTGGCAATTGAAGATCTGACCTGATTTTTATCAAGAACTTCCCCTTCAATTTCAGTGGAGTTCAAGATGTCCTGAGTCAGGATTTCAAGGTTCGCATGATCTTTGAGGGAAAACCCCAGAGCGCTCATTTGCCCGACAATGCGGCCCTGCATGTTTCTTACTTCAGTCAGCAAAGTCAGCAGTTTTTCCGTATTCCAGAAAAACCTCGGCCAGTCTGGCTTTTGATAAATATATTTTTCTATTCTCCGCATAATTTAATGAGAATATAATGATTATTCACCGCACCGTCAATCAGATACTTTTCTATTCACCGCACAATTTAATGCAAATAGAACGACTATTCACCGCATCGACTAAAGCCAGATGCGCTTCACCGAACAACTTATGCGGCTATCTGCTGACTGACATCCCAGCCGGGGAAAACCAGCACTGCCGGGTGGCATTTCAGTTGCGTTATATCAGTCATTGACGTATAATATAAGTATGATATTTATAGAAACTCCGGTCTTTACTGAAGATTTGCTGAACCTGCTTTCTGATAATGAATACAAGGAAATGCAGAAGGCTTTGCTGCTCGAACCAGAGGTCGGCGATCTGATTCAGGGCAGTGGCGGTTTCAGAAAAATGCGTTGGAAGCAGGGCAGCAAAGGTAAGCGTGGCGGAGTTCGAGTGATTTATTACTGGGAAAAATCGACGCAAAAGCTTTATCTGGTCGTCATTTATAAAAAATCTGTTCAGGAAGACCTCACTCAGGATCAGATAAAGCTGCTGAAGTCTCTGGTAAAAGGAGTGTTAAAATGAAAGACAAAGACTTTAACAGGTTGGTTGAGGGTGTAAAGCAGTTTGTTCAAATCAAACGCGGCGAAATTAAGCCTTCCAGAGTGTTCGAGTTCACAGCTCTCGATGTGAAAGCACTCCGCGAAAGCCTGCATAAATCTCAGTCTGAATTTGCAAAAATGATCGGCGTCAGTCTTTCAACTCTGCAAAACTGGGAACAGGGCCGTCGCAAACCCGTAGGTCCGGCCCAGGCTCTTCTTCGAGTCGTGCAAATGCAACCAGAAGCGGTATTAAAAGCACTGGCAACATGATTTTGCCCTGGAAAATTATTGCTATAATGCAGAGATCGGAAATTGCAAAAGACGCTCTGAGATTTGCGCCAGCCGTAAAGCCGGCCAGGCCTGCCGTCAGTTTCCAGCAGGGGGAAGCCAGTGAAAAAACAGCATCGAGCTCTGTTCCTGTCGCACGGTGGTGGCCCTCTGCCGCTCCTGGGCGACGAATCGCATCTGGAAATGGTGGCACGCCTGCATGACCTCGCGGCTGCCATCGCGCGGCCGTCGGCAATTATCGTTGTGAGCGCCCACTGGGAAGCAACCCGCCCGACGGTAACTTCGGCTGCCAGTCCGGCGCTTATCTACGACTACTACGGGTTTCCAAAGGAATCCTACGCGATCACTTATCCCTGCCCGGGTGCCCCGCAGTTGGCGCAGGCAGTTTCCCAGACACTTGGCGATGCGGGCATCACCGCCGACCTCGAAGCAGCGCGCGGGTTCGATCATGGTCTGTTTGTTCCATTGAAAATCATGTATCCGGAAGCTGATATTCCGTGCGTGCAGCTGTCGCTGGTCAGGGGCCTCGATCCTGCCGCTCACATAAATCTGGGGAAAGCGCTGCGCAGCCTGGGTGACCAATCGCTGCTGCTCATTGGCTCAGGTTTTTCTTTCCATAATATGAATGCCTTTTTCGCGCCTGAAACCGATGAATCGCGGAACATGAATCATGCGTTCGACCGCTGGCTTCTGGAAACGTGTTCTGATCGGGATCTTTCCGAAGAAGAACGGAAACAGCGGCTGATAAACTGGGAATCGGCACCCTTCGCGCGCTACTGCCACCCACGCGAGGAACACCTGCTTCCTCTGCATGTCTGCTATGGTTTTGCGGCCGCCGCCTGTTCAAGTTCTTATGAACTCCAGATTCTCAATAAAAAATCGAGCATGTATCTCTGGGAAATCTGATACAATCGCATAACAATACGACTGAGAAAAAAAACTTCCGTGCACCTGGCTTTCTGCTTCTTCTCGCCTTGCTGGCGGCTTCGCCGGTCTATGCCTCGGGAATGGATGGCATCGCCAATGCCGGATCAATTCTAGTCGGCCTGGCCGGGGCATTTCTGGTTTCGCTGGTCACCGGCCCGCTTCTCAGGCAATACATGGCGGCGAAATACCTCGGAATAGATTTATTAAAACCCGCCCTGGCCTTCGGAATCACGGTTCTGGAATGGATACTCTGGATCGGCAGCATGTTTTATGCCGGCACCCGCATTTTCCCCGGCGGGCTCACTCTTCCGGTTCTGCTCGGAATGGCCTTATCAATCAGCCTTCTGCTAAATTTTTTCCTTCCGAACCCCGCCGCCGACAAGCAGCCGCCCGAAACCGCCGCACGCCTGAAATACGCCGCAGCGGTCACCCTGGCCACTTTCGCCAATGTATTTCTGGTAACCTATCTAATTGCCCGCAACTTCTAACAGCCGTGGGGAGCATTATATTCATCTGCTAATTCCACATCGATTTTATGGGCAACTGCCGAGAAATTCTCGGTAGTTGAAACAGGCTTCGGGGCTGATTATTTAACGGAATTGTAGATTTCCTTGAAGCATTCGATGCCGGCTTCGAGGTTTTCGATGATGTCGGCGGCGAGTTCGTCGGGGTTGGGCAGATTGTCGAGATCGGTGAGGCTTTTATCCTTGATCCAGGTGATGTCGAGACTGGTTTTGTCGCGGGCGAGAATGTCTTCGTATGAAAACCGCCGCCAGCGGCCTTCCGGGTTGGTTTCGGGGTGCCAGGTTTCGTTGCGCCGATTGATATTCGCCGGGTTGTAGCAGGTGATAAAGTCTTTGAGGTCTTCGAATTTCAGCGGGTTTTTCTTGAGCGTGAAATGAATGTTGGTTCTGAAGTCGTAGATCCAGACTTCCTTTGTCCAGGGAGTTCTGGCGGCCGGGTGGTTGTCGAAGAACAGCACATTGGCCTTGACGCCCTGTTTGTAGAAAACCCCGGTTGGCAGGCGCAGAATCGTGTGCAGGCTGGTGGTTTCCATCAGTTTTTTGCGCACGGTTTCACCGGCCCCGCCTTCGAAAAGCACGTTGTCGGGCAGCACGACGGCCGCATGCCCGTCTGACTTGAGCAGAGTGCGGATATGCTGCACGAAATTCAGCTGTTTGTTGCTGGTCGTGACCCAGAAATCCTGGCGGTTGTAGGTCAGGTCTTCGCTGTCCTGCTCGCCTTCTTCGTTGGTGAAGGTCATGCTGCTCTTTTTGCCGAAAGGCGGGTTGGCGAGCACGTAATCGACGCGCAGGCCGGTATCGGAAATCAGCGCGTCGGCCGGCGAAATGAAACTGTCGCTTTCGAAGTCGCCGATATTGTGCAAAAACAGGTTCATCAGCGCCATGCGGCGGGTTCCGGCCACGATTTCGTTGCCGAAAAAGGTTTCGTGTTTCAGGAACTTTTTCTGGTCACTCGTCAGGGAAAAATTCGCCGGGTTCGCGATGAAATCGTAGGCGGCGAGGAAAAAGCCGCCGGTGCCGCAGGCCGGATCGGCAATGGTTTTCATCGGCTGCGGTCGCACGCATTCGACCATGGCACGAATCAGGGCGCGCGGAGTAAAATACTGCCCGGCGCCGCTTTTGGTGTCTTCGGCATTCTTTTCGAGCAGGCCTTCATAGATTTTGCCTTTGATATCGGCGCCCATGGTGCTCCACTGCTCTTTATCGATCATGTCGACCAGCTTGAAAAGCTTGGCCGGGTCCTGAATCTTGTTCTGGCTCTTGAAGAAAATCTGGCCAAGCACGCCCTTCGCATGCGAAAGTTCGCGCAGCAGGGTTGTATAATGCACTTCAAGCTCGGCGCCGCGCCGGCCGGTAAGGCTTTCCCAGCTGTATTCCTGCGGAATCGGCAGTTTGCGGTTCCAGGGCGGCCGGCTGAATTCATGCGCCATTTTCAGAAACAGCAGAAAGGTCAGCTGTTCAAGGTAGTCGCCATAGCCGACCCCGTCGTCACGCAGGGTATTGCAGAAGCTCCACACCTTGCTGATAATGCTCGAAGTATTGTTGCTTTCGTTACTCATGATTATTTCCCCGATTCAGGTTGTTGATCTGGAGTTCTTGTCACTTTTTTGTCGATTGCATTTTTATCCGTTATCAAAACAGGTTAAATAATAAACAGTGCTTAAGGATCAGGCAACGCCCCCTGCCAGGATGGATTGCACAGCCTTGAAAAACATTTTAAAGCTGCAGGATTTGTTCTGGTGAATATTCATGTATTGGGCTATATC
Source organism: Candidatus Rifleibacteriota bacterium (assembly GCA_029564115.1). The sequence continues at coordinate 6,775 of JAKQQP010000454.1, read as the reverse complement.
TCTGGCGCATTCTATTTTGCGCAAACCGGTTGAAAAATAACCGGCTCGCTTCAACACCCGTTCGAACGCTTCCCAGGTTCCACCGGTTATTGCATCTGGATCTCTGAATGAAGATTTTTGGGGTATGGTAGCAGGCACTTTCGGATAAGCAGTTTTGACCGCATTCCAATCCCCAAAATACCACGCCTCCAGCTCTTCTATAACGATGCGATTTGTCACCCTGAAACGCTGCCCGGTCTTGGCACTTGTTCTGGTAACAAAACCGGAACTGATAGCATGCTGTTCGAGCTGATCTTTAAGGACTTTGCAATCACTATCGTCTCTGTCAATGAGCACAAGAATAGACCAACTATCAGGAATCCAGGAATATCCTTTTAAGCGAATCGGCAAATGTTTGAGCAGATCAGCCTTGCACTGAAAACGGATTATCTGAAAATCAATTTCTCCCAGCATGCTTGGTAAAATCGCTTCCAACACTGCTTCCATTGAGTATTCTTCTACGAATACAATCAGTTTCTCCAGCATCATCTCGACCCCTTCTTTTGCTGCCTGGGCGCACCAGAGTTAATAAGCGGGTCACCAATGCCAAAATGGCCTTCCATCCAGAGGTGCCCAAGAGTTGCGCCAGCTTCGATCATTTCAGGTATTCCCTGAAGATCAGATGCTTTTATCGCCTGGGTAAAACCAGATTCATCTCTATAAAGCACCCACACTTCTTCGGCTTTCATAGCATTAAGAAGAAAAGGAGAATGACTGGTAATAAGGAGTTGAGCGTTTTCAGAAGAGGCTCTGCACTCTTCAGCCAGGTCAGGCAACAATCTTGGATGCAAAAAGTTTTCAGGTTCCTCGATCCCGATAAATCTTGGTGGCTCCGGGTCATAAAGCACCACCAGATAGGCCAGCATTTTCATAGTGCCATCTGAGGCAAACTTTGATAGCACTGGCTGTTCAAAAGGCGCATCTTTAATTTGAAGGAGCAGGCGCCCATCGGGCATAGGCTCAGCATCAACACGCTGCAGTCTGGGTATTCGCTTGCGAAGCACTGCAAAAATATGCTCTAATCTTGCCGGGTGCTGTTCTTTAAGATATTGAATCACATTAGGAAGATTGTCGCCAATCTTATTTAATCGATCCTGAGGGCCAGCCTCGGGTTGATTTCGAGCTTGATCGATAGATAGATAAGACACATACCAGTCAGTGATAAATTCACGCAAAGCAGCAATACGCGGGTGGTCAGAGAGCTGCCCAAGCGTATTAACCGCAATTAAATCAGCTGAACGCAGATTGGTGTCTGTTCTTACGTCATCTGCATCTGGCACCTCGCCGCTGACTGCACGCCCCACACCTTTGCGAAAATCCAGAAATTTAAATGGCTGCCCTTTGCTGCCGCGGCGCCACTGTAACCATTCTTCTACAACTTCCGGGCCTCTGGTTGCTTCGTCAATAGCCAGGTGATAAGTAATAACAGGGCTCCTGGGGGCTTCGCGGTACTTCAGCTCAAAAACTATCGGGCCATCAGCACCGCGACTTTTCAGCTCTTTGCTTCGCCCACGGCGATCCCAGGCATGGCGAAGCCCATACTGGAAACACTCAGAGAGAAAGTTAAATACATCGAATATCGTCGATTTGCCACTGCCGTTTGGCCCAAGCAGAACGGTCATGGGTGTCAGGTTATCAAGCGTTATGTCTTTCAATGCCCGATAATTTTGAACTTTAAGCGATTCGATTCGAGGAATGCCTTTTTTCTGAGTGCTGTTCATAATTCATACTCCATTGTCTATTGCAATTTTCTATCATAGATTGGAATAAATCTGTCGTTTTCTTTTCTTGTTATCAAAATTCGCTCAAACTCAATAGCTGTTTCAAGCAATTGATCAGGAAAAATTTCTGATATTGCACATTTTCCCAGGTCGCTTTTTCTTAAAATTTTATCTGAAACAATTATATGAGGCAGCCATGCAGAAAACTCCTGATTGAGAACATTAACCAGGGGAATATCGCAAGAAAGAAATCTATGAATCTGTTCCAGATGTTCATCTTTTCTTATTATCAGGGATATCTGGTTTAGCCCGATTCTAATTTCACTCACTTCCAGTCTGGGAAAAATCAATGAATCGACCTTTAATTTGAGGTCGGCAAAGCAATTCTCATTTGCCGGGTGCTCGACAGAAAAATATAAGATCGTCAAGTGCAGATTCGAGTTGGGGGTAAAATGCAACTTGTTTGCCGCGTAGGCACCAAGTTCACGACATAATCCGGCAGCACTTTCCTGCTTAAGAACTGCCATTAAATAGTGCATCATTTCAATTTCTCCTGCAGGCTATTGCCGGCTATGAAAGGCCTCATTAACCGAGTTGACGCACTTGTTTGGCATTTATATTCAGACCACATGTTACAACGGTTTGCAATACAGTTTTAAATATATCCGTCCAAGTTATCCAGCCCATATTTCGTGCAATCTCACCAGTATCAACATTTTCAAGGCCGGTAAAAACGTCTCTTATCGGCCTCATACTGTTGTTGCGGCCGAATTTATAGTAATTGAACCACCAGGCTGTCTTCCATTTGTCTTTGTATCCACTTCCTCTGGATAAAGCTCTTTCTTTTGCAAGGTGCCTATAGGTTCTTTCAAAAGGACCAATATCAATAATTATAAAAACAAACTTCTTATGTGATGCTAATGAAAGGGCTCCACCAACTCGTAATTTTTTGGCAAGCTGATCATGAGGTTTTATTGGAGGATCGGCCAAGCTCATTGAGCTATACAGTTTTGCTTCAAAAAAGATTATGAATTGTTTTGTTTCTATGCTTGCGTCAACCTCTGTCGATTCATTTTTAAAGTTATATCTTTTACCAATATGGATGCAATCATTACTAACTTCATCGATTTGGAAGCAGGGGTTTCCTTCAAATGAATCTTCAATTATTCGGTCTATTGCTTCTTTTAAAGCGCTTTCATCCAAATTTCTCAAAATATCAAAAACAGACCAGGTTAAAGCATCTTCGCTATTAGAGTTACACTTAAATTTTGATTTATGGGGCGGGGAAAGAAATTCTTCCAGGAGATTTTTTCTGCCAGGAATAATCACATGATTGCGTTCAAAAGTTTTGTATTTCATAGCCTTTCCTTCTTTGAGGCAATGGTGGCGTTTTTTTTGCGGTCGGAGCAGATGCGTTCAAGAAGCACGCCTGCTGGTTCATCATCTGGGTTTTGTGGCACGAGCTTGCCTTCGAAGGCTTTTTTTAGAATACTTTGTTTCAGCGCTTCGGCTTGTTTAAGGCCCTGCGCGATACTTTCCTCAAGTTTGTCGCAAACAGAGAGTCTCTTTTCAATCTCAGATACAACATGTTGTTGCAGGGGTAAAGAGCAAACCCTAATAGTTGCGTTCATCAGTGCGTTTTTTGTAAGTTTCTTTCTTCCTGTTGTTCCTGTTGTTAATTGTAAAAAAGGGTAATAGGATAGTTGGTAATTTAGAAAATCAATGTTCAATTTTGAACTTGGTTTTAAGACGTGGGCATGATTATTTACCCATGATTTTCCAGATATTTTGTAAGAAAAAGGTAATTCTCGACCGACAAAAGTTTCATCTTCAACTACTAGGACAAGTGGTTCATTAAACAAATAATCATCAATCCACCCAGTTCTGCCATTCGCACCGTAATATGGAATATTGCCTTCTCGTTTTGCTCGCTCTGATTTGTTTATTGGCCTTCTTCTGCTGTCAAGATTTTCTGCAACCGTTTCAAGTTTTTCAAGATACCAACCATCAGGGAGCTCGTTATCATCTTTCTTTTTATTTGTGAATTTCCCTTCGAAGGCCCATTTTAAAACGGCCTGGCGGTAGGTTTTGAGCTGGGCCTGCGCCTTTTTCAGGCTGTCGACCCCGGCGTCGAGGCGACTGAACAGTTCTTCGATTTTTGCGACGATTCGCTTTTGCTCATTAGCAGGAGGTATTACTATCGAGAGATCTTTAAGGATTGCCTGGCTAATGTTGGGTTGGGCCCCACCGGCACTTTGTTCAACAAGCTTTCTTTTGCTGAAAAAGAGAAAATGCTTTAAAAAGGATAAATCAACAATATCGTTTTGAAAAATACCGCAGACTGCCTGATTTGTGGCAGCGTCAACGCCTAAAAAGCCAAGCTTGCCAATAGTCGCTCCATAAAGGGCTATCAAAAGCGTGCCCTTCGGGAAAATTTTCGCGCTGGAGTTCTTAAGGGCATCTTGAGAAATATATTCTTCGGTTTCCTTTATTGTTCCCTTTTCCAATTCCCCCGATTTCACCCAGGGTATTGTGCCTTCGTAATAGGAACTAATTTTTCTTGATGGAGTTCCTCCGCTTGTGGTGAAGCAAATTTCACCAAGCCTTCTAATTTCCCAGCTTTCGGGGATTTTATTTTCAGTTTTAGTTTTTAGCATTTGTGTGCCGCCAGACTTTGCTCTGTTTGGTCATATTATTTATTTTCAATCTCTTTTGCTTGCTTTCTATATCTGGCAAGAGCGGTCATTTGTTCTATAGCCATTTTATTGAGTCGCAAAACCCTTTCATTCTGCGACAGACCGAGCTTGATGAGTTCGGCATTCATGCTTTCAAGATTTACAAGCACTATCAGCTGTTGATATGTTGCAAAGTCGCGGAGATTACCTTTTATCCCTGGGTTTTCATCACGCCATTCACGTGCTGTTTTTCCAAAAAGAGCGACATTTAAAATGTCTGCTTCGTTCGCATAGATAATCCCAGACAAGCGATTGCTTATATCTTCTGGAATCAGGTTGGCCTTGATGGCATCGGTATGAATATGATAATTGATTTTCACAAGTTCCCGGCCCAGATTCCAGCTCAACGAAAGTCGGCTGTTCTCATCGTTTTTCAGCCGTTGGTAATCTTTAATAAGGTACAACTTGAATTCTGCAGATACCCAGGAAGCGAATTCAAAGGCGATATCTTTGTGGGCGTAGGTTCCGCCATAGCGACCGGATTTAGATATTATACCCACGGCATTTGTTGAAGAAATCCACTTTTGGGGGGATAAAGTAAAGGCATTAGCACCTGCTTCATTTTTAAACCTATCGAATTCGATAGGTTTAAAGTCAGGATTATTTAGCTGCTCCCATAGCCCGAGAAAAAGAATGGTATCTTTGCTGCGCATCCAGTTATTTATTACTATAAATGCGTCGTCAGTATTTTTTACCCTTGCTATATCAGTCAGAGAGATATAATCATTTTCGTCGCCGAAATGAAGTAATGCAATTTCTTTTCCGTCGGCATTCAGAGTTGCTTTTTGTTTTGGTTTGTTCATATTATGCCGCCAGTGCTTCGTTTAGTTCTTCGAGAATGGTTTCCATGCTGTCGCCGAACAGTTGCCACATGCGGCCGCGGCCGCCGCTGGCGTCAAAGGGGGTGTAGTCGAGGTCTTCGAGTGCGACGTGCACTGAGTTGGCTATCTGGTCTTTGAGCATGTAGAGCCAGTCCATCTGCTCTTTTGTGAATTTCAGATTGCCGGCCTGCTTTTTGAACAGCCAGGCCTTGAAGTTGCGGTCTACGGTTATATCATAGTTTGTCAGAGTTTCGTCGATGCCGGCGACCCTTCTGATCAGTGCTACCAGCGCCATCAGCTCGTTTTTTGGCTGGCCGGCTACATTTTCGAGCTGTTCGTAGGCACGCCATACATTCAGGGCGGCAATCGTCGGGCGGTCGAGCAGCATCTTTTCCGATAGTTCCCTGATCATGGCAAAGGTCAGATCGCGGCGCCGGTAGGGTTGGTCGTAAAAAATGCGCAGTGCCACAAACTCATCACGGTGCGCGGCGACCCACTCAGCGAAAGCATCGACCAGCGCCTTCGCCTTATCGAGTTTGCTCTTTTCCCAGCCGACATCTTCGACCTCATCGGGATTGATGGTGTCGATCTTCTGCTCGTGAACCTTACGCAGATTTTCGATGAATTTGTTCATCTCGCCGGAAAAAAACTGCGCCGCCTGGTTCTGCAGCCCGGCATGCAGCTGCTGCACCCTGGCCTCGATCGCCTGCGGGGCAGCGCCGGGCATTTCCTTTTCAGCCTGTTCCTGCAGCGCTTCGATCGTGTCAGGGTTATAGGCGTTCAACAGATTTTTTACCACCTGCTTGAGCGAAATGCCGCCGCTCTTTTCTTCAAAAGCGGTCTGTTCCTTCGGCGTCAGCTGTCGATCTAGTCGCGTCAGGCGATTGGCGAGCGAAGCGAACAGTTCTTCACTTCTGGCACCGACCGTAACCGCACCGAGCAGGTCTTTGAGCGGCACGCCCGGCTTCTTTTCGAGCGGCCGGCTGTCGGTTTTGAGACTTTTGCTGACGCCGATCGCATCGACGATGACAAAGTGGTCTTTGGTGATTTTCGCAGTCGGCGAAACTTTCTTCAGGTCATCGAAATTGAGAACCCTGGTGCCACGCCCCTTCATCTGCTCAAAATAGTTGCGGCTCTTGACATCACGCATGAACAGCAGACATTCTAGAGGTTTTACGTCGGTGCCGGTGGCGATCATGTCGACGGTCACCGCGATTCGCGGGTGGTATTCATTACGGAAAGACGCCAGCACCGACTTCGGGTCGTCTTCGGCCCGGTAGGTGATCTTTTTGCAGAAATGATTCTCTTCGCCGAATTCTTCGCGGATAACTTTGATGATATCGTCGGCATGGCTGTCGGTCTTGGCGAAAACCAGCGTTTTCGGGGTTTCAAAACGATTGTCGGCGTCAAAACGGTCGGGAAACATTTCCGGCAGATGCTTTTTGAAGGTGCTGATTAC
>JAKQQP010000426.1 GCA_029564115.1 Candidatus Rifleibacteriota bacterium | reverse complement strand
TATTCGTTGAGTTCGCTGATGATATCGACGACTTTGGTATTCCGGATATCGCCGACGTTTTCCTTGAAAGTCAGGCCGAGCACGAGCACTCGCGCGCCCTTGACCGCCTTGCCGACCCTGATCAGCTTTTTAACGGTATTTTCGGCGACGAACTTGCCCATATTATCGTTGATACGGCGCCCGGAAAGAATGACTTCGGGGTGGTACCCGACCTCTTCGGCCTTTTAGGTGAGATAGTAGGGGTCGACGCCGATGCAGCACCCGCCGACCAGGCCGGGGAAAAACTTGAGTTTTAAGATATCTGAGGGAAAAGGCCTGCGGGGCTGCCATGTTGCTCAAAGCTTGCGCCAAAGAGTCTGCTGTTGCTATTGTGCTGTTGATTTAAATTGAAGTTGCGGATTATCATACTATTACCGACGCTAACAAGGATAATAATATGGCAAAACGTACAGATTACGATTCCCCATGGAAAGATCTGGTCGAGAAATATTTCCAGTCTTTTCGTTGTCAGACTGGCAAAGCCAGTCGGTTGTCGTGATCGTTGTCGTTGTCGAAAAAAGGTGATAAATGAAGTTTGGTCACGAAAAACTCGATGTTTATAAGGTTGCCTTGCACTACGTTGCCTGGGCTTATGAGCTTGCAAAAAAACTTGACGGTGCCAACCGGTATGCCAGGGATCAGCTTTTGCGTGCTTCTCAATCGATACCTCAGAATATTGCCGAGGGAAATGGAAGAGGAACAGTATCGGATCGTCGTCGCTTTTTTGAAATTGCCCGTGGTTCCGCTTTGGAATGCGCTTCAATTCAGGACATTCTTGAAACATGTAAAATTTTGTCGGAAGAAGAAAGTGCTGAGGGAAAAGGCTTGCTTTACCGGGTAGTCTCAATGCTTACTATACTGGGTAAACGAGATTATTCTGCGAGAGAAGAACCGGCTGAATACTATTGGGACAACGACAACGACAACGACAACGATAAAGACAAAGACTGAGACCCTGAACGAACTGGAGGAGAATATGCGTTACGTTACTACTTTTGAAAGACGTGGAATCGCCAAAGGCATTGAGAAGGGCATCGAGAAAGGCATCGAGAAAGGCATCGAGAAAGGCATCGAGAAAGGCATCGAGAAAGGCCTGGAAGAGGGGGCAGCCTCTCATAAAGCCTCTTTGAACACCATTCTTCAATTGCGTTTCGGGCGAATACCCGCCGGTGTTAATTCAGCAATAGAGAAAATCAACGAACTCGAAACGCTGAAAAACCTTGTAATCAACGCAGCAGTTACCGAAAGTCTCGAAGGGTTTCAAGAATATCTCGATTCAATTGCTAAACCAGCAAACAAAGTATCAGAACCCGCCGCCAGTTACACCCCAGTCCGAAAACCCCGCGCCAGAAAGCAACCCTGACCCTCGGTCCCTGATATTCGGTCCCTGAGCTTGTCGAAGGGGTCGAAGGGGTCGAAGGAGTCGAAAGGTCTCAACATTCTTTCTGCGTCTTCGGCCCGCTAAAAAAACAGACACGGCATTAATCCGTGTCTATCCGAGTTCATCCGTGGCTGTGTTCTTCTATTGTCAGAACACATGCCCTGCAGTATACTGAAACGTATTGAATTCTATTGTGCGATGCGCATAGTGAGGTATTTTAATGCATCCGGCGACCTATCTTAACCCTTTTACCGACTTCGGCTTCAAAAAGCTGTTTGGAG
>JAKQQP010000420.1 GCA_029564115.1 Candidatus Rifleibacteriota bacterium | reverse complement strand
TCTGTGCATTTACCAATTTTACGTTAAGGTTTTGAATCGGAGATCCAGTGACAGAATGAAGGGCCATTCCCTCGAATCTGGCCTTTATCACTGGTTCAGCGTTATCGTTAAGTTCCATTTTTATTTCGGGATTTACCGGCGACATGGAACCGTCATCAAGGATTCTGATGATGCTCTGATTAACCTTATATTCTGCATGAGTAAAGGTCAGGTCATAAATTTCGGGCGGGAGCTTGCTGAAATAGAAACTGCCATCGGATGAAGTTCTGGTGGCATCGACCTTACTGCCCTTGAACATGAGTTCAACGCTGACATTACCGATAGCTTCGTTGTTTTCTTTGTTAACAACTTTACCGATCAGGTTATAAACAGCATTTTCAGCTGTGCTGAGATCTATAACCCTGGTTTCATTGGTTATTTCAGTCAGCAGGGCTGAGGCGGGGGTGGACTTGGTGCCTTCTTTGCAGCCGGGCAGGAAGGCGGCGAGCATGATAAAATGGAAAACGGCCAGGAGCAGCAGGTTTCTGCGCTTTCGCAATGACATAGTTACATCCCCCAGAAAAGTATTTGCGGTACTTATCGGCAGATGTGCGACAGTTGCTTACGGAGAATTAAATCAGTCCGGTATTTTTTTCTCGTTTTTGAGGGCGGTGCCGAGTGCGGCGTTAATTTTGCGGATCTGCTTTACTGATTCAATGCGTTCGCGGTTGGTGGGCAGGCCGAGTTTCTTCAGCATTTCATCGGCCATTTTGTTCTCTTTGGGCGGTTTGTTGAGAATTGCCAGCTCAGAGACCCAGCCTTCAAATGGCACTCCTTCGGTACTGGTAGCGACAATCTGAAACCAGTTGACACCGTCGACAACCACGTGGCCCTCGACTTCGGCGGGAGTGATGGTTTTACGCGCCTGAACCGACTCTTCACCGCTTACGGGCAGGGCAAAGCCAGGCAGAGAGTCTGGTCGGTTCTGGTAAATAAAATAACCGCAAAAGCAAAGAACCGTGAGAGAAAGCAGATGCTGGCAGATTTTGCCGGTTTTACGCGGAGCAACTGGCCTGCGTTCGACAAAAACATCAAAATCACAGCCTGCCGGAGGCTGTTCGGGGGCTGTTTCGGCAATTTTAACCGGCCCGGTCTGACTCTGGTCATCGGGCGGAAAAAGAAGGCGCAACAGATAAACGCCACCGGCAAACAGAATGCCGCACAGAACAATGAGTAACCCCGTTTCAAGCATACGTAACCTCTGATTTTATGATGTGTATTTTATATACTTAGCATCTGAATCAGTTTTTTGCAATACCCAAATATAGGATGCTCTTTTGACCGGTATTCTCTTACTCCATGGGGGGAACATTTCGCATCTGACTAGGGGTGCACTTTAGACTGAAGAAAAAAAACCTTTATTAATGGCACTGACGGGCAAACTTTTTTTAAAAAGGGTATTGACAATAAGCGAAACGGGTAATTATAATCAGCTCATCAATTTCCAACCTACTAAGGAGAACTC
>JAKQQP010000392.1 GCA_029564115.1 Candidatus Rifleibacteriota bacterium | reverse complement strand
TCTGGTAATAATTTCACGTGCCGGGCCGGGAACAGCAGCCCCTGGCCTGGCAGCTACAGCTCCAGTCGCGGCATTGACTTTTGCCGCCGAAGATGCGGGCTTACTATCTTCAGGTGCTGTCTGTCCTGTTTGGACTCTTTGCGAAACTTTTTGAATTACAGCTTCAGCAGCAGGTTGTGCAGCATTGGCAATGTCAGAAACCGAAGTTTTGCCGGCACCGGCCTGAGCCGGCAAAACTTCGGTTTCTCTATCAGCAGTTGTTGAAGTTGCCGTTGTTGCAGACCGGGCCGTCGGTTCTGCCGGATGCCCTGCGTTTATACCGGAACCTTCAACCGTTGCGCCAACAGTGTTCTCAGGTTGCCCGCCAGGCGGTTCAGGCGGCTCATGTTTATGCTGCTGATCTACTGAGAGGTCCTTCTTAACCTCAAAAATATTGTCAGGACTTGAAGATGCAGAATCGGCGACTGAACCAGCGTCTTCGGTGTCAACACCAGATTTTGCAGTCATGCTTTTCTGTGCCGCTTCCAGGTCTATTTCTGTAGAAATCACCGGAGTTGATGCATCTGGTCTGCTGCTTTCAACTTTCTGCTCTGCCGGCTTTGCTTTGAGTATCTCTTCGTCAGATACTCCGTCTGCATCGACCGCATCGAGCATGGCGGTTTCTGTTTCAAAGTTTTGATTCTGCAGAAAAGCCTCTTCATTGGAAGGCAGACCGTCTTTGAACTCTTGCTTTGGTTTTCCGGTGGCAATTTCTTCGAACCCGGCAAGCTCTTCAGCAAAACTGGCAATCTCTTCGGCCTTCACGCCTGCAAGTTCAGTTGCCAGCTTTTCTTCTTCCTCTTTGCGGCGCTTTTCTTCTTCGATTTTCTGAACTCTCTTGAGTTCCATCTGCTCTTTGAATGAAAGCCCTTTTTCTTCCGGCTGAGTTTTGTTCCCGCCAGTTTCACCAGATTCAGCCGCCTTTTCAGCATCTTTTTCGGCTTTCTCTTCTGCCGCTTTTTCCTTTTCTTTCTTTGTCTGGTAAGGAATCGCATCGAGAGCTTTCAGAGCCTCTCTGGCTTTACGCGATACCAGCGGGTGTTTGTGATATTGCACTTTGGAAATAACCGCCCGCAAACCGTTGTTAACAATGTTTGGCAGAAACGGTGCCACGTTTTGGAGCACCCACTCGTCAGGTGAGCCCAGCGCATAGTCGAGAACAATCGCCAGCTCGTTGACCGGCATGCTGTGAATGACACTGAAGGCTGTTTCCGCCACCATCGGGTCTGGTTCGGTAACAAGAGTAAGCACATAGGCAAAATGCGTTGGTCGCCCGCTTTTAATGGCTTTTTCGCAGGCCATGGCCCGCACTTCGGGGTCTGGGTGGTTGATACAGGTATCGATAAAATCTAGCGCATCCGGTGGAATGGCCTCTCCCATGGAC
>JAKQQP010000382.1 GCA_029564115.1 Candidatus Rifleibacteriota bacterium | reverse complement strand
TATGCCGACAACTACCTGAGAGACAAACTGACAGTCGTCGAGGGCGTTGCTGATGCCGAATTGATCGGTGGCGCGAAGCGTGAGGTTCAGGTTTTGATAGACCGCGAAAAGCTTGCCGCCAGAGGCCTGACAACCCTGGACGTAGTACATGCCGTTAATTCGGCTGTCAAGACGATCCCGGTTGGTCGCATCAAAGAGCTTGGCACTGAAATCGGCGTTGAATTCAGCGGCGATGTTTCGCATATCGGTAACCTCAAAGAGCTTGAAATCAGCAACAAAAGCGACGGAAGAATAATTTTTCTCAAAGACATAGCTGAAATTAAAATGGCGACGGCTGACCTAAGACAGATCGCTTTTTTTGAAAATGAGCCATGCATCGCGATCAAAATTGTTAAACGCAGCGATGCCAATGCTGTTGCCACCGTAGAAAATTTACAGAATTCCATCGCCAGAATTTCTGCGACTTTGCCGGCCGGCTGGAAACTGAACTGGGTCTCCGACGATGCCAGATTTATTCAGGCAAATGCAAGCAGCGCCTGGGATAATATTTTTCAAGGGATTCTGCTGACTGCCCTTATTCTCTTTCTATTTCTTTACAACTTTAAGATTCTGCTGATTGCTGGCATAACCATGCCTCTGAACATCATCATCGGCTTTTTTTTCATGCAGTATCTGAACTACACCCTTAACCTGTCGACCCTGATTTCGATAGGCCTTTCGGTTGGTATTCTGGTAACCAACTCGCTGGTCGTATTAGAAGCCATAATGAAAAGATTCGCCGAGACCGGCGATGCTAAAAAAGCGGCAATCGAGGGCACCAGCGCATCAACAGTGCCAGTTCTGGCCAGCAGCGGCACCAACATTGTCGTGCTTTTCCCCATCGCCAATATGGGCAGCATGGTTGGCATGTTTCTAAAGCCTCTTGCCACTACAATGTTGATTATGACAGCGGTCTCGCTGTTCCTTTCCTTTACCATCATCCCACTGCTCAGTTCAATTTTGTTAAAAAAGGACACAAACGAATCAGGACTGTTGAAGAAGCTGGAAGCAGGCTTCAACAAGGGCTTTAGCTGGGTGACCCAGCGGTATATGGATCTGATAACCATGGCGCAGAACAGCATGGGTATCAGCGCATTCTTTATCATTGCATTTGTTCTGCTGATGGCACAGGCGCTTTCGCTGGCTCCGCTTGTTGGTGGCGGTTTCATGCCTACGGCAGACATGGGTAACATCACCATCAAACTTGAATTTCCGACCAGTTATAGCCTGGAACAAACGCGATTGCGCACTCTCGAGGCGGCAAGGCTAGCCAGAACCCTGCCCGATGTCAGCTCGGTTCTCAGTGGTATTGGCAAGGTAGATGGCAGTTTTGGGCGTTCTTCAGA
>JAKQQP010000338.1 GCA_029564115.1 Candidatus Rifleibacteriota bacterium | reverse complement strand
CATGTATTCTTTTCGGTCGTTACCGAGAAGCATGGCACCGATGTCGAGAATTCCGATCGTCTCGAGAGGGTCGGCTGTGTTTCTCGATTTTTTGACCAATTCCACGAGTGAGAACATTCGGGTCTCCTTGCTGCTGTTTTTTTGCAGCTCTCTGGTGTCCTGGGATTTTTTGACGACGGTGAGAGTCTGCTGATGTTTCAGCAGGCGGGCCAGGTTGAGAAAAGTCGAGCCGGTGTTGCCGAGAATTTCTGATTTTGACAGCAGAATCAGGTCTATTACTGCATCGTGAACGCTTTCGGCACTGCGTCTGATGTTACTGTAGTAAGCTCTTTGGCTGTCGTCGAGAGTAATTTCCTTCCAGCCCTTTTCGGCAACCTGTCTTTCGACATAGGCTTTTTTCGGCCTTATGCGGGCATTGGCGAACTGAGCGAGTTTTGCTTCTGTTTCTGCCGAATCCGAACAGATGAAAAAAAGTTTGTCGGGGTTTTGTGCGAGAATCGCTTCTACTTCGTTGTCTGAAAAACCCAGAACCAGATCGGTGCGGCGCAGATGGATGCCGTAATATTTTTCTGGGAAATTTTTGCTGATGAATTCTTCGGCAGTTGAGCGAAGCTCTTTTTTGAAGTTGAGCTGATTAAGGGTATTTACCAGATTCTGAGGAGGGATCCAGGCTGGTATGAGGGCCGGGTAATAAAAAACATCGCCGCCATGGTCATCGCAGAACTGTTTGAACGCTTGAATATCGGTGAAATTGTAAACCGAATGAAACGGGACTTTGAGATAGTCGGCGTTGCGCTGGTCGTGCGAAAGAACCAGGTAGTCAGATGCTGAGTCGATAAAGTCGATCAGATTTTTGCCGCTTACGGGTTTTGCGTCTGCAAAAAGGTCGGCATATTCGGCACCGCACCAATTATTGGCCGGCCAGCATATTTCTGGCTCGAGGCCGGTAAGTTCTGCGGCAACAAGTCCTGAAATCAATGCATTGAATCTGTTACCAAAGCCACCGTCGCAATAGATAACTATTTTAGCCATACGATTCTTCAGAAGTCTTTATCATCACTTCAGCCCTGTCCAGCCGCATTGATAAGCTGCAAACTCAAGTTTGGCAGCAACAGTCTCGGCATATTCGGCTATATATCTGCCCTTTCCCGAAATCTTCGGTTTGCTCAGAAAGGTCACAGTGCCGCCTTCATTGAAAATCATCGAAGTGTCACTGGGTGAATCATCGACGACGACCAGAGTTTTATCTGTAACCAGCGGTGATGCTGCCAGAAGTTCTTTGATGTGGTGCAGGGCGCTTGGGTGGGGGTTGGTGAAATCGACGTCATAGGAGTCGAGATAGAGCAGGTCTATGGTCGCAAATGGCTGGGGTGGCTTTGTTGAAATTTGACGCAGAAAAGCGATACTGTCGCCGGTATGGACTTTCACGTTCTGGCTGACCAGCGATTGGCAGAGCTGGGTGGCTTTAGGGTCGAGATCTACTGTGTAGACAACAGAGCCTGGGTTGGCGTTTGCATACCTGTCGAAAAGAATGGTGCTTTGCCCTTCGCCTTCGTAGGTGTTGCTGTTGCGAACGCAGCCCGTTTCGACGATGAACACCGGGCGTTGAAAAGAATCGAGATATTCGAACATTTTACGAAAGGTTTGCTGGCGAATTGAAAGCCGGCTGGAAATTTCATTGTTGAAATAATTCCAGAAAGTCTCTTTATCCATTTGATGCCTCTGTTTTACTGGTCAGTGATTTTGATTACAGCAGAGAGCGGATCATTTTTGCCGCTCTCTCCCAGGTGAATTTCTGCAGCATATCGCAGCGGCCGAAATTGAAGCGGGTCTGATCAACTGGCGAATGGCCGCTGGCGCATTTTTCCATGATCGAGACAAGACTGGCAAAATCAGGCTCGAGGTAGGCGCTGACCTTTTTGCCGCTGATTACAACATTGGTTCTTTTTATGGCTGGTATTTTTAATGAATTCAGATCATCACAGAAATCGTCTGTTGAGCCGCCGGCAGTCACGATTGCCGGAGTGCCACAGGCGATTGCTTCGATTACGGGCATGTTGAAACCTTCGGCCCGGTAAGGTGACAGGTAGTAGTCAGCAATATTGTAGAGAGAGCACAGTTGCTCTATCGAGATGGTAGCCGGAATTATTCGTATTGAAGCCAGGCTTTCATCGCTGATCGATATTTCGCCTGTGGCGGCCAGATTGCTGATCATAGACTGTACTGAAACCCCATAAAGTGCCTGCTGATCTTTAATCAGCAATCGGGCATTGCTATATTTCTTTCTGGTGTAAAAAAATGCCTTGAGGAGAAGGTCCATTCCTTTGTTCCAGAGCGGTGCGCCGACGTTGACGAAAACGACATCGTCAGCTTTGTAGGCAAGGTTCTGGCGGGCGCTTGCGCGGGCATGTTCCTCAAATTCAAAGAATTTTTTCTGATCGACACCATGGGGGATGACGAAAACATTTTTGGCAGAAAAGCCAAAGTCTGTGAGCCGGTCGCGGCTCCATTGCGAGGGAGTTACGACGAAATTGCCACCCTGTTCGTATTCGCGTATCTGTGGCGGCTGCGAAAAATTTTGCTGGCTCAGGCCGAGCTCTGTGACCATAAAAGAGATGGTTTTGACGTTGGCCGGCCTGATTTCGTAGGGGGTGGCGATACGATAGACTGCTGATACGGGCTCGCCATTGTAGGTAGCAACTTTGTCGAGTTCTGCTTTGCTGAAGCCCGAGCTGTTTTTCTGGTCGGTCCAGCCGTGTGAGGCGAAAGATACATCCTGGTGGAAGATTTTAAGATCTTTTTCTTTGGTCAGCGCCAGCAGTTGATACTGGTTAACCATGGCTATTGAATGGTTGATGCCACGCCATCCCTGGACCAGCAGGCTCGGAATCTGGTTGTCAGTCGCTGGTTTTATGACGGGCTTGTCTTCTGGAACCAGTTTTGCCTGCTCATCTCGAAATTTTTCGATCAGCCCGCAGATTGCTTTTTCGTAGTCGGTGATAAAATTTTGCGGGTTGAAGACACGCCCGGCACCTTTGGCGGCGATCAGCTTTGCTTTGAGTTTTTGCAGTTGTTCGCGGTCATGAGCGAGTTCTACCGCTTTTTGTTCGTAAGCAGGCAGGTTGTTTGTGATGAGTTCCGGCAAACCCAGGCTGGTAAGCAGGCTGCCGGCCATGCGGGAGGCAAAGGTTCGCCCCGAAAGAGTCAGAAGTGGCAGCCCCATGAACAGGGCATCGTTGGCAGTGGTGCCGCCGTTGAAGGGGTAAGTGTCTAAAAACAGGTCGGCGAGCTGGTATCGAGCAAGATAATCTTCGGGCAGAACCCGCCCGGTAAAAATAAGGCGGTCTTTGTTTATGCCCTGTTCTGATGCAAATTTGATCAGATTTTCACGAGCCCAGTCGTTATCGGCGAGCAGCCATAGAACGCTGCCAGGCACCTGCTGCAGAATGCGCATCCAGGTGGCAAAAATTTCGGGCTTGAATTTGTAATTATTGTTGAATGAACAGAACACAAAGGCATCTTCTGGCAGCTGGTAATCTGATCTTGCCGGAGTTTTGCCGATAATGCGGCGGCTATCGCTGCTCTGAAAACAGTTTTCGAGATAAAGAGGTTTTTCACTGTAAAATCTGGCTTCTTTTTCCGGTATCAGGTATCGGTCGGCAATGACATAGTCGATCCATGGCCAGCCGGTGGTGCCGGGAAAACCCAGATAAGTAGCCTGAATGGGAGCCGGGCGATAGCAGAGGATCAATGGTCTTGTGCCGGCGGTAAGTCCCTGCAGATCTACGAGGATGTCGATCTCATGTGATCTGATACATTCAGCAGCTTCTTTATCGCTCATTTTGCCGATGCGCACGTATTTATCGAAACTTTTCAAAACTCTGTGGCGAAATGCAGTACCGTCTTCATGGCTCCAGCAGAAAGCATACACTTCGAACAGATCACGGTTGTGATGCTCGAACAGCTCTATCGTGAGAAAAGATACAGCGTGGGTAGACAAGTTCGAAGACATATAGCCGATGCGTATTTTTTCGTGGTTGTAACCATGAGGCGGGGCGAGGGGAGCAGCTTCAGGGGCTTTGAATTTATGCCTGTTGAACCGAACCGCAGAATCGAGCTGCTCTTCCGGCTTGTCAGAGACGGCCAGCATCGTCAGGGGTGAAGTCCACTCGATCAGATCTTCTTTTTTTACTTTTGCCGGCGGGTCATACATCGGCCATCTGCAGATTCTCTGGGTAAGATGGTTTAGATTCAGTATCACATCTTTTTGCGTGGGGTCGATAGCGAGGCTCGCTTCAAGCATTTCGATGGCGGGCTTGAATTGCAGAGTGTCGCCGAGTACTCTGCCAAGATTGTTCAGGGCATGAAGGTGCAGATCGGTTTTGTCAGGCTTTTCAAGCTCTTTCGACTGCAAAGCGATGCGCCACTGTTCGAGGGCTTCGTCGATTTTTCCCATTTTTTCGAACAGAGAACCTTTGTTCAGCCTCGAGAGCAAAAAGTCTGGGTTGATCGACAGAGACTTGTCATACATTTCCATGGCCCGCTCAAATTTTTCGGCGTTGGCATACATGACAGCGAGGTTGAAGCAGGCAGCATACTTCAGTGGTGATGGGGAAGTGTCGATCCAGGAATGATAAAGTTCGAAGGCTTCTTGAGTCGCGCCAGTCGCTGCCAATTCTTCTGCTTTACCTACCAGGGCCTGCAACGAAAGATCTGCTGTTTTTTCCTGCACCGGCGAACACTCCATGTAACATCTGATTTGAACAGGGAGAAATGTCTGGCGTCGGTCTGTATGGTATGTGTGAATTTCGTCCCGCGATTATGAAAAATAGCAGATTTCACCGGTTATGTCCATGCTTTTGGGTTTTTTGCAGGTAATGAAGTTTTTTTGCGGTTGTACCCCTTGCGAGCTTTCTTTTGATCTGTATAATTGAATCTAATATAGTTTTGTTGGCAGCTGGTTGAGAGTGAGAGAATTACATTGACAAACTTTGCAAAATCATAAAAATTTCTCTAAAAGTATTGCGCAAAGCAAAACTATCAGTAGAATTAAGTGAAAGCTCGCCGGTACCCCGGCGGTTTTGTCGGATGTTTTCTGTGAAGGAGCAAAAATATGAGAAAGAAAACGCTTAGGGTTCTCAGCAGTCTGATGTGTCTCTTCTTTCTGGCCAGTCTGTTTCAGGCACCCCTGATGGCAGCTGCTCAGAGCATTCCGGTTCGGGTTGGTAACCAGGTTTTGAACGTTACCCCCGGCCAGTGGGTTTCTGTGCGCTCAGGCACTCAGATTACCCATT
Source organism: Candidatus Rifleibacteriota bacterium (assembly GCA_029564115.1). The sequence continues at coordinate 19,954 of JAKQQP010000338.1, read as the reverse complement.
ATAACGTTAGATTTATAGACGGAAAACCCGTCGCTCTTGAGATGAGCCAGTATACGAAGCTGGTGTTCGGCGAAGCCGGAGTTTCCGGCGCAGCTGGTTCTGCTGCCGATGACGTTGCTCAGGCAACCTCCGGAAGCTCTGCCAGTGGCAAAACATCTGCCGGTTCTTCGCAGACCTCGCAGACCTCACAGTCTTCACAGAGCTCCCAGAATACCGGCGCTCAGAGCGGTTCTGGCGCTTCTGCCGGTTCAGTGGCTGATGACGTTGCCCAGGCAGGTTCAGCTGGCTCAGCTGGTTCACTGGCCGATGATGTTGCTCAGGCTGGTTCAGCTGGTTCGGTGGCCGACGATGTTGCTCAGGTGACCTCTGGCGGCTCAAGTCAGAGCCAGGTTTCCAAGAGCTCTGGCAGCACCGGTGGGTCTGTAGGCGCCGGTTCGGTGGCTGACGATATCGCTCAGGCTGGTACAGCCGGATCAGCTGGCTCAGTAGCAGACGACATTGCTCAGGCAACTTCCGGTAATACTGCCGCTACCACTGAAACCGCCGCTGCTCCCAAAAAAGCCTGGGATCCCGCCAGACACCCTAGAGATCCCCAGACCGGCCGTTTCATTTCTCATGAAGAAGCTGTTAAACGTGGTCTTATGGATCCCCCGGCAGGTGGCTCGGTAGCTGATGATGTGGCTCAGTCGGGTTCTTCTTCTCAAGGCTCACAGACCGCAGGCTCTACTGCCGATGACGTTGCCCAGGCTGGCGCTGCCGGTTCTACCGCCGATGACGTGGCTCAGGCTGGCGCTGCCGGTTCTACCGCTGACGACGTTGCCCAGGCTGGCACTGCCGGTTCTACTGCCGATGACGTAGCTCAGGCCGGTGCAACTGGTGGTGTTGCCGGTTCGGTAGCTGATGATGCTGCTCAGACTGGTTCTGGCAAACCCACTGTTGGTGACAAATTCAGAGCTGGTTATGAAACCGGTAAAGGTATGACCAATCAGGGTATTCAGAACGTTAAAGACAGCCTCAAGTCGGGTTTTAGTGCCAAAAATATTCTGATCACCGCAGGTATCACCGTTGGCGTCGATCTGGCGACTCAGATTATGCGCGGTGAAAAGCCCAGCATGAAAAAAGCTCTTAAAACAGTTTGCAGTGCCGAATTCGCTGGTGGCGTCGGCGGTGCCGTTCTGGGTGCTGCTGCAGGTTCATTCTTCGTTCCTTTCCTGAGTGCCGTGCCGGTAGTCGGTGGTGTGCTCAGCGCTCTTGCTCCCTCGTTCGGTTCAATCGTCGGTTCTTCGGTTGGTGCCTATGTGGCCGGTGATCTTAAAAATGGTAAATTTTCGATTCGTGAAGCCTTCAAGAGAATCGACTGGGTCGGCGTGACCGGTCAGGCTATCGGTTCGACCGCTGGTGCGGCTCTTGGCTCGGCTCTTGGCCCGATAGGCACGATTGTCGGTGGTATGGTGGGCGGTTACCTCGGTAACTGGGCTGCCCAGAAAATCGCAGGTTTCTTCCGCAAGGATGGCCCGGCTAATATGCCAGAAATCGCAATGCCGGTCGGCGTCGGCGTGCCCGTTGGTGGTGGTGCTGTAACAATCGGCGGTGACGAAGCGACCGTTTCTGATGCTGCTCCTCCGGTGAGTTCCGATGACCAGATAGTCATCAGCGGTGAAGTTGTTGGTGATTATGAATCCGAAGTGGCTCTTGCCTACAGCAAATACCAGGAACTCTACGGCCTTTACAACGAAATGCTGCGCCAGGGTCGTCAGGAAGACGCCCTCAAGGTTGCAGAAGCTATGAATGCTGCCAAGAAGGAATACGATACCCTTCGCAACAGCAGTAATAAATGATTCAGTTCTGAATTGCTCTAAGCGTTAAGATAAATCAGGGGCTCAGTTAAAACTGAGCCCCATTTTTTTTGCCCGCATTTTTACCGTTTGAATTCTGTAAAAACACCAATAAATTAGCAAAATTGTTGTTGAAGGCGCTGTCGGTTAAATCAACCCGGTTAGTGTCAGGGGGGGATGTGTATTGCCCTGATCTTAACTGGCTCTGTTTTTAAAGTTTTCTGATGATTACCAGGGTGACGTCGTCGGGGTATGGGCCGGGCTGACGAAAAGCGTCGAGCTCGTGCATCATGGCTTTTAGGGCGTCATTGGCAGTAGTTTTTTGTCGCATCAGCCTTTCAAAGCTTTCGCGAAAGCGGTCGTAACCAAACATGTCGCCACTCAGATCAGCGCATTCAATTATGCCATCAGTATAAAGAATTATGGCGTCATTGCTCTGCATGGTTCGTCTGGCTATCTGGCTGCGTCGTTTTTTCATTGCGCCCAGCGGCATTCCTGGCAGTTCTATTTCTTCTGACGCGCCTTCGGCGTGCTTAAAAAATCTCGGGTAAGACTGGCCGGCGTTATCGATTTCGACTTCTCCGGTTTTGGGGTTCAGAACCAGCGTTACCAGGGTCATGAATTTGTGTCTTGGTTTGAGTTCGCGATTGAAAAGGGCGTTGAGCATGTCCATAAGACCGGCTGGAAAAAGCTTGCCATCGGCAGCAGCGTAGTTGACCGTTGCTTTGGCCATGGCCATGGCCAAAGCCGCAGAGATGCCGTGCCCGGTTACATCGCCGAGAATTATGGCCAGTCGTCCGTCGTTCAAGGGTACACAATCGTGATAATCACCGGCAAGATCTGTTGCCGAGGTGTTGAAAAAAGCGATGTCGAAACCCTCCGGGACTATTGGGGCTTGAGGCAGAAGGCTCTCCTGAACGATTCGACCATATTCGAGTTCTTTCAGCTCGCTTATGACTTTGTTGAAGGCCCCGGCCAGAGCACCAAACTCATCAGAGCGCCTGACCGGAATCTCAAAGTTGTGACGACGCTCTCTGATCGCCGTTATGCCGGCGCTCAAATCGCTTATTGGCAGGATTGTCAGTCTGGTGATCAAGGTGGCACCAAGAATTGATATGACAAGTGCAAAGAGACTGCCGGCCGCAAGGCTCCATTTGAAGGGAGCGAGGGTTTTCAGGCGTGAGTCCTGAGAGATCAGGTGAATGAAAATGTGTGAATTGATGTGTTTTTCAGGTTTGAAAGTTGCCCAGAATTTTTTTCCGTCAATTACGAATTCTCTGAACATCACCCGGTTTGCTCGAAAGCTGCTTACAGCCGCCCGAAGAAGTTTTTCCTCGGGGAACCCCTGTTTCGGCGGGAAAATTTTGAACCTGCTGAAGTGATAATTCAGTTCTGTTGCCAGTTGAATCGAGCCATTTTCAGGTTGTTTCCCGCTCAGGGTTTCTTCGACCTGTTTCAGGTATATTTCGAGAAGCTGGTTGGTCTGGCACATGAAGCCAGGTCCTGAAGCTATTTCTGGGTAGACGTCCCAGAACCAGGTTGTCGGGAAGGTTCCCATGTGGAATTGCCACTGTCTGCCTCTCAGCCGCATTATTGTTGCCATACCCATTTCGTCAGTTGTCATGACTGATTCGCTGACTATCTCAGCGGGCGAAATTCTGCTGGCGGCGCTTCTGCTCATGCGAGAGGGAGCGTGTAGCCTGATGACCATGCGGCTGAGTATGTCCATGGCTTCGGCTACACCGTGAATTTGCCGGTCGTCGGTTGAAAAAATCGTCTGCCCATCGCCGTCCCTGACTTCAAGGCGTGCCAAAAATCGAGGCAGCGAGTGTTTTTTGAGATAGCGCTGAAACATTTCTTCTGACGGTGTTTCATGAATCAGCGCGTTTCTGAGGTCTTTTCCAAGGGCTTCAGATTGAGCGATGCGGATTTTGTACATTTTTTCGAGTGGTTCTATGGCTGCTATACTCTCTGCTATTACACTGTTTTCTATGATTTCTTTCCGGTCGGCAATTGACATGGAACCAATTAAAACCGCAAAAATAATCGGAAAAACCGAAGCCATGGCAAAAAGGCCCATGATCCGGTAACGTATGGAGAGGGTATCCAGCCAGTCACGCACCCAGACTCCTGGATACAGGCCTGTAATTGCTGATAAATAAAGGATTAAGTTTATGCACAGGAGTAATGCAGCTATTGAATAAAGCTTGTCGGCCCAGCGTGGCCGCATCAGTTCTGCTGCCGTTTCTGAAAGGGCTCTACACCAAAAGGCGCCGGTTTCATCGTCGAGAAAATACCAGCGATAGCCGTGTGCCGTAACGTTGTTCTGTCCCTGCAGGCGTGCTTTGATATGGGCTGCGGCCATATGATCCGCCGATATTCCATTCGGGGCGACCCAGCTTTTTGTATCTGGATCACCGGCTCCAAACATTGTGCTGTTCGGGTATGCCAGCTTGAAACGTTCAATGAAGCCGGGAAAGCCGGTTGTGACAAAAAATACTCCCAGGCCGTCAGGCCAGGTGTTCCAGTAATAAAAACGATCGCCGTCTTTGTATTTATTTCTTTTCTGTCTTCCTTTGGCATCTTTTATGAGTTCGAGCCGGTTGCCTGCACCGAAAGTATCGAGCAGTGTCTGATGAACACGGCGTTGAGCAAGTTCGTATGCCTTGCCTTCACTGTTCAGGTCCGCCATCAGCTCTGAAAAGAATTTTAAATCGTTGTTGTCGGCATTGAAAGCTTTTACCAGCTTATTATGCCTGTAGAAGAAGGCTTTGACGGGAACTTTAAATTCGTTTGCAGATGCGGCGACTGCATTTTCAAGCTCTGGCGAAGTAATTTCCTTTGCTGCCGCCGTTTCGACGAGTGTCATAAATCTGTCGTGAACGAAGGATTCATCGGAAGTTCTGGCTATTACACGGTCGAGGCTGGCTTCAAGCTGTTTGCGCAGCTGGCGCTCAGACTCTTTTGCAAGCTTTTCTGAAGTCTGGCTGGCGAGAAGCACGAGAAACAGGAACATCATGCTGATAAAAATCAGGGCCAGCCGGCCAAAAGAGACGGTTCTTGGCTTGTTGTCATGCTGCATGTTCGTCACCTGCAAATGAACGCTTAATGGCAAATATCGAAATGTCGTCTGACTGTCGACCATCACACCAGGCTTTGAACCGGTTGTCGAGATGGCTTACCCAGGTCTTGGCGTCGTCGAAATATTTTTCAGAGGCCCATTCTTCGATGCCGTCGAAGCCTATTGAACGCAGTTGTCGGTTGTAGGCTTCAAGAAACCCGTCTGTCATGCAGAGAAGGCTGTCGCCGGGAGCCAGGAAGAATGTCTGTGATTTTGCGGGCTGCTGTTTAGCCACTCCCAAAGGGTAAGCAGGTATACCTACCCACTGTTTGCTGCCATCCGCACCAATTTTAAGGGGGTAGATGTGCCCTTTGGTCACAAGCTCTATCTGGTGGGTTGCCGGGTCTAGAACTCCGCAGATTATGCCCATGAACATACGCTCTGTCCGGTTTTCACGCAGCATGGCGTCGATGTGGTCGGTCAAGCTGGCCGGGCTCAGGTTGCCGCCCTGGCTCCAGTGAAAAGTTACTGCTCGTGTAAAAGCCATCATCAGGGCAGAGCCGACTCCATGACCGGTCAGGTCACCGACCAGAAAAAGCAGTTGACCATTTGGCAGCAGAAAGCAGTCGAGGCAATCGCCGCCTAGATCAGATGCAGCACGCAGCATGCCATGAATTGAATAATTTTTTATGTCGGGAAACTGCGTAGGAACAAGGCCTTCCTGAACGTTGTGGGCTATCTGCATGTCATAGCTTTCTGCCATCATATCGTTGAAAGCGCCAAAAAGCCGGGCGAGTTCATCTTGCCCCGGCAATGCCGGCAGCCGCGTTTCGAAATTGCGTTGAGCAAGGGCTTTTATTCCGGACTCGAGTTTTCCGATTGGTTCGATGAGTTGTTTTGAGATCAATGTTGCCACAGAAACAAGCAGAAAACATACTAGCAGGGTGCCGAATAGAATGCGGGTTTTCATGTCGGTCAGGGCCTCGTCGAGTGGTGCTGCTGAGCTGAAGGCGATGAGGCAGTTTCCAGCGAGTTCAGCTGCCGGAACGCAAAGAGCAAAACCGTTGATTGTGCCGGCAAAACGTCGAAACTGCGCTTTGCCTGTTGCGTATGCGGTTTCAGCAAGCTGCAGTAATTGTTGTTCATGGGTGCGTTGTGGCGGCCTTGACCATCTGAACCCTTTGGGGTAGAAGGCGGCGATCTGCAGATTCTCTGCTTCACCTGATTGCGGCAGCGATTTTAGAGATTGCAGATACCGTTTTACTGTCGCGAAGATGGACAATTCTATCTGGGTTACGGCAGTCTGGCCGACAGAAGCCGGGAGCATGCGGTAAAAAAGCAATATTTCGCTGTTTCCGGTGTTGACGAGCTGCAGTCGGCCAGGGTAATTCAGCAGGGTTCCAAAGCCCATATCATCTTTGCGAACCATCGAGTCAGAAAAGGGGTTACCACTGTATCTGTGTTCTTCGAGACGTTCCGGGCTATAGCGCTCGATCAGGCGTCGTGACAGCGACTTGAAAACTTCTTCTCGGCCCGAAGCGAAGTGGGGAGTATTCGAAAAAAGCAGGTTGCCGGCAGAATTGCGAAGAGTCAGTTTTGCTTCAGGAAACATCGCCATTATTTTTTTGTTCATTGCGATAGTTAAAGGATCTTTGGCCCCGGCACCGGGCAGAGCGGTAATTTTATTCAAGTTCGCTGAACATGAAGCCAGGTATTTGTTGAAGTTCTGCACCAGATTGCTGAGCGATTCTTCTTTTACAGCTCGCAGCCTGTTTGTGTGTATCTGAGAATATACTTCAAGATTGTCGAAGGTCGAGAATGCAATGCCGCTGATCGGGATGAGGGATGAGGTGAAGAACATCGCTACCACAAGCTTTTTCAGGCTGATGGTAAGGCTGACGCCGTGAATCAGGATGTACGTGAATATGGCAAAGACTGCTGTGGCATACAGCAGTCGCATAAGATGCCGGGCGCGGCTGAATGGTGATAAAACCGGCTGAAAAGCCGTGAATACCGTGACGTTAGTACGGGTGTTGACGAAAAACCATTGCAGCCCGGCAAAATAGCCTGAGTCTGACGAGTCTTTCTGCAGATGCCGGCGGGCTTTTTGCACCAGCTGGTTTGTTTGTCTGTTGTCGTCGATTATGCCGAGTTTTGCAGGTTTTGTATCTGTAAGGTTCTGGGGGGCCATGAGTGCAAAGATATCGCGTTGAGAGGGAATCTGGGGACACGTGATTATCAGGCCACCGTTTTTTCTGCTGGTCCAGGTCAGTAGCCCCTCGCGTTCTGATGAAACCGTGTTGATGATGATTTCTGGGTTTTCTCTGATCGAATTGAGGTCTTTGCCGAAGCCAAAAGCATGTTCTATTTTTTTATCAAGATTTTTACGGGCCAGGGCAACTTTATGATTGTCGGTTTCGCGCAGAGCCGGAAACAGATTACGCATCAACCAGACATTAGGTGCCTTTTGTGGTGCGGTTCTTATGAGCTCACCACGGCTGTTGAACTGATAAAGGAACATCGTGAGACCGGTTTTGCGCAGGTGCATCTCTCTGAGAGCGTTCAGGTCGAGGTCGGGTTTTTCGCTGAGCAGGCGCAGAATCGGTAGAATGCTTCTCGTTTGAAAAGATGTTGGGTCGGTGCGGGCAGCGATATTTTCGGTCAGCTCGCGACGACGGGTATACTGCTCCGACCTGCAAGAGGATATCTGAGCCTCGAACCATGATTCGAGACCCCATAAGGCGGACGCAAAAATCGCGATCACCATGAAACACAGAGTCAGTTTTTCGGTTGTACTGCTACTGAACTGCTGGCTCTCCATAACACCTCTAAAAGCATTATCTCATGTCAAGAGGCGTTTGCCAAACTAACTTTTTGTCAGAAGCAGTTCTTTTATTACCTTAAAGCGGCTTGCGTCGAATCGGCATGGTCATGCAGCGACACCCGCCACCGCCGCGGGCCAGCTCAGAACCGTCGATAGTGATGACGTAACGGCCATAACGACTGAGATCTATCTTGTTCTCGACGACGTCGGTGGCATCGATGATGGCAAACCCTTTGCGGTCAAGTTCCTCGATAGTATTGATGTTACGTCGGTAGCCAATGATTTTGCCCGGGCCAAGGGCGACGAAGTTGGCGCCGCTGTGCCACTGTTCGCGTTCTTGTATCCAGTTGTCGGAAGCGCCACCGCAGATAACCGGGTTCATCGGCATGCCAAGCTTATCGAGAGCAGTGAGAAGGTTACGTTCTTCCGAAATGGCTACTGTGCCGTTGTCTATAGCTATAGAAACGGTTTTGAAACGATTGGGCTGCATGATCACCGGTTCGTAAATCATGCATGTATCGCGGTCTAGAAGTGTAAAAACCATGTCGAGGTGAATGAACGATTCAGGAACGATAGGCAGTTCCTGGACAATTATGTGCTGCGGCTTTTTAAGAAGCTTGAAATGATCGACAAGCAGGTCTACAGCTTCGGGCGTGCTTCTGGCACCTATGCCGATGATCAGGACGTCTTCGCGAGCGACAAGCACGTCGCCGCCTTCTATATGGGCTGTTTCGACTTCCTGCATGTTCATGGTTTTAACAGAGAACATTGGGTGATAGTCAAAAATTGCTGCCATGATCATAGCTTCGCGGCTTCTTACCTTGTTAGCCATTTTGGCGATCAATACCCAATCGTTGATGGCCACTGCAAGGTCGCGGGTGAAGAAAAAATTGTGGAGAGGCCGCAGAGAGTAGCGTTCATTGCTGAGAAAGCGTGAGAGGTTGTCTTTTTTCATCAGTACGCCTTCAAGAAGGCATCGGCATAGCTCTTTTTCTTTCATGGCCTGAAGTTCAGGCATAATTTCCATAGCGTTTTCGTTGAGGCAGATGCGCTCGATAAGACTCTCTCTGACTTTTGAATTATGCAAAACCTGCTCGAGCAGTTTTCTGACCTGAAAGACGTTGGTGTTTTTTTCGAGAACTATGCGGAGCTGGTCGTATTCCAGCGAAGCGACCGACAGGTTTAAAACGTCGCTGTAAAGTGCTTTCTCGGCGTTCCCTGGCGTCATGTTTTCGATTTCGAGACCGGGAGTGTGCAGAATAACGCCTTCAAGTTCGCCTATTTCTGAGTTTATTGAAATTTCGAATTTATTCTGCTGCGCTTTCATGTTAATCCTTTGTTTATAAATCTGTGATTTTTTCTTTGAACAGCCAATCTACAACAAAGACGGGGGTTAATCAACCCCCGTCTCTTTTAATAGCGCTGATAGGCGTTACTTAACGAAGTCTGCAATAAGTTTTTTACCCGATCTTATGATATTTTCGGCCATTATAAAGATTGTCGGAACAAAGGTCAGGGTAACCAGCGTCGACACAAGCAATCCGCCAGAAACAGATATCGCCAGAGGTTGATAGAAGTCGGCGCCGGCGCCTATGCCCAGAGCCAGAGGCAACATCCCGAGAAGAGTTGTACACATGGTCATCAGGATTGGGCGAAAGCGCAGACTGCCGGCAGCAAGAGCGGCATCTATGTCATTTTCGTTAAGTTCGCGGCGGCGTTGCAGAATGTATTCGATAAGAATGATACCGTTGTTTACTGCAATACCGGCCAGCATGATTATGCCAATCATTGCTGTAACGCTGAATGCGAAGCCCATAATTCGCAGTCCGGCAACGACGCCAATGTATGACAGTGGTATGGTAAACATGATCAGGAAGGGGTAGAGCAGTGATTCAAACTGCGAAGCCATGATCATGTAAACGAGAAGTACTGATGCCACCAGAGCAATGGCAAGATACTGAAAGGCTTTGAACATTTCTTCGTTTTCGCCGCCGAAATTAATGACATAGCCGGGAGGGAGTTTGATATCGGAGATTTTTTTGCTGATATCGTTGGTAATGGCACCAATCGGGCGATTGTCAGGGTCGGCCTGTACAATCAGGCGTCTGGCATTGTTCTTGCGCTCGATGAGACTGTAGCCGCTGGCTGGCTTGAATTCAGCCACCTGTGAAAGTTTGATGAATTTGCCCTTTTCTAGAGATATTTCGAGATCTTTCAGACGGGCGATCTTGTCTTTGGCCAAGTCTGCGGCTTCGACTCTGATGTCGAATTCATCATTGTTTTCGCGGTATTTGCCGGCGACTGTGCCATAAACGTGGCTGCGTGCCATTTCGGCAATTTTCACCAGGCTCAGGCCCATATCGCGAATTTTTTCGCGGTCGAATACGAGCCTGAACTCGGGGCGCCCCTGATTGATGCCATCTTCGAGATCTTTCAGGCCAGGCACGTCTTTTATTCTTTCGTAGATTTGCAGACAGAGATCTTCGAGAATCTCGAAATCTTCACCCATCACTTCTATCTGAATAGACTTGCCGCGCGAAGGTTTGCCCATAGATGGTTCTTTGTAGCTGATAGTGCGGATACCTGGCAGAATATCGACTTCTTCTCTGGCTTCACGAATTATGTCATTGGTGGTTTTGAGGCGCTCTTTCGTCGGGGTGAGTTTGACCGCGAGCGTGCCTTTGCCGACGGCAGAATTGGTTATGACTTTGCTGACTTCAGGTATTTTCAGAAAAATACTTTCAATCTGGCGAGTAATTTCGTCAGTTTTTTCGACACTGGTACCTTCAGGGGTTTCAAATTCAACTGTCACTTCGCCCCGATCCATTGCCGGAAAAAAGGTCATGTCTGGTTGCATTCTGATTGCGGTGACAAATACCGCCAGTATAAGGGCGGCATAGCCCAGGCGTAGATACCAGTGATGCAGCAGGGCTCCGAGTACCTTGAGATAAATGGTTCTGAGAACGTTCATGATCAGGCCGTCGATGAGCGGAAACAGAATCCTGGAAGTGATAAAGTTGAAAAACTTGAAAAATGCTGCAAGCAGAAGTGGCAGCAGCAGAACCGCAAAAACCACGACCGCTGCCGCTAGAAGGCTGTCTGTGCCGGGATTCAGCTGTTTGCCAGCTAACGGAGTGTTTTCGATGATCTTGAGAACGGCCGGGTTGTTGAGTCCAAGATAAAATCCGGCCGCTGGCAACGAAAACAGGGCTGCAAAAGCTGTCAGTGACTTTTTGGGGTGTTTTTTCAGCCACTGCAGTAGACCTTTGTACATTCTGAAAATGATTGTCTCGATAAAGGCGCCGTCGAGAACCAGAAACCTTGAGCAGAGCATTGGCAAAAAGGTGATGGCCACTACCAGAGAAGCAAGAAGCGAGAAGACGATAGCGAGAGACATATTGAAGAAAATCTCGCCAACGACTGCCGGCACAAAACCTATTGGCAGAAAAACGGCAACGGTTGTCGCTGTAGAGGCAATAACCGGCATAAAAACTTCTTCCGAAGCTTTTGCCGCCAGTTCTTTGCGGTCACCGGTGCGGTTCTCGCTGTAAAAGCGGTAAATGTTTTCCATGACGACGATGGCGTTGTCGACCATCATGCCAATGCCTAGCGCCAGCCCTCCGAGAGTCATCAGGTTGAGGGTGATGTCTTCTTTAAGTGACAGCAGGCCGAAAGTGGTGACGATAGCCAGCGGAATACTGGTTCCAATAATAATTGTAGAACGGTAATTCTGCAGAAAAGCGAAGAGAATGATGATCGCAAAAAGGCCGCCCAGCAGAGCGTTGTCTTTGACCATCTGAATGGTGTCTCTGATAAAATCAGTCTGGTCATTGCCCACCGTGATCGTCAGCCTGCCCTTATATTTGGCTTCGAGCAGGGGAATCAATTTTTGCGCGGCATCGGAAATAAGCACCGGATTTGCGTCTGCTGATTTTTTGATCTCGAGAGTGACTGAAGGCTGCGCGTTGATGCGTGAAGTCGATTCGATATCTTTGTAAAGATCTTCGATCGTGGCTATTTCTGAAAGGTAGATGGGGCGCCGGTTGATTTCTTTGATGATTATATTGCCAAGCTGTTGTGGGTTTTTTACCTGACCCTCGGAGCGCAGCAGATATTTAAAAGAACCTTCGTTGATGTTGCCGAGAGGAGTATTCTGGTTGTCTTTGTTAACGGCACCGATCACATCATCGATTGTCAGTTCATAGGCAAGCATTCGTTCTGGAATGATCTTGATACGAATTTCACGCTCCAGACCGCCTTTCACTTCAACGTTCGAAACGCCGCCGATCTGCTGAAAAGCAGGTTTTATTTCGCGGTCGGCGATGCGGCGCAGTTCGACCAGATCGTAGTTTCCGCCCAGGGCTATATTCAACACCGGAAATGCGTTGATATCGACCTTGGAAACTGTCACCTGTTCCATTTCGCGGGGCAGATTGCGCTTGGCCTGGTCTACTTTGGCGCGTAGATCGACACTGGCAAGATCGAGATCAGTGCCGAATTTGAAGTTGATAACCGTCTGCGAGACGCCTTCAGCCGAATAAGATTCGATTTTATCGATATTTTCGACTGAATTGATTTCATCTTCGATTTTTTTGGTGACGATTGTTTCGATTTCGGCCGGGTCAACGCCGGGGTAGGGGGCGAGAACGAAAGCGACGGGAATATCGATATTGGGGAAAAGCGCAACATTCAGGGTGAAAAAGGCTCCGAAGCCGATCAGGGCCATGCCCAGCATCAGCATTGTGACAGAGATGGGGCGATTGATGGATATTCTTGGAATGCTCATAAGTGTGTCAGTTGCCCGCCTTTTTTAAACCGTTGCCGTTACCATTGCTTCTGACAATGACTTCACTGCCGTCTTCAAGGCTGTCCTGGCCCACTGTGATCACCATGTGGTTTTCTTCGATTTCCGGTGCATAGCTGAAATCGCCTTCTTGCGCCGTCAGGTTGATTTTGTGGCGTTTAGCACGGCCATTTTTAACAGTGTAGGCGAAGAGGTCGCCGCGAAAGTTTCTGAGTGCCTGTGTCGGAAACAGGGGCACGTTATCATATTTTTCAAGAGTGATATTACCTTTGACAAACATGTTGCCGCGGAAAAACAGGTCAGGGTTTTTAACTCTGATGCGCACTTTGAAAGACCGTGAACTGTCTGCATACAGGTCGATGTGCTCGACCACGCCCTGATACTGCCCTTCAACCTGGCATATCTGGCCGGTTTTGATGCTTCTGATTTCAGATTCTGGTATGCGGGCGTCAACGTAAATATCGTCGAGGTCGATGACTTTGCCCATGTTCTGACCCCTCGCCATTGCCTGCCCGAGTTCGACTGATCGGTCGACGAAGTAGCCGCTGATCGGCGATCTGACGATACAGCGGTCGAGGTCAAGCTTAGCCTTGTCGTAATCAGCCTGTGCCTGCTTCACGGCGGTTTTGCCTTTGATGTAGTTGGTCAGAGCGGCGTCGAGACTTTTTTGCGTTATGGCCTTGTTGTCGAACAGGGTTTTGTTGCGCTCGTAGTCTTTTTCGTCGTCCTGAAACTGCTGTTTGCTGCGCTCCAGAGCCGCTTCCATCTGTCGCAGAGAAATGGCGAAGCGGATGTCGTCGATTTTGCCGAGTGGTTGATTTGCAGCCACTTTCTGCCCATCTTCAACCATAATCTGTGCTACCGGGCCGCTGACATCAGCAGAGACGAAAGCTTCGACCACGGGTCGTGTTTCGCCGGTAAACTGAAGAAGCTTTCTAATGCTTCCAGGCTGGGGTTTAACGGCTATTACGTTTGTTTGTGCCGCCAGCGATGACGAAAAGCAGCAAAGCAGGAAGAGCAGGGTGGTTTTAAAAGTCGTTTTCATTTGTTTTCTCCCAGTTTCAGGGTTTGCATAAGAAAGTCGGTATTGAGTACCGAAGCGTCTTTGTCGAGCTGCAGCAGCTCATCGAATCTGTGCATAAGCAGAAGAATCTCGCTCAGTCTTTCCCGCTCATCGTAATAAGCCCTGATAGCGGTTTGTGAAGAATTGGTCAGCAGCCTTTGGGCATCGACGAGCTCGACAATCGATGAGGCGCCCTCCTGGTAGCGGGTAAAGACGATACGCATGTTTTCGAGACTCTGCTCTACCATTTTTTCGGCAAAGCTGATGCGGGCCAGCGCCTCGTTATAGTCGGCAACCGCTTTTTCCAACAGCGATTTTTTGGCGTTGGAAAGGTCTTTAACACGCAGAGCAACTATTTCTTCGGACTTCTGGGCGAGACGTACGGCATTTTCGATTTCATTGCCGTTATAGACAGGGGTATTGAGAACAAAGGTCGTCGAAAAATCTTTTGTGCCCTCGATCGGGCCGATTTTGCGCCCATGGTTGTAGGCAGCCTCGATACTCAAGGTTGGCAGATTGGCGCTTCTTGCCGCTCTGACGGTTTTGTTGAGAATTTTCAGGTCGGTGCGTGCCAGATTGATGTCGTTGTCGATGCTGAATAACTCTTGAATGAGGCTGGCTGAAGTGTAGCTGGCGGGGGCGAACTTCAGACCCTTGGCCAGATCGAGATTGATTTCCTGCGGGTCAGAAATGTCGAGAACTGCTGCCAGATCATACTTCAGATCTTCGAAGCTGTTGTGAGCTTTTATAAGTTCAGAATTTGAATTGAGCTGTTCAACTTCTATTCTGAGAATGTCGTTGCGCAGGACCAGGCCGAGTTCTTCGTTCAATCTGGCAACTTTCATCAGTTCGGCGATCAAAATGAGGTCGGTTTCGTGAATTTTGACCAGTTCCTGGTCACGAACCATTTTGAAGTATATTTTGACAAGATCGCGCAGAATTCTGATCTTCTGATTGTCTTTATATGTTTTCTTTATCTCGCTTTTCAGCCGGGCAATCTCACGTTGAATGACCGGTATTCTGCCCAGGCCGGGATAAGCCTGTGAAAGCCTGAATGAGTAGGTGAGCATATTATCTATGTTCGCTGGGCTGTTTTTCTGGTGACGATCTTTGAAGTCTTTGTGAGTTTTGTTGACAACAAAGTTTAGATCAGGAATCAGGGCATTGAGAGCATTTTTCTCGTCGATGAAACTCTGTTCGATTTCAAGATCAGAAATTTTCAGGCTCAAGTTGCGAGCGATGGCCGTTTCGGCAAGCTCCGCCAGATTGGCGCTGTTGCCTGTTGAGGGCCAGATGAGCATAAAAATAAATAGAAACAGGGGCAGATTGCGATTAATCATGATGGAATTACTCCGTTCAGCATTATGTCCACGGTATCTTCAAGTTCTCCGTCACTTAAACTTTTGCCGAGTTTAAAACTCCGAAACAGATAAAAATGTACGGCTCCGATCATGGTGCCGATGATGGCGTCAATTTTGAGTTTGCGAATTTCGCCCTTTTCGATGGCTCTGGCAATGTATTTATGCAGGTAGGCGATGCTCGGCAGATTTTCTTCTCGACAAGAATTGGTGTTGGTGCCTGTTTGCTGGTCTCTGGTGAATTTTACCAGGCCGAGCCGCTGGTGTGTGGTAAAGACTTTGATGAATGTTTTCAGGCTGGCCGAAAAAAAATCAGCCACAGACAGGCTGTAAGGGCAATGCTTCTCGAGTTCGGCGAGAAGTAGTTCTCTGAATCTGTTTTCAAGGGCGTTGAATAGTGCGTCTTTGCTCTCGAAATAACGATAAAAGGTGCCTTTGCCGCAGTCGGCGCGGCCGACAATATCGTCGATAGTTGCTCGATCGAAGCCCTTTTCGTAGAAGACGTCGAGACCCGCATCGAGCAGCTGGTTTTGTTTTGATGTTCTTTCTTGCATAAAATTTTTTCCGAGTTGTTTTTCTGACTGACTAGTCAGTCAGGTCGTTTTTTTAGCCTAAACGACGAATAAAGTCAATCACAAAGTAGTGGCCTATAAACAAACTTTTTGAAGCCTCGTCTGAAGGTCGAACCCTCAGAAAGTGGATTTATCAGTGAGTTCTTGTATCTATAAACACCCGATGGCAGAGATAAATAATTCTTCTGAGGTGAATTTCCGGCAGACAGTTTTTTTGTATATTTTGCAGAAGATGAAGCTCAAAGAATTCTGACGGAATGGGGTTATTCATCCGATTTGTCAGAATGTTTAAAACTTGCTCCACACGCTTTGGTTGATGGGGTGGCAACTGCAGCGGCGTCTTTTTGAGGTCGACAGAAGCATCACGGCAGTCTGATTATCTGGGTTTTCGGTCTGCAGACAAGCTGCTGTTCCTGTGGCTGTCGCTTTTATGTTACAATTCCGCGGTAGTCGTGGTGAAAATGTTCAACGCAAAATACAGACACCGCAAATTTGGGGGCCTAATGCTTGTTGCGCGTCTGGTCAGGGGTGTCCGTGGGTAAATCCAATGTTCTCTGGCGCTGCATGGAATGCCTGCGCCCATACTGGCGCAAGACTCTGGCGGCTTACCTGGCTCTGCTGGCTATCAATGGTATTGCTCTCGCTATTCCCCAGATCATTCGCTCGATTGTCGATCACGGTATTGCCCATCGAAGCCCGTCTTTGATCAGGGCTGCGGTTCTATGGCTGCTGCTGCTGGCTTTTCTCAAGGCGGTAATTACTTATTTTCAAGGATACTGGACAGAAACCGCGTCGCAGAATGTGGCTTGTGATCTGCGTAGCGCTATTCATCGGCAGCTGGCGCGTCTGTCGTTTTCATGGCACGATCGCAGCGAAAGCGGGCAGATTCTGACCCGTGCCATTCAAGACGTCGAGCGCATCAGGTTTGTTACCGGCCGTGCTTTTCTGCGGATAATTGACGGGCTGGTTCTGGTAACTGGCTCGCTGGTACTGCTGGCGCTGATCGATCCGCTGCTTGCTCTGCTGGCGATGTCGACCATGCCGCTGCTGGTGTGGCGTGCCGTGAACCTTGGCCGGCGTCTGCGGCCGATGTCGCTGACAATTCAGAAGCAGCTTGGCAAGTTGACGGCACGCCTTGAACAAAACCTGCGTGGTGTGCGAGTCGTCAAGGCTTTCGCTCAGGAAGACGCAGAAACAGCCAGATTTGCCCGCGAGAATCGCCGCTGGTTTTTGTTGTCGACTCTGACAGCACGTCTACAGGCTGTGCAGGCGCCGCAGATAGATATGATCGCAAATTTTGCGATGGTCATAGTCATCGGTTATGGTGGTTACATGGTGACACGCGGGCAACTCACGACCGGCGAGCTCGTTGCCTTTGCCGCTTATCTCGGGCAATTGACCGTGCCGGTGCGGCGAATGGGCAATATTGTGCCGGCAGTTACGCTGGCGATTACTTCTGGTGAGAGGGTGTTCGAGATTCTCGATGCAGTCGTTGAAGTTGCTGATGCGCCTGACGCAAAGCCACTTCCGGCAGTTACTGGCGAAGTCGTTTTTGAAAACGTCGAGTTCGGTTATGTGCGCAATCATCGAATTCTGCATAAAGTTTCTTTTGCAGTGCGGCCAGGGCAGGTAGTGGCGTTGCTCGGCACTACCGGCTCGGGTAAATCGACGATCATCAATCTGATTCCGCGTTTTTATGACCCGACCGCTGGTCGCGTGCTCATTGACGGCAACGACCTCAGAAAAGTCACTCTTGCTTCGCTGCGCGATCAGATCGGCACTGTACTTCAGGAAACGACGCTTTTCGCCACGACGGTTCGCGAGAATATCATGTTTGGTCGTCCTGGTGCCAGTGAACAGGAAATGCTGGCTGCCGCCCGTGCCGCCCAGGCGCATGATTTTATTGCCGCAATGCCGCATGGTTATGATACGGTGATCGGAGAGCGCGGCGTCACTCTTTCAGGCGGGCAGAAACAGCGGCTGGCGATTGCGCGAACTTTGCTCAGAGACCCGCGTATTCTTATTCTCGATGATGCCACGGCGAGCGTCGATACAGCGACAGAACAGCAGATTCAGCGGGCTCTCGAACATTTGATGGTCGGGCGCACCTGTTTTGTGATTGCGCAGAGGCTCAGCACTCTGCGCCGTGCTGATCTGATTCTCATACTCGATCGTGGCCGTCTGGTAGCGCAGGGCGCACACGAAGAACTTTTGCGGGGCTCGGGTTTGTATGCAGAGCTTTATTACCAGCAGGAAAGGGCGGGTGGCCTATGAGCTTTTCGTTTGGATCGGCAGGGTCGGCGATGGGGCCGCGCAGTGCCATACAAAGCTTCGGTCGAGATTCTGCCGCACAGGCTTTCGATCTGCGCGTTTTTCGCCGTCTGCTCGGTTTTGTTAAGCCGCACTGGCCCCGCATGCTTGCGGCATTGCTGTTGATGATGATCAGTTCGATTCTGGCTTTGACTTCACCTTATCTTATCAAGATTGCCATCGATGAAAACATTGTGAACGGTGACAGCAATGGGTTATTTTATACATCGCTATTGATGGCGGTGGTTTTTGTCACGCTCTATGTGACGACGTCATTGCAGCAGTATCTGCTTTCGTGGGTTGGTTTGCGGGTGCTGACCACTTTGCGTGCCAGGCTTTTTGCGCACCTTCAGGTTCTGCCAATTTCTTACCATCATTCCCACATTGTTGGAGTCACTATTTCGCGGGTTATCAGCGATGTTTCGGTGATCAATGACCTGCTTTCATCGGGGGTGGCAACGATAATCGGCGACACGGTAGTGCTTGCCGGTATAATGGCCGTAATGCTTTCGCTCGATGTGTCACTGAGTCTGGCGGCATTTGCGGTTGTGCCTCTGATGCTGCTGGCGACCTGGGCTTTTTCCCGCCGTGCCCGGGTGGCTTTCAGAAAAACACGGCAGCGGGTGGCAGCCGTAGTTGGCGGACTTGCCGAAGATATTTCCGGTATTCGGGTAATTCAGGCTTTTGCGCGCGAAGGCGTTTCTTCCGAACGTTTCGATGAAGTCAATCGTGCTAATCGTGATGCCAATATCGAGGCAATGTCGCTGTCGTTCATTTTTCTGCCGACGGTTGATTTTCTTGGCGTTCTCGCCACAGCGATCGTTCTCTGGTCTGGCGGAATTGCCGTTGCCCACGGCGAGCTCACCCTCGGAACGGTTGTAGCTTTTCTCGCTTACGTAGCTCGCTTTTTCCAGCCGATTCAGGATCTTTCGCAGATGTATACAACCATGCAGTCGGCGATGGCTGGCGGTGAGCGTGTTCTGGAAATGCTCGATACAAAGCCGACAATCTATGATGAGCCGTCTGCCATTGAGTTGCCGCCAGTTGTTGGCCGCATCGAACTTCGCCAGGTTGGTTTTTCTTACCAGCCCGGTGCGCCGGTGCTTCGTAATATTGATCTGACAATAGAACCGGGGCAGACAGTGGCTTTGGTCGGCCCAACCGGTGCCGGAAAGACGACGATTGCCTCTCTGGTGGCCAGGCTGTACGATGTAGGCGAGGGCAGCGTAATGATCGATGCCTTCGATGTCCGGGCAGTCACGCAGAAATCTTTGCGGCGGCAGATGGGGTTAGTGCCGCAGGACCCGTTTCTTTTTACCGGCACCGTTGCTGACAACATCAGGTTTTCGAATCCCGGCGCAGCCATGGCAGAAGTAGAAAAGGCCGCCCGTGCCGCTAATGCGCACGCGTTCATATGCGAACTGCCGCGTGGGTATTCAACCCGGATTCTCGAGGGTGGTGTCAACCTGTCTCTGGGTCAACGGCAGCTGATCTGTATTGCCCGCGCAGTTCTGGCTGACCCGCGTATATTGATTCTCGACGAGGCTACCGCAAGTGTCGATACTCTGACCGAGCAGCTGATTCAGGACGCGCTGCAGAAGCTGCTTGCCGAACGTACGGCAATTGTCGTCGCACATCGTCTGGCTACCATTCGCAACGCTGACCTGATATGCGTCATGAACAATGGCGAAATTGTCGAACATGGCACTCACAGTCAGTTACTCGCTCAAAAAGGTTTGTATCATAAGCTTTGTCAGCGCCAGTGACTGTTTTTGTCTTGAGCGAACTACCGGCCGGCTTTTTCGGGTCTACGCACTTGTTAGACTACCTTTTAATTTTTTTTTACTTTTGTAAAAGTTTTCATGGGTAGAAAGCATTACAAGTTGAATTTCATCCTCAATATATTTGTAGGCCAAAAGATAAAGACAGTTCAGAAATTTGAATTTATGCACCCGAATTTCTTGAAGATCCCCCTTCTTTTGCTCTTGATCTGACCCGCTGAAATGTAACAGGCAAATAAGCCAATTTTCTGAGAGAATAAAAATCAGGAGATTGGAAATGAAGAAAAAACGTAACCGGTATGATGGCGAATTTAAACTGAACAGTGTGAAGCTTGTCCTTAACAGC
>JAKQQP010000330.1 GCA_029564115.1 Candidatus Rifleibacteriota bacterium | reverse complement strand
AGGTCAGTCATCTTGATGTGATCATAGGCTTCATTGTTCTACCGGCCTCCCCATAAAATCGGGGATTGAAACTAAATTGCTTTCTGATTATCAATAAAGCTATCAGAAAGTTCTACCGGCCTCCCCATAAAATCGGGGATTGAAACATAGTGAACAGCCTGAGCCATGCCTTCAGCTTTGAGTTCTACCGGCCTCCCCATAAAATCGGGGATTGAAACACTTCGCGATAAACACGCCATTGCCCCCCGCGTTTAAGTTCTACCGGCCTCCCCATAAAATCGGGGATTGAAACCACTTGCGGTTGTCTATGTAAAAATCGACCTGCTCCCGTTCTACCGGCCTCCCCATAAAATCGGGGATTGAAACGGCGGGGAATAACATTCTTTCGACCATTTTCTGTTCGTTCTACCGGCCTCCCCATAAAATCGGGGATTGAAACTTCATTGATCATGCGTTTAATCATAAGAATTGAATGAGTTCTACCGGCCTCCCCATAAAATCGGGGATTGAAACTTTCAATCAATTCAATCACTTTATCACCTTCAGATAGGTTCTACCGGCCTCCCCATAAAATCGGGGATTGAAACGTTTGTTCAAAAAAAATCAAAACACACCGAACTCTTCATCATCCCGTCAGGCCAGCATTCTACAGGGGAAACGCCATTTTTTACCGAATTTGCTGAAAGAGAGATTTGCGTCAGAATTTATTGTGATTGCCCGGACTGAAACCAGAAAAATTTCTTGCCATTTTCAGCCAAAACTGGCGGGAATTATTACCAGGTACCCTCCTGGGAAATGGTTACTTTTTCATTCAAGAATTTCTCAATTACAGGGGTACTGAAAGCGATGGTTCGCTTTCTGCCAAAAAACACCTGACTGTCCAGAAGGCATTTGAAGAATACTGGTTTCGTCCTTTCTGCCATGATAAGATCAGCCTCTGGAATCCCCGGAGTTCTTAACACATGCCGAAAGGCTTCGGGGGGTGTTTTTTTACTTCAATTAGCAGTTGCGTTTTATAGATTCAAAACGTATGCTTATAGTGAATGCATAAAAGTGAGGACTATCATGAAAACCGTCACCATAAGAGGAATCGATGAAAATCTGGATAAGATGATTAAGACCATGGCCGGAAAAGCCGGAATGAGCATTAATCAGTGGCTTATTATGGCGTTAAAAAAAGTCACCCGCCTTGATCGCGACAAAGTTTTCAATGAGTATCACGATCTGGATGCACTTGCCGGAGGCTGGTCCAAAGAAGAGGCTCTTCAATTCAAAAAAAATACCGGCATTTTTGAAGCCATTGATGAGGAAATCTGGAAATGAGAAGAATTGCCATTGACACAAACGTCTATTCCGCTTTTAAAGAAAACGATTCCTCAACAAAAAAGCTTTTTCAGCATGTTGAATTCATTGGCATGGACATCACGGTCATAGCTGAATTGTATTCAGGCTTTAAAATGGGCAATCGTGAGACGCAAAACCGTGAAGAGCTGGCTTTGTTTATAGATTCACCAAGGGTCGAAGTTCTTTACCATGATCTCGAAACCGCTGAATTTTATGCCTTCATTGTTAACTCTCTCAGAAAAAAGGGAAAGCCGATTCCCACCAATGACATCTGGATCGCGGCAACTTCCCTGAGGCATGGACTTGCGCTAACCTCTGCTGACAGACATTTTAAAGAAATTGACGGCTTGATGCTCATTCATCCAGGCAATTCCTAAGCGAGTCCACTCCGCAACCTTTGCCCGGCGATGATAGAAACAGCTGAACCGTATGGTCTGAGACTTTTAGATGAGCTGGTAAAAACCTGCAGCGAGCTGGCAAAAGCGGATAACCCGATGATTGTCCACTGACAAATCCCGGAAATGACAGAAAAGACTTACTCGACGAAGATTCTGACTTTGGCGACCCTGATGAGTTTTTCGCGGAAAGCGTAGCCGGGCAGGCAGACTTCGGCAATTTTGCCGACCTGAGTTGCGTTACCTGCCACACCGCCGACCGATTCGTGCAGATTCGGATTGAAAAGTTCGCCGGGTGAAGCGATTGCCTGTAGGCCCTGTTTTTCGAGAATTTCGAGAAACTGGCGTGCCCAGAGTTCGAAGCCGGCGGCGAACTGGCCGGAATGGTCATTGCTGCCAGTATGCGCCAGGGCGTTCTTGAGACTGTCGACGGCGGGCAGGATCGCCAGCAGCAGGTCGGCACGGCCCGAGTCGGCGGCGTCAGCGATTTTCCGGTCGGTACGAGCCTGCAGATTCTGATAGTCCTTCATGAGAGTCTGGTAACGGTGCATAAATTCGGTGGCGAGTGCGTTGTTTATATCGTTAACCAATTCTGGCTCCTGTGCCCGCAAAACTTCGGCTTCATTCTACAAATCGCCGGCATGTTTTTCAACCCGGTAAACCAATAATTACATAACAGCCGTGCAAAATAAGCAAAAACGGTTAATAAAACTGCATTGTGAATAACTGAAGATTGCCGGCATGGCATTTTTTTGCCCGACGCTCTTTGGGGGTGCTTAACAATGTTCAGCATCAAGAACCCGTCAGGTTGGAACAAAAGCTGCTCAGGGCAAATATATCTGCAGCTTCACGTCGTCGCGCAGCGAGGCTTTCAGCAGCCCGAAAAACTGTTCGAGAGCCTTCTGTGCCTCGCGGCGGGCTTCTTCTTTGACCAGCTCATGGCCGGCGGCTCTTAAAACTTCGTTTTTCAATTCTGACATCGCTTCTTTGCGCAGAGCTTCAGCCTTCGGGCCGATCAACGGCACCCACGAGCCCTTTTCTTCAACAATTATCTTTTCAGGATCGCTTTGAACCGAAACCATCTCTTTGTCGATGCGCAGCGGCGGCGACATCACCCGCAAGGTGCCCGTCAGATCGTCGTAGATAAAATTCTGCCCGATGATTTCTTCGACCGGCACATAATACTGCACCCGGTTATCGAGAACCTTGATGCGCACCCAGGCCGAACCGGCCGGGAACCAGTCATTGAGCACCCGTTTGTGATTCTCGCGATACAGCTCGGCATCGACGTTTTGAGTCACGACCACCAGCTTGCGCGTGCGGTCGGTACCTCCAAGAAGCTGAGAAAAGACCGATTTAACCTCGACCGAAGGCTTGAACGCTTTTTGTAATGCATCCATGCCCTGATTGCCAAGTTCACGGGCCATGAACAGAGGTGTCGATGATGCACAGCACCTGGAAAATGAATCACTTATGGATCTGTGTGCAATGCTCATCAGCCCCGAAGAAAACAGAACTATAATGGCGATTATTCTGGTCGGCGACGAAATGCTGGACAGAACGTTGAGGTTAACCAG
>JAKQQP010000328.1 GCA_029564115.1 Candidatus Rifleibacteriota bacterium | reverse complement strand
TGCTGACCACACATCAGTGCAGAGAGGTGAATCGTGCCTTTCGGCATCAACTTATAAAGCTCTTTGCAACTCTTACGATCAGAAACAACTACCAGAACCTGGTCATACTGGGAACACTCGTCGGCAACTTCCTGCCAGGTCATGTTAACGCCAAGGTCTGGCGGCAATTTAACCTCAACCCGTTTTAATTCCTCATAAATACCATCAACATCTTTAATAATTTCTTTTATCGAACCCTGTCGCAGGCCATGAAAGTGATATTGCCCGTCAATACGGCTTTCCAGAGCCGGTTGCGTAGCAGTCGAAACAACAAGGGAAACCGAATAAGAATCCACAAGTATCTGAAGCGCCTGCAGGATAGGAATTAAATAATCGGTGGGTAGCAGCTGAGCCTCGTCAAGAATGACAACAGAGTTAGCGATATTATGAAGTTTTCGACACCGGGAAGTCTTGTTCGAAAACAGCGATTCATAAAATTGAACCGTTGTAGTTACGATCAGAGGAGCATCCCAGTTTTCTGATGCCAGACGCATCTGAGAAGTACTGTCTTCTTCGCCGATGCTGGAGTGATGTTCAACAACATTTTCAGCCCCGATAGCCTCACGAAAAACATCAGCATTCTGCTCGATAATACTGGTGTAAGGAATCACATAGATAATTCGCTGTAAATTATGTTTTTGTGCGTGTTCCATGGCAAAAGCCAGGCTCGAAAGAGTTTTGCCGCCGCCGGTCGGAACAGTCAGAGAAAATATCCCCTGATCTGAGTTGCCAGCAACTTTACAATCACTGAGAATCTGCTGCCTGACGTCATTAACCCTGGATTTTCTGGCGCCTTCAACTTTTTTGGCCATGTAATTCCAAAATTTCTCACGGATTGCCGGAAGGCTCTCAAACTTTCCTCGCTGAGAGCCTTTTTCAACATCCATATAAGATTCTGTATCTAGAAAGTCGGCATCTACAAGGCTTGAAAAAAGCATGCGAATCCATAAAGACATTCCCATGTCATCGCCAAATTTAAAGGGAAGTGCATTCGGCCTTTTGTTACCTGCCAAAGCCGTGATTTCAGAACGAATTTCTGAGACTTTCGCTTGGTTCAATCTTATTTTCAGAGCACTGGCACCATGAGCTTCGGATGGGAAATAATCAGGAAGACCACCATGGTGACCTGCTATACAATAAGCTATAACCCGGCCAATACAGGAGCCAAACAATTCTTCAGCCAGCTTGCTGCCTGGAGTTGAATGATCCAGGCGCCCAACTTTCCCTTCGAGGTGAGCTTCTTGCCCGTAGCCACTCTTAGCACGAATGTATTCCTGCCATTTGGCAGTGCTTTTGCCGGCGTCGTGAAGAATGCCGGCGGCGTAGGCCCAATCGGCAGAATTGAAAATGGAAGCAAATTTTGCGGCCAGCTCAGCTGTCTTCTGAACATGATCGAGCAAAAGATGTGGCGTTGCCCATCCCCCGTTTTTATCGCACTTTACATGTGCAACAAGGCTATTACAGTCATCTACGCTCATTTTCCCACCGTGATCAACCAAAAGAAATAATTACCTATATATGAAAACCTTAACACAATATCCAAAGGATTTTAACCCCCTGAATTTCATAAAGGAAAAAGTCCGGCACTGAAAATTTGTGCTGGAGCGAGGGTAAGAGTCGGTAGTAATGAGCGGCGGCGAGATTCTGGTATCAGGCTTTTTTTATTCTGGCAGAAAAAAGCCCGAGCAGGCGGCCGTCGATGATCAGGAGGCCGGAAAAGATCAGGAGCATGCCGATAATGTCGTTGGTTTTGAGGGTTTCGCCGAGAATGAAGTTGCCGAGAATCAGGGCGCTGACCGGTATCATCAGAGTTACGAGCAGGGCGTTGGTAGCGCCGGCGGTGGCGATGATGCGAAAATAGATGATGTAGGCAAGACCAGTGCACAAAATGGCAAGCATTGAAACAGCGAACCAGGTCATGGGCTGTAAAGCCGAAAAATCTGGCGGAGTCGCAAAAAGCAGGGCCGGGCTCAAAAGCACCACTGCACCGACCAGGCTGACGGCACTGACCATTATCGATGAAAATTTCCGGAAACGGCGGGCGTAAATGCCGGCCATGGCATAGTTGAAAGTGGCGCCGAGAATGGCAACCTGCGCCATGCCTGCCAAAACGATGCCGTGACTGAGCGAAGCCCAGACCATGACTACGATACCAGCGATACCTGTTGCGACTCCGGCGACCTTGCGCAGTGTCAGTTTTTCGTCGTCAGTGAAAAAATGCGCCAGAATCATGACGAACACCGGGGAAGTAGCGTTCAGAATCGCGGCAGTGCTGCTGTCGACATGCTGCTGTGCCCAGCTGATCAGATAAAACGGCAGACCGGTATTGATCACCCCAAGGAACCCGATCGACACCCAGGAACGCCAGCCAACCGGAAAAGCTATCTTCATTAACCGGCAAATCAGGGTCATGAAGCCAGCCGCCATGATCAGCCGCACATAAATCAACCAGAAAGGTGTGAGCTCACGCAGCGCTATTTTTATAAACATAAAAGCGCTGCCCCAGATCATCGAAAGCAGTATCATCCAGAACCAGTCACGGGTCTTCATAATTGCGTGCCTGATGATACACCATCAAAGTGCCAAACGGTTAGCGATATGTTTTGAAAAACAGCCGTTTGACATGGGGTTGCAGCAGAACTTATACTGTACGCGCTTTTTTGCCTAAAACAACGAAACAACTGAACTGCAAAAAGACGCTCAGAGAGTATACCCGCTCATGATCCCAGTCATAAAAGAAACCGATCTCAAAAACCTCTGCACCGAAGGCACCCGCATCGATGAAGGAATCGGCGCGCCGGATTTCGCACGTGTCAGACAGGCGCTCGATGACTGCGTAGAATTGCTGCGAAAAATGACGGCAATGAAACACGTCGATTCTTACCTTGCCGCCAAAACAGCTTTGGCCTTCGCTGTCGGGCTGGCGGTCACCGAGCAGGCCGAACTGCTCAGCAACCTGTTCGAGTTCGGCAGACTGTTCAAAGACAATGAAAAAGCCCTGGAAGCCAAATGTAGAAATGCTGCCAGCTACGATGGCATGCTGATGAACAGAACTATTGAACCCAGAGAACTTAAATTTCTCGCCATGGGCATGTTTTTCTGCTGCAACCCTGAGTATGTCCAGCTCGAAATAAGAGACACCATGATCGTAACCCAGCTGAGTCTGGTCGAAAAAGTTCTGCGCCAGCGCGAAGCCGAAAAAAACGGCACCGCCAGCACCGCCGACGCCGAAAAACTTGCTGACAGCTTTGTCAAGCTTCCCGACATGATTTTCGATTATCTGCAGCACGAAGAAAAAGAACTTCTCGACGACCTGATCTCATTCTGGGAATACTGCCTCGCAACCGCCTACAAGCAGCAGATACCGGAAACCTGCGCCGGAGTTTTCGCCCGACGGGTGGCACAGCAGCCAATCGTAACCACGCACAACCACTTCAGATTTCTGCCGCTTCTGCCCTGGAAAACAGATAAAACCTCGTATGCCTTTGATGAAGAGCTGAAAGGCTCCCGGGTAACTACCGTTCAGACAAGAAAAAGCACTCTGCCGGCGGTTGCTGGTGGCTGGTTCAGCGAACTTCCCGAAGTCGGCGTGCCCCTCAAAACCATGCTCGGGCTGCATTTTTTATCTTGCCTGGTCGCTTTCGGCTTCAGTCAGACAATTCTCTGGTCGGGCATCGCCGTCACTCTCGCCTCGATTTTCTACCGCGTCTGCCTGGTTTTTAAAAACGAAATGAAAAACAATACCGTTGCGACCGCCACTTTTTTCTTATACCTTTTCGTAAGTTTCATGAGCATTGGCGCGTTTCAGGTCGAGGGCCTGCTGGTCGGCATGTTCGCGGCGGTTATAATGCATGCCGTTTTTCCGGCTGGCCTCGGGGTAATACTGGTTGGCCGCAAAAAACTCCTTGAACTGCTGTATGACATCTTTCACGGCGGCAACGGGCCAAAACATCTTAAATGAAACCATGAAAAGAGCCGAACCATGAAAGCACTCGATCTGCCACTGACCGACCCGGTACTGATTTTCACGATTCTGCTTTTCATAATTCTTCTGACGCCGATTCTTCTCAACCGCCTTAAAATTCCGCACCTGATCGGCATGATCATTGCCGGAGCAGTAGTGGGGCCAAACGGACTGAGCCTTCTGCATCGAGACAGCGCCATAGTGCTGTTTGGCACTGTCGGACTGCTCTATATCATGTTTCTGGCCGGGCTCGAAATAGAGATTGCCGACTTCAAAAAAAACAGCCGCCGCAGTCTGATTTTTGGTTTTTACACTTTCTCAATTCCGATGATACTTGGTACAACGATCGGGCATTACTGGCTCAACATGCCAGTAGTTTCAGCCGTTCTTTTAGCAAGCATGTTTGCTTCTCATACATTGATAGCTTACCCTATCATCAGCGGCTTTGGCATTACCAGAAATCAGGCTGCAGTTGTCGCCATCGGTGGCACGATGATCACCGACACCCTGGCCCTGCTGGTTCTCGCCGCCATTGTCGGCATCAAGACCGGCACCATCGCCGAAGGTTTCTGGCTGAAAATGGGGTTTTCTCTGTTCGCTATCGGTGCGGCAATCATTATGCTGTTCCCGGTCATTGGCCGATGGTTTTTCAAACGTTTCGACCACAATATTTCGCAGTTCAATTTTGTTCTGGCCATGGTATTTCTGGCTTCGTTCATGGTAGAACTTGCCGGCGTCGAGCCAATCATCGGTGCATTTCTCGCCGGGCTTGCCCTGAATCGCCTGATTCCAAGGGTGTCAGCCTTGATGAACCGCATAGAGTTCGTCGGTAATGCCCTGTTTATACCCTTTTTTCTGATCGGAGTCGGCATGCTGATTGATTATCGCGCCTTTTTTCGTGATTTTCGCACGTTGAACGTCGCCTTAACGATGACAATAACCGCGACCACAGCCAAATATCTGGCGGCCTGGCTCACCCAGAAAACTTTCAGATACAGCGCCGACGAAAGACGTCTGATCTTCGGGCTGAGCAATGCCCAGGCTGCCGCAACTCTCGCCGCCGTCCTGGTTGGCTATAACGTAATTCTGGGCAAAACTCCGGAAGGGGCCGTAATCAGACTGCTCGATGACAGCATTCTCAACGGCACGATTCTGATGATCCTGGCAACCTGTACTATCGCATCTTTTTCGGCACAGAAGGGCGCCGAGAACATTGCTCTGAGCGGGCAACTGGATAGTCATCACCCAGGAAACACCAATGACGAGCGCATTCTCATTCCGATCGGAAACCGCGAAAATGCTGCAGAACTTATCAATCTGAGTGTGACTGTCAGGTCAAAACATAGCCACAGCGGCCTTTACGCTCTTACAGTGATAAATCAGAGCAGTTCTGACGAGCTGCATGAAAAAGAAGCGCAGGAACTGCTCGACCTCGCCCAAAAAGCTGCCGCGGCGACAGACACCAGCCTGAAACGGTTGCTGCGCTACGATTTAAGCGTCATAAACGCCATCAACGGCATTGCCAGGCAGCACCGCATCACCGACATCATTCTCGGCCTGCATCGCCAAAAAAGCATTACCGACAGCTTTCTCGGGCATCTTACCGAGGGCATACTCAACAGCTGCAACCTGACGACCATGATATACCGGCCACGGCAGCCGCTTTCCACCATCAAACGAGATGTTATCATAGTGCCGGCAATGGCTGAGCGCGAAATCGGCTTTCCGTTCTGGGTTTCAAAAATCTGGAATATCGGCAGGAATACAGGTTCAAAGCTCGTATTTCATGCCAACGAACGCACCTGCGAATATCTGCACGAAATCCACCGCAAGTTTCCCATCGAGGCAGAGTTTTATACCTTCGACGACTGGGAAGACTTTCTGATACTATCGCGGGATATCAGAGCCGATGATAATCTCATAATCGTTTTGAGCCGCCGCAATGGTCTTTCATACGATCACGGCATGGAAAAAATACCTCATTATCTCAACAAATACTTCGTGAACAATAATTTTATGCTTGTGTACCCGATGCAGATAGGTTTTGCCCACAGCAATGAATTCGATATGACCAGTCCGACCTTTTTGGAGCCGCTGATGGACAACTTCAGCCGCCTGGATGAACTTGGGCGCACGGTGGTCAAGCTTTTCAGAAAAATAGATCGAAAATCGAGCCAGAACAACCCGCATAAACGAGGTCCTAAGGAATAATAGCCGCCTCTGCCGTTATCAGGTGAGCTTCTTGATCATGTGCACCTGATTGCCGGTGCCAATGAATCTGCAATCGTCAAACTGCATGCGTGCCAGCATTATGCCACGGCCATGGCATTTAACAAGATTTTCAGGGTCGTTGGGGTCAGGAAGATTGTTGAAATCGAAACCGTCGCCCTGGTCGGAAACCAGCCATTCGCAGCGTTCGCGGTCGAGATAAAAGTCTATTTGTATGTGACGGCTGCGATATGGTTCCTGGTTCAGGCGCTCTTCAACGAGTTTTTCAAGACCATTCGGCCCCTTTTCGATAGCGACGCTCTTTTCATCGTAGCCAATTGCCAGATTGCCGTGTTCGATTGCGTTGATGAGAATTTCCATGAGACCCAGCCTGACGCCGAGGCGATCCTGTGGTTTGAGAGCAGTTTCGGTCTCGAGAATGAGGCGATCGACGATTTTGCCGAGCAGATCGAGCTGATTGCCTATCTGCATACTCAACTCGCGCCTGTAGATGCAGCCAAGAACTTCGCGGTTCAGAGTTCTGTGCGCAAGAATACCCGCATATTTGGCGATGATATCAGAGAGTTCTCTTACCATGATGGGCTTCACCAGATAATCATTCGCCTTCAGACGCAAAGCCTGCAATGTATATTCGGGAGCATCGAGACTGGTGTTGATTATTACCAGAGCCTCGCTGTCGATTTTGCGCAATTTTTCGAGCATCTCGAGGCCGTTCATGACCGGCATCTGAATATCGGCAAAAACTATATCCGGCTTGAAAGCATTGAATACCTGCAGCCCGGCATGACCGTCTGGTGCTGATGCCGTTTCATGCCCCAGACCTTTAAGGGTCATGAGCATGAATTCTCTTGTTACTGCTTCGTCCTCAACTACCAGTATTTTCATTTTTCTCTCCTGGGGCCGAACCCATGGTCAGAATAAGTGTCGTTCCTTCATCCGGGGTCGAGGTATAAGACAGGTCGCCCCCCATGGTTCTGGCCATGACCCGGGCAGAATAGGTTCCCAGGCCGCTGCCTCGATTTTTTCCGAAGGTGACGTAACGATCAAAAAAACGATCGCGGATCTGTACTGGTATGCAGCCATGATTATGAATTCTAACGGTCTTATCAAAAGAATTGGTCATGCTGACTGTGACTGTCGACTCTTCCGGGGAAGCTTCAACAGCGTTCTTCACCAGATTTGAAAAGATCGACGAAAAAAGAAGCTCTTCACCAGGCATGATAAAAGTGCTTTCTTCACTGGCTTCGACTTCGTTAACCAACAGGCGGCATTTTACCTTGCGGCAGACAGCGAGGCTGGCAGTTTCACGCAATACATCACGCATCACCTTGGCGACATCTATTTCCGCTGGCTTCACCTCATAGGTACCCTGCTCCATTTTATAGAGGTCGAGCGAATGGTGAATCATTTCCATCAGACGTCTGGTAGTCTTACGCAGCAGTTCGAGAATGCCGGCCTGCGCTTCGTTCAGAGAACCGACTGCCTGCAGCATATCGGGAGCGTTGAGAAAAACAGTCATGGGGCCTTTCAGATCATGTCTGGCAATTCGCTCGATATCTTCGCGCAGTCTGATGTTTTCCTGGAGGACGACGTTCTGCTTTTCGAGCTGACGTATGGCATAGGTCAAACTTAGATGAGTTTTAACTCTGGCTTTTACAATCGCAGGGCTAACGGGCTTAACTATATAATCAACCGCCCCGAGTGCCAGACCGTTAACTTCGTCGATTTCTTCATCACGGGCAGAAACGAAAATTACGGGGATTTTCGCTGTCTGCGGGTTGGTCTTCAACTGTCGACAAACCTCACTGCCATCCATTTCGGGCATAACGATATCGAGAAGAATCAGATCCGGGGCAGAAGGCCCGGCGGCAAGCTGCAGAGCTTTTTTCCCACTCATTGCCATGACTACATCGTACTCTGGGCGAAGAATGCTGCCAAGAATTTCAATGTTATCCATTATATCGTCTACAACAAGTATTTTTGGCCTGATCCCAGCTTCCATCAAGAACCTTTCGTTTCTGTTTTATTTTTCTCGATCAGCTCACTCTGCAGACGCATCAACAGCGACTCGGTGAGAGTTGCGGCATTATCGAATTCTCCATCTCTGACCGCCTGTTCTATATCTTTAAACTCATCGTCGCGACTCAGTTTTTTAAGAGTATCGCGCAGATTTTTATAAACATCAATCAATTCTACCCTGCTTTCCTTCATTAACTCCACAAGTTTTGCCAGATGTTCGCAAAATTCGTTAATCTGCTGCGGTTCGAGCGCCAGAGAAACTGGCTCTGGAGACTGATTAATCGTTTCAGTCTCTGGCAGCGTCAGTTTCAGCGCTGTCAGAAGTTTTGCCAGCAAACGTGAAAACTTCAGCAGTTCAGAATCAACCTGGTCAGCAGGTCGACCCTCTTTGATAAATCTTTCAAGAACCTGCGCCTGTGCAAAAACATCTACAGCACCAAGATTTCCGACAACGCCCTTGACTGAATGAACCATTCTGGCTGCTGTAGCTGCGTCTCCCTGATCGAGAGTGCCTGCAATGCGGGCAGCCACCGTTGCCTGTTCATCGACAAATCGCTGCAACAACTGCTTATATAACTGAAAATTGCCCATAACCCGCCGCAAGCCAGCGCTGACATCGAGACCTTCGACCCGGAAATTGTCTTCAGAGAGTTCAGCCGGTGGCAGAGCACTGCCCGGGTGCACCACCGGAATTTCAGCTGTTGGCCGACAGAAGGCTTTGATCGTCTGAAAAAGCTCTTCTGGGTTAATCGGCTTGACAATGTGAGCGTTCATGCCCGCCTGCAGGCATTTTTCGCGAGCATCGCTCATGGCATGCGCAGTCATGGCGACAATCGGCAGATCATTATAGCGGCCATCGGCACGAATCAACATGGTTGCGTCCAGGCCATCCATGTGGGGCATCTGAACATCCATCAGAACAATGTCGAATTGCTGCTCGGCCGCCATTATCTCTTCGACCGCCTGACAACCATCACCGGCAACTTTAACACTGCACCCGGCCATCGTCAGCAGTTCTACCGCTATCTCCTGATTGATCTGGTTGTCTTCGGCAAGCAGAACTCTGACTCCTGAGAGGCGGTTCTTCCAGTCGTGCTCTTCAAACTGTTTCAAGCCACGCGTTCTCAAGACCGGCGCAAAAATACCGATAACGGTGTTCATCATGTCAGAGGGGGTTATCGGCGCCATGAGAACATCGTCGGCAACAGTCTCACGCGTAGCCTTGTCAGCACAGAGAAGTGAAAATTCATCGCGATGGGCGACCAGAACTATGGCTGGCAGCCTGAATAAAGTTCTATCATTTTTGATGATTCTGGCAAGCTCGACCCCGTCGTAATCGTTGAGCCTCACATAAATAAACACAAGATCTATACAATAAGAATCATTTTGCCGGCGCAGCAATTCAAGCAGCTCGCCACCGGTAGGAACAACCTTTACAGCTGCGGATGCCAGCTCAAGATGAGCCATAAGACTGCGCCAGGGCAAAACCCGGCTATCGGTGACGACAAAGTTTTTGCCGGCCAGCACCCCGGTTGGCAAAATGCTTCTCTGAGTATCGACACCAAACCAGACAGAGAAGAAAAAGCGGCTGCCCTTGCCCGGGGTCGATTCGACTTCGAGCTGCCCACCCATTGCCGTCACCAGTTTACGCGAGATGCTCAAACCAAGACCTGTGCCGCCGTATTTGCGGGTGGTTGAACCATCGGCCTGTGAAAAATCCTCGAAAATGCGATGCTGCTGTTCAGCAGTCAGCCCAATACCCGTATCGCGCACCGAAAACTCAATTTTAACCTGAGAATCTATTTTTTCGAGCAAAGCGACCTTGACCTCTATTTCACCGCGCTCGGTAAATTTGAAAGCATTTGAAACAAGGTTAGTCAAGACCTGCCCGATTCTGACGGGGTCTCCCAGAAGATATTCAGGCACTTCTGGCGGAATCTGAAAATAAAAATAGACATCTTTGCCGGCGACTCCGGCAGAAACGACGTTGGCAAGATCGCTGAGAACTTCATCGAGCACAAAGCCCGTCGACTCGATATGAAGCTTGCCCGCCTCGATTTTAGAAAAATCAAGAATATCGTTGATAAGTTCGAGAACCTTGTTGCCGGCATTGAGAATTTTTGCGAGATACTCGTGAATTTTTTCAGGGGCCAGAGATTTCATCGCCAGGTGTGAATAACCGATAACAGCGTTCATGGGCGTTCTGATTTCGTGGCTCATATTTGCCAGAAACTGACTCTTGGCGATGCTCGCTGCTTCAGCCGCCGTCTTTGCCTCTTCGAGAGCCTTTTGCGTCATCAGGGCATTGGTTATATCTTCCTTGACAGCGACAAAATGCGACACATTACCGGTATGGTCTGTCACCGGGCTGATTTTTGCTGATTCCCAGTAGAGTTCGCCGCTGCGTCGACGGTTGCAGAATCGCCCGGACCAGGTTTTGCCGCTGAGTATCGTTTGCCACAGTTCC
This sequence comes from Candidatus Rifleibacteriota bacterium, assembly GCA_029564115.1. The sequence goes on along the minus strand of JAKQQP010000328.1, from coordinate 19,901 downwards.
TGGTAAAATTCGCGATTATGAGCCCCTGAACTCAAGATTCTCGGGTTTTGCCCGATCGCTTCTTCTTTAGAATAGCCGGTAATATTAGTGAAAGCCGAGTTAACATACTCTATGTTTGCGTTGATATCGGTGATCACCACCATGGTTGCATGATTATCGATCGCCTGTGACAGAAGGTTCATTTCGTGTATCGACTTGGTCAAACTCTGCAGATCGCGGTGGCGCACCGACAAAATGAAAGCAAAAACAGTAAGCATAAAACCAAGAAGCAGACTACTGACCAGAAAGAACGAAGAATCAAGGCGCCGAACACTGGTTTCAAATGCCTGAGTAGAAGAAAAGCGGGCCATAAGAACCCGACCGCCGACATCTACCTTCTCGAAATCTACGAAAGTAGCACGACAGGCATCGTCTTTGGCACGGCCTGATGAATCGTAGACAAGATCCTCGTAATTTTCGTTCTCACCTTCGTACAGAGCCACGTCAATCTGCCCTTGAGTGACTTTAAGAATCGACGAAACCAGAGCGGAAACATTGACCGGGCTGATGATAAAACCTCTCAACCAACCCGCCTGCTCGCAGTCGTTATGATCGTAAATCGGCATTATTCTGATATGGCCGTTTTGCAGAGTACCATCGACAGCACGATCAACCAGAGTAATTCGCCCCGAAACTGCCGGAGCAGATGTTTTTATTGCTTCTTCGACAGCAGCGCGGCGAACGGGCTCAGAAAAAAGATCAAAACCAAGAATACCCACCGAAGTCGGGCTCTGCGGCGAAACCATCACCACCGGAACATAAAAATCCCGCGTTTCATCTGGCCAGATTTTGTAATCTGGAGACCCGGAGGCGATGCGTTCGCTGACAAACCTTTCTTTGCGGTCAGCAGCAACGTATTCGGCAAAACCGATGATCTGCACACCGGGGTAATATTTGTCGATTTTGAGAGAAGAGACAAAGTTATCCCAGTCGTTGCTGGAAACTTCTTCTGAGGCGTAAAAAAGTGCGGCACCAATTCTCAGCAACCCTTCATGACTCACAGAAAAAGCCGAGAAGCGGCGGCAGATTTCCTGAACACGAAGTTCGAACTGCGTCTGATCTTTGGCCTGGTCAGCCAGAGTTATGGTGCGCCACAGCCACAAAGACCCAAAAAAAGAAACAAACATAACGAACCACGGGATCAGCCGCATCAGCGAACTATCGCGTTGCTTCAGAACAATAGTAGGCATAGTGCCAGAATTTCTGGTTCGGCTCACTGTACATTCCCTCGTCAGAAAGAACCTGCTCATATTCGGGTTGGTATACCCGCACTAATGACTCTCAATGCTAAGTATACCATGCAAAACATTTTTATCAAAAAAAACTGTCGTCGCAGCTACTTTTACGGCGCAAAAAAAAGACCCCGGCGACACATGGTTGGCACCGGGGTTCAAGCCAATTAGACCGAGGAGGTATTCTTATTTGTCGCGCCGAATTATGTGGTAGCCAAACGGACTTTTAACCACTTCTGAAATTTCGCCAACATTCAGGGCAAAAGCGGCATCTTCAAACTCTTTAGCCATCATACCCCTTCCGAAATCGCCAAGGGAACCGGCTGCAGACTTGCCGCTCGGGCAATCGGAGCTTTCTTCGGCAAGCTTGCCAAAATCACTGCCCTCTTTGATTTTTGCCAGCAATTCAGCGGCAAGATTTTCGGCTTCCTGCTGTGAACGCGTAGCACTGCTGCGCTCGGCGCCCTGATAAGCCACAAGAATGTGACTGGCAGCAATTTGCCCGGCAACACTTGCGGTCGCCGAAGCTGTTTCTGGCGCAGGCGCAGGTTTATCTTCAGAAAGGTCTGCCGCTTTTACCAGCAAAGGTTTAACGCGGTGTTCGCCGAGAGCGAAAGCCATTTTTGCAGCATTGGCTTCGATCTCATCGGCAAGATTTTTGAGAGAGGTATCAGAGCCGGCGTATTCAGCATTCAGAAGAACAAGATGCATTTTGCCAGCCCCGGGAATGTCGACCGGCCCGGAACTGATGTTCAACTTGACATTGAACGCATCAGAGCATTCAATATGCAGGGAGACTTTTTCAGTCAGAGCCGGGTGCAGAGCGGGGCTGTCGGTGGCAACGAAATCATCGAACTGCAGCGCGGCAAAAATTCCGGCAATCTGTTCTGCAACCTGCTGCTTCGTCTGTTTCCCTTCATCGAGATCTTTGAGAACGAGAGCACTGGTGGCAGTGGCGCGTTCGAGGCTGAAAGTATCGTTTTCCGGGTATTCCCAGGTAATTTTGCCGATTTTATCGGAAGAAAGTTTGAGCAATTCTTTGCTCAGCCAGTTTTTTTGATTTTTTTCAAGCCAGAGAAACTGCGAAAGCAGGTAAACGCCGTCGTCATCACCAAATCTGAAATACTGGCCATCGTTACCAAAACCCTGGCTGCCATCAACGCTTCGTGCCTGCCGGCCTTTACCAAGGTAAATCTGCCGCAGTTGTGCTCCGGCAATATCTTTGAGAACAATCAGGGCATTGTCTTCGCCGGTTATCCCCGCATCTTCAGAAATTGACGCAACGCCGAGATCTTTGTGACGCTGCTGGTTGCCACTGACTATTTCGACGACTTTCGTTTCGGTAAGTTTTTGAAACAGTTCTTCGACGCGGTTACGGTCGGCACGCATATTGTGAAGTTCTGGCAGGCGCCATATTCCATCGACTTTTTTCAGATCGATGCGCCCCTGCGACGATTTGATAACGATTTCAGGCACACCGTCCATGTCGGCGGCGGCAATCAAACTTTTACCGATATACGGGTCGGGTGCAACAGCCGGCTGGCTGCCGTGCTGCAGAACCAGAGCAACCACGACCAGCAGGCCGGCGATAATCAACAGTTTCAGGTTTTTCACAGCATTGCCCTCCTTGTATTCTGTCTGAAGTAGACGAAACTGCCGGCAACAATTACCAGCAAAGGCATAAGAAGCAGATTTACGAAGGTAACCCTGACGCCAAGACTTTCGATATCCTGACGCAGAAGCTTGCGAATTTCGCGACGTCTGCGCATGGTTTCAGATTGCTCGGCTCTGGCTCTTTCAACTTCACCGCGCTGCTCTGCGCTAAGAATGAGGCGCTCACCGTCTTTTTTCTGCGACTGCAGTTGATTGATGCGGTTCTGTATTTCTTCAAGCTTGCGGGTGAGAGTAACTTCTTCTTCCTGCCATTTCTTCTGGGCTTCGCGTTCGATTTCTTCAACTCTGGTGAAAGAGCGGTTAGAGCGGTTGCGCGAACGAACGGCGATCAGGTCTGAAGAGCCGGCAAGCATATCGACCGCATTGGCCACAAAGGCCAGGTTGTCGTTGAGAGGCTGCAACAGAAGACTGCCGAAGAAATTTACGGCACGCACCGAGTAATCATTCTGCAGCAAATCGGTGTCGGCGATCACCATTACCGAAACCGGGGCCACCGCTTTGCCGACATGCTGTTTTTTTCTTTCTTCGTGCGCAGTTTCGCGAACTTTTTTAGCTTCCTCTGTCTCTCCTTCCGGGGCTGTTTCAGCCGGCGGCTCAGCAAAAGCAGAGGCGAATTCACCACGAATCATGGCAGCAAGAGTTTTGCTGCTGCCTGAAGTGGGCAGGTTGCGGGCAATATCTTCAGGAGTCGACATCGCTCTGAAAACGTCTGTTTCGTTACCAGCCGTCGAAGTCTGCAGCAGACTCGTGAATTCGAAGTTAGACCCGGCAGCTTTGCTGATAAAGCCGGCCTGCACCAGCAGCATACCATTGAGCTTGCCACTGATGGCAGCTTCACGATTGAACGATTCACCTTTGAGGCTAAGCCAGAGGGGGTGATCACCCAGGCCGTGGGCGCCCATATTCACTCTGGTGGCAGAATTCACGTCAGCGGCAATTTTTCCGGCATTGTATTCGACACCCCAGGCTTTGAAGAGAGCCGGCAGGTCTGAAGCCCGGTTCATCATACCCATATAGGGATTGGCCGCCATCTGTTGATTATCGGCCATGCTCGACGGGTCTACCAGCACCATGGCCCGCCCGCCCCTGACAACAAACTGATCAATAGCGTAAACGGTGGTTTCGGGCAGATTTTTTGGGTGAACAACCATCAGCATATCAATATCAGAGTCGATAGCCATAACGTTTTCATCGACTCTGCGAACCTGAAAATTCTTGCGCAGCTCTTTAACGAAGAGCCAGTCTTCAGCCTGCTGCTGCCCCATAAAGGGCGGGCTTTCGGGGCCAACGACCGGCAGTGTCGAAAGAATGCCGATTGTCGGCTTTTTCGCGGCTGAAACCTGCACTATGGCGCGGGTAATATCGTATTCAAGAAACTCTTCACGATCGACGGCAAAGAAAGGAATGACTTCTTCTTTATCAGCCGAGATCGCCACCATGCCGAGATAGAATTTTTCGCCGGTAGGCAGGCCGGCAGCAGCAAGGCCGTATTTTACCGCCCATTCTTCGACATCAGTGTCAGGCTGCGGGTCAAGAGCTTCGAACTCGAGCATGCCGCGGCTGTTGGCCACGTATTCGCCAAGGAACTCTTCTACCCTTTTCCCATACTGCTTGTAGAGAAATGGCACATTGGCCATCGAGCGCGAGAAATAGAATTTCAGCCTGGTCTTGTCGGGAAGCTTGCCAAGCACGGCTCGTGTGCCGTCAGAAAGAGTGAAAAGCTTTTCTGCTGTCAGATCGCCGCGAACCACGACAAAACCGGCGATAAAATTGACAGCGATGAGAATTACCCCAAACAGCAGCACTGAGGCGAGCGAGGCCGCAATGCCACCCATCTTTGCGTTATTGGTCTTTGAACTGGTCATTTTATGCCTCCTTACTCGGCTTTCTTGCGCTCGAGCACCAGAGCGTTGGCAGCAAGCATGAAACCGATGATCGAAACGAAATAGACAAGGTCACGGCTATCGACAAGTCCGCGTTGAAAGCCCTGATAATGGGTAAAAAAGCTGAATGCCGAGATAGCTTCTGACAGCCAGACCGGCAGAAACCTGTTGAGAAAATCGGTGAAAACCCCGACGCCGAGCATCAGAGCGGCAAAACAAGCCACTACCGAGAGCACGAAGCTGATGACCTGATTCTTGCTCATCGCCGAGAACAGGCAGGTAACCGAAAGAAAGCCGCCGGCCAGCAGGAATGAGCCGAGGTAGGAACTGAAAATGATGCCGTAATCAGGGCTGCCAAGATAGGCGACCGTGAGCACCATCGGAAAAGTCAGAAACAGAGCTATGCCGATAAACAGCCAGGCCGCAAAAAATTTGCCGGCCAGCGCCTGCCAGAGCGTTATCGGCAGGGTGAAGAGCAGCTCGATGGTGCCGCTTTTGCGTTCTTCAGACCAGAGGCGCATGCCTACAGCCGGCACCAGAAATAGATACAGCCAGGGGTGCCAGACGAAAAACGGCTCGAGCGTGGCAATGCGGTTTTCGTAAAACCTCGAAAGAAAGAAAGTGCAACCGGTGGTTGCCAGCAGAAAAATGACAATAACAACATAGGCCACCGGCGATTCAAAATAGCTTTTGAGTTCGCGTTTGAATACGGCTTTGAAGTTTCTCATCTGGCGGCGCCTCCCTTCGTCAGAGCGTAGAAAACTTCGTTCAGATCACCCTTTTCAACGGTAAAACCATCGACCTGCCAGTTGCGCTGATGAATGAAACTGGCGGTCTCGTGAGCAATCGACTTGCCACTCATCGGGAACATCCTCACTCTGAGACGATTCTGCCCGGCAGTCGGCCCGTTCTCAACTTCTACAACACGATCGACAAACTGAACTTTTTCGAGACCGTTCAGAGCCTCTTTTGCATCGACTCCGATGAGTTCGAGAGTGATCGCGCCATGCTGTCTCGAGCGACTGCGCAGTTCTTCGGGGCTGCCATCGGCGACGATTTTTCCCTCACCGATGATAATGGCGCGGGTGCAGATCGCTTCAACCTCTTCGAGAATATGAGTCGAGAGAATGATGCACTTTTCCTGACCCATTTTTCGAATCAGATTGCGCACTTCCTGTTTTTGATTGGGGTCGAGACCGTCGGTAGGCTCGTCGAGAATCAGGTATTCGGGGTCGTGAATGAATGCCTGCGCAAACCCGACGCGCTGCCGGTAACCTTTCGAGAGGGTATCGATCTGCTGATAGGCAACCTCTTTGAGATTGCAGGTTTCCATGATCTGTTTAACCCTGTTCAAACGCTCTTCACCGTCGAAACCACGCACTTCAGCCGCGAACATAAGAAAATCAAAGACGTTCATATCGCGGTAAGAAGGCGAAGATTCTGGAAGATAGCCGATGCGGGCGCGTGCCTCGAGCGGCTGCTCGATGACATCGAAGCCCCCTACCGTAACGGTGCCCGAAGTAGGCGGAAGAAACGTAGTGATCATTTTCATTGTCGTCGATTTACCCGCGCCGTTCGGCCCAAGAAAACCCAGGATCTCACCTTTGTCGACGGAGAAACTGATGTTATCGACGGCTTTGATGGTACCAAAATGTCGGGACAATGACTGTACCGAAATCATGCCATAACCTCCTGAATATCTTTCTGAATAATTTCAGACTGTTCAGAGATAAAAGGGTTCCAATTTTTTTGCATATTTATATTTTTTTATTTCTTGCGCCGCCGTAAATTACAGCCAACGGCATACTAAAACAGCCTTCGCTGGCAGCATCGTTCGCGAAGGATTATAAAGCACTGAAAAATAAATGCAAAAATTTTGACCGGCAATTGTTAAATATCTGGTGTACATTTTATTGAAAACGGCAAAACTGCCTTAGCAAAGAGACTTCAAGAATTGGCATGGTTTTTGCTGAAGGGTTTGGCGCGTTTAAAAATCAAATTTCAAGTTTTTGTGGAGTAAAAAATGCAAAAGAATCTGGTCATGTTCATCGTCTTCGTTCTCGCCCTCGTTTCCGGCACCGCCTCTGCCAATCAGAGTCTTCTCGACATCTGGGCCGACATCAACGTTCTGGGTTTTGAAAGAGCCTTTATCGACGGTTATTATGAAGTAACCGACATTTACGGCGAGATCACCCTCCTCGGCGACTACAACGAAAACAACGCAGATCATCAGAAGGCTGTTTCTCATCTGCTGCGCTATGGCAGAGAGATTCAAATGGGAGTTTTCTGTTCAAACGCCAAACAGGAAAAAATTCATCAGACTTTTCTGCAGAACAGCGAAAACAGACCCGAAAAAATGCAGGTAAAGCTGAGCGTCTGGGTCAACAGCCAGGGCAAGACCCTAGTCTCTATCGTAGATCACAAGCTCTGAGACGCCTTACACACCCGAATACCCGGCCGCCAGATTCTTTCTGGCGGTTTTTTTTTGCGTCAGGCAATCAGTTTCGTTTATGAGAAAAGACTGACGAAGCTACCAGAGACTGCAGTATCCAGTCCTGATTTTCCACTTTTGCGGCAACTTCGTAAAGAGCCTGCATAACATCATTTTCGAGAGCAGCCGACACGCAGAGAATACCGTGTTCAAACGGAACACTGCGGCCATCTACACCGTCCTGAAGGTAAAGAGCCCTGACGCGCGACATGGTAGCCCCCTCAGCACCCGCCTGCATAGCTGCATGCACAAAACTGTCTCCTTCGCCCTCATGACAGAAGAAGCTTATTTCCCGGTGACTGAAGGTCGTTTCATTGCGATTTTCAGAAGTCGATTCCATGCCAAAAAACCGTTTGCGCCAGGCCGTACCTTTTTTGAGGTCATCGATCGCCGCAATTATCTGCTCGATGCTGGCGGCGTGTTCCTGGCGGCCAATTCTGATAAGAGGGTCGACCATGCCGGCTCGAATTGGCGTCTGGTACAAAAAGCCACCACCAGGACGGTCGAGATGCCCTTCTTCGATCAGCAATCTCTGCAGACCATCGGCATCATGTGATGGAACCATGAGAAAGACAAGCTCTTTTTCGGGAGAAATTGTTATTCGCAATAAACCCAGGCGATCGCGAATGCCTGTACCAATGCCAAGACTGACGACGGGAACTCCAACGCCAAGTTTGAGAGCAACTCCAGGAAGATTTTCACCGCTTCCGGATTTTGTCTGAATGCCAGTTATCAAAGAAAGGTCGTGCAGCAGGCTATCCGAACCAGCAGCTTCCAGCTTTATTTCAGCAGGCTGCAGATTGGTTATCTCCAGCAGATCTTGAGCGTAAACGGCACCACGCCCAGGAATACGCAGATCGAGCCTGTCTATCAACTTTTCCAGTATACCGGGAGCAGCATCGCGACATACAGAAAGTCGATAAATTTCGGTTGCGGCATCACTGAGTTCGGCATTCAAACCAGGAAAGCCCCAGAAGCGCGAGTTCATTTTCTGTCTGACACAACGGGCATTCTCGACGATCAATGAATCGACACCCATCGATGTAAGCAGTTCCACGATCAGAGTGTTCAAACCCTGGTGAGCAATCAGAGTTATACGGGTCATCTCCCGACCGGCGCTTGCCAGATCAATCTTCATGGCTTTCCTCCTCGATGCTCTGCAAAATCTGACGCTGTTTGATCTGGCCCCAGATGCCGTAAACAAGCATGGTCATAATCGGAAAAACAGAAGCCATAGCCACAATGCCAAAGCCATCGACAACATTGAGTTCGCCACCGATACCAAGGCCCATCGCCAGAACCAGTGGCACCGTAATCGGGCCGGTAGTGACGCCGCCTGAATCCCAGGCGATGCTGGCGAAGTCTTCTTCGCTGAAGTATGTCAGCACCAGCAGCAGCAGATAAGAAGGCAACAGCAGCCATACCACCGGGATATGATAAAGAATACGCGCTATACCCACGACCAGACCGAAACCCACCCCGAGCGAAACGGTGCGAACCACGCCGGTGCGCTTGACAGTTCCGACAGTCAGGTCTTCAACGGTAACGCCAAGAGCGTTGAGAGCAGGTTCGGCAACTGTAGAACCGTAACCCATGCCCAGAGCGAACAAAAACACGAGCCCGATACCAACCAGCGTTAACTCTGGCCCAAACAGGGGCGGGCGCTCGACAATGTGCTCATAACGCTTCTTTTCGGCATCATAACGCCCAGCTTCGAACGCAACGGGCTTCGGCACCCCGGCCCGATCTTTCAGATAAAAGAACCGGCTGACAGTGCCATCCTGTGCAAAAGCCGTATTCACAGACTCAAGGTCAAAAGACTCCAGCACTATACGCCCCTCTTCATGAGTTTCACTGCGAAACACCTGCGGAAGAGGGCGGCCAACCTGGTCGCCCAGCGGTGCCAACCCGAGCCTGATGCCGCTGGTCAATACAGCCATGCCAAAAAGCGCGAACAGGATGCCAAGCACAACTTCATCAGGTCGACGCGGTTTATCGCGCAGAAAAAAGACAAGCACGACAACCAGAAGCAGTACGAGTGGAACCACTGCACGAAAAGCAAGCCGACTCTCGATCTGCATCACCTTGAGACTGTCGATCTTTACCGTTTCATTCAATTGCGGTTTGCCTGCCAGCTCAACGGCCAACAACGCCCGTTCTGAGTTTGAAGCTTTTCTCACCAGCCAGTCGTTCAAAGAAAGCGAACCGAGAAGCCTGGCGCGACTGTCAGCAGAAGTCAAAGATCGAACCGCCTGCAGATACTTGTCTTTATCGGCAAAATACGCCCGACGGGCCATTTCGTCACCACGCTGAAACGCAATTGCTTCGAGATTTTCTTCTGTTTTAACAAGCTTCAGAGCCGACTGCCTGTTTGCTGCGGCAAAAAATTCGTTGACCGCAACCGGCTTTGGAGTGTCAGAATTAAGAACTGCCCCGAGTGTCAGAACACCAATGACCGGAAACAACGACGCCAGAGCGACAATGCCAAACCCCGAAACAGTACCTTCCTGTCTGCCGGCTGACCGGCTGACACCTATCCCCATCGCCAGTACCAGCGGCACCGTCACCGGCCCTGTGGTTACACCACCCGTATCCCAGGCCAGATTCAGAATGTCAGCAAGATTCGCATCCCGCGAAAAAACTGCGGTAATAACAAGCAGAAAAGGCACCAGGGTATAAATAAATGGCTTGATCGAAATACCCCAATAAAAACGTACCATACCAAAAGCCACCGCTGCGCCAACCCCTGCCCCGATCGACATCACCAGACTGTCGGTATCGACCTCCAGCAGACGATACAAAAGCGGGGTTTCCCAGGGCGTAACTGTTACACCAGCCAGCCTGAGAGCGGCAACGGCAGGCTCAGCAAGTGTCGCGCCAAATCCGAGTAGAATGCCAAAGCCTATGATAACAGCGATATGGCAGCGTTGCGGCAACTGCACCCCTACCCTCTCTCCCAGTGGCATCAACCCAAGAAACAGGCCCTCGAGAAAAAAAGCCAGCCCAAAAACCACCATGCCAATACCGCCAGAAATCTGCAATGCGTTAGCAGGCGGTGCTTTCAGCACAAGAATCTTGAAAGCGACCAGATAAACGATAATAAAAGCCACCGCTTTGATCTGTTCAACAATCCTCAATCTGGCATAATTCCAGATCATGGGTAATGCAACGCGAAGTGGAATGTGGATGCGATCGGGCAGTGCCATAACTCCCCCAATTGATAATACTGTAATTCTTTTGCATCGATTTCGTCGCTGCCGGCAATAACCGCAATATATTCGGCGCAACGGTCTCGAAAGCCTATATTATCCCGTCACCGGGTTAAAGTCAAATCAACCCGAAAGTAAGATTTTTTATGTTGATTCGCAAAAAGCTTGCAAAGAATCAAATTCTCGGTTAAAAAAGAACTTACTGGAGAGATGCCGGAGCGGTCGAACGGGGCGGTCTCGAAAACCGTTGTGGGTTCTGCCCACCGTGGGTTCAAATCCCACTCTCTCCGATCAGAACGAATCTATCAAGGTCTGCGAAGACGCGAAAAGCCCGCTTGAACAGCGGGCTTTCTTCATTTGTGGCAACGTATTTAGTTGAGTTCGAGGACACAGCTGTCTCAGGTTCTGGAACTTATCACAATTTGTAACAAGCTCTTTCCATTCGTGTTTAGTCAGTTCAAACATAAAATCATCGGAAAAGCGGGTGATGTTTCTTCTAACAGACCGTTCAGGCACTCTGGTTTGTATCTCATACAGCATCACCAGATCGAAACCAGGAAGAACTAGGGCAACTGCTGTGGTTCATCGAGCACGGTGATGAATTTGTCGACTTCTTTGAACAGATCGTTGGTCAAACGCGGCAGAAAAAAGTTTTCTTTCAGGCGGTTCTGCTCGATAAAAGCGCGTTCCTGGTCGATCATTCTGGTGACCGAAGCGTCTTTGTCTTTAAAGGCAGTCTGCGCGGCATCGAGAAACTTTTCGACCCTGGCAGTGACCTGAGATGGGCTTACCTCTTCACTGAATTCGCGGTTAACATAAAGAATGCGGTTGATATTGAAGAGACGCGCAAGCATCTGACGCTGAAGCCGCTGAGTTTTGGCGTGCTGCAGCTGCTGTTCGTATCTTTCAGAAACTTTGAGAATGCAGTTCATAAAAAGTCGCCGCAGCTGGCGATAATACAGGCCGGCTTTCTCTATGCGACTTTCGACAATGAATCTGTCTGGCAAAGGTATGCTGTCGAGAAAATTAAGATTGGCGTTTAGCCCTTCGAGGTGCATTTTCAGGCTGACCATGATGTGAAGCTGGTCTCTGGCCAGTTCAAAATAAAGATTGGAACATTTTTCGAAATCTGCAGAATCCGGCTGAGTAAAAATTTCAAGACTTTTCGCCTTCTGCCGTCTGGTTTTAAAATCATCGGAATTGAGCCAATCGAGAGTTGAGTAATAAACGTGACCCAGGTGCACCAGCATTTCCTGGGCGCCGATACTGCTGACTTTAGTCGACAAAGCAGCGCCCGGGGCATTGAAAATGTCTTTTACCAGCCGCTCTTTAACAGAGGCATCAGAAAGGGCAAAGGTCGTAACGACCTCCTTTTCGCCCGTAAAAGAAAGGATGCGCGTACTCGAGAATGCCTGTCCCTTTCCTGATTCGGCGTTCCATTTGAAGCCGGCAGTGAGTTCATAAAAACCATCTTTTTTTTCGGTATTTATTACCAGGTTGAAATTATCTTTCAAAACATGGTGCAAATCAGGAGTCTCATCTTTGGTTATGGCCGGGTTCAAGAAGAACACAGCCTGTTTATCGGTAATACCACCAGAAATCGTATATGGCTTGCCATCAGCATCTGTAAGCCCGATAGCCTGCAGGCCATGCAGATTCAATTCAGACTCCTGATAACACTGCTCGAGCACCTTTTCGATCAGAGACGAAGCGAGAAAATTCTCTGAATTGAAAGTCGATTCTTTTCTGAAGCGGTGCATCGTCTGAAAGAAAATGACTGCAGCCGACATGATAATTAAAAAACCTATAAGAATTTCGGCTAACGACATACCTTTTCGGGTTTTCATCATGGCATTGCTCCAGTGTTCAGCAGCCCGACTTCGAACATCGTCTGAAATTCCCTTTTTTCTGTGGCGAAGTTGGCGGTAACATTAACAGTGTTGGCATTAGTAACCAGAAAACTGATATCTTTTATGTTTTCGGCGATAAGAGAACTCATTGTCGGGTCATAACCAGGGCTGCCCAGATTGAACTTTTTGACGTCAACCTGATAATGCATCAGCTTGAACAGATCTTTGCCCGTTTTTTTTGAGAGAATCTGATCTTTTACCTGGTAGAGAACCTGGATATTGCCTGAAAAATCAGAAAAAATAAGAGCCGGAGCAGCTTCACCCACTTCAGGCACAATAAAATCAGTGCCTTCTCTCACCATTCTTACAATTCGGTTCTGCGAACTCAATACCCGCGACTGCATGTTCAGGTCTGCCATTGCTCTCTGCTGACTTGAAGTCGAATCACCAAACATCCGAAAAACCATCGTCGAAAAAAGACCAACCAGAGCAACGGCCACCAGAAGCTCAACAACCGTGAACGCACGCCTGTTGAGGGGTAAAAACGTTCTTTTCGCAGAAAAATAATGCATCTTTTTAATCCGTTATACTGTGCAGCAGCTTAATCAGCAGTTTCTTTAAAGACAAATTCAACCCGACGGTTACGCGCACGCCCTTCGAAAGTCTCATTGCTGGCAATCGGCTGCGACTGCCCCAGACCTTTCACGGTCATACGATCAGCCGAGATCCCGAGGCTTTCGAGGTAATTGGCAACGTTTTGAGCACGCTCGATCGAGATCAGCATATTTCCCTCGACGGTGCCGACCACCCCCGTCGCATGCCCACGCAACTCAATTTTCATGTCAGGGCGAGCCGTCAATATTTCGGCGAGGTTGTCGAGAAGCAGTTTTTGCGCATCAGTCAAAGCCGCAACGTCACCACCAAAACGCAGTTCCTTGATAACAGGCGTAACGTTTGGAGCAACGTCTTCGACGAGCATAGCCAGTTCTTTCAGTGGCAAATCAGCCTTTGGCAGACTGACGACTGCCGCTGGCGGGCGCTGCTCACCTGACGATTTCACCTGCTCGTTGTCGATACCAACCTTTTTAAGGGCCTCTTCAATCGAAGGCGATGTTTTCACTTTTTTGGCAATTTCATCTACTTTCGGCTGGTTGTCTTCGCGATCTTTAATTTTCTGGTCAACTACAGAATCGATATCATCGGGGTTGAACGGCAGATTGTCAGGGTTGGCAAAGTCTTCGTAATAGACCGGCACAAAAAGCTGGGTAAAGTCAAGCAGGCTCGGGTTATACTTGAGTCGCCAATAAAACAGATACCTTTTATTTTTGTAGGTCACTCTTATTCTGGTGTTGAAAGTGTGCTCGAGAGTGGCGTGGTCAGAAACACGCAGCTCGAAGTTGCCGCCGAACAATGCAGCACTGCGGTCAACCGGGCCAGCCTTGAAAACCCTGTTGCTCCATTGTTTTTTCTGAATGTCGGCCAGTATCTCGACTAACGCCGAATAAGCTATGTTGAAAGCCGACTGGTAATCGTTCAGATGCTGGTATTTAAGGCGGGTCGAAGATTGAAACTGCGTTAAAGTAACTATAAACAGCCCAACCGCCAGAGTGGCGAAAAGAATCATCGGGAAAACATAACCGCATCTTTTCGGGCATGCAAAACGACGCGATTCAACAAAATCGCTGCTATCGCCACTTTCATACCCAAATCTAACAGAACTTTGCAATTTATTCATTTTAATCACTCACAGTATTATTACACAATTGTCAGAAAACTTCCATAGAGAGCTTTGCAAAAAAGAACGAAAACTGTGACCTCAGGCGCTCTTCCGGCTGTGTATCGTAAAAATACGATAGATATCGTTAAAGACGGCAAAGGTCTCGCCAATAGTTTCGGCATAATAAGCCCGGTCAACAGTTATCATCAGACGATTCGACTTGCCCTCTACCGTAACCTTCGTTTTAATTGCCAGAAGCTCTTTCACCAGCTGCGGCGAGTCGAAAAATGCCTTCACTTCTTCCGGTTCCGAACCACTCAGCTCATAGCTCTTCTCGAGACCCGACGAAATGCCACCGAGCAGATTCGCAGCTTTCCCCATCAGGCCTTTGCTTCTGAGAACGAATGATGGAAAAGCGAGATGCGTGTCGTAAATATAACAGGTCGCCTTGCCCGTATTGGTCTTTACGCCGCGCAGAATATCACGATTGCAGAGATAAATCTCGTGCTCGGAAGTTTTGCTGCAAAACACTGCGTTCTCATCGATTTTATGGACAGCGACAAACATTTTTTCAAAAATATCGGTAATCCTTTTCAGCTCTGCGGCAGGCAACTTTTCAGGCCTCTGCGAGCCCTCGAAAACTTTATCGATATGAGCCTCGATTTCTCTCTCATCCCAGGCGAAGCGACGGGTGAGCACCTCGGTGATTCCCGGCCATTTCGGCCTGAAGTCAAAGTTAATATGGCGGGCAAACTTCTCGAAAAAATTGGCCTCTGACTTAGCGAGTTTCAAAACAAAATAAACCACTGTGGCCAGACCTGCCAGCAGCGAAACAACTGCCAGCCCGGTGGCAACTGTCTGCATAGCGGGGTAGTTTTCTGACAAGCCCACAAAGACACCTGCCAGAATGAAACAACCCATAAAAGCAAGTGCCGGAACAAGAATGCCCGCTGATGGTTCGACCCGCAAAACCCGGTAGTTTTTGATGTAAGACATTGATATCCTCTATCTCTATACAAAATTTATAATTTAATTATTAACTCATTGTTTACCGTTAATGCCACTTCTTTTTTGCCCTTTATCGAGCACCGCATCTACCCGGATAAATACCGGCACCAGAAAGTTTGTTTTTTTAACGGAGTGCGTAAAACAGCAAACAGGGGTAAAATCGTGAGTATGATTATCAGCGCGAGCAGACGAACCGATATTCCGGCATACTATGCCGACTGGTTTTTCGACAGAATTGCCAAAGGATTCGTTCTGGTGCGCAACCCCATGAACCCGAGGCAAATCAGCCGAGTAGCGCTTGACCCAGAAAGCGTCGACTGCTTCGTCTTCTGGAGCAAATACCCTGAAAAATTCATGGAAAAACTCCATTTGCTGCATGATTACAGGTTTTATTTTCAGTTCACGCTAACCCCTTACGGCCCAGAAATCGAAAAAAACATACCGTGTAAAAGCCGCATTTTAGACCTGTTCAAAAAGCTCGCCGAGAAGATTGGCCCGGAAAAAATGATCTGGAGATACGACCCAATACTTTTGAACAACGACAAATATTCGGTCGATTATCACCGGGAGCAGTTCGCGATACTGTGCAAAGAACTCGAAAAATGTGCAAGGAAGTGTGTAATCAGTTTTTTCGACAACTACAAATCGGTGGCCCGCAACACGAAAGAACTCAACCTGCGCCGGATTGAACCGGGCGATATGAAGCAGATAGGCTTTAGCTTCGCTCAAATCGCCAACTCACATAAACTGCGGCTTGAAACCTGCGCCGAAGCAATCGATCTTTCTGAATTCGGCATAGAGCATGGCAGATGTATCGATGACCGAATAATCTCAGAACTGACAGGTCACAGTATAAAAATCGCCAGAGACAGCTCGCAACGAGAGCTTTGCGGTTGCGTAAGAAGCATCGATATCGGCTCTTACTCGACGTGCCCGGGCAACTGCCTTTACTGTTATGCAACCAAGAACTTTGCCGAAGCCCGCAGACGTTTTGCAACACATGATTCTTCTGCGCCCCTGCTCTACGGGGAGTTGACCGACCATGACAAAATTTACACCAGAAAAAACGAATCATTAAAAATCCGGCAACCTAAATTGCATATCTGACGGGCTTCAGGGTCGATGAGAAGCGCAATCAGCAATGCTATTCAGACGTTCGAGCATCAAAGCCGGCCAATAAAATATCAGGCTCATGCTATAATTTCTTTAAAGAAAATTAATTACGACAATGGAGGACGACATGCTTAAAAGTGAAGTTCCACAGGAAATTACCGGGCTGTATAAAATAATTCCGCTGAAAATTTTGCGCCGCACCCCTGGCGTTAACTTTGATTGCCTTGAAAAAGACGTCTTGCCGGCCATTGACGCCATTGACCGCGTCATTCACACGACCGGTGCCGTTTCGCCAGGCCCGGTGGGCGAAATTAAGCGCCCATGGTATATGCATCCGCACCAGGCCGACAATCTGATGGTATTGCACGGCGAGCGCCATGTAGAGCTTTACACTGAAAACCACGGTCGTATCGTCACCTTCGATGTAACGCCCGACCGCATAGTCATCGACGGCAAACTTGCGCATGAAGGGCCATGCATGCTGGTCTGGCCATGCAATGTTTTTCACCGCATCCGCAGCTGTGAGGTCAAGGGGTCTGCTTCAATCAATTTTGCGGCTCACACCGCAGGTTTTGACATTAAAACCAACTTCAACATTTACGATCTGAACACCGAGACCGGCGAATACAGAATGATACGTGCCGGCCATCTTGACCAGCCCATCGCCGGCGAATAACAAGCGAAACCTCTTTGTCGATCATTTTTTGCAAATTTTGATCGACAAAGAAGTTTGTTGCTAAAAAATGATCGACAAACAGCAATATTTAAAAGACATAAATTGCTGCCAGGAAGCAAAAAAGCCCGCTTCATCAGCGGGCTTTTTCGGTGCCGGGGACGGGACTTGAACCCGTATGGCTCTCGCCACACGCCCCTCAAACGTGCGTGTCTACCAGTTCCACCACCCCGGCGGGGGACGTGAGTTGGATTATATCGCAACTGTTATTTACAGTCAACAAAAAATTTAAAAAATATTACAGCAAATTTTACCCGGCAATTGTCTAAAAAAAGCAACCTTGAACCGGGCGGCAAAAACGGGTACATGCAAAATATAAGGTTTAGGGTTATAGACAAAACAGCGCCGGCGGTGGCAAAATATCACCAGACATCCTCAAGCGACAGAAAATTACAAAGCATGCTCGACACTTTTGAAAAATATCTTTATCAGACAGTTTTTCCGATGCAACCACCGGAAAACATTTACCATTACACGACCCAGAAGGGCATTCTTGGTATCGTCTCGCGCCTTGAAATGTGGGCGACCCAGGTGCATTTTTTGAATGATAAAAACGAAGTGTTTTTAACATTCAAGCTGCTCGAGCGCGAACTGAGAAAACAGGCAGACAAGGTCCAGTCGCAGGCCATGAAAGTTGTCCTCAATGATATCAAGCGCAACCTCTCGCGCATAGACCAGGGGCACATCTGCATTGCGTCTTTCTGTGAAGAAAAAGACCTTCTCAGTCAGTGGCGGGGTTACGGCAACCAGGGCAAAGGCTACGCCATCGGCTTCAACCTCAAAGAACTCACACAAATCGCTAAACGCCAGCATTTTGTCATCTGGCCATGTGTTTATAACCCGGCCCTGCAAATGGAACTGGTAAGCTATCTGATCGACAGCTGGTGCCGCGAGTTTGGCAACAACAAGCCGGTACATCACGAAAAAATGCTCAACGTCATTAATACCAGCGTATGCCAGCTTGCACCCATTATAAAAGACGAGAGTTTTTCAGAAGAAAAAGAGTGGCGATTGGTTTCATCGGTGGTTTCGAGCAAATCCCCGCAGTTCGCTTTTCGCGAGGGCGAGTTTTCACTGATACCCTATTATAACTTTCAGATTGCCGACAGTCACAATCGCAACAGCATCAAAACAATTGTCGTCGGGCCATCACCACACATGGAACTCGCCAGAAACAGTCTCGAAACATTTTTGATCGCCAACAAGATGCCTACCGTCGAGATAGTCTGCTCTAAAATACCTTTCAGAAACTGGAAATAAGCCCCGCCATAGTCGGCGGGGCCTGATCTGAACAAAAAACCGCCTGTCTGGCAGGCAACGCAAATTTTATCAATCTGGAACTGTGGTAGCGCTGTTGAGATATTTTTTATATTCGGCAGCAGACAGCACGACATCAGGGTATTCATTACTGACCCAGAAGCGGCGCCCGTCAGAAGAGTTTCGCCACTGCCCGTCGAGCAGGTTGACTTCACAGCCATAGATCATGGCTATTTTTTTGTGATTGCGGCTCAGGCGAGAGCCACGCCCTTCACCATGCCAGTCTTCAATGAGAAAGGTCAGATCAGAGCGTCTCTCGTGCGTGATTTCGAATCTGACGCGATCATAGAAACGCTCAATAATATCTGATTCTGCCGTTTCGGCTTTTTCGATAAAGCGCTCAATATCTTCTTTGTCACTGAGAAGAACCGAGAATAGTTCAGTTTCACGCATTTTTAAAGCATTGAGGTCAGCCGAAGAGCCTGAATCCGTTCTTAGGGTCAGTTCGCGGTCATTGGTCATCAGGTCGGCGACAACATCACACCAGGCGGCAGAAACTGTAAACAATGAGATTAAAAATACCAGCCACGTGAGTCTGTTAAATTTCATATTGGCCTCGAAATATGGGTTTGCCATATTTAAAGCAAAATACATACCATTTTTAGAGATCCGGTTCAGAGCGATGTCTGGCTAATTGCTTTATTATCTTCGCCAAAAGTGCTAGATTGTCAGCAGCCAGGTGCTGATAATTTACATGAACAAGCCATATCTGATAATTCGCATTCACAACTACAACAGAGTCAGTCTGGGAGCCATCCTGGGCGCTTGCCCCCCTTCCCTGCTGCGACATTTCAACATTGTCACATGGGTGAGTGACGCAGCTCCACCCCTCGAACTCGAAAACCAGCATAGCCTGCTTGTCTGCTCATACATGCAACCGCACGAAAAGGCGGTCGAAGCTGAGCTGCGTACAATCAGGCAGCAATTTCCCCATATAGAAGCCATCTGCGGTGGCGCTCAGCCGACTTCAGCTCCCGAAGCCGCTGTCGATATGGGCTTCGACTACGTGGTCGCCGGCGAGGCCGAAGATTTCTTCCAGGAGTTCCTTGAAAAGTGGCTCGCCGGATGTGTCACAAAGGGCATTCATCAGACGCCGCGCGGCAAGGTCAATCTCGACCTCTACCCCGGCTTTTCATCGATCACCGAATATCTGCCACCCATCGAAATCAGTCGCGGCTGCCGCTTTGGCTGTATGTTCTGTGGCGTTCCACGTCTGAATGCGGCAACACTGCGACACCGCAGCCTGGGCGGCATCGAAGCGGTCATAAAAGAATATTTCAGGCTCAAACCAAGCCGCAAACGCATCAAGTTCCTCGCCCCCAATGCTTTTGCCTACGGCTCAGACGGCCTCAAGCCAGACCTGAATGCACTGCATGGCCTGCTCGAAATGCTCAAGAGGGTCGGCGTGCCCGAGATCAATCTTGGCAGTTTCCCATCAGAGGTGCGCCCCGACTTCGTCACACGCGAGGTCATGGAACTGGTGACTCCGTATCTGTCGAATAAAACAATTGTCATGGGTGTTCAGACTGGCTCAGACAGTATGCTCAAGCGCATGAACCGTGGGCATAGCCGCGAGCAGTCGATAAACGCTATTTCACTGATCCGCGAATTCGGGTTTCAGCCCCATGTGGACTT
>JAKQQP010000280.1 GCA_029564115.1 Candidatus Rifleibacteriota bacterium | reverse complement strand
TGGCGCCCGCCGCGTCAATTTCCCGATTCCTGACGTTTCGGTGCCAAAAAATGATGCCCAGATGCAAAGCATTCTCGACGAGATCGACTCAAATCTCAACAGCAATCGCAAGGTTTACGTACATTGCTGGGGCGGCATCGGCCGGACCGGTGTCGTGGTCGGCTGCTGGCTTGCGCGTCATCACGGCGGCGGCAGAGATGGCTACGCCCGTCTGCAGCAGCTCTGGCTCGCCAACCCCAAATCAGCCAGAAGAGACAGCCCCGAAACCAGAGAGCAGGTTGAATTCATTCTCAAATGGCCCGCCGGCCGGTAAATTGCCGTTCGGTATCGTATCAATTAACCCGCGCCATCAGGCGCGGGTTTTTTAAACAAAGCCGCTGTCGCCGAGTTCGGCGTGCCTGGCGGTTACGTAGTGCCTTCGCCCCGAACCTTCGATAATTCTTGACCAGCTCGATGAAATCAGCAGCAGTTCGTTATCGTATTCGAATTTGAGGCTGAAGCCGCCATACATGCCGTAAATCGCAAACCAAAGCTCGGATTTTGGTTTTTCCAGCATGACGCTGATTTCCGGCAGCCGCAGCGGCAGGCTTTCTAAGAAGCGCGCACCGCGCTCAAGAATAATTCTGTGAATGTGCTTCTGGATCTGCTGAATTTCTGCGTCGTCAGTGGGGTAAATGAATACCGGCTTGAGCTCTTCGGCAAGCTCGTGGTTATTCTGACGGGCAGCGATGTCGCAGGGTCTTTCGCCGGCAGCGTTGACCAGGCTGCGCCACGCGCCCAGTCTGACCAGTTCCCTTATTACTTCGACCGGGGCACGCCTTTCGACGGCAAGATGCAATGGGGTGTTAAATGACGGGTCGTCGAGTTTCCAGTCATTGATATTGACGCTACAATGCTGATGAATGTAAAACAGCTTTTCCCATTCGTTGTTTTCGGCAGCCAGAGAGAACAGGCGCCGGTTGGCGGCATAGTATGGCTTAAGGTTTCTTGAACTGAGCAGGCCATCCCATCTGATCATTTTTCTCTTCCTTTCAGCTCGAAAATTTCGACCGTCAAAAGAAGTATTCCGGAAAAAGACAGAGTTTTTTCAAATGCTGGTGTTTGACGTAAAATGAAAAATCATTCAGAATTTCCGGAATATAATAAGCGAAGGTAAAAAAACAGGAGGACCGATATGTGGATATGTCTGAACAATGCGTTTATTTCGGTGGTCAGCAAGGGCGAAGACAAGAATAAACTTTGCGTGCGGGCCAGAAGACGCGAGCACCTGGCGGCGCTGTTCCCTAAAGCCAGGATTATTGAGGACGGGGGCACCGATTACCAATACAGGGCCTTTATTGGCAGAGAAGAGGTTGCCCGGGTGATTGGCGAGGCGCTGAAAAATATAGATTATGATAACTTTAAAAGCAGCGTGAAAGATACAACCCTGCATAATGGCTACAGCAATGTGTGGGGCATAATGTGTGATGCGCTTGAAGAAAATAATAATGAGGAACCCGTGGCAAAAAGATGACCATGGCAGGCCGGCCTGATGAGCCGGCTATTCCTGCTATGTTAACTAAATAAAGATAACGGAGGAAAAATATGAGCGGACCTTTTTTGGATTTTGTCGTTGACTGCTGTGCTCGGGCAAACTGGATGGGTTACGGCCGCGCTATCGAACTGCTGTGTGAATTTCTCGATCAGCGGCATGGGCAGTCAGACAACCAGGAACTGATCGACTATCTCGACTGGAAGGTGCCGGGCGTCGATACCGGCAGCATGCCCGAAAGGATGTCGGCCTACACGCTTTTTTCCCTTTACGGGCGAACTGCTATGAAAACCGACTTTCAGATGCTTGAGCTCTTCTGCGACTACGTCGACATGCTTAACTACCAGCAGATGGCCATGGGCTTTTTCGAAGATATGGTCGATGACGAAATCGCTTCCTGGTGACCCCTGCGTATCCCCAGGCCCATACAGCTACTTATAAATGCTTTTATCAGAAAAATGAAAAAAATCCCAAATTTTCCGGAATATAATAATTGAAAGCGGAAAATTAAGTGAGTAAGGTTCAGAAGTTATCTTTAATCAGGTTTAATTTAAGTGTCTGAAAGGCGGTGATTAAGGGCAAACGCATTGAGAAAATGCGTTTAAAGGCCAGATAAAAGGGTCGCCCGGCCTTCACGCAGCTGATGGCGTGAATCTGGACTTTTTCAACCAGGAGGTTACAGGCTGGAAGAAATATGATAGCGGTCTTTTGATTTTTGAGGTAAGTATTTTGCAGGCCATGGTTAATCTTCCTTCTAAAAAACTTCTAAATCCTAGATTAACCGCTTTCCTGCAATTACTCCCCCGGTCTGAGTCTGGTCCACCAGGGTAATTGGTCTGATTCTGCAGGCAAAAATTAAAATAGATGAGGATGCAATATGAAAATGGTTTTAGTAAACAGCGTTTACCTGAGAAGAAAAAACAAGCTTATAATTACTGGTGGCACTGGTAAAAGCAGCAAACGCCTTATTGCTACTTTAATGAAAAATGTCCAGGGATTGGGTTATATTTTTGACCCCAAAATTATTGCTTTACTTGAAACTTACAAATTAGAAGAACTCGAAGCCTTTAACCGTTTTGTGATCGCAGAACTGAAAAAACTCAGAGGCGCTGATGTCGTATATGATCCCATGTACCCTAATTTCCCCTGGCAGATAATGGAATCAAGCGAAATAGAATTGTTTTTTAATGCAATTATTCATTACTGGTCTTTCGGGGCCATCCTGCCGGAATATGAAAAAGAAGAGCGACTGCCGCTCTACGAATTGACTAAGTGCACAAAAATTGAGCTTGGCAGTGAAGAAGATTTTATTGTCATGTTCAGAAACCTCCTGCATTCCTCAACTTCTTTGTCCAAAACAGACAGAGAAGACCTTGGCTGGTTTGCACGTAAATACCCTGGTTTTGATCTTTTTTCAGAAGATATACCCCTGAAAGAAAATATCGCACTTGTTGCACGATTGCAGCTGGAACGGGTAAAAAACGACCAGGAACTGCTGCCTGTATTAACCCGCCATTTAAAAACTGCCTCCGACGTATTAAGATTTGCTGTTGCCCTGTCTGATGGTGATATAAGTCTTGCTTCCAACACTGTTTTCAAGAGTTTCAACAGAAAACATCGAAAACTTCTTCTTTCTCTTCTTGAATCCATTTCTGGTATTGAAGAGGACATTAAGAGACACGAAGAAAACTGGAAGCGCCTTGGCGAAAGGCTTCACCCTTTTGAATACCAGAAGCAATATCCCAGGTCTTGTGCCGTATTTAAAAAAATGTTCGAAGGCGAAAATATTGCTACGTTTGCAGGAGTAATACAGAAACTTATAAATAAAAATGAAATTATTCAGGCAGTTGAAGTGCTTAAGCAGCGACCAGGCGAATTTGCGCGCAAGCTCGACGTTTTATTGAGACGAAGCCGTGAAGATGCCGCGCATGCGGTTGCCGTTGCCTTTGAGACGGTTGCAGACAAGGTTTCGGTGCCGGTTTTGTTGCAGGTAAAAGCCCACTTTACCAACAGGAAGGCAAGTGATCTGCGCATATTTTTCCCTAAGGGCAATGTGACAAAAGCTTATGGAATTGCCAATGATGTACCGCCTGTTTCTGCGGATGTATGTTCTCATGTGGTTGCTGCTTGTGATTCTGCTCTTATAAAGAATTTTGCATCAAGAAAACCTTTGGGTAAAGTTTTTGTGGACCCCGCTTTAAAAGATTATCTTGTGCCTTTCTCGCAGCGCTCTGCGAGTAAGGCCCTTAAGACCCTGGTGCGTGGCTCAAGAATAGATTTGCCTGCAAATATTTCTACCGTTCGCTCGTTTTTGTATTGGAAAGAGCCTGAAGGCAGCAGAACCGACCTGGATTTGTCGGCAATGATGTTTGATAAAGACTGGAAATATGTTGAGCACATTTCTTACACTAATTTACGGAGTCAGTCATATCAGGCCTGTCACAGCGGCGATATAACTTCTGCACCGAATGGAGCCAGCGAATTTATCGATCTTGACATTGATTCTGCTGTTGATTATGGGGCCAGATATATTGTTCTGTGCGTTTTTTGCTTTACCGGTCAGGCTTTTGCTGAGCTGCCAGAATGTTTTATGGGCTGGATGGCAAGAAAAAATCCAAACTCAGGCGAAATATATGAGCCCAAAACTGTCGAGAACAAAATTGACATCGCCGCTGAAGGCCAGGTGTTATGTGTTCCTATGGTTTTGGATTTAGCTGCAAAACAGGTGATCTGGGCTGATATTGGCGGTTTAACGCGTGGCGCCCTTCGTGCCAATCTTGAGCGCAACTCAAAGCGTCTGACTTTGATGGGCAAGGGTATAAGCGAGCTTAGACGCGCAAATCTTTACGACCTGTTTATTTTACACGGCAAAGCAAGAGGAACATTGTGCGACACTATAGAGGAAGCAGATACCGTCTTTTCTACTAACAAAGGCATCACACCATTTGAAATTGAATTAATTATGGGGCAATATTTATAAGAATCCGGCGATTCTTTATTCGAGCATTGGCTTAGCTCCGATCAGAAGGTAATTTAAAATAACCTCATAATTAGATTTTCTGGGAGGACCACGATGACAAATAACCTGCCGCTTCATTTTCGAGACGGCCACCTCTTTGTTGAGCTGAACGGTGATTTATGGTTGCTCGACACAGGCGCGCCGACGAGCTTCGGTGTGTCTCGGAATTTTAGTTTCGCTGGTGAGCGGTTCAGCATTGGCACGAGCTACGTTGGCCTCACCGCGGCGAAACTATCACAATTCGTTGGCGTGCCATGCGTCGGTCTCCTCGGTGCAGATGTTCTCGGTCGATTCGACCACATTCTGGACACCGCTGCCGGCAGGCTTGTTGTTTCGACCGAGGAGCTGACACACGGCGGGCAAGGCGTTGAATTGGACGATTTCATGGGTATTCCCATCGTCACAGTTCGCATCGGCGGCAGCGACTATCGGATGTTTTTCGACACCGGCGCTCAAATCTCTTACTTTCAGGACGATTCACTCATCGGGTTCCCGCCTGCTGGAAGCGTAACCGATTTCTATCCTGGCGTTGGTCAGTTCCAGACTGATACACACGAGGTTCCGATCTATCTAGGCGGAATTGAGTTCAATCTCCGCTGCGGGAAGTTGCCAGACCTGCTCGGTATGACCCTGATGATGGCAGGCACGACGGGCATTGTAAGTAACGCGATTCTCAGCAATCGAATTGTTGGCTACTTTCCCCGCCGTCGCATGGTGTTCTTATGAGTAATTGATGGACTGCCTGCCCTGAAAATTAAATTCTCTGCGGTTATTTCTGATTTCGCTGAAGCTTGAACGGTATGCCCGGCAGTGGTATAATCGCGCCAGATAGCGGAAGGGGATTTGGCGATGAGAAAAGGTAAACCACGCCGGGCAGTTTCTTTAACTGAAATAATGAAACTGGTGCATGAACAGGATCAGCTTGGAATCGCCATGCTGCGCGATAAAATTGCCCCGCGGGTTCGCAGATACCCACCCGAAGAATATACTTTCGACGGCGTCTGGCGCGATGACGATATCGAACAGATTGCCAATTCGATAATCGAAGTTCTGCTTCGCAGAGGGCTGGACCGGGCCTGGTATCTTTCCGGAGCCGGCGATAAACGCATCAGCAGCAATCTCAATCAACTCATTTTCAACGCCGTGCTCAAAAACGCTCCCCCTGAACATCAGGCTTTCTATTCACAGGTCGTCGACCATTTCAGGCGCCATCGGGAGCGTTTTGCCAAAAAAACACTGAATAACAGAACCTATTACATGGGCCTTGCCGCCTGGAAGGGGACCGCGCGCGGTGATTGCTCAAAAGATCGCAAAGAGCTATATAATATCTGGTACCGGCAGATAAAATGGCCAATTATGGCCGACGGAAAAAGTATCAAAGCCCACGTCAGGCGCGAACTTTTTTATCTGATGCTCGATATCATCGACGAATGGGTTCTCGACGCTGACTTTTACCATAATTTCCGTGTGCTGGTTCACTTTCCGAAGCCGGGTTCTGGCTATTTCGATGCCCCACCTTCGGGCAGCGACGACGATGACGAATCTGGCCCTCAGAACGCCAACCAGCCGCGCAATTTTTATAAGCTTTTCAAAAAATATTTTCAGTCCAGGCCGGCTCAGCACAGAATTCAGAACCCGGATGACAGCTGGAGCAGCTGCCTGGAAGAGATTATCAAAAACTATAATACCGGTGCCCGCGGCTTTCTCTACTATTTCTGTATCGAAGACCAGAATCAAACCATTTCGGCCAGAAAAGCCGGGCGCAGCGTCGGATTTGGCTGCGAAACCAGAAAACGCTTTATCAATGATCTGATGAAACTGCAGATCGATATTAAGCAGCTTCCGGATGTGCATAAATATCTGGCTGCATTGCTTTTTAACAGCCTTAAACCGGAGGCAGAAGCATGAAACTCAACCCCGGAAGCATTGTTCCGATAAACTACAACCTCTGGCCAAAAGCCTCTGACTGCGTCGTCATGGCCATGGTAACCGGCAGTGAAGGTAACTGGCTCAGTCTCTGTCCGGTTCATTTCGAACCGGAAGCCGCCGGTTTTATGGATTACGTGGTCACCCCCGAAATGACGCCCCTCAAAATGCTTATGGTGGTAATGAGCGAGCAGATTCAGCCCGTGCCATTAACCGCAATCGACGCGAATTTCATTGCAGGGAAAGACCCCGCGCGACTCGCTGCCCTCGCGCTGCCAGATTCTGTTCGCGAAGGCCTGCTGCGCGATATGTATTTTGTTCTTTCACATACAAAACCGCAGGATGTTTTCAAGGTGTCGCGCGGTGCTTTTCTACCACCCAGAAGCAGTGCCTTCAAGCTTTCACAGAAACTGGCCAACGACTGGAACCGCTTTGTTGTTTCTGCCTGGCAGAAAGATCTCGCAGCCCGTGGCCTGAACGATCGGGCCGTCAGTTCTCTTGTTGCCGAAATTGAAAGAAACACAAATAGCCGAACCGCTCTGTCGCTCGAAATGCCCGGCGCCTCAGACAAAGTCACACCGCGTCGAAGCAAAAACCTCGGCGGTCTTGGTTCCAGCAGCGCCATGTGTTCGCCTGGCCGCAGTTCAGATGAGCTGCAGTCCCATCAACAGCCACTTGAAACCGCCAGACAAACTCTCGTCGATCTGCTGGTCGTCAACGGACGCCCCGCAGAGGCCGCCCGTCTCGCCGACGCAACCTTCAGCGAATTTCTGAAGCTCATCCTGCAATTTTTCCCACTTAAGAGCGAGTAATTGCCGCAGATTTTGCTTCTGCCGGAAGGTTTCAGAACCGGCGCTGCAGAGCCTGGTGCAGCCTGAAAATCTGACTGGTTATCAGATTGGTGCGGCCGGTGTGGTTGTTGAGTGCAACGGCGGCCTGGATTACCGAAATCGGTATCCCGAGAAGAATGAACAATACCTGGTAAAAAAACGGCCCGTACAGGGCGGCAAGCCCTGAACAGGCAATGATAGCAATCGCAATTGCAAATACCAGCCACGAAGCGGTTTTAACGCCGATTTTCTGCATTACTGACCGTGCCAGCGGGTTAGTTTCGATGTCGGGGTGGGTAATACGCCTGAGCGTCGACAGCACGTCGAGAAGTTTCGTCAGCGCCAGAAGCGCCATCGTCAGATAGATCAGGCTGTGCATTTTTTGCCTCTGTAATATTTTTGATCAGAGGCTGGCGAGAGCACTTCTGATCTGCGGAAGAACCTT
>JAKQQP010000263.1 GCA_029564115.1 Candidatus Rifleibacteriota bacterium | reverse complement strand
CCCTAGCGCCATAAACTGCTTGACGAGAGGGCCTTTTTTCTCGGCAAATTCTGCCTGCAGTGCAATGAGCTGTTTCAGGCCATCTTCAAACGACAGGTCTGCAGCAATAACTTTTTCGACCCTCTCTTCATATACAGGTGCTCGTGCACCAGACACTGCACAAAAAGCTCTTCCTTGCTTCTGAAATAGGTGTAGATAGTGCCCTTGCCAACATCGGCCGCGACAGCGACTTCATCGAGTTTTACATCATGAAAGCTTTTTTCGGAAAAAAGAATTGTAGCGGCTTCGAGAACCGCAAGCTTTCTGTCTGGTTTCTTTCGTTGCATCAGGCGCCTCCGAAGTGATATAAGACAAATTAGTTGAATAATTTTTAAACCAAACTGACCAGTCAGTCGACCTTATCTTTTACCCCGGCGAAAGTCAAGCTACAAAATAAATTGAAGCACTTTATCAGTGTTCTCGCATGGCAAGCATCAAGAAATTCTGGGTTCAGTATGAAAAAGAAATTGAATTAGAGCTTCCCGATGGCGTGATTACAATGACACTGACAACTCCGGAGCCGGCAGGAATCTGCGCAGTTATGCTCGTCGGCGAGTCAACAGATATAGTTGTCGCAGCCGTACCGCCGAAAGTGACCGAAGTCGCACCGGTGAAGCCGGTACCGGTGATCGTCACCGAAGCGCCAGCGGCAGCTGAAACTGGATTCATTGAAGCTATGACCGGCAAAATTAAATTTTTGACAGAAACAACACTAGAAGCTCTATTGTTGTTTCCGCCGACATCCCGGACTGCATTCTCTGCAACTGCAACATCAACATTGCCGGCATTTAAAGGTGTTACGCGAACTGAAAAAATCTTATCCGCGCTTAAAACCTTTAAATTATCGGCATAGCCGTTGAGCAGCACTAAATCTTCGAGTTCAAAACCAATGACAGGCTCGTTAAAAGTTACAGTTACAGTGAAAGGTTCAGAGTTTAAAACCTGTAAAACACTTGAAGTAATTGTCGTTTCTGGCCTTGCTGTATCAACCAGTGAGGGGTTGTCTATTCCGACAAGAATTGGCAGGCTGGCGCTGCCAGTGGCGTTTTCCGGATCTTTCACTTCCACTGTAATCGTTGCAACAGTCTGGAAATCTGGAGCAGTCCAGAGCTTTTCAAAGCTGGAAGTTCCGGCAGCAAGACTTCCGACAGTTGCCGCCCATACTGGAACCAGATTTTCCTTATGTCCATTGTCATCGTCTCTGCCGATTGCTCTTATCACAACAATAGTGCCCGGATTAACCCGGGTTACTGGTTTATCATTTACCAGGGCAGATAAAATTACACCTGGAGCATGATTTCCTGTGGTTGTAGTTCCTATTTTAAACTCAACGAAAGCAGGAGCTATCTCAGACACGAAAGGCGCAGAAAAACTGACTGGCGTCTTCCCAGCTACGGATTGAACGAAAATTTCGGCTTCTAAAAAGCTGTCTGGCAGAGGCGGGCTGGTAAAAATTCCATCTGGACCAACCTGAAAAGACTCACCCCATAGTGTTAGAACCGTTCCTTCTGGCAAAAAGTTGCCTTCGGCATCGCGCAGCTGGCCAGCAACTATGTTTTTAGCCGGTTTTGCAACCATGTCTGGAGCTTCAACAAGCTCTGGCGATTCTGAAACGGACACCTGGGATGAGCGATTTTTCATGGTCAGACCGGTTTCAGGGTCAACATATTTAACGATGACACGGTATTCTCCAGCCGGAACATTATGAAAAATATACGTTCCACTTGCGTCTGTGGTGGTTCTGAACCCTGGAACGTCTGAAAGGCTTTCCAGCCATACCTCAGCATTTGCAATCGCGACGGTTCCAGACAGGTCGGCAGGTACCAGTGCCGGCAGCGACCCAGGGCGTCTTGAATTGTCGGGAATATTTTTTACAATCATTCCTGAAATAGCAGCTACACCGATTGAATTCGTCTGACTGTCGTTTCCGTAGTCAGGAAGCAGGCGGCACCCGAAGGACATGATCGTAAATGTTGCAATAAAAAATGTAAGTAAAGCTGTTGGAGTGAAATAACGATTGATAAAGCCGCTCACACAAGTTTCCTATAATTTATTACCCGGCAAAGGAGTCGAAAAATTTCGCCAACTCCAGCCCGTCAGCCGGTATTTTAAAATTTCGAAGCATTATTATATCATGTAGGCAAAGGTTCAAATAATCGAGATCATTTCAAAAGTCCATTCGCTCGATCATTTTTCGTTTTTCGGCAACCCAATAAATGGTATTCTCTAATAGCGTGGCCTGAATAACTCATGAAAGCCTCAAAAATGCCCAAATTACTGCAGATGTTTCTGACTTTTTTCAAGATCGGCATGTTTACCCTTGGCGGGGGTTACGCGATGGTGCCGCTGATTCAGCGCGAAATCGTCGAGAAGCGTGGATGGGTCAAAGAAAACGAATTCTTTGAACTTCTGGCGCTGGCACAATCTTCGCCCGGCCCGGTCGCCGTAAATTCATCGGTATTCGTCGGCTACAAGATTGCCGGCGTCACAGGTAGCATTGTTGCCACGCTCGGCACCACCCTGCCGTCATTTTTCATCATTCTGATGATTGCAGCCTGGCTGGTCGGCTTTCGCAGCAATCCGCACGTCGAGGCTTTTTTCAAAGGTATCAGACCGGCGGTGGTCGCGATGATTGCCGCACCGCTCTTCTCTCTCAGTCGCGCCATGGGCATAGGCTGGAAAGGCC
>JAKQQP010000262.1 GCA_029564115.1 Candidatus Rifleibacteriota bacterium | reverse complement strand
CCGGCCTGAGCCAGTTCTTTTTTCAGACTCGATTTTTGCGCTTTCTTCATTTCCTTTGGGTCGCGCTTACCGGCCATGCGGGCAAGAATCGGTCTTATAACGCGATCGACAAAGGGTTTGTTCAGTTCTGCCTCCTGAACTTCGGCAACATTGAACTCAGACACCTCTTCAAGTGAAGCCAGCCGGCCCTGGATATCGCTTTTACTGCCGGAAGGGAAAAGCAGCAGAATGACCAGAAAGATTATGACGCCTCCGAGAAGCATGAAAGCTACATTCATATGCTCTCCTTAAACCTCGATGTCAACAATACACATAATGGCATACAGGCCGATGAGCTCCCAGATCACGCCGGCGATAACGACAAACCAGCCTCTGAACTCTCCGTATCTGAAGGTGAACAGTTTCATGATGAACTCAGGGTTGACGACATAGATCATCATGCCGAGGAACAGTGGCAGGGCACCGACGATGATGCCCGAGATTTTTGCCTGAGCCGTCTTGGTCTGAATTTCGCCCTTGATTTTCATGCGCTGGCGAATGGTGTAACCGATTTTGTCGAGAATTTCAGCAAGATTGCCGCCGATCTGTCTCTGAATCAGAACGACCGTGGTCACCAGATCCCAGTCTTCGCTTTCAACCCTCTGATTAAGGGCTACAAGCGTGTCTTCAAGATTGATGCCGAGACTGTTCTCTTTGAGAACCCGCTTCAACTCTTTGCCCATCGGTGGCAGGGTTTCTCTTGAAACCATTTCGAGAGACTGCAGGAAAGAGTAGCCGGCCTTGAGACCGTTCGCAAGCATTACCAGCGTGTCGAGTATCTGCTCGTTAAAAGCCTTGACGCGCTGCGACTTCATTATTGATATCCAGATCAGCGGGCCGATGTAGCCAACGGCGGCGAGCCCGACCGCAACCAGAACATTCTGCATTACGCCCATGCCGAAGCTCAGTGAAAGCATGATCGCCAGAAACTGAATGGCAACGAATTCATTCGCCTTGAGCGGTATGTCTGCTTTCGCCAGCTGATCGGCAATGCGCATCGCCATACCCTTGGGAGTGATGATCGTACCCATGTTGGCAAGAATTCGCTTGGCGGCGCTGCCGCCGGCACGATTCTCTTTGACCCAGTCATCGTCATTGATGTCGACGGCCTGCTTCACTTCTTCGTCTTCTTCGGGCGAAGCGTATTGCTCCGCCGCCATCTCAGTTTCGACGAGGTATTGCTCCATGCGGTGGCGAACTTCTTCGCCCGGCGGTTTTCCGAGAATAGAAAACAGCAGCAACACAAAAAACATGGTTGCCATCGCAACAAAAACTATAAAAATCGTCTGAATCAAGTTTTTACCATCCTCTCGCTGTATCGGTAAAAATGTTCGGTGGTAAGTTTATACCAAATTCCTGAAATTTGGAAGCAAACTTCGGACGTATGCCGGTGG
>JAKQQP010000248.1 GCA_029564115.1 Candidatus Rifleibacteriota bacterium | reverse complement strand
CTTCCTCGGGGCTGTTTTCTTTTTGGCCATTTTCTTTTCGGAATTTTGGGTTGAATTCCTCGTGCTCTGATTTTTTTCCCGCAACTCTTGCGAGTCATAACCCTTGTCTAATTCCAATGTGGCTGGTCTTGATCTTCGTCGACCCCGGCGGCCGGTATTTACGTCTATGCCATCAAGCAGTTCTTCCACCTGTTCTCGTTCACTGTGACCGGCTCCGGTAGTTGTCACAGAAAGAATATTTCCATTCCCATCCACAAGAGCGTGAGTCAAAACACCTTTGCCTTTAAAACCATATTCAACACCTTCGCCTCCGCCCTTCCCGGCGGCAAACGAACCGTCAATAGAGGCGTTTTGCCAGTCGATTTTACCGGCCAGATGTGCTGCACCAAGCAAACTGGCTTTAAGCGAAGCAAGAGTTCCATCTTCCTGCCATTTTCTAAGACGCCTATGAGCGCTGGATTTTTTGGCCCATTGTTCTCCGACGGGCACATCGCACCAGCGACAGCCAGTGATAAGCAAAAAGAAAATAGTGTTCAAAGCACTTCGAGCATCAGCAAAAGGGCGACCTGTTGCATTTTTTTCATCGGGCAAAAGACGACTCAGAAAATTCCATTCCGCATCAGTAAGGCCATTAAATTTTCCAGGCATTTGGTTCTCTCCTTGAATCGAGAGTACCTCAGCTGATAAAATCGTACAAGCATTATTCATGGTTATGGGATAGGTTCTGGAAATACCTTCAGCCTGGTGGCTTGGCTTTCTTAAATGAAAACAATCATCTGAACCAGAAAACTTATCATGTCATATATCGAACAAACCAGGAACTGGGCCCGCCAGATCAAGCGGGATACCGTGGCCGTGTATTTCGCAGCCCGTGATCAGAGAACACCCATGCCTGCCAGATGCCTGGCACTGTCTGTAGCAGCATACGCTTTGAGCCCAATAGATCTGATCCCGGACTTCATCCCGGTATTTGGCTATCTGGATGACCTGCTGATTGTTCCTCTTGGCCTGCTGCTGGTGATTCGAATGCTTCCTCCCGAGGTAATCTCTGACTCACGCGAGAAGGCAAATGCGCTTATTGCCCGGCCCAAAAGCTATATTGCTGCAATGTTCATAGTCGGCCTCTGGCTGCTCTGCATCGCAGGCGTCGCATACTGGTGTTACAATTGTTAATGTTTTCCCGGGTTAAAACCGGCTTGAAAACTGAATATAAAAATTGACGGGCTTGAATAAAAAACAGGGTTGCAATTTGCCACAAAAAAGGTATAATATAAACATCCATTGTGAAACTTTTCGCTTTCACAATATTTCTGAGTTGAAGGGCGCATGCCTGACATCGAGGAGATAAGCTAGTGGCTTCTTCGTCTGGTTCTAACAACAACGAGCGCCGGCTCGGCGTGGTGGCGGTCATTCTCAAAAGCCCCGACAAGGCGGTGCATGAGTTCAATGACATTCTCCACCAGTTTTCGAGCCTGCTGGTCGGCCGCATGGGCATTCCCTACAAAGAACGCGGCGTCTCGGTAATCTCGCTCATCGTTGACGGAACCAATGACGAAATCGGAGCCATGACCGGCCGTATCGGCCAGCTTCCTGATGTCAGTGTCAAGGCGGTCCTGACTCGCGTATAGCATCAAGGGGGCCTCTAATGCACATGGTCAACGACAAACTCTCGACTTCAGCCTGGGTCAACAACGTCATCAAACCCGAAGAATACGAAAAGTATCTCGACAACGGCAAAGATTTTATCGATGA
>JAKQQP010000193.1 GCA_029564115.1 Candidatus Rifleibacteriota bacterium | reverse complement strand
CGACACCGGCGGTCGCACGCAATACAAAGCCGATTGCGATGCACATGACATCGAGTATGACCAGGTTCTTGAGCTTGAAACTGTAAGCCAGATTCAGCATAAAATAAGCCAGAGCCAGCGAGAAAAACAGCGGCGAAAGCTGCCAGGCCGAGAGCAGACTGATGATGAGGATGATAATCAGAGCCCCTTTGGCCTCTACCAGCGAAAGCTCGCCCGAAGGGATCGGTCGTCGGCATTTTACCGGGTGCAGCCGGTCTTTTTCGAGGTCGGCCAGGTCATTGAGCAGGTAAACACTGCCAGACAGACCGCAGAAGGTGAAAAAACCGGCAATGGTAAACAGCCACGCCTGCCCCGAAAACAGCAGACCTTTTTCCGAAAACAACAGAGCCGCGAACAGAATCAGGTTCTTGGTCCATTGTTTCGGGCGAAGGCTGTTAAAAACAGGTGCGATCATAGATTTTCCTGACTGAATCTTGATTTATGTGGCAAATTCTAGCAGCTGGGTTCAATTCTGTAAAGATTTCCATGTTCTGACCTATGTATTTGTTCGAGAATTTAGGTGACTGCAGGCCGGTTTGTGTTAGAATTCGTTATCATTGTCACACCGTATTGATCATGCAAACTACCGGACCAGAAATACTTCTGATGAAGCTGCCGGCCGACTGCAACGTCGCCTGGCCCTGCTATAACCGATTCCCCGGGCGAAACGCACCCATGGGGCTTCTTTGCCTTGCCGCGGTCGAGCCTCAGCGAATTGCAACTCTCGACGCAGTCACCAGTCAGGGGCTGGTCGACTGCCTCGCTTCATATCCTGCAGAAAGCATCAGAGCGGTTATTCTGCAGCGATCAGACAAGACTGATCCGGAAAAGGCCAGAGCCTTTTCGCAGAGAGTTCGCGAGCTTCTGCCCGCGGCCTCCGTCGGCGTCAACGCCGAAAAATGCGAAGTGCCTGCCTGGGCAGATTTTGCCGTCGATGGCACCGGTAAATCAGCGCTTTTGCGAATTCTGCGCGGCGACCGTCTCGCCGGCTTTATCGATCATCGGCATGATGACGATCTTTCGCCACTGCCCGTTCCAGAAGAGGCTTTTATCGACTG
>JAKQQP010000189.1 GCA_029564115.1 Candidatus Rifleibacteriota bacterium | reverse complement strand
AGCGATGGCGGTGGCAACACCATCGCATCTGACAACATTGCTATCTATACTGTTAACAACCCAATTCCGCCAACGGTTACGGCAGGGCAGGCGATTCCAGTCGATCTGGCACTTTTCGTCCCGGCCGGGACCCCAGCCGGCATATATTCAGCGACCCAGTACATTTACCATGATGATAATGGCAACAATAAATGGGATGGTCCGGCAGAATTCAGGGCTTCGTTCGTTCTTCAGGCTACTGTTCCTCTTGTGCCAAAAGTGCAGGTAATGGATACTACCGTTGGTCTTGGCGGTATTGCACCCGGCACGTCAAAAATTGTCTCTTTTAACTGCCGTAATACGGGTAACGTAACTCTGACCGGTTTGCGCTGGGTAAAAGTGAACCTGATGTCTGGGGCAAATGTCATAACGGCTGCCAATGCAAGTTTCCCGCCGTCAGAGTTGTTCTCGGTTCCTGCCGGTGCCCTCTTCACCCGTCAGGTTGAAGTCAGTGTTCCGCCGGCAACGCCGTTTGGGAATTATAAGAGCATTCCCAACCATTTCTGGATATGGGCCGACATGCCGGTCAATGGTGTTCGTGACCCAGGCGAAGCCTCATGGAGCTTCAGGCTGGAATGCGACGTCGGCAATCTTCTCGTTGACATCGATGAACCCAATCTTGCGGTAACCGGCCCGCCGAGCGCCACGACGCCTTCGACCACGCTTACCGCAAGAAATACCGGCAGTCTTGCTCTCGTTAACATCAAAGCCACCGGTACGGCTCTGATTCTTACACCGCCGATAGCCGGCGCAGTTAACATTGTTGCGACCGCGAACAACTTCAACCCGGCAGCTCTGCTTGGGGCAAGTAGCAACCAGGTCAAAACCAGCCAATGGTCGGTAACCGTTCCGGCCAATGCTTCTGCCGGTGTTTATCTTGGCACGGTCACAGTCTGGGAAGACTCCAACAACAACGGCCTCAGGGACGCAGGGGAAGCATTTTCCGACTGCCCGGTATCATTGACTGTGCAGTCTGCGCCAGCAATCAACGTCGTTCAAACCCAGCTCGATCTGGGCTGGGTGTCGAGAAATGCCGCCAAGTCAGGTCAGATCGAAATAAGAAACACCGGGAATATTATGCTGAACGCCGTTTACCCGTTGCAGTCGGCTCTGGTGTTCGGCGCCAACAATATCCCGGTTGCCAGTATTACCTTTACTACTGTTCCGGCAATGCCCTTCTCACTCGATGTCGGGCAATCAAAGATTGCAACGGTAACCGTTACTATTGGTGCAGTTCAGGGTGCCTACACCTATTCCGGCATTCAGAGAATCTTTGAAGACCATCTGACTATGCCCGGCGTTTGGGATGGCAGCGAAGTGTCTGATACTTTTGAGCTGATTGTCAGCATTGGGAGCAAGGTGATTTACGAAACCAACCTTACCAACCCGCCCCTTGATTTTGGCCCGCGAAACGTTATGGGCACCTACAATCTCCCGATAACTGCCTACAGTGGCTCCAATGTTCCGCTCGACAGAGTGAGATGGAAAGTTCTGACGCCATTGACCAGCCCCGACGATTCGATGCCGGTTGCCAGCCTGACCTTCACACCATCTGTTGCCCAGTCAATCGCTGGAATGGGGAGCAGGGCCTATCAGGCAAATGTCGAAATTGGCTTTCCGCGCGCTGGTAATTACGTTGCCACTGCCGCTTTCTTCGATGATGATGACGACAACCTCAGCCCGAATGGTGTCGAGGCTTCGGCAACCTTCCAGGTGCGCGTTTCTGTCAACGCCTCTTACAGCTTCGATATTCTCGCTTCAGACATCGATTTTGGCAACGTCGATGCCGGCACAGACAAGGAAGTCGAAGTCGGTTTTGTGAACACTGGCAATACTCCGATCGATGTTGCCGATCTTGGCTGGGTTTTCAACGATATCGCTTCGTTGACTGAGCCTGCAAACGTAATTTCGGCGGCCAATCTTGCTGTTCTCAGCTATTCATATTCGCCGGTATTGCCAGGTGGGCTGGCAACCGCAACTATCAGGCTGACTGTTCCGGCGGGTCAGACAAAAGATACTTACGGTCCCTCGGGCCCACAGACAATGGCCAGGGGCGCGGTCCAGGACTCCTGCGCTTTCAGGGTTAAAGTTGGTGGGTCTGACCAGGCAATGGTCGAAAAGCACAGCCTGTATCAGGAAATCGCCACCCTTACTTTTACTGCGCCGGTGCCGCCTGCCACAGACCTGTATTTCCTGTCGGCATGGGTATGCCCGGGCAGTGGTAGTGCCGATGTGGCCTTTGTTCAATATGATGTCACCGGGAGGCCCGTAGCTACTGTTTCTCTCACAATCGATGCGGCCGGGCAGCTGACAACCTGGTCAGTGCCTGGTTTCCCGATTGCCTACTCGGGAATTTCAGACAGCGAGCCGATTGAAATTCAGGAGGGCGCGGATTTAACCGAATATAAATATTATCGGGTTTATCTTGCGTTCAATCTGACATTCGATCCGGCAGTTGCCAGTTCGACCAGACTTGTTCTGCACAATTCAAGCCCGGTGCCGGGCCGCAGGGTGTGGTTTGACGGTATCAAACTTGAAAGGGCTTTTGAGGGGCAGACCAGGCCGACGACCTACCACCCGAATGCAACTCTGCATTCGCCGGCCCGTGAGCATTCGTTACAGGGAGGACACCAATATTATGAATGGTAAAAATATTTTGAGCTCAAGGCGGGGAGCCTTGCTGATGATGCTGTTTGTCATGCTGATCGTCGGGGGGATCGTGGCTTTGCGCATGATGCCAAATGAAGAACTTATAACCCGCCGCGACAAGGAATCGTCGTTGAATACCGATCTCAGCCAGGTCAGGGAAGCCCTCGACCTGGTTCGTGTGGCAAGTTATCCCGGCTGGATAGAACTGCAGGCTTCTGATACCCCGGCGAGTTTGAGCGCCAAGATTGCTTCTCTCTCTGCCTGGGGTTTCCTCAGGGATAATGATATAAAAGATCCTGCGGTGCCGGCTCATCTCTGGGGCCCCGGAAAGCCGTATTACTGGCAGGTTACCTTGAATCTGGCCAGCAACACGAGTTTTGAGTTTTCTCAGGATGGCTGGCAGCCGTCGGCGGATACGACGGTTTCTACTGACGAGCAGAATTATCTGAACTCAACCAAGCTTGACGAATACCCTTACCAGAATAAACTCGGCAATATGCTTGGAAACAAGAGAGGCAAGGCCGTCTCGATCTGGAGATAAGCCGGGGAAAAGCTAAAACAAAAACCGGGTTCTTTTCAGAACCCGGTTTTCGGTGGAGCTGAACGGGATCGAACCGTAATGTGTTAAAATCTTTTCTATTTCAGGATTTGTGAAAAGTAGATTGACATTTGACACAAATATTGCCACAATTATTGACACGTATTTTGACACAAAACGACAGGTTTTAACTGGTCTGAGATTCGATTGAAACATTACATTCAACTCATTGGCAATACTTATCACTACCGGCATAGAGTGCCATGCGATTTAAAAGAGCACTTCGAGTCTGTTGGTATAACAGAACTACGCGTCAGTCTTAAAACAGATTCCAGAGATACCGCAACTTCAGCAGCAGATCAGCTAACCTATACGCTGAACCGGTTGTTTGATATGTTACGTCTTTGCCCGTCGGAAAAGACAAGGGTCTATATTGAGGCCACTAGAAACCCTCTGTTGAATCGAATGCTAAGAATGGGGCTCAGAAAGCTGGCAAAACAGACCATTGCCAAGCCTGATTTATTAGATAAAATTGGTAATTCTCCTACTAATGCAGAAAAAAATCCGAGGGATAACTCCGAGCCTCAAAGCAAAGCAATGGCTGTTGACCCTGGCGAGCCACTGCGGAAAGTTGTGCGTTTGTTCATTAACAAAAAATGTGCACCGGGCGGCGGCTGGGGCGTTAAATCACAGATTGATCGGTCTGCATGCTTGGAGCTTTTTGTAGAAATTATGGAATGTCTGGGAATTGCTGGCATAAACCAAGTAACAAAACAACAGTTGATCAAATACGATTCTATTATGCGAAAGATGCCACCCAACCGGAATAAAATAGCCAGGTTTCGAGATGCTTCCATTGCTCGAATTCTAGACATGTTCGCAAAAAAAGAGTTTGAGCCAATCAAATATAACACTGTGCGAAAGCATTTAAACACGGTGAGTAGCTTCCTGAACTGGTCATTGACTGCCGATTTTGTCCATGTCGATTTCAGCAAAGTATTGACAACTAGCCGTAAGAGCGTTGAAAGAACCAAGTATCCATACGATTTAACAGATATAAGGCGGCTTATCGAATCGCCAGTTTACTCAGATCCGCTTAGTAACGAATTTAATCGAGCAAGAACTTACGCAGAAAGATTCTTTGTTCCATTGTTATTGCTTTTTACCGGCGCAAGAACAAATGAAATCTGCCAGTTATATGTTGATGACATCGACATCAATGCCGAAATACCAACGATCAGAATTACCGAGAATGCACATCGAAAGCAAAGATTGAAATGCAACAGTTCCAGAGTAATACCCATACATCCAACCCTGATAGCAGTGGGTTTTCTGGAATATGTAAAATTTGCAGCAGCGAATGGAGCCCAGCGACTCTTTCCTATGCTGAAGCATAGCGCGAATGGCTTTGCGGGAAAGTTTACGGCCTGGTATGGCTCATACAATCGAAAGTATGTAGCACTGAGCGACACGAGAAAAACTGCACATAGCTTCCGGCACCTGATGGCAGATACATTAAAAAATCTTGGTGTGCAAAAGCAGATGATTGCCGAGTTGCTGGGTCACACGACCGGATCAATCACCATGGAAACCTATGGCCAACCATACGCAATCAAAAATTTGTATGAAATGCTTCGGCAGGTAGATTTTATTAGCGCGTATGTTCCAAATTTGAAGACTATGGCCGCCAAAATTTATTCCCCCGGGAATTACAATTTTTAATTGCTGATGACACTGAGTAATCCGGCAAAGGTTGTTTAAGACCAACTGAAAAATCTTAAAATAGCCATATTATCCTTTTGCAATGCCTCTTTTCAAAATATGCAATATTTTGTTGTTTCATTTTGCATGTTTTTCTTCATGCCAGTGGCAGCGGCTATAATTGAGGCTTTCGCATTTTTTTGACTATACGTTCAACTTTTTTTCAAAAAAATGAATCACAAAAGCAAAATAGTAATAGCTGAATCAATGATTCAATTTTTTGGAGGTACAAATATGGATGGAAACAAAACTGTAACTACGCAACTTGACTGTCGGACATATCTTGAATTGAAACGGGCAAGCCACCGGCAAATGAATTCAATGGCCAAAATCACTCGTGAAGCCATTGCCGACTGGTTGGAGAAGGAGGCAAGTAAAAATGCCGGAACAAATTAACTATAAAGATAAGATCGGTAAATTCATTCTCTGTCGAGATCTGGAACAAAAAGACCTTTTCTATGAGCTCTTGGTTGTAGATGTGGTATCGAGTCAGATTGAAGTTGTTTCATTACGCCCCAGACACAAGGTTCAGGCGCTATGTTTGCGGGTCAAGAGCATTGAGTATCTCGACGAACTTGATGAAACCACATATCTCGAAATTCCCTTTATTGCAGAAGCTCTGCAGGCAATTCGATTAAAGCTGCAAGAAGAGATAAAAAATGTCGAGCCAATTATTGATACGTCAAAATTATTACCGGTTGATCGCAAAACTATCACTGCTGCTACACGCGTAGACGGAAAGCATAAAAATCAAAAGTTTCGCGATTGTTTCTATGCAACCGACATAGAGGTAGTCAAGAAACAATATGGTTTCAGAAGCGGCTCAGAGGTCGTTTACTTCGTGCTGGGTCGGCTTGCTTGGTGGTGTAAAAGAGAAAAGCGTAGTATCAAAGACATCGTAACCATATCGCCTCTGCTCCGATACAATGCAAAGTGGCTCAAAAAGCCGAAGTTGCTTGATGCTGCAATAGACAAGATTTGTTCACAAACCAAATCTACTGCCAGGTTTAGACTTAACGGCACCGGCAAAATGAAGCAAGACCCTGTTGAGCGACTGAAGACATATATCAAAGCAAGAAAAGAAGTCACATATAAGCAAATTCAAAATGCTTTTCGAGATTTTTCTACTCGGGATTT
This sequence comes from Candidatus Rifleibacteriota bacterium, assembly GCA_029564115.1. The sequence continues at coordinate 1,821 of JAKQQP010000189.1, read as the reverse complement.
AAAGCGTACATTAAATGGCTGGGCGTGGAAAAGACAGTTCATCGGCCATAGGCACTATGGCAATGGTTCAAAATGGGGCGAGCTGTATTATTGGCTCGATCAATAGAAGTCTACAGTTATTGCAAAAAATGTTGCGCACGCACCAGCAAATGAAATATGAAGTTATCTTCAGTTATGGAGAGAACTGCAGCGCACACACCGGTAATAGATATATACAGTTATTGCAAACCATTTATGCGCGCACCGAGTATAGAAAGTATCGGGGGCAACGAGCTCGCGCCGACAACCGCTGCAACTGCAATGTAGTGGTTGTTTTTCTATTGCTGATGATTTGAAGTTTAACCACGCTGGTCAACTGCAACCGGTTAGTTTCTGCACGCGCTTTTTGTGCGCAAAATAACGCATGTGTTTTTCAATACGGCGCACGTTTGCAACGGCCATGCAATAACTACAGACTTTGTACTGTTGCTGAAATAAATAGAAAACTACAGGTATTAGATGCTTAATCCCTGTAGTTTTCTAAGATTTAAGCAGTATTAACTCGGAAGCTACAGCTATTGACGCTTGAAAATCTGTAGACTTCTAGATATTTAATCAGTATTAACTTAGAAGCTACATTGCTTTTGCATTTCAAAAACAGCATTAAGCAGTTTACAAACCAACTTTGCTGGCGGCATTCTGCCTGAACAAATTGCCATCGCGGATGTACCGCCTTAACGTAGCAATGCTGCGATGTCCAGTTTGATTCATAATTTCGATTTCACTTGCACCCGAAATTGATGCCTGGGTTGCAAGTCCTGCTCGAAGGCTATGACCGGCATATTTTTCTGGATCTAGCCCAACCTCTTTAGTAATTCGTTTAATAATTAAAGAAACGGCTTTGCTGGTCAGGCGCTTTTCTGAGATATTGCCGTGACGATCAATGCCTCGAAAAATGGCACCTGTTTTAATTTCAGAAGTTTTTAGCCATTCTTGCAGTGCGCTAACTGGGCACGTGTCATCAAAATTTCCGAACGGGATACCTTTCTTGGTTCCTTGCCCTTCTTGGTCTGTTTTTGAACGGCTCAAAGTAACAATGAGACCTTCCTTTGCAATCTCTATGTTTTCAAAGTTAAGACCAATAAGCTCTGAGCGCCTGAAAGCCCCTGAAAAACCAAGTAATATCAATGCTTTGTCGCGAATTCCAGCCTTTGAAGATGGTAAAGAATTTACCATTCGTCTTATGTGTTCAATCAGAAGAGGTGCTTTGCCAATCTGGATAGAACCAATCTGCCGTCTTATGCCACGCATCAGACTGCGAACTGAAATGTGAGTGGTAGGTGATGAATGGCCAGCAGCAAGATGTGCCTGTCCTATTGCTGCGATCCTTCTTTGCACGGTTGAAACCTTTCTTGATGCGACAAGTTGGGTGAGATACAGGCATATCGTGGCCGGGTCTGCAGGCAATGGAAGTGAACCGTTCGAATCACACCACTGTTTAAAATCCTGCCAGTCAGAGCGGTATGCCCGTTTGGTGTTATCAGCTTTGGCATCATTAATGTATTCACGAGCCTTTTCGACAATCACTGCCATCTCATGAGCTGACTGATTAAGTAGTTCGTTCATATTGCCCTCCTGGATGTCTGAATTGGTCTGAGTTATCTTGAAAACGTGATAAATTTTTCGTTGTGTCAAGATAGCTTTCTGGCAGCCGTTCTGGAGGGCGATAATAGATTGTTATCAGTAGTCAGAACTATTTGTGATATAATTCGCTTTCGTTAAACCGAGAAAAAATCTATGGGGAAGGGATTTTTCTTTGCCAGGCCAAACAGACATCTTTAA
>JAKQQP010000172.1 GCA_029564115.1 Candidatus Rifleibacteriota bacterium | reverse complement strand
TTTTCCTATTGAATTGCCGCCGCTCAGACAAAGAAAAGAAGATATTTTTTCTCTGGTGCAGTATTTTATGGTTCGCAAGGCGCGGGAATTGAATCTGCCGGTCAATCAGAGTCTGGCTCCGGGAACTCTTGAACGCCTGCTGCAATATGACTGGCCCGGGAATATCAGAGAATTGCAGAACGTCGTTGAACGCGGTCTGATCGTTTGTAACGGTCAGCCAATAGAAATACCTGCGAGCTATTTTCCTGGCAGGGCAGCCATTGCGCAATCTTCTGAAAGCAGCATGGACACTCTTGAAAACGTTGTCAGAGCCCATCTGTGTCGGGTGCTCGAAGCAACCAGAGGTCGAATCGAAGGCCCGGGCGGTGCCGCTGAAATACTGGCCCTTAACCCCAGTACCCTGCGCGGCAAGCTGCGCAAATACAGAATTCCATTCGGTCACAGAATGTAAAGAGCCATTTTTGCATGGTTATCTTCGGGTGGCTCCAGCTTTTCTGATTCCTGAAAATTGTCATCGGTTCAAGCCAGTCCAATAGCCCGGCCTATCGGCAATTTTTCGGTTACCCGCAACAGCAACGGTTTTTCGAAGACGGGGCCATACTGGAATATTGTCTGATCAGTTCTTCAATATCTGCTGAACAGCATGTCTTCTTCGGATTCAGCTGCAGGCATTGGCCACCGGTGCACGCACCGGTGGCCTGCTGGACCTTCTTGATAGAATCAGCGCCTGCTTTGATCGCATTGACGATTGTTTCTCTATCAACATTTTTGCAGAAGCAGATAATGGTTTTTTCCATAATCAGGCCCTTTATGAAGAGATTATTCGGAATCGAGAACCGAGACCCCGGGCAGGGTAAGGCGTTCGAGAAACTCGAGACTGGCGCCGCCACCGGTTGAGACGTGGGTCATTTTATCGGCTACTCCGGCTGTTTGAACTGCTGCCGCTGAATCGCCACCGCCAATGATGACGATTTTGCCGTTTTCGGCCATGCGCGCCAGTTCGTGTGCGAGCCTGATCGTGCCCTCAGAGCCTTCTTTTATCTCAAAGGCGCCG
>JAKQQP010000168.1 GCA_029564115.1 Candidatus Rifleibacteriota bacterium | reverse complement strand
TATTGAAAATCAAGGTGCTGAGTCCCAGGATGACGATGATTTCAAAGTTTCGCAATGATAGCCTGCATGGCCGGATCGGGGCTTTAGCCGACTTCAGTCGGAACCCCAATCCCTCGCCTTCAGGCGAGGGTAGTTGAATTTCGCCGTCTTTTTGCGGTTGCGGCTGATTCTCGTCAGCATTGGTATTGGTGGCGATGTTTGGCCTGAACACTCTGGTATGGCGTTTGAGGTATTTTCCTGATTTGACGTCGAGGGTTTTGACAATGGCGCCTTTGGGCGAAAGTCGCACTACCTGCACCCATGAGGCACGAATCAGGGACGGCGGAACATGCACGACGTTGACATTTCCGACGCGGTTGCCGGGAAAATTGAAGTTTTTCTGTGATGGAGTGATGTGCAGATGCCCTGAGAACCAGAGATAGACCTGCGGGTTTTTCTGCAGCAGGCGTTTGGTCTTGCCTGATGGCTGGAAATTTGCCTGAATGGGCGGCATCCTTCTTCTGCCACTGTAGCTGCCTTCCAGCGGGGCATGGTGGAAAATGATGGTCGGCAGGTTGCGATTCTCGCGCAGTGTCTGCCGCAGAAAATCGTAGGCTTCGTCTGATGGGAGCGAACAGGGAAGAGCGGTCAGAGCATCATTCGGAAGGAAAATCAGCAGGTGCCCGCCGATTTTATGTGAGTAATAGAGTGATTTGAGCTTGAATGTCTGTTTGAAAATCTCTTGCTTCGCCTTCTTCTCGGCTGGGGTGCCGCGCCTGGTCTTGCCGTCGACCAGATAATCCTTGAGGAGGATGTCGTGATTGCCGGGTACGGCATATATCGGTATTTTTGCGCCGCTCAGGCCGTTGCGCATCGTTTCGTATTCACTTCTGGAGCCAACTTTGCTGCAAAGATCGCCGACAATGGCGAGCCCCGCAATGTCTTTGAGGTTGTTGACCCGGTCGACAGCCTTTTTGAGCAGCGGCAGACTTTCTGGTTTTGCGTGTAGGTCAGCCATAACGGCCAGAGTACATGCTTGCGTTTCCTGATAATTTTTGCTTTTTACGGCTTTGCTGCGTGCGCTGTCATTGTTGTCGACATTGGCGCTCCCGGAAATTTTGATCGGGTTTTTGCCGTCGAAGGGAGAAATGGCGTTTGCCGGCAACAGCCCCAATACCAGCAGAAAAACAAGGCTGAAACAGATCAGTCTGGAGAAGTTTCTCATAAATCACTCCATGTTATAAACTCATCCCTAATCATACCCTGTTTTTGCTATGAAAGTTTTCCTTTGCTTCGCTTCGCATAAAATCTGTTGCCTGTTTTTAAAAAATCTGGTATCATCGGCTGCGTTGACCCTTGCGCGAGGGTGGCGAAACTGGCAGACGCGCCAGACTTAGGATCTGGTGGTTATACCGTGCGGGTTCGAGTCCCGCCCTTCGCATTCTCGTGTTGTAGCGAACGTTTTGCGGGAGTAACTCAATGGTAGAGTCCCTGCCTTCCAAGCAGGTGGTTGCGAGTTCGAGTCTCGTCTCCCGCTCCGACATTATAAAAGACCGCTCTGTGAGCGGTCTTTTCCTTTAAGACAAATCTGATTTCGGTTGAATTTAAAACGCCCTGAATCAGAATTTATTTTTTTCTATTTGCCGCACAATCGATGAAAATGTGTGATTTTTCATCTCCAGGCAAGTTTTGATCCGAGTCGAAAATAATGGCACAATTTTTTTGTGTCTGATCGGGTGCAGTCGGTATCTTTACTTTTGAAGCAGAGTCCTTTATAATAATACATTCATTCTGCGTCCGGCGCGACAGGGTGTGTTGTCTGTTTTCTTTCACCTTCGGTGCCGCTTTGCAGACGGTCTGGAATTAACGAAATTCTCTCCACAAGGAGTTATTGCACATGTTAAAGACACAAGTTCAGGAACTGGAAGCCAACAAGGTTGCGTTGACCGTTGAGGTCGAAAAAGAGAAGGTCAATGCCGCTTATGCAAGCTTTTACAATCGTGCCGCCCGTTCGGTAAAAATCCCCGGTTTCAGGCAGGGAAAAGTTCCGAGATCGGTGCTGGTCAAGTTTATCGGCCCCGATTCCGTGCGCGAGCAGATCGAAGAAGAACTCGTCCAGGAAGTCTACCCGCAGGCTATCAGAGAGACCAAATTGCACCCGGTGAGCAGATTTGAACTCGAAGAATCAAATCTCCAGGAAAATGAACCGTTCACATTCAAAGCAGTTTTTGAAGTTCGTCCGAAACTGGGCGATTTTAATTATAAGGGCTATACAGCCCAGGTTCAGCGCGAAATCGTCGATGACGAAAGCGTTAAAAAAGTTTTGAACCAGGTTCGTGAACAGCAGAGCAAAACAGAGACTGTCGAAGACGGTACTCTTGAACTTGGCGACTATTTTTCTGCCAACGTTCAGGTTGCTCATGAAGGTCAGATCGACGAAGAGCTTTCTGATGAAAAAGCAGCCCACAAACTGCTCGAAAACGATAAGCTTTTCGCTCCATGCCTCGGCATGAAGGTCGGCGAAACTCGCACCTGGCAGCATAAGGTCGAAGGCGAAACCGAAACCAATTCAAGATATTATGGCAAAACCCTCGATTATACCGTAACCTTGAATCGTATTTCCAGACCTACTCTGCCCGAACTGAATGATGAATTTGCCAAAAATATTGGTGATTTCGAAAGCCTCGCGGCTCTCGAAGCTAAAATCAGAGAAGATCTCGAAGAACGCGCCAAATACGATGCCGAAGAACGCGCTTTTGACGAAGTTCTGACTCAGGTTCTTGCCGGTTATGAATTTGCAGTGCCCGAATCTATGGTTCAGAGCACCATCGACTTTTTTATCCAGGGTCTCGATCGTCGCTGGCGCCAGTTTGGCACAACAATCCAGGATTACCTGCGCAATTCCGGTAAAGACGTCAACGAATTCCGCGAAACTTTCCGTGAACGTGCCGAACGCCAGACCAAAACCATGTTGTTGATCGATGCAATCGGGAACAAAGAAAATATCGAAGTTACCGACGCTGATTATCGCGAAGAAATCGAAAAGCGCGCCAAAGAATACAATATGCCCGTTGAAAAGCTGTTGAACACCCTTGCAGAATCTGACGGCGAAGAAAATGTACGTTTTTCTCTGCGCAGCCAAAAAATTCGTGACTTTATGCTAAAAAATAACCAGATTAATTACGATATGGTTAAAGAAGCCGATTTAAACAAGGGGGAAACTGAAGCGTGACTCTCGTACCCATAGTAATTGAACAAAGCAGCCGCGGAGAAAGAGCTTTTGATATTTATTCGCGGCTCCTTAAAGATAGAATCATTTTTCTGGGTGGCGGTATCGACGATGGCATGGCTGACCTGGTCGTCGCTCAGCTTCTTTTCCTCGAATCAGAAGACCCCGAAAAAGATATTTCAATTTATATCAATAGCCCGGGTGGTGTAGTTACTGCCGGCATGGCCATTTACGATACCATGCAGTACATCAAACCTGATGTCAGCACGATCTGTATCGGTCAGGCAGCCAGTATGGGCGCTTTGCTTCTCGCTGCAGGTGCAAAAGGCAAGCGTTACGCCCTTCCCAACTCGCGCATCATGATTCATCAGCCTCTGGGCGGGGCGCAGGGTCAGGCCAGCGATATCGAAATTCAGGCTCAGGAAATCCTGAGAATGAAAGATATGCTCAATGACATTCTGGCGAATCACACCGGTCAGCCTCTCAAGCGCATCAAGCGCGACACTGACCGTGACTTTTTCATGTCTTCGAAAGAAGCCAAGGAATACGGACTGATTGACGAAGTAGTTCAACGCAAAGTTGTTGCAGCAAAACCCAACGAGGAGTAAGCATGCTTTCTAAGACCCCTCAATTCCGTTGTTCTTTCTGCGGAAAGAGTCAGGATCAGGTTCGCAAACTGATTGCAGGGCCTGAGGTCTACATTTGCGATGAGTGCATCGGCCTTTGTAACGAGATTATTCTTGAAGAACTCGACGAAGAAGGCCCTCTGGTAATGCAGAATGCACTGAAACCCAAGGAAATCGCCAGAATTCTTGACCAGTATGTCGTTGGCCAGGAACAGGCGAAAAAGATTCTCTCTGTGGCGGTTTATAACCATTATAAGAGAATTACCCTTGAAGAATCGCATCGTGACGATGTTGAAGTACAGAAGTCAAATGTGCTTCTTATCGGCCCAACTGGCTCGGGCAAAACTCATATTGCCCAGACGCTCGCTAAACTTCTGAATGTTCCCTTCTGTATCGCTGATGCGACCACGCTCACAGAGGCTGGTTACGTTGGCGATGACGTTGAGAGCATTCTGCTGAACCTGTTGAGGTCAGCTGATTATGACGTTCAGAGAGCAGAGCGCGGAATTGTCTACATCGATGAAATCGATAAAATCGCCCGCAAGAGTGAGAATGTGTCGATCACCAGAGATGTTTCAGGGGAAGGCGTGCAGCAGGCTCTTCTGAAGCTGCTCGAGGGCAAGGTCGCGCACGTGCCGCCGCAGGGTGGCCGCAAGCACCCTCATCAAGACTACATCCAGCTCAATACGAAGAATATTCTCTTCCTGCTGGGCGGTGCTTTTGAGGGCGTCGAAAAGCTGATCGAGGCCCGGTCTTCGACTAAAACCATGGGCTTTGGCTCTACGCCGGTTCTGAAGAGCGAGCGCCGCGTCGGCGATCTGCTCAAAGATATCATGCCCGAAGATCTGCTTCGCTTCGGTCTCATACCCGAATTTATCGGTCGCGTGCCGGTTATCGCCACGTTCAATAACCTGAATGTCGATGATCTGGTCAAAATTCTCACCGAACCCAAAGACGCACTGATAAAACAGTATGCCCGACTGATGCGCATGGAAGGCGTGGAACTGGAAATAACGCCGAAAGCACTGCAGGCGATCGCCCGCAATGCAATTCAGCAGAACACCGGTGCTCGCGGCCTGCGCCGTATCATCGAAGACCTGATGCTCGACCTGATGTATGACATACCTTCTGATAATAATATCAGTAAGGTGATAATACATGAACGCTGTGTCGAGAAAAAAGAGCCCTATCAGATCATCTACAAAGTCGAAAGCCAGATAGCTTAACCGCTGTTGGCCGGCCAATAAGACAAACAACCGCCCTTCCTCCCGGATGGGCGGTTTTGTTTTGCGAGATATTGCCGGTGTTTAAAGAATTTGTGTTAGCATTGAACTGTTCAAATTTATTTTCTGGAGAAGTATCGATGCGTAACAGGTTTAAGGCCGATATCGGCATTTTCAGCGGCAGCGGTATGTATGAACTGGGCGCAGACAAAATAGAAAAAGCTAAAATCAGTACTCCATACGGTATGCCCAGTGACATTATCGATATCTGCACCATTGGCGACAAAAAAGTCGCATTTTTGCCGCGGCATGGCCGAAATCATACGATTCCACCGCACAAAATCAATTACCGAGCCAATCTCTGGGCGATGAAAGAACTGGGTGTTTCCCGCATCATTTCTCCCTGTGCTGTCGGGTCACTGCAGACTAACATCAAGCCTGGTGATTTTGTGGTGAGTGATCAGTTCGTTGACCGCACCAATGGCCGCTTCGATACTTTTGCCGACGGCCCCGATGTCATGCATATTTCGTCGGCAGAGCCCTATTGCCCCGAGCTGCGGGAAATGGCCATCGAGGCTTTGAAGGCTGAAGGGGCCATGGTTCACGCTGAAGGAACTATCGTGGTGATCAACGGCCCGCGTTTTTCGACGAAGGCCGAGAGCAAGTGGTTCACGCAGATGGGCTGGCACACAGTGAATATGACGCAATACCCCGAAGTCGTTCTGGCTCAGGAGCTAGGTATATGCATCGTCAATGTTGCTATGATCACGGACTATGATGCCGGTCTGGCCGGCAACGTGCCGGAAGTAACCACCAAAGAGGTCGTGAAAATGTTCCAGCAGAGCGTTGGCATGCTGCATAAGGTCTTGATCAGGCTGGTCAACATGGTGCCGATTGATCGGGGTCAGAGGTGCCGCTGCGCTCAAAAACCGGAAGAAGCATATTTCTTTTAATAATCGCTGTCGCGATCAAATAGTTCATTGATTAATTTCGCTTTCCAGGGGTCAGGCTTTCAGCTCTGTCGTTTCAGCTGGTTGGTTCAGAGTTGGCTTTGCTCTTTATAATGAATTTTTATGCAAAATAACACAGGGGTTCAGCGTGCTGAACCCCTGTGTGGTATACGAAAAAAACTGCAGGAACGTTAATCTACGGTGGCCATGGCCTTCAAGGCTTTGAAGCGTTCTTCGATCAGTTCAGGTCTGAGGTTGTTGTAAGAATCGAGACTGAAATTCTCGACGGTTATTGAGCCCATGGCGCTGCCGTAAAGCATGCTGTGTCTGAAACCGGTTTCGCTGTAGTTGCCGTGTCGGGCCAGACTGCCCATGAAACCGCCGGCAAAAGAATCGCCGGCGCCGGTCGGGTCGGTGATATCAAGGCAAGGGAAGGCCGGGGTGAAAAATCTGGTTTCTTTGGTTGCAGTCATGGCACCGAGTTCGCCCATTTTGACGACAATGCGTTTCGGGCCCATTTCGAGAAGTCTGGCTACGGCCGGGGCGAATTTCTTTTCGCCGGAGAGCATCAGGGCTTCCTGGAAATTGATGAACAAAATGTCGATTTTTTTGATCGCCTGCTTCAACAAGTCGTTGGTGGTGTTGATCCAGAGGTTCATGGTGTCGAGCGCGATGATTTTGGGCTTGTTTACTTTTTCGATAACCTTGAGCTGCAGGGCCGGGTGAATGTTGCCCAAAAACACCAGCTCGGCATTGCGGTATTCTTCGGGAAGCTGTGGGTCGAAAGCTTCAAAAACGTTCAGGCGTGTATCGTGTGTGGTGGCATCACCGAAATCTTCGCCATAGCTGCCGGCCCAGTGAAAGGTTTCACCGTCTTTTTTGAGGTCAAAGCCTGCCATGTCGACCCCGTGGTCTTTGAGGAACTGAATGTGTGCGGCTTCAAAGTCTTTGCCGGCGACTCCGACCAGGCCGACTTTGGTAAAATAGCTGGCAACAGTGGAAAAATAGACCGCCGAGCCGCCAAGTGCCTTCTCGCGCTTTCCTTTGGGTGTTTGCAGTGAATCGTAGGCGATAGAACCTACAACGATCATTTTAACGCTCATTTTTTCCTCCAGAAGTTTTGATGAACCATCAGGCCGCAGCCGGCTCAAGGCTTTCGGCGTCGGTCTCATGCAGCCTTTCTGCATACAGACCAGCTGCCCTGATTATAACATAAAATTGCAGAAGCATGATGCCAAGAATCGAGTAATCTATCCAGGTGCCGTAAGAAAACAGCCTCAGACCACCAAAAATCACCGCAGACGAGAGGCCGTCGCCGAACCTGAAAATTACCGTGTCGATAAAGCCTTTTCCCTGATATTTGGCTTCGCGGTCGAGCGGAATATAGATAAGCTCGCGCAGCACTCTGCCGGTCGAATAATTCAGGGCGTATCGCGTTATTATAGTCCAGGAAATTATGGTCAGACTCGGGCTGCGCAACATCAGAAGAGTGCCGGCAGTCTGAACGAGGTTGAGAATAAGCAACCCGTAGATTGGGTTGGCAAACAGCATTATCAGTTTTGTGACAACAAACTGAGTGATCAACGAAACGACGTTGATATGCCCGTAAATGTTGGCAACAAAGGCGGTGCGCTGATTGATGCTGCTCAGTTCTGTTTCGAGCAGATGGTTGAACTGCTGCGAAAACAGAGTCGTCGAAAATGTGTAAAAAAACATTTCAAAAGCCATGAGAATCAGGATGAAGTTTTTGCTGACCGCCAGCAGGCCATCCCAGGGGCGTGGCGGGTGGGCCGGCACTACTGGTTTGTTTTCTTCCTCCGGTATTCCTTCAGGGCGATAATGATTGCGGTGAATGTACTGCATGCACCAGATCGACGGGTAGAGCAGCACGATCGCCAGAATGAACAGATTCGGGGTGCCTGTATGCTTGACCAGCACAGTCGTCAGGGCGCTGCCGGCCAGCCCGCCAACCAGACCGCCGTAGCCGATGATTGCATAAAGTTTTTTGCTCTGAGCCACCGAAAAAACGTCGTTCATGAACGACCAGAACATGCTCACCGCCATCAGCGAAAACATGTTCACCCAAAGATAGTAGCTGCCGATGGCGATTATCTTGGACAAAGTGAGCTGGCGGTCACGTCCTGAAAGTGATGTGGCGGGAAGCTTGTTTGCGTTTTGCGATGTCTGATCGATGTTTTCTGCCGCTTCGACTTTCTCAGCCGTTTCCGTAGCGGTACCTGGCTTGTTGAACGCAGCCGGTTCCGAACCTGGTATTGGCAGAATAAACGAGAAAACTACCCAGAAGCACAGCAGGCTCACGGCAAAAAAGCGGGTGATGAATGGAATGAAGATATCGCGCTTGAAATGCCCTACGATCAGGCTGTAAACTGCGTTAACCACCACGAGACTGGCCATTGAGACGATGTTTAGCAGGGGAATATTCTCGGCGCCAAGTTCAAGAGCCAGGCTTTCGCGAATCGGTTTTATGACATAATAAGAACATATAACGAAAAAGAAGTAGGCCAGGGCTACCAGAGTGACTTTGAAATCGTTGCCTTTCTGAATGTTCTGGTTGTCAGTCTGAATTTGTTGTGTGTTATTCAATGCAAAAACCTTTTTATATTTTTTATGATGCTGTGCCTGCCAAAAAGCAGGTCATGAGAATTCAATTTTCAGGGCGGGAAAGTATCCAGTCCGTTGCCTGAGGCAGGTTAGCAAAGCTGATTACCTGTTCATAGCCGGGTAAAGGTGCCGGCCCGATGTGAATTGGTCTAACACCCGTTTTGATGCCTATTTTGATGTCTGAACTGCGGTCGCCGATCATGAATGACTTGCCGGGGGCAATATTCAGCTCCTGAATCGCTTTGAGGACCATCCCGGGTTCGGGTTTGCGACAATCGCATGTTGTTTTGCCGTCGCTATAGGGAAAATCAGGGTGGTGCGGGCAGTAATAAATAGCGTCAAGCTGCACGCCGGCTTCAGAAAGCTGCGACTGCAGTTTGGCGTGTATCTTGTCGAGCTGGGCAAGGCTGATCAGACCGCGCGATATTCCCGACTGGTTGGTTATCAGAACCAGCAGATAGCCGGCTTTTTTCAGCCTGGCCAGCGATTCAGCAACTCCTTCGTAGATGTTGAAATCGTCTGGGTTAGAGATATAGCCGGGGTCGGGGTTGATAGTTCCGTCACGGTCGAGAAAAATGGCTTTATTCATGATGTTTCCTGGTGTCGGCCAGATCGTATTTCTGCAGTATTTTTTCAATTACCTGGGCGGGCTTTATCGACCACATGCATGATTTGTGGGCACAGACTTCCTGGTGGCACTGCAGGCAGGCAAGAGTTTCATCGTAAAGAGAAACGTGCTGCGGGCCGCGTGGCATGACCGCTTCGCGGGTCGTCGGGCCAAAAATAGCGACGGTTGGCGTGTTGACCGCCCAGGCAATGTTCATTGGCCCGGTATCTGCGGTGACGAACAGATCGAGACCGGCGAGCAGGGCGGCAAACTCGTCGATGGCAACGGCTTCGTGAATAAAGGCTTTTTCTTTGCCGGCTTTTTCCACAATTTTTTCGGCTGCCCGGCGCTCTCCGGGGCCCCAGGTCACCAGGGCCGGGTTACCGGTTTTGCCGTGCCAGAGGTTTATAAATTCTATCCAATGTTCTTCGGGCCAGGCTTTTGAAGGGTAAGTCGTGTGCGGGTTGATGCCAAGCAGCGGCCGTTGCCCCGAAAAACCTTCTTTGATAGCCAGCATGGCTTTTTCGTGAACGTTTGCGGGAAACTTCAGGTCGGGGGGCGTCAGTTGCCCGGCGACGCCGAAATGAGCGAAGAAATCGCCGAACAGGTGCATCAGATGTTTGTTGGGGTTTTGCGGCGCGAAAGTTTTTGTATAAGCGTGGCGGCGAATTCGGTAATCAAAGCCGAAACGTTCTTTTATACCGGTAAAAAGGCTGATAACAGCTGTTCTGGGGTTGGCGAACAGGTCAAAAAGTCTTGAATAACGCTGTTTGCGTATTTCTCTGATCAGTTTGAAAGTGTCGGTCACTCCGGCATGGTTTGGCAGTTCAAAAATTCTGATGCCGAGTTCAGGTGGTATGATTTGCCCGAAGGGTTTCTGGCAGAGAAGCCCGATGTTTTCTGCCGGGTTCTGCTGGCGAAGCAGTCTTAAAACGGGGATCAGGTGAACGATATCGCCCAGCCCTTTTAATCTGATGACGAGAGTGCCTGACATTTGGGGGCTCCTGTAAATCTCGCAGCAATATAACAGAGGTCTCCTCGATTTTCCAGCTTTCAATTCTATAGTTATTCTTTATCGCTGCCCCGGGCGAAAAGAATAAAGCCCCGCCGGGCAATACTTGCAGGTTTGGCGGTCAATCATTATACTTATCTGTACTCTTTGTGGAATGAGGTACAGGCAATGACAAAGCAAGTTGGTAAACTTCTGCTGATAATTATTCTGGTTTTTGCTTCGACTCAGGCGATGGCGGGCTCTTTTTATCGCCTTAACGGGATGCTTGACATCCGTGACGGGGTTGTTGTTCTGACCACAGATGATTGCCGCGTGTTCACCCTCGACGTCTCTCTGAATGAGGCGCGTAAATATGACGGGAAACTGGTGCAGGTCGATGGTGTCGCCAAAGACGCGGTTCAGCTCGCCAGACTTGCCGTCAAGCAGTTGCGACCCTCTGAGAAGAGCATAGTTGTTGAAAACCCTCTGCCATACAAAAATTATCAGAAGCCAGCCGAAGTTCTCAAGCTTTCGGCCGGTGAGGCGGTTGTTAAAAATGTTCGCTGGAGTCGCCTCAAAGATAAAAATGCCGCAGGTGAGACCGAATACGCCTGGCGCACAGTTAAAATCAAACCTGAGCTCCTCGAAGGTGCTTACCTTGTAAAAAAACCGTTCCCCCCAGAATGGATTGCAGCCCACTGCCTGATGCTGTTTACTTTTAAAAAGGGCGGCATGGTCGATGAGAAGGGTAACGAATCACGCGGTCTGGTTCTTACCATTGAGGCTTATCAGCGTAAAGATCAGAATTACTCTCTCAAAGCCGGTCTCAAAAAGACTTTTGGCGTTATCTGGCTGCTCACGACCTGGGAAGACTACGCAGCCGAAACCTGCCATTACGACAATAAAAAGCTGATTGCTTACCCGATTAAATTTTCTGCTGGGCAGAGTCGCAGCCTGCTTCTCGATGCCGTAAAACAGTCTGGTATCAATCGTGCCGGTGAGTTTTACCACACCACCAGAAACAACTGTACCAACAACCTGCTGGTGCTCATGAGCAGAGCCGGTGACACCAAACTGCGCTTCTGGACAATCCCGAGCATGATTTACAATGTTCGTGCCACTATGCCCACTATGGTTCCCAAATACCTGCAGGGTAAAAAACTCATCGGCAAAGAATACCCGCCCGTCACCAGAGAAAACTTCTTCGCCGACCCGGCTCAGCTGTTTCGCTGATCGAATCTTTCTTACGAGAAGAAGGGCGCCTTGCCGAAGGCGCCCTTCTTTTGTTTTGCCCAATTATGCCCGCCAGTTCCAGATATTTTGGAGATTTATTTTGATCCTTTTTAATATCAGTTCGACAAGAGTGAATCGGTGTGTGGTAAAACCATTGCTAGATTGATCTGTTTCTGGCGGATATCTGGTGAGATATTTTTTCTGACCCGGCAGCCGATCTGGTTGCCGGGTCAGTCTGTTTTTTCGATAAAGCTCTGCCGTGTTTTAACTCTTTGTTATTGTCATTCAGTCGGGTTTTTACTGCCGGCTGGTACAAATGACAATCGCGACCGCTGACAGGTTGGTTTTGCAACAGCCATCGGTTGATTTTGCTTTGAAAGCGGGAAGATTTGCGTTATTCTGTTTATGTGCGCAAGCGGGTAAAGTAAAATAATTAAAAGAAGAGTGTCTTATGCAAAGGTTCGAAGTAGATAATGAGCTGATCATTCTGGCACGTAAAATCCTTGGCGTTTCAAGCATGTTTGTTTTTCTCGCAGATGAACAGCTTGACGAACTGATTAAGCTGTCCGGGGAAGTACTGGTCTTTGAAAATGGTGAACAGGTGTTTGCTGCCGGCTCTGACCCTGAGTTCTTTCTCGTGATTGTCAAGGGTGAGATCTCTGTCATGATCGGTGAAGAGAGCAATCCTATCGAAATAATTCGCCTCCGACCGGGGCAACTTGTAGGTGAAACCGCGATCATTCACGACGAAACGCATTCTTACGCGTGCTTTGCTCGCGGCCGGCTGGCCGCAGTTTCTTTCAATTCAAAACTTTTTTACGGGCGCATCCTTGCGACCCAGAATGTCAATATTCCATACCTGCAGCCTGTCAGCGCAAAGATGAAACAGTCTGAAGGTTTTACCGCCTATCTCGAGAATCGCAAACAGTTGCCGACGCTTGACCCGGCAATCGTCAACCTTTTTCCCGCCGATTTCTGCAAAAGGCACAGATTGCTCCCGGTTAAAAAATTTGAAGATCAGCTGGTGGTAGCTTACACTGGCCTTCTGACCCACGAATCGATAAGTTCGGCCAATCGTTTTTTCTCAGAAAAAATCGAGGTCAGACCGGTCTATTTCGATCCCGAGTATTTTAATCGCCTTGTGTGTTCATGTTTTGGCGAAAATCATGCTGGCCCTTCCGAAATGCTGGGTTCAGGCACTGCTCATATAGATGAACTGCTCTGGCGGCTTGTCGAAGCCGGTGGCTCAGATCTTTATCTTTCTGCCGGTCAGACTCCGCGCTGGAGAATAGACGGAGAAATTTTCGAACTGCCTGAAACCGGGCGTTTTGGTGCCGAAGAGGTTCTTGACCTGCTGCAGTCGGCCGCCCGCCCCGAGATACTTGCTTCTTTTACAGATAGTTGCGATGAAGACTTTGCCTACTCAACCTCTGATGGTTGCCGCTTCAGAGTCAATCTGCTGCGCGACCACAATGGTGTCAGTGCTGTGTTTCGCCACATACGCGGCGAGATCAGAACTGTCGAAGCTCTTGGTCTGCCGAAGATTCTGACTGATTTTTGCATGCATCCCAAGGGGCTGGTGCTGGTTACTGGGCCAACTGGCTGCGGCAAATCGACGACACTGTCAGCCATGATCGACTGGATCAACGAGCGGCGCAAATGCCATATTCTGACTATCGAAGACCCTATCGAGTTCATTCACAGCAGCCGCAAGGCGCTGATCAACCAACGGGAAGTGGGCATTCACACACATAGTTTTGCCAAAGCTTTGCGGGCCGGTCTGCGCGAGAACCCTGACGTGGTAATGGTCGGAGAGATCCGTGACAATGAAACCATGGCTATGGCTCTTGAAACAGCCAACACCGGTCATCTGGTTTTTGCCACTCTGCACACTGCTACTGCGGCGAGCACTATTGACAGAGTCATCGATAACTTTCCGCCCGAGGCTCAAAACCAGATTCGCATGTTTCTGGCCGAGAACCTGATCGGCGTGGTTTGTCAGACACTGTGTCGCCGGATAACCGGAGGGAGTGTGCCGGCTTTCGAAATCATGGTCATGGACCCGGCCATGGCGAACCTGATCAGAACCAACAAGACTTACATGCTTCCCAACGCTATGATCACTTCTCAGGCAAAGGGTAACAGGCTTTTAAACGATGATCTTTGTATGCTCGTAAAAGACAAGGTAGTCTCACTGGAAGAAGCGATGAGCAAAACCCGTGATCGTGCCGAGCTCGAAAGAAAGCTGGCCGACCAGGGCTATTTTGACCGTAGAAGCTGATTCTCAGAATAATTTTAAGATGTTGTAAGAGGTAATATGCAGAAACCACTTATGGCTGAACTTATCAGTGTTGGCACAGAACTGTTGCTCGGCGAAATTATCGACACCAACGCCGCATATCTGAGCGAGCGTCTGCGTGATCTGGGTATTTTCGTTTTTCGCAGACAGACGCTTGGCGATAACCTCGAACGCCTGACCGGAGCTATTTGTGAAGTGCTTGACCGTGCCGATCTTCTTATTCTTTGCGGCGGGCTTGGCCCGACAGACGACGATTTGACCCGTGAGGCAATTGCCGCCGCCCTTGGTGAAGAACCATATATCGATGCCGGATTGCTTGAAGATCTCGAGAAAAAGTTCGCTGCCAGAAAACGTCCGATGCCGGCGGCAAATCGCAAGCAGGCGTGGCTGATTCCCAGCGCCGGAGCTCTCGCTAACCCTTTGGGTACAGCGCCGGGCTGGTATGTCGAGAAGAAGGGCAAAATTATTGTCGCTTTGCCCGGGCCGCCTTCTGAGCTTGTAAAAATGTGGTCTGATCAGGCCGAAAAACTTTTGCCGGCCTCAGGTAAAGTTCTTTATCACCGAACTTTGCATACAATAGGTATTGGTGAATCGGATCTGGCTGAGCGTATCAAGGATTTTACCCGACTGGACTCACCCGGAATAGGCACTTACGCAAGAAACAGCGGAGTTGATGTCAGAGTCGCAGCCAGTGGTACTACAGCTGATATGGCCAGATCCGTCGCTGAGCCTGTTCTTCGCGAAATAGAGTTGCTGCTCGCTCCATGGATTTTTGGCTGCGATGCCGAAACTATCGTTTCGGCGATAAAAAAGCTTCTTGATGCCGAAAAGCAGACATTTGCATGCCTGGAATCAGTTACAGGTGGCAGTCTGGCCGCCGAAATAACCGATTGTCCTGGTATCAGCAGCTGTTTTGCTGGTTCTGTGACGGCTTATTCAAATGAAGCCAAAATAGCTGTCGGGGTCGACCCGGCTCTGATAAGGGACTTCGGGGCTGTTTCTGCGGAAGTGGCCGCAGCCATGGCGGTTGCTGCCCGAAAAATGTTTAAAGCCGATTGGGGTCTGGCCACAACCGGTGTAGCCGGTCCGGCCAGCCTTGAGGGGAAATCCCCGGGTACTGCCTGGGTAGCTGTTTCTGGCCCGGTGGGCGAAAGGGTGACTTTTGTCGACTGGCCTGGCGACAGGGCGATGATCAAGAAAAGAATTTGTAGAACGGTTTTTCAGAGCTTTTTTAATTCATTGAAGGAATCAAAGTAACTTATGGAACAGCCTCTGAGATTGTTTTTTGCGCTCGAAGTGCCCGAAGAAACCCGCTTTGAACTCGACAAGTTTGGTGTGACGCTCGAACGGCCCTGGAAGCCAGTGCCGCCTGAACGCATGCACATTACCCTTGCTTTTATGGGGCAGGTGCCTGAAACAAAGCTTGCTGAAGTCATTAAAGCGGGCGAAGACATTGCTTTGGCCTGCAGTTCATTCAATGTCGAGATTTCTGATACTTCCTGTTTCCCTGAAAATGGCGAGCCGAGGGTTTTATACGCCAAAGTGCAGGGCGGCGAAGCCTTGAACCAGCTGGCCGAAAAACTACGGGAAGGTCTTGGCGAACTGGTCGATGCGAAAAAGTTCAAGGCGCATCTGACGCTTGCCCGCAGTCGCGGTGGCTGGGCCCGCAAGATTTTGCGAAAGTTCAGAGGAAGCTGGTCGGTAGATAATTTTGTGTTGCTGCAGAGCCAGCTCTCAGAAAAAGAGCCTCGTTATGAATTGATTAGAAGATTCACTCTGCGCTGAAAACGGCACAGAAAAACAGGGTCTGCTTCCATTGCCTGGGAGCAGACCCTGTTTTTCTGTGAGTGATTATTTAAAGTTAGCGTCGTGTAACGATTTGATCAGGTCGAGAGCCTTTTTGGCTTCAGTGACATTGCGTTTGTAAGGAGCAACATATTCTTCGATGAATTTGGTTCGCCCGGCCAGAAGCCTGTCGTAATCATTTCTGGCTTCTTCTACCTGCTGGTGGTAGGGGCGCATGTAATCTCTTATGATCGATTCGCGATTTCGTCTTGTCTGTTCGAGTTCACGTTTGTAATGACTCAGATTCTGTTCGGCCCGGGCGATTTCTTCGGGAGTGGCAGTAGTATTGGCTTTAAGCTTTGCCAGCCGGGCTTCAGCCTGTCTTACAGAGTTCTCTGCCATGTCAAGGCGTGACTTGTAGTGCCTGTCAGCTTCGTATCTTGCGTCGTGCAGTCTGTTTTCAGCGTCATCGATGTCGCGGCGTGCCTGGCGTACTTTGTCTTCAAAGTTGCGTTCGGCGGCTTCTTTCTGGCGGTCAAGAATTTCGAGGGCGGCGCGATAATTGTTCTGATGGCGGTCGAGAATTGCAAAGCTTACCAGCGCAGGCGTTTCGTTCATGTCGGTACTGAGCAGTTCAACGGCTTTACGGTAGTCGCGGGTTGCCTGAACGAAGTTGCTCGAATGCGAATCGATCGCTTTGGCAATATAGACGTCTGAGAGACGTTGGTAAAAATCAGGATAGTCATGCCGGCGCTGCGGGTAATCGTATTTTTCGATGAGGTCGAGGGCAGTGAGTTCAGCGCTGTTGCCAGCCCAGGGTTTTAAAATTTCGAACAGCCAGTAAACGGCCTCTTTCATTTTATTGTCGAGTTTGCAGCAGTCTGTAACCTCAAGAAGCACTTCATCACTTCTCTGCATTTCAAGGAGCCATTTGATTGCCTGTCCATAATCGCTGTTGGCTTTGTAGCATGCAGCTATTCTTTGTCTGATGCTGTCATTGCGGTTTTCAACCTTGAGATAATAGCCGATGGCTTTTTCATACTGACCATTTTTTTCGAAAGTCTGGGCCACTGCGAAGACCATTTTCTGGACCTGCCCGGCAACTTCTCGCATTTCTTTGTATTGTTGATCGACCAGAGTCTGGTTCTTTGCTATCTCGGCGTCGAGAGCTTTCTTCTTGCTGCCCTGAAACCAGCCGCCGGTGCCGTCGTATTTTGATCTGTCCTGTTGCAGCTTGTCGAGGCGCAGTTCTGGCTCGAGCAGTTTCGATTCAGCGGTTATCAGCTGTTTTTCGAGTTCGGCTATGTCTTTTTCTTCTGCGGCCGGCAGAGAAACGGTGCTGAAGATAAGGCCGGCAGCGAATATGCTTTTCAGAACGGTTTTATTATTGAATTTCATTTTTATTTCTCCCGATGGTGCTTTCACTGGGCGTTTATGTAGATGTCGCCGAGTTCAGATCTGCTGCTGTAGAAGGCGTTTCTGGCACTGCCATTTTTTGAAGTCACCCATATCTCAGCAACGGTGTTCTTGAGCAACACTTTTTGTTCGCCGGCAATGTTCTCTACAGAGCCGAGAGTTTTTATTTCGTTGAAGCCGTTTTCAGAAAGATACCTGGCCGGATCTTTTTCAACCACGGATTTGAACCATGACAGCTCACCCATCACGCTATTTCCTGTTTTGGGAGTGATCATGAATTCGAGACTTTTTTTGCCAGACCAGAAGCCGCCACAGGTGATCTTTACGATTGCCTTGAGGTCAGCCTGAACGACGTCGCCGCCGAAATGGCCCAGGAGCGCATCGACAACATGTTTGCGCCCGGAAAAATAGATGCCGTGCATGAGATTTTTATCTTTTTCGGTAGAATTGTCAGAAATCACTTTGCAGTTGTGGCGTTTAAAAATGGCCTTAAGGTTGTCTATTCTGCGGTTTTCTTTGGTGTCTTCAAGTGAAATTACCGCTTCGACCACCGGGACTTCGATGATGATCATGCGGCGCTGACGGCTGTTGAGAAGCTGCTGCGGTGCTATGGCGCTTCTGCCGCTGGCGGTGACGCTGATATTGGAATCGGCATTCATGGTGGCGTTAATGAAAGCGACCCGCTGCTTCAGCATTTTTTCTACCACTGCGACTGTGTGAGAATTAAGATTGCCTGCTGCGGCAAAGTCGGCGAGTGTTTTTTCGGCGACAGAAAAATCTGCCGGACTTTCCAGGGAAGAAATCAGGTCGCGAATCCGTTTTTCTGAGGTGTCGGCCCGCTCGGCGGCGGCGGTAAACGCTTCCTGCTCGCCACTGTCGGCTCTTTCGCTCAGCGAATAGGCAGCCTGTGAAATATTTTCGGATAATTCATGCAAAGCTTCATTAAAACTGCTGTTGTCAAAAGCATGAAGAGTTATGGATGCCAGAGAGAAAAATAGAATCAGAACAGTTTTTCGCAGCATGGGCCACCTTCTTCGGAGATTAAAATAAGAACAGGAACGTAGAACTAAGCAAAAGACATGCCATCGCTAAAATGGCCTTTTTAAGACTGGGCGTGTGTGCCAGGCAGAAAAAATGTCGAAATTTCAGCGCCAGGTCGACGATTTTCCAGCGGTTGGGCAGATGGTTGCAAATGAAAGCTTTAAGCGGTATATTGCGGCTTGCAAATGTAACAATACGAAAAGGAAAACGTCAGATGTTAAAAAGATATTTGCCCGTCTGCATGTTGTCGGCCATGATTTTTGCCGGCCCAGTTTTTGCTCAGCAGTCTTCAAAACCGGCCAATGCCGATGCCTCTGCCGGCAGAAAGGTTGAATTGCAGCTGGCCACCCAGACTGTCAAAGTTGACCCCGTTGTGCTGACAAATCAGATGATGATAGTTTTTATGGAACGCATGAAAACCGGGAATCTGAAAGAAGCCAGAGATGTTGCCAATGAAATGGTTTTTACTCATGAGAAGTTTCAGGACACCGATGGTAAAGTTCACAAAAGCTTTCATTCAGCCATGGAAAGAGAGCTTTACTCTTTGCTGGAGCAGCGCAATGGTAGCAAACGCGATATAGAGTGGGTAGAACAGCCTGTTTCTGACGGTTTCTATTTTCTCGCTATTCTCGATTTCCAGGAAAACAAGCATGATGATGCGCTTGCCAATATGCAGAAGGCCATTCAGTGGAACCCGGTAAGGTCTGCTTTTTTTGCAGAACGCGGATTCATGCAGCTGCGCAAAAACAGCGGTCCCGATATCGTGGCCGCAAAAATAGCTTACGAAAAAGCTCTTGAGCTGGCCGACAACCCTGAAGATTTTGCTGCCGCTCTGCGTGGCCTTGCATTTGTTCTTGTCGAACGCAGAGAACTGCAGAAAGCGCTTGCCTGCCTGATCGTATCGAAAGAATTCGATGCCGACGCCGATGACGCCGATGAAGAAATTCAGTATATCAGACAGGCTGATCCAGAACTTGTTTCAGCCATGAATCTGAAAATGGCCCGCGAAATTCTTAAAAATGCCGGGATTCTTGCCAGTTACGCCCCTGAACACGTTCAGGTGCTTATCAGGCTTGCCGATGCTTACAAGTCGCCCAAAGATGCCGAAAAAGCCATTGCTCTCCTGAAAAAAGCCCACGAAATGGACCCGAAAAATTCCGAAGTCAACAGGCGGCTCAAAGTCCTCGAAAAGAAGTGAGTGAAGCCTGACGCTGTCGTCAATTAAAAAAGCCGCAGAGCACCAGCAGAGTGCTTTGCGGCTTTCGACTTTTCAGGGCAATTTTGTGGGGTGATTGAAACGATAGGGCAGATTGCGAAAAATTTTCCAGATGCCGTCTTCTTTGCGCCATTCAACAATTGCTTCGATATTTCCAGAGTCGATGTCTATACCCGGTAAGAGACTGATGACCCTGACGTTGGCACGGCAGCGAACCCGAGCTCTGTCGCTGCCGGTAAACTCGATCGAATCAACCGAGTATTCTGCGATTTTTACATCCATGGCATTGAAGCGGCTTTGTGCAGCCACGAGCAGATCGTTTCTGGTGCTGGTGGCGTCGAAATCGTTTCCGAAGGTGTTCGAAATACGATTGGCGAAAACAGACAAATTTTCGACGGCCAGGGCGGCCTGCAGCTCATGATGGGCTGAAGCAAGCTCTCCCCATCTGGCGTCGGCTCCCACCTGAGAAGGGTGGGTGTCGCGATAGGGCATGTTGCGAAAGACTTTCCAGAAAGAGCCCTCTTTTCGCCAGATAGCGTCGAAAACCCAGGTTTTGTCGCGCACAATCTGTTCTGATACAGAATTTCTAAGCTTGAAGCTGACCCGGGTTCTCACTCGCGCTCGGCTATCTGGCAGCAGTTCAAGGTCTACGACCCGCCAGTCGACATCTTCAAAGCTGAAACCGGCAAATAATTCTGAAAAGTGCGATATGGCATCGTCCCAGGTTGAGGTCGAGTCCCAGTCGTTCGAAAAAGCCGGCGAAATATAAACTTTAAGCAGCTCGAGGTCGCGTCTGCTCAAAACATGACGCAGAACGCTGTTGGCTTCTCTGAGAACGATTTCGCGCTCCAGAACGCTTGCTGCGACACTTTTAGCAGGATTTATCACTGCGGGAAGATCGATGACGGTTTTTGCAACAGAGCTTTTGGGAAGCTGCAGCATCAACTTCAGGGCGGTAACGATGCCGGCAACCTGTTCCGAATATTCGCGGGCACGAATGTCTGCCGGGGTGAGATTTTTGTTCAGAATTATGCCCTGCTGATAGACGAGGGCCTCGGCGGTGGTCTGCAGGTTCAGTTCAAGATTGCTGAGGTTCGAGTAGAAAAGCTCGTCTTCTGTCACGCGGCGTAACAGAACCACTTTGCCCGCTTCGGCACGCAAAACCAGTTCCTGCGAAAAGGGGACCCCTGAAAGTGAAAAACTCCCGTCTTTTTTTGCCGCAGCAGAAACTGGTCCGGCTGAGATCTTAAAACCCGAAAAATCTTTCAGAGCCGCAAGATCGCCTCGCAAGGAAGCGCTCAATTCAGTTTCTATGATCTCTGGAAGTGAGATGGTGCCGGAAATGGAAAACTCGCTGCCATCCGGGGGTGGGTTGAAGCGCAGATCTCCTTTGCCTGTACAGCCATTCAAGAAAATCATTATCGAGAGAAGAATTATGGAATAAAGCAGGTTGCCGGTTTTTCTGCGGCCTGTGGCAAGCTTTTTTGAGCGCATGCAGCCTCCGAATATACACTGTATACTCTGGCTATCGGCAGCTTCTAAAATTAACCGAAGCTTGTCGGGCGAGAACCAGTTTTTATCATACTTGCCAGCCGGCGGTTCAAATTTAATTTTTAATATGGTAAAGTGATTACACAAGATACATCGAACTGAAATTGCCAGTCTGTTGAAACGACATTTCTGAACGGAGTCCTGGTAATCGACGATCTGGAGGCTACATCTATGAGTGAGAATGAAGTTAAACCCGTAAAATCGCCGCGGGGGCTGTTTTTTTACCTGCGAGTTCTGCTGGTAACTTGCTGTTTGTTGTTTCTGGCGGGAGGCATCGCTGTTTACTACGTGTACCATCGTTTAACCACAGACAGTGAACTTGAACAGATGGTCATGAAGAAAGTCGGCGACGCCATCGGTATGGAAGTTAAATTTGCCCGGTTGAACGTCTCTTTCCCGGGGATCGAAATTTCAGATGTTTCGATTGCAACCGATTCAGAGAGTCTTAAGCTTGCTGCACAGGTTGCTCAGCTGAACGTCAGGCCTGATCTCTGGGCGGCATTTGGCGGGGAGCTGTTCATCGACAATCTGAGCGTAGCCTCGGCAACGACAATGGTTGAGCTGAAAAAAGGTCCTGTCGGAACAGCCTCGGGTGAAGGCTCGCAGAGTAAAGCCCCTTTCGATCCGGCTTCTATAAAACTTCCGTTTAACAGTGTTGATCTGACTCATCTCCGGTTTTCGGTTCTAGACCATAACTCCGGGGAAAAACACGATGTTCTGATCGACAAGGCGGGAATCAGTCGTTCGATTCTGTCGTCATCGATGCCTTTCAATGCTGATATTCTGGTGAGCGGCAAAGCACAGTTGAGTGTTGACGGTCGTTTGTACTGGCCTTCACAGGTTGTTGCCGATCTGAAAGTCAAGGCTGATAACATAGAAAATTTGAAAAAACTCATCCCTGCAGAATATCGCCAGCATGCACAGCCTGTAAAAGGCGCTGAAGTCACGACCTCCCTGAAATACGGCTTTGCCGATGGCAGTCTCACTGTTGAATCATGCCAGGTAAAGCTCGAGCCGATGCTGCAGGCGGACGGCAAGGTTCAGGTGGACAGCTTCTCTCCTCTCGCTCTTAACGCTGGCTTCAAAATTGTACCAATTGCAGTGAATGATGTCTGGCCGTCCGTAAAAGGTTTTGTTCCGAAAGAGTACGGGCTGGTGGTGAGTGATGGCAAAATCGGGGCAAGTGTAGAAGCCGCTGTTGCCAATGGAGAACTGAAGAAGATCACGGTGACGGCTGCCCCCGAAAATATCGTGGTTACGGCAGCAAAGTTGCCAGAAAAACTTCAGTTGAGCCGTGGCCAGATACGCTATGAAGAAGGCAAAATCACTCTTGCCGGTTTTGAAGCTCGTATGGCTGATAATCACATCAAAATGCCGGCCGGCAATGTCGTGATCGATCCTGTTGCCTTTGCGGGCGATCTGTCTGTAGAAATCAATCTTGACAGCATCTGGAAGCTGGTCTCAGCGTATATGCCGTCTGATGCCCGCAAGGTTACGCCTGGTGGCGCTGCTGCTTTCAGTGGCAAGCTCGCTTATAATGACAAAGGCATCAAGATTGACGGCGTTTTGAATTCGAATCGGATTTCGCTGCTTGAAACCACGACTTCTGCCAAGGCCAGCATTGAAAAGATAAAGATTCAGTTCGATGCCGTTACCCCGACTTCAGGGCGGGTTAAAATTGAAAGCCTTGAAGTGAAGGGCGTTGGTGCGAACGTGAAAGTGAACGGCAGTCTGGTAAACGCCAAAGACCCCGGCTTTGACCTTGCCGCCAGCGGTAATTTGAGTATAGATGAATTCTCGCGTCTTGGCGCCGGGTTGTTCAATGTGCCTGTAAGACCGGGGCAGTTTCGGGGCGATCTCTCTCTTGATCTTAAACTGGGCGGAACCCTGGCAAATCTCAAGCCCAAAGGGAGTCTCGAGTTTAAAAAACTTTCTGCCGACGTTTCGGAACGTGGTCTGACGATAAGTAATCTTAATGGCTCTGCCAGTGCTGATTCTGATAAGCTTGTCATCGATAAGCTGTCGGCAGAACTTCTGGGTGGCAAGCTTGCCGTCAGTGGCAGCTTGAGTAATTTTAAAAAACCGGTCGCTGACGCCAGAGCTTCAGTCGATGGTGCTGATCTAGCCGCGATTCGCAGACTGATTAAAATAAATTTCCCGGATATGCCCGAAGAAATAGAATTCAGTGGTCGTGCAGATCTTAATGTTGATATCGCCGGGGCTGTGGCCGAGCCTGTTCTCAAAGGTGACGCAAAGTTACATGCCTGCCGGTTCAATCACCCGGCCGTTCTGCGTCCGATCGAAAATATCGATGGACCGATTTCGTTCAATAACAGCGGTTTAACTACCACTGGTGTCAAAGCCAACTGGGGTACTTCAAAGGCGCTGGTCAGCGGCAATCTTAAAGATTGGGCCAAATTTGTGACCGATTTCAAATTTACGGTAGATCCGCTCGATGTAACTGACGCTGCCGGGTTTTTCCTCAAGGATACCGGTTATAAAGTTGAAGGCCAGGGAACAGGGAATGGAACGGTAACCGGTGCAGTCGAAAAAATCAAGGTTGCCGGTGTCGCTTCGGTGCCGGTTGGGGTATTCTCAGCGCCGGTAAGTGAAAAGGGCGATCTGTTCAAGTTTCCGTTCAAAAATTTGCAGGCCACCGCAGTATATACCGAAAATGTTTTAACTGTTGACCCTGCCGATCTCGAAATGTTCAGCGGCAAAGTGAAAGCCAGCGGTAAAGTGTTTATCGACAAAGACCCAATTACTTTCGAATTCGATACCAGAATCGATCAGCTTGTGACAGAACAGTTCCTGGCTGAAAACACCACTTATAAAGATATTCTCAGGGGTGGTCTTGACGGAACTTTCGCTGCCAGGGGCAATACCACCGGTCTTGTCAGCTTGGACGGCAACGCCAGCCTGGCTATGCAGAAGGGATTTTACAATTCGCCCCCGGTTGTCAAAAAGCTGAGCGAGCAGCTTGGCGCCCCGCAGCTGGCATCAGGTCCGATCGAAAATGTTGCCGGCGATTATGCAATTTCGGCTGGCCGTATCAGCTCAAAAAATACTATGGTCAAAACCAGAGACGGCAGACTCAATTTTGTGGGTTCTATCGGTCTGGATGCCACTCTTGACGGCGAAGCCCAGCTGCAGCTGAAAAAAGAGGTCTGTCAGAAGAGTAACGTACTTCGGCAACTTATTGGCAATGCCGAAACTCTTGATGTTCCGGTGACGGTCAAGGGGCCGTTTACATCGCCTTCGGTCGGTCTGCCGCTCGACCGCATGCTTAAAGATGCTGCTGAACGCAGATTGAAAGAGTCGGCCCAGAAAGAAATCGGCAAACTACTGGGAATCAAGACTGGTGGTCAGTCTGCTCCAGTTCCGGCTCCCGAAACGGCTTCGGCGACCCAGGCCACGGGAGAATTGCAGCCGAATGTTTCTGCTCCATCGACTCCTCAGGCCAGTGCTCCGGTTCAGCAGTCGCCGCAACAGAAGATAGAAGACAAAATCAAAGATGTGGGCAAAGAATTGAAAAATCTTAAAAATATTTTCAAAAAAAGGTGAAACTTGGAAAAGCAAAGATTCGCGCTCGAATTTCGTAAATCCGGTAAACTTCAGGTTGTCAGCTTCTCTGGCTTTCTTACCAATGGTCTGACAGAGTCGCTTTTGCCTGAAATCGAAAAAAATCTGGCAGATGGTACACTTAAGTATCTGTTCGATTTTTCAGGGGTAACGATGCTGGAAAGCCCGGCAGTGGCCGTTTTGTTGACTGTTACCGAAAAAATAGTCGACGAATACAATGGCGAGCTTTCATTCTGTAATTTGAACGAAATGGCCGGCAAAGTGCTTGAAATGGTCGGGGTATTTCTCTACGCCGGTCGCTATGAAACAGAGGCTGAGGCTACTGCTGACATGGGCGATTAATTTCTGGCACCTGGCTGCTGAAAATTTGTTTGAATTTCGCTGTTATTTGCTGTAACCTGTATCAATACAGAGATCGGCTTGTGGTACGCCTTTTGCGTTAAACAGGCTCCAACGTATTATGTTTTTTATTTTATGATGGAGGGCACAACAGATGTCTAAGACCTGGACAAAATTAATTGCTCTTGTGGCCGTGTTCTGCATGCTGTTTTCAGCGGAAGTCTTCGCTGGAAAGGGCTATGACCAGTCTTCAGGTGGTAAAAAGAAGGTAGGTTTCTTCTGTAAAGTCGGTCAGGCTATCAAAAAAGCCAGTCAGAAAGCCGCAAAAGCAGTTAAAACCGCTGCCCAGAAAACCGGCAAAGCTATCAAGACCGCTGCTAAAAAAGCGGGCAATGCCGTTAAAAATGCCGCCATAAAAACCGGCAAGGCTATCAAAGTTGCTGGCGCCAAGATCAACAACGCTGTGAAAGACAGCGGTGTATGGCTCAAGCAGAAGGCCTTTGGCTGCAAAAACCGTGTGTGGGTAGTTGGCCACTATGACAAAAACGGCAAATGGATCAAAGGCCACTGGAGAAAACTCGAATCTAACAACAAGCCCGGTCAGGGCAATCATCCTGGTCAGGGTAACCACCCCGGTCAGGGCAATTATCCCGGTCAGACAGAAGAACCCCTCCCGCCCGTAGGCGATGATCCGGGTATGCCCGGCGGCGACACAGGTATGCCCGGTAATGATACCGGCAGCGAAGAACCAGCACCGATGCCTGGCGACGAA
Organism: Candidatus Rifleibacteriota bacterium; assembly: GCA_029564115.1. The sequence continues at coordinate 12,002 of JAKQQP010000168.1, read as the reverse complement.
TCAGCACCCGGTAATGAAGAACCGGCTCCGATGCCCGGCGATGAACCTGTTCCAGCTCCTGAAGACCCGGTCCTTCCTGAGTTGCCAGAGGGTGACGACCCCGCTCCAATGCCTGGTGACGAAACTGAACAGCCCGGCGACGAAGTAGAACAGCCTGGTGACGAAGTAGAACAGCCCGGTGATGAAGTTGAACAGCCCGGCGACGAAGTAGAACAGCCCGGTGACGAAGCTGGCGACGAAGCCGGTCAGTCGGGGCAGTCAGGTCAGAGTTCCCAGACCGAAGAATCAGGTGATGCCGGTCAGGCAGGTCAGGCTGGCCAGGCAGGTCAGGTTTCTGAAGAACCGAAAGCCGAGATTTCTCTGAGAACCATGGGTATGCTCATGAATGACCTGGTCAGACAGTCTGGCGAGATTACCAGCTTCAAAAGAGAAGCCAGACCTGGTATGAACTTCTCAATGGATATTCAGAGCAGTGTCAACTCGACTTATGAGACCCGTGAAGCCAATGCCAGACTGCTTGTTAAGGTTATCGTCTGGGATCTCCAGCAGAACAAGGGCTCAGCTGGCCAGTATTTCAACTACTTCACTTACAAAATGAAAGATTTCGATCCCGAAAGCCGCAAGCTTATCAAAGACGTAATCAACAGAGTTCGTGAAGGCGTAAAACATGGCGCCGGCCACGTCTCAGAAAAATCAGAAAAAGCTGTTTACGAAAAACGGCTCTCAGAAATGGAAGACTTCTGAAACTTGCTCTAAATAGTTGAATAAGGGGCCACCCGCTTTCGAGGGTGGCCCTCTTTTTTCGCAAAAAAACGTTGCCTTTGAGGCGTATCGAATCTAGAATGTGAGCAGGAGAAGGTTATGAAACTTCGTTTCGGTCAGATTTTTCTTGCTGCTTCAATGCTTTCGTTGATTGTGACGGTGCTGTGGCTCGCGTATCCCGGTCAGAATCGCATGTATCACATCGTTCTGACGGGCATGGGGCGAGGGCGAATTCACCCGCACAAGGCAAAGTTCAAACCATATCAGGGGCGAAAAATGGGTGGTGCTGCCGGTATGGCGACTGCCATCAAAGATGCGATAGCCTCATTTTCAGGCGAACCATTCAATGTGTTTTCCATCGGCACAGAAATTTCTGGAACCGCTGATGCTTACTTCACGAGAGGTTCTTCGATCATCAGGCTTATGAATGCTCTGGGTATCGAAGCCATGCTTCCGGGGAATATCGAGTTCAGTTATGGCTGGCAAAGGCTGTCAGAACTTGCTGAGGAAGCTGAATTCGCCTTTGTCAGCTCAAATATTACCGAGGCAGGCAGTGGGCGTGCGCCTGCGTTTTTGTCACCCGAGCTTCTTTTGAACCCGGGTTTGGGGCTGAAAATAGCTGTGGTGGGTATAACACCGCCCGCAACTCCCAATCTCACGGCCCGAACAAATATTGCGGGTCTTGAATTCAATGAGCCTGACGAAGCGATGCGTTTGCGTATCGAAGCCCTGAAAAAGGCCGGGTCCGATCTGGTCGTCATGTTGACTCAATATAGTCGCGATCGCATCACCAGGTCGGAATGGCAGGCGATTGCCTCTGCTGCCCCCGATATCTGCGTCATGCTCGATTACGAAATAGAGGCGCCGCTGCCCTTCAAAAAAGATGGGATCGTGGTAACAACGGTCAGTGGTTACAATCAGACCAAAGAAATAGATATTCTTGACCTTGAGCTTACACCGCCGCCTGTAAAAATTGTCAGGATTGCCGGGCAGCGTATTCCCGTCGATCATGCCGAAATTATTCCTGACCCTGAAGTCAGCGCTATTGCCGAGCAATTGACCAGACAGACGCAGGCACAACGCGATGTTCTCATCGGCAGTTTTGCAGAAGACTACAGCAAGTCCTACAATTTTGAATGCCCTGTCGGTAACATGATTACAGACGCCATGCGTGCAGAAACTGGCTGTGATATAGCAATTCAGAACAGTGGCGGTATTCAGAACAGTATTCAGGCCGGCGATTTCACTCTTGGTGATCTGTTCAGTGTCATGCCATTTGACAATCAGATGGTTCAGATGGATTTGACCGGCGCTGATCTGCTTGACCTGCTTCGGATTTCCGCGACCAGGCAGCGGGGGGTTCTGCAGGTTTCGGGCATGAGCTACTCTTTTGTTGCTGCTGGCAGCGAGGTTAAACAGGTCAAAGTGGGAGATTCCGATCTTGAGCCAGATAAAACCTACTCGGTGGCCACTAATAATTTTCTTGCCGATGGTGGCGACAATTTCAGCGGTTTTCAGAAAGGCAGCAACCTGCGCTTTGGCCGTCAGCAGCGGGATGTCGTCAGAGACTACATTGAGGCCCGCAGCGCGTCTGGTCCGGTTCGACTGCAGACCGAGGGCCGTATCGTGGTAGAAGAATGATTGTAATAATCCTTATGACGTGGTAAAATCGGCCTCATGTTTGATATTTCATGGATGACGCCATCTGGTGGCAACTTTAACAAAGAGTCTCTGGTTCGCGAGAACGAAATTCTGAAACGACAGATTCAGGAACTTCTCACTCTCGACGAAACCGGTTTTTTTATAGAGCTCGATTCTTTGTTGCGTGCAATTCTGAAGAAAGCGCTCATCCTGTGTAAAGCCGAGTCGTCTTTTTTCTCTCTTGCCGGCAAAGACCCCTCCGATCTTGATGTAAGAATCAGCAACGTGATTCTCGAAGAGAAAATGGAAAAGATCAGGGTGCAATTTAAAGCTGAATACCCGCGCTGGCAGGAAACCGAAGCGGCGATTATAACGATCGAAGATTTTATTCTGCTGCCGCTGGTCAGGCGCCATCGTATTCTTGGTGTAATTGGCCTGAGGCTTAATTCAGATGCACCCGACAATATCTGCGAAATTCTGCCGATTCTGGCTTCGCAGGCTGCTGCCTCGCTCGAGAGCGCCATTCTTTATGAACGCATGTTCAAGCGTTTGCTGGTGCTCAGCAATGTTTTCATACTCGGCAAAGAAATAGTATCGAACATCGACCTGCCGTCACTGGTCGATAAGTTTCTTTCGATCGCCAGCGACGGCACTGACAGCGATGTAGCGTGTATGTTTCTTATTCGCGAGAAAGATGAGCAGCCGTATTTTTTCCGATTGCAGACGGCGGCCGGTACCCGCAATTTTGCACCCGGCTCTGAAGATGGTTTTACCGCTCTGCTCAAGGCTGTGAGGCGTGACGAGAAGTTTCGCATGATAACTTCCCTCGATGATAGTGAATTCAAGCTCAGCGAAGTGCACAAGATCCCTGATCTGGTTCTTCGTGACACGATCGTTCTGCCTCTGAAACCCCGCGACCGTCTGTTGGGCATTATCCAGGTGGCCAACAAGCGAGGCAATTTTACCTATCGCCCGGAAGATCTCGATCTGCTGAAGATACTTGGCAGTCAGGTGGCTTTTGTCATTCAGAATGCCGATCTCTTTCACAACCTGCAACGCGCCTATATCGACACTTTGTCGGCTCTGACCAGCGCCATTGATGCCAAAGACAGCTATACACGTGGCCATTCGGAAAGGGTGACCGAGCTGTCGATGAAGCTCGCCGCCGAAGTGGGTATCGAACCAGCCGAAATAGAGAAGATCAAGCTTGGCGGGTTGTTGCACGACATCGGAAAAATAGGTATTCCGGAAGGCATTCTCAATAAACCAGGGCGTTTGAATGATGAAGAATTTGAGATTATCAAATCGCACCCAGATCTTGGTCTGCATATTCTTGGCAAGGTCGAGTTTCTTGAGAGTATTGTACCGATAATCAGGCACCATCACGAGCGCTTTGACGGCAAAGGCTACCCTCTCGGCATGAAAGGTGAAGAAATACCGATACTGGCGAGAATTGTCAGTGTCGTCGATACCTACGATGCCATGACGACCGATCGCCCCTATCGCAAGGCTATGACGGTCGAGGAAGCCCTGAAAGAGATCGAGCGCTGCAGCGGTACCCAATTCGATCCCGACGTCGCCGCTCATTTTGTTCGTATGACTCAGCGTGAGACCCGGCAAAAGTAAGGTTTTAACTAATGTTTCGTGATTCAAAACTGCTTGAAAGAGCTCTCATTCTCATTGTTATTCTTTCTTTGACCAGCTTTGCCTACTATTTTACCCTTGCGGATATCGAAGAAGTTGAATCCAGGTATGAGAATCGGCGGGTCATGCTGGTCAAAATGCTCGCTCATGAAGTGGTCGATTCGATAGACCGACGTATCGATCTGACGCCACGGCTGTCAAATCTGCTGGCTGAAGAAGCAGTTGCCTACGCAGCGGTGCAGCAGGCCGATGGGGCGTTGCTGGCTCGTTCCGAAAATTATTCCCTGCCGGTGGGAGTTCTCGAAAACATTGAAGAAGAAGCTTTGAAGGCCCCACACCTGAGGCTGATTCCGTTTAGAGATACCTCGCGAACCACTTCGCTGATAGAAGCTGCTATCCCCCTGATTACCGGCAACAACCGCAAATACGTGCTGAGGGTCGGTTTTTTTAGAGAGAGCGAAGAAAGACGGGTATCGCAGGTTCGTTTTCGCAATACTCTCATTTTTTCTCTGTTTATGCTTGCTTTGGCAGCTTCATGGTTCGTGCGCAGGCACCACGCTTCCAATCTTCATCATACGCTTCTTGGCGGTTCAGCTCTGATCATTCTGCTTCTTTTTATGGCATCGAGGGTGACCCTGCAGAACTGGTATGATGGTCAGTGGCGTGAAACTTTCGTAAGGCACGGGCTTTACGTTGCCAAAATGTTCGCTCCGGCCGCGTCCCGCCTGATAGAAGCCGGTGATGACCTGTATATCAGAGAGTCATTGCGCCAGCTTGGGGCAAATGAAGATTTCGCTTTTCTGGCGGTTATCAAGGATGAGCAGGTGATCTTTCACTCAGATTCGACTTTGGTCGGGGCGAGTGCTGCCGATGACAAGAATTATCGTCGAAGTTTGAATGCCGAACAGCCCGCTGTTTACCGTCTCCCTGACCTTGACATGTATGAGACTCTGGTGCCGGTAATGAACGGGCGGCATCGTCTGGGCACCGTTAAGGTCGGTTGGCGCAATGCCAGCCGTTATGAGCCGCTTGCGGCAGTTCGAGACCGCCTGGTTCTCCTCTTTGTCGTTGGGCTTCTGTTGATGATGTTTTTTATGCATTTACTTTCACGGCGGATTTCTAAAGAAATTTCCTGGTTTATTCGCGCCATGGAACAGGTTACTGCCGGCGATCTGCGACAAAATATCTATATCGAGCGCAACGATGAATTCGGGCAGATGGCGCATGCTTTCAATTTTATGATCATGAGCATGAAAGAAAGAGACATGATTGGCCGCGGTCTGCAGCAGTATGTCAGTCGCAGCATCGTTGAACGCACTCTAAAAGCCCTTTCCGGCAGCGAAAAAAATGGTGAAAAACTCTTTGCCGTTTCCATGTTTCTTTATTTCAGTGGTATTGATGAAGCTATCAACAGAGTTGATGGCAATCGCATTTTTTCGGCCGTTCAAGAATGTTTCAACTGTCTGCGCAAGGTCGTTCAGCCCGGTCCGAACGTGACTGTGCAGATGTTTCCCTCGGGTCTGCTGGTTTTGTTCACATTTTCAAACAGACATGATTCTCTGTTAAAGGCTTTGAATGCTGCCAGACTCATTACTCGCGATCTTGGCCGTCGTCAGGATCTGCCTTTTGCGCCAAAGGTGACTTTGCACGCCATGGAAATGGTTCGAGGGCAGTTCGGCGACAATACCGAGGCAACTGCCATGATCGGCGACGGATTTGCTGACTTTAGAACTCTGGCCAGAGTCCAGGACAGTGATGAGGTAATTGCCAGCCGCGAAGTTAACGTGCTTTTGAAAGACGTGGTAAATTTTGATGAACTTGAAGTTCTTTCCGGCGAGCAGGGGCGCATGAATGCTTTTGTCGTCGGATCTTTCAAAGAAACCGGCGAACTGGTGAATTGTTTTGCCGGCGCCACCCCCTGGACCAAAATCATGATTCTTCGTATTCTCAAGAGCACCATCGAGCAGGCTGACCCCGAAAAATTATTTGCCTGGTATCAGGATGAAGACCCGGATGTCAGATATCACGTCATGGATGTCGTCGAAAGGATCAGCCCGGAAAGATCACGCGCTTTTGTCGAAAAAGCCGTGACTGAAGAGGGTGATTCACGTGTTCTGTCACGAGCGATTGCCGTTCTTGGCAAAGTCGGTAATGAAGAGCATATTGCGATTCTTACCGAAAAGCTGCGTTCTGGCGACCGGCGCGTCAGGGCCAATGCCGTTGAAGCCATGGAGGCCATCGGTGGCAAAAGAGTTTACGAGTTTCTCAATCTTCTGGTTGACGAACAGGATAACCGTGTCAAGGCAAATATTCTTATCGCTCTCGGCAAATACGGCGATTTAAAGGTCTTTGATCTGCTTTCGCGCATGATTAAAGATTCTGAAAGCAATATGCGAGCTTCGGCTGCTTACGCCCTCGGAAAACTGGGCATGGCCCAGGGAGTTGAGCCTTTGATCAATGCTCTGTCGGATAAAGACCCAATGGTGCGCCGTCAGGTGGTGGCATCACTAACCGCGTTAAAAGCCGATCTGGATATTGATGTGTAAATCCTGTAGTATGGCTTTTCTGCTGTTGGCATTATCTGCGAAATTGTTTTATGATGAGAAGGATCTGTTAAAGATCAGCAAAGAAGGAGTCGGTACATGGATTTTCAGGAAGCCTATACCAGAGGGAGTGAAGCCCTCAAGCTGAATCTTCTCGATGAGGCGCAGCAGTTTTTTGAAGCGGCGCTGAAACTTAAGCCCAACGATATTTACACCATGAATAAGCTGGCCATGGTACTCAAGGAACGCGGCGACTTCGAAGGTGCCCGTGCTCTGCTCGACGGCTCGCTGAAAGTTAAAAAAGAAGATCTGTATACCAATTATCTTCTCGGCAACACTTATCTAGAGCAGGGAGATATCGACAAGGCAATCGCGACTCTCGAACAGACTGTTAAAATGAACCCTGCCGACCGTTACGCCCGTAACTCACTGGCGCTGGCATACCGCATGAAGGGTGATTATGCCCGTTGTGTCGAGATACTCAAAAAGGCTCTCGAGGTCAATCCTTCAGATCTTTATAACAAGCTCAGCCTCGCTACTGTGATGTTTGAACTTGGCGAGTCGGCAGAGGCTGTCAGGCTTGCCGGCGAGATTCTCAAAAAAGAGGCTCAGAATGCTCAGGCAATGGTGCTGCTTGGTCGCGCTGCTATCGAAAAGGGCGATTTTCCGGCCGCTCAGGGCTATTTTAACCGGGTTTTGTCGATAGACGCCTGTAACAGCGATGCTCATTACTACATTGGCCGCATCTGTCTTGAAACCTCGACCATGGAAGAAGCCCGGGAACATTTCAATTCAGCCCTGGCAAATGCTTCCGAAAAAGGCTCTATTCTGAAAAATCTTGGGATGATCTACATGGATAAAAACATGTACCCGGAAGCAGAAGAACATTTTGCCATGGCAATCAACCTCGATGCCGAAGATGCCTTCACTCTGAGCAATATGGGCAAACTGCTGGTAATGCAGGGGCGTCATGAGGACGGTATAAATTATCTGAAAAAAGCGATTCAGGTTCAGCCTGACTACGCTTTTGCCTATTACAACCTGGCGAAGGCTTATAAAGACTGTCATGACTTTCCCAATGCCATCTATAATCTGATGTTTGCGCTGAACTATGAGCCTGACGATGTTTACGCCGTAAATGTTTTGGGGCGGATGTTTCTAGACGCCGGGTTGAACGATCGCGCTCTGCGAACTTTCGACCAGGTTCTCGAAGAATTCGACGCCAAAGACAAGTTCGCCATGCTGGGCAAGGCTGAGGCTCTTGAAGCCATGGGGCAGCTGGATAAGGCCACTCTGGTTCTCGGGCAGTTGCGTGAGCTGGCCCGGGGTGACAAGGCGATGCTCGAAAAAGTTGATGGTCACATGCAAAAAATTCTAAAGCTTACACGAGGCTGAACAAGTGCTTAAAAGATTCAATGTCAGAGTTCCATCAGATTATGAAGATCCCTTGCTCGGGTTGGCAGAAAGATTCGGTCTGGCAGCTTTTTCCAGCCCACAGATTCGCGATGAGGGATTTGGCGAGACTGATTTTGTTTACACCGGCGAGACGGTTGTCAGTTTTCTGGCTTCAACAGTCGAGCAGGATACTGCAGGCATCGAGTCGGCTATTCTGGCCTGGCTGGCCGATTTCTCTTTACCCCAAACGGCTCTTTCGCTTGAAGAATACAGTGACAACCAGGACTGGATGCTTGGTTTTCGTGAACATTTCAAGCCCATACAGGTGGGTGACCGCATAGTCATTCGCCCCCCCTGGGAGCCTGAATTGCCTCAAGAAGCCAATGCTACCACCATTCTTATAGACCCGGGGATGGCATTTGGCACTGGAACCCATGAAACAACAAGGCTGTGCCTCGAGTTTATGACCAGGATCGATCCGGCTGGGCAGTTTTTTCTCGATCTGGGGGCCGGCAGTGGCATTCTCTCGTTTTATCTGATGAAACACGGGGCGCAGGGTGGTGTTGCCATCGAAATCGAGGGTGCCGCCGTCGAAAATATGCGCAAAAATGCTGCTCTGAACGGAATCTCTGATCGTCTGAAAATGATCTGTGCCGACCTTGGTACTTATAAACCCGAAATATCAGCTGACGGAATTGTCGCTAATATCACTTCTCCAGTTATTCTTGAATATCTGCCGGTTTTTTCTCAATGGGTTAAAAAGGGCGGCTGGGGTATTTTTTCAGGGGTGAATTCAACCAATGCGCCTCTGGTAAAAGAAGCTTTTGCTCGCAATGGCTGGGTTAATATGCAAGAGAAGACCGACGGTGACTGGCACGGTTTTTATCTTACCCGCTAAAATTGATGTAAACGAAAAGAAAAAATCCCCGAGCCAGATGGCCCGGGGATTTTTTATCGGAACAGCTACTTCGAATTACTCTGTCTGAGGAGAGTGATGTAGCGGTTGTAGGCTTCACGGTAGTCAGTCAGAGCTTTCTGAGTGTCTGTGCGAAGCAGATTGGATCTGAGTTCCTCGTCGGGGTTTTCACTGCCACCGATGTTGGTAACCATGTTGATGTATTTGTTGTAGGCCTTGATGTATTCGGCATGAGCGCTTTTCAGTGCAGTTGAGGCGTTGGCTGCGGGAGCTGCTTCAACAACTTCAGTAACCGGGGTAGTGGTTGCTTCGGGAGCTGATACAGAACCTGAAACCGGGATTTCCATGGACGGCACTGCGCCGCTCGGAGCACCGACGTTCGGGCTGACAACTACTTCACTTGATGGGAGAGCGACCGGACCGGCTGCGGGCAGATTGCCACCGTTGCCGATAGTCTGATTCTGGCGTTTATAGCGTTTCCAGATGAAATACCCTGCAACTGCAGCGCCAACAAGGCACAGAGCCGGGATAAAGAGCGGGCTGCCGATGATGCCACCGATAAAGCCTGCAATGCCTGAGAACACGCTGCCAATAGCTCCACCAATTGCGCCAAGGGCGCCAGTTACAAAACCGCCAGCGGCACTGAGACCGCCCCAGATTGTAGCACCAATACCGGCAAGACCAGCACCAGCACCAGCTACAGCTGCGGTTGCACCACCTGCGATTCCTGCGACGCTACCTGATGCGAAACCAACTGCACTTGCGATGTATGGAGCAGCGAGAACTGCACCGCCAACTGCGGCAACACCAGCAAGAGCTGATTTCACAGGGTTGTCCTTAACCGTGTCTTTGAGCCTTGTAAACAGCCCCGCGTGGGCACTGGTTCCGAAGGCTGTCAATAGCATGACCACGGCCAAGGTTGTCGCCATCATCTTCATTAGACTGCGTTTCAACCTCATAATGGTTCCTCCTGTTGAGAGTCGGGAAAGAGAACAGAACATTAGAACAGAGAACAATGGGTAGGTAGGTAAGTCGATACCGGGTAAGTATCGGGTATAAAAGAAGCTCCGCCTCGGGGAAAGCGGAGCTCCAGTTTCTTTGTTTATAAACGCAAACAAGATATTGTCTTGTTACGTTTCGCTTCGCTACTGGATTCCGTTTAGGTTTTTCAAAGACCTTTTACTAATCTGTTCTAGATTATAAGAATCGATCGCGTCAGCGTCAAGGTACCCCTTGAATTATTTTGTCAGACCCATGGTGAGGTTAAGATTCATGCGGGTTTCGATGGTTTCTTTTTTGCCGCCACCGAGATCGTTTTCCATGAGCATGAGCATGTTTGAAGTCACTTCGTTTTTGATCATGATGCCTTTTTTGTAGGCGAACCAGATGTTGCCGTTGGCTTTAACATCAAGATTGATGCTGCCGGCAGAACCCTGGGCAGAAGTCACTTCTGACTGCAGTTTAACACATTCTTCGCCACCGACTTTTTCGAAGCCCATAACGGTGTATTTAACATCCATGGGGATCGGAAGCTGAGGATTGGGCTTGATGTTTGAATTCCAGCTGTCACCAACGCCTACTGGCTTGGTGGGGAATTTGATCTGCATCTGGTTGAAATTGCCACCCTGCTGATCCATTCCGGTGGAGGAAATAATTTCACCGTCTTTGGCCATTTTTACGCTGATGATCTGGCCGAGGTTCGGCAGAACAGTGGGGGTGTTATTAACGGTGATGGTGCCGTCGAGAATAGTGGTAGCCATGTCGATGTTGCCGTCTTTGTCTACGCCGGTAACCTTCTGCTCGATGGTCATGGCTGTTTCAAGGTTGGTTCTCTGGGCTCTCTTGTAAGCGGTGACGATCGTGTTACCACGAATGTTCATTTTGTATTTGGCGGTTGTGCCGGGAGCCGGGTTATACTGGAGAAGCACCTTTTCCTGGGCAGAAGCGGTAAACGCCACAGATACAAGAAGCAGAACGGTCAGAAAAACAGAGATACGTTTCATCATTTTAAGCAAGTCTCCTTTCGCGAATCCATAGACAAGGGCGTATTAAATCTACATTGCAGCAGGCGACTTCCTGTACCATGTACTGACATCACCCTGTAAGACAAGACATTAGCACAGGCTCCATGTGCTGTCAAGCATTACCGCATTTAACATTCAACAAATTATTTTTTTTGTATGTTTTCTTGGTTGCCGATAAAGAATGCGGTATAATGAAATCCCAAGTCCGACCGACCTGCTTAATGCTTCGTCGTCGCCGGGACTTTATAAAACGAACAAGGAAAATTTCTCTGAGTCAACGCAGCGAACTTGATCACAGCTATTTTGAGGGCGTTTATTTCGAAAAACGCGTTTGGGTACCTTCGGCGAAGATATCCAACTATCTCATGATGTTTACTCGCCTGTACATAGGCGAAAACGATGAGATAGGCAAAAGTTCGTTTCGCGATATTTTGATTACGCTATCCGAAAGCGAACTTGTTCCCCGTACCCTTGTTTTTTGGAATAACGCCGTGAAGGCCTGCGTCGAAGACAGCCCGCTGCTGCCGACTATTCATAAAATAGAACGTTTGGGCGTGAAGGTTCTGGTGGCCGGCCATGCTCTCGATAAATTGAATCTGAAAAACCAGATGCGGGCGGGCAAACTTGCTAATCACTTCGATCTGCTCGATGCCATGAATCAGGTTCAGAAGGTCGTTACCTTCTAGTTTGCATTTTTTTTGCAGCCGGCAATATTTTTTTGTTGACACTGTTGCATGTTGATGATAATATCATTTTGTCATCGCGACAAGGGCGGTTAGCTCAGTTGGAAGAGCTCCTGGTTTACACCCAGGTGGTCGGCGGTTCGAACCCGTCACCGCCCACCGCAATGGATCGGTAGTTCAGTCGGTTTAGAACGCCGGCCTGTCACGCCGGAGGCCGCGGGTTCGAGTCCCGTCCGATCCGTTTTCAATTTAAAAGGCCAGGTAGCTCAGTCGGTAGAGCAACGGACTGAAAATCCGTGTGTCGTTGGTTCGATTCCGACCCTGGCCATTTGTTTTGCCCGGCGGCATAGCCAAGTGGTAAGGCGAAGGTCTGCAAAACCTTTATTCATCGGTT
>JAKQQP010000162.1 GCA_029564115.1 Candidatus Rifleibacteriota bacterium | reverse complement strand
ACAATCTGATTGCGGGTGAATTCGATCATTTCTGAAGCGATATCAGCATCTCTGATTCGTGATTCAGCAGCAACGAGGTTGCTGTGAGTGTTGCGCAGATTGTTGATAGCGAATTCGAGGCGATTCTGGAACGAGCCAAGTTTGGATCTTTCTGCAGATACCGTGTCAATAGCCTTGTTGATCTTGCCAAGAGCTTTCTGAGCCCCGGCAACACTTGTCAGGTCGAGATTCGATACTCCGAGGGCATCAGCAGACATGTTCGCCATCGAAATGCCCATACTCTGCCCCTGATCGCCACCAATCTGGAACTGCGGTGAATTGTCAACGATATGCATTCTGAAGTTAGCGTCACCAGAACCTTTGACCGTACCAGCCTTCAGACCGAAAACATTCTGCATATAGACAGAGCTGCTCGCGTCTATTCCCAGCGAGACCATGCTGGTAAAGGCTGATGAACTGTCATTATGCTGCGTTCCGACGCGCAGAGACGTAAAGGCCATGGCACCGCCATGCTGGTCGATTCTGACAGCTACGGTTGCTGCTTTAAGAACATCATTCACCGACACTTTGAAGAGAGTGAAAGATTTCATGTCAGCGACTTCTTCATCGCCAGCACCTAAAGTCTGCATCACCGTAATTTCTTCGGCGGCGACACCATCACTGACTGTCAAAACTATCGCCGCACCGACTGCCGTGTATTTAGCGCTGTCAACGAACATACTGAAACCCCACTCGGTCTTGCGGGTATCTTTCGAACCATCGACGAAGCCACTGTATGAACCGTTAACGAAGCCAAGAGTCGAGCTGCTCGTCATCGCAATCACGATAGAAGTATTCAGAGTTGTAGATGCCGAAGCGGGCTTTTCATACGACAGGCGTATTTCGCCTTCGGCGACAGAAGCTTTAAGGCCCGACAGATCCGGGTTAGCAACGAGCGCTGCGTCGATCTGGGTGTTGATACTTCGGGCCAGACCATCCATGGTCCAGTAGCCAGAGGTAATAGTCAAGCCAACTGTGCCTGCTCCTATAATAACATCGAAATTTTCGGCGGCAGAAATGTACAGACCTGCCTCAAGACCAGATGCACCGGCAATCTGAGCGGCCTGCGAAGTGAACTTCACATCCATGCCATTCAACAGACCAGATACTGAGTCAGATTCGGTTCTGATCGTTCTGACGTTGCCGAAACCGTCACGGGTAGTCACTGCTACACGGTTATTCTGAGATTCGCGAGCTATTGACAAACCGAGAGCATCGATAACTTTCTGGTCGCCAGAAAACGAGATCGAGCCATTTTCGCCGACGAAGCCAGAAGTGATTTCGATATAACCACCGAGACCAGAAACCTGTGTCTGCACAGTCACAATGGCAGCGACTC
>JAKQQP010000141.1 GCA_029564115.1 Candidatus Rifleibacteriota bacterium | reverse complement strand
CGTCGCAACCCGTCGCAGCCTGGCTGAAAATGCGCAAATTCATTTTCTGGTAGCGTTCTGTCTTTTTGTTGGCGCTTCTGAACTTAAAATAAACCGGATTACAGGGAATTAAATATGGCCGATTTCGAGTTTTGCTTTTATCTTTTGCCAGCCGGGTAACAGTGAAGTCAGAAGTCTGTAAAATGCCGGGCTGTGGTCGTGATGCTTCAGATGACACAGTTCATGCATCACCACGTAATCTATGCACTCTTTCGGAGCCTTTATCAATTCAGGGTTCAGGCTGATTATCCCCTTCGTCGACAGGCTGCCCCACCTTTTCTGCATTTGCCTGATATTAATGGAAGGCTTTTTCAGGCCTGAAAAGCGAAATTTCTGCCAGCAACGGTCCAGGCTGCAATTAAATTGAACCGATGCTTTTGCAGCATACCAGTTTTTCAACAGCTTTCTGACATTCTCTGATTCAATGTTTTCACGACAGGAAATCAGAAACCTGCCTCTGATAAGCTTAACGCTGTCTTCATCGCCCCGGACTGTTTTCAGGCGGTACTGTCTGCCGAGATATAAATGGGTTTCGCCGCTGATAAAGCTTTTGGGTTGTTGTCGGGGTTCAAATTGCCTGAAATATTCAAGCTGTCTGCAGATCCAGCCGGCTTTTTTCTGCAGTCTTTTTTCGACAGCAGAAATTTCTGCGCTGGCCGGCGCTTTTACAACAACGGTTCGATCGGGATGAACGGCTATTTCCAGAGTTTTCCGGTTAGAAAACAGCAGGTCATAATCAATGACCCTGCCGCCGAATTTGAAAGACCGCAGGTCATTTCTTTCTGTCTGGATCATTTAAAGCTCCTGTGTCTGGCTACCAGCAGAACCTTTTCAATAATCTCATCCATCTGATCGAGTGAAAGATCGAGCCCTCTGCGGCTTTTCACTTCATCGAAAAGATAGTCGTCAATTGCGTTAATCACCTGCTTCTGCGCATCTTCGTCATCCCAGAAGTGAACTTTTCTGTGGGCCGATAAAATGTCGTGAATCGCGGTTGCAGTGTCTGCGGCTATCTGTTCAAGCTCCTTTTCAGGGAAATCCTTTTGCCCGAAAAAGGTTTTTAAAACCCCAAAATAAGCCAGAGCGTCATCATTGCCGGCGAGTTTTTCAGGCACATCGTCGTGAACCCTGCCAACAACTTTTGTTCGTATCTCTGCAACCTTTTTCAGATAATCGAGGTCAGAAATCCGCTTTGCCCTGAAATCATCTATCGCCTGTTGAATAAGCTTAGAGAACTTGTTGTAGAAAGCCGGATCCTCTTCCATTTTTTCACAGATGACCTTTTTTGTTGCATGCGCAATGATGTCAGCTTTTGAAGCCGTTGACCTGGCATTTTTGCCGACACCCTGTTCGTCTTTGATCTGATTGAACATTTTGTCGTCGAAGATATTGACCGGCTCGTTCAATTGAACCACTTCACTGGCCATAATGTGAGTATCGAGAAGCTTTTTTATTCTGGGCTCATATTCGCGATAATCGACGGCTTCGGCATAGCGCAATTTGACCGCGGCCCGCAGCAGCTGGAATTTGCGCAGATCCTTTTTATAGCGCTGCAATGTCTGATCATCAACCTCTGAAAGGAAATATTCAGAAGAAAGAGCCAGGCCGAGGTTTTTGGCATAATCAGAAAGACGCTCATAAAAATCAGCCCTCAATTCATCGTCAGCCAGCAGCTTTTCATACTCT
>JAKQQP010000136.1 GCA_029564115.1 Candidatus Rifleibacteriota bacterium | reverse complement strand
TGAGAGATTTTCGTTAACAAAACAGCATAATCTTCCGACAGGGTTCATGGATTTGTTTGCCTCCTTATTTTTCAGTCCGGGTATAGCCCGGATTCTTTTTTTTAGCCAATTTCAGCGGCCTGGTTTTTCGATGAGATCCTGCCAGTATTTTTTTGGGATGCATTTTTGTTGCAGAGCCAGATTCAGGCGTTCGCGCACCGCAATACTATCGAAAAAACACTGCCACAGGTGCTGGGCGGCGTCTTCTGTGGGTGAATCTGATGGCAGGTCGGCGGTATCCCGTTCGATCATTGCCCAGGTCTTGAGATTGTAAACCGCTGCCAGACCACGTTGACGGTCGTGAATTATCCAGCGTTGATCGGCAAAACGCTCGACGAAAAAAGGTGCCAGGATTGGCAGAATGAAGTTGTCGGGGCGGATTGCCGCGTAATACAGGTTTTCGCCGATGCAGCGAAAACGCAGCAGACCCATGAAACGGTGCCTTTCTGAGAGGACACGTCTGGCCAACTTGTGAATATTACTGACTCTTGTATCGGTGATATGAAAATCGACGCGCCCAGGCTTTTCAAGGGCGAACAGCAGATAACGCGCAATGTTCATTTCGATATTACCGGCTTCAGAAAGAAAGGCATGCCAGGCATTCTGCCAGGTTTCGTTGGTTATGCCAGGAATTTTGAATATTGCAGGGTCGTGAATGTTGTCGCCTGCCAGATCGAGCCTGGTAATATTTTGTTCTTCGTCAGGTGAGATTAGCGAAGGCTGACGGGCGTTTTCGCGCTCGATGGCGTCGGGCAGACGCCGCTGCCTTAAACAGAAAGCCAGAGACCGGATAAGTCCGTAAAAAGAGCCGTCGTAGCGAATGATCTGCATCAGAATTGCCCCATGACCGCATCTTTGAAAACGTCGAGCTGAAAGCCGGGAAGGTCGAAAAAAGAAAGCTGTTTTGCCTTTAATGGCTGCGGCTCGATTGCGAGAAGTCTCTGCCTGATAATTGCCGGGTCGAGGCCAAGAATGCTGTTCTCTGAACCTGGGGCGTGCAAAAAGTAGCGAGCGCGTTTCATGACAACGCCGAGCTTGACCAGATCGTCGTGTTTTAGGGTGCCGACTCGTCGAGCCTGCACAATACGCCGGGCGGAAACGACCCCCAGACCCGGTACCCGCAACAGTGTTTCGATGCTTGCACGGTTGACGTCGACTGGAAACAGTTCTGGATGACGCAAAGCCCACATGATTTTTGGGTCGAAATCACTGTCGAGATTGGGCGGACCATTTTCGAACAGTTCTTCTGCTGAAAAATGATAAAAGCGCAGTAGCCAGTCTGCTTGATAAAGACGATGTTCGCGCAATAATGGCGGGTTTTCGGGGTTCGGCAGGCGGCTGTCATGATTTATTGGAGTATAGGCGGAATAATAAACGCGTTGCAGCCGCATCTTTTTATACAGGTTCTGTGAAAGTGTCAGTATCTGGCGGTCGTCCTCAGGGGTGGCGCCAATGATGATCTGGGTGCTCTGCCCGCCGGGAATAAAGTTAGCCGTCGACTGGGTTTGGTTTTTTCGAGACAGCATCAGAGAGCTGTCGGCAGTCGATGACAATCTGAGGCGTTCGCCGATTTGAGGGTTATATTCGAGGTGCCAGTCACGCATGCGCTTCATGGGCATCATAATGTTTTCTTTGGATTTATCGGGAGCCAACAGACTAAGGCTTGTCTGGCTGGGTAACTCGAGATTGACGCTCATGCGGTCGACGAGTTTTCCGGCTCGGAATATCAACTCTGGATCGGCACCGGGTATGGCTTTAAGATGAATATAACCGGCAAAACCATGAACTTCACGCAGCAGTCTGACGCAGTGGAGCAAGAGTTCCATGGTGTGATCGGGGTTTTTGATTACCCCCGAGCTTAAAAACAGACCTTCGATATAATTACGGCGATAGAACGAGATGGTCAGTTCTGCCAGTTCAGCCGGGGTGAAGGCGGCCCGCTCGATATCGTTGCTGCGCCGGTTCATGCAATAAGCACAGTCATAAATACAGAAATTGGTAAAAAGAACTTTAAGCAGTGATATGCAGCGCCCATCTGCAGCCCAGCTGTGGCAGATTCCACTTGATACGACATTGCCGAGACTGCCAGGCAGTTTTTTGCGACTGCTGCCGCTTGAAGCGCATGAAACATCATATTTGGCAGCAGCCGCAAGAATTCGCAGTTTATTCGCTGCAATCGACAGACTGTTGGTTGTCTGCCCTGAGTCACTGTCGGGTTTTATTAAAATATTCGCCATATATTCGCCTCTTCGTCTTAAATATAGGCGAATATATGGCGAATGTAAAGAGGGAAAATTATTGTCGACGAATAATCTGAAAAAAGTTGAGATTTGTTGGTATGTACAGCATTCCTTTAAAATTCTCAGATGTTTGTCTTTGTCTGTCGTTGCCCATCAACAGCCGAAAAATAATCGTAAACAAAACATCATTTCTGTTCGAAAATGGTTATGGATTTGTTTGCCTCCTTATTTTTCAGTCCGGGATAACCCCCGGATTTCTTTTTTTAGCTCGTTTTACAGATTAGTGTCTGGGGAGCCAGCGATCTGGTAAAATATGACGGTTAAAGCTTCGTGGATCGTTAAAATTCAAAAAAATTAAGTGTTAGAATAGATGTTTACCAAAAAAACAAAATGCGCCTGCTCTGTGTTGCTGTTGCTATTGATGTTGGCGGTTTTTGCCGGTGGCTGCGAAAGTTCTTCCGCTCCACCACCGGATGAGTGGAATTCTCTGACTTTCTGGAAATCAGCCACAATTCAGGATGTTCGCAACGGAATCAAAGCCGGTTATTCTGTCGATACGATCTTTGATAATGGTCATACGCCCCTGATCATGGCTTCTTTGTTCAATTCTTCCCCCGAAGTGATCGAAGAACTGATCAAGGCAGGCGCATCTCTAGGGGTTTCGAGGGGTGGTCAGAGCCCCTTGATGGCGGCAGCTTCGAACAATCGTAATGCTGAAATTATCAGAGTTCTTCTGGAGCATGGGGCAGACGTCAATGCCAGAGGAGTAAATGGGGTCACTCCTGTGATTCTGGCGGCATCTTCAGGTTCAAGTGTCGAAAATTTCATGTTGCTTGTCGATGCCGGCGCTGATTTGACCGCCTGTCTCGATGATGGCAAGTCTGTGAGAGATCTTGCACAAAATAATAAAAAAATCGGACCGAATATCTGTGATTTTCTGGATGGTTATATAAAACCAGAGGCCGAAGACAATTAATCCGCAGACTTTGTGAATGTCTGCAGGTTTTTTCTGTTGCCAGCCCCGCTGCCTGTGCCGCCGAATTATCTTGAATTAATGTTGCGCCTTATGCTATTCTCTAGCCGTTGCACCCATAGCTCAGCTGGATAGAGCGTCTGCCTCCGGAGCAGAAGGCCAGGGGTTCGAATCCCTTTGGGTGCGCTTTTTTATTTATGGTATAATTGAACTGTGGGTGATTTTGTAGGTGAAATATAACTTTCTACATCGTTAAAATCTTCCTTCAGGATTTTCTCAATTTTGTGTCACATGCTCGGGGAGCATTATAATATTCCCACCGGGAGGTTGACAATGAGTTCAATTATTAACCGAAACGGGATCTGGTATTACCAGTATTACAGAGACGGCAAAAAGCGGTCCAAGACCATGAAGACCCGGGAGAAGTCCGTTGCCAAAAGGCTGAAAATCCAGTGGGATGCAAGATTTGAGCAGATCAAGACAGGCCTGGTCCCCGTCAAACTTCTCTATGATGAAGCCCTGGATCGACTTTATGAAGCGAAAAAGGCGACGCTGAAACCTTCGGGGCTCAGTTTTTACGAAGGCTGCATGAGCCATTTGAAAGGCCTCTGCAAATATATCCATGAACTAACTCCGGAAATTGTCGCAGAGTATGTTGCCAAAAGAAGAGTTCGGGGCGCTGCCCCGTCAACAGTCTATAAGGAAGTATCCATGCTCCGGCGGGCAATTCAGTTCATGATTCGTTGCGGCGCATTGAAACAATCCCCGGTAACCGACTGGCCGACCATCAAACAGA
>JAKQQP010000134.1 GCA_029564115.1 Candidatus Rifleibacteriota bacterium | reverse complement strand
CGGCAAGTCTTCTTGCTTATATCATCACCTCGAAATTCGTTGATGCACTTCCTTTTCACCGTCTCAGCGGCATGTTCAGCCGTCAGAAAATAGAAATCAGCCGTGGCACCATGTGCAACTGGGCAATTAAAGTTGCCAGGGCTCTGAAACCAATCGATGAGCTGTTCAAGGAAATGCTTATGACTTCTGTCTGCATAAATACAGACGAAAGTCCCATGCAGGTTCTCAAGGAACCGGGTCGAAAAGCCGCCGATAAATCATGGATATGGGTTTTTCGCGGTGGAGGCGACGGAAAAGCAACAGTTTATTTCCATTACAGCCCGAGTCGTGGCGGAAAAGTCGCTGACAAAATACTTGAGAATTACCATGGTTACATTCAGACCGATGGTTATTCCGGCTACAATTTCATTTCCTCCAGACCGGGGCAGAAGCATCTTGCCTGTTGGGCGCATACGCGCCGGAAATTTTTCGATTCAATAAAAGCTGCCGGAGAGGGAGCAAAGCCTGGCATTGCCCACGAAGCCTTTGCCATTATAAACAGTCTGTACAAAATCGAAAAAGAAGCCCGCATGAACGGCTTGAACACCGATGAAATACAGAAAATTCGCGAGCAGCGTGCAAAACCAATTCTGGAAAGTTTCAAAGCGAAACTTGAAACATGGAAGAAAACCGTGGTCCCCAAGAGTCTGACCGGCAAAGCCGTGGCCTATGCACTCAATCTATGGGACAGGCTCATAGTCTATCTCGAAAACGGAGAACTGCAGATCGACAACAACTGCGCCGAAAACGCCATCAGGCCTTTCGCTGTCGGCAGAAAAAACTGGTTGTTCGCCGACACCGTCGAAGGTGCAGCGGCTTCGGCAATTTTATACAGCATCATCGAAACAGCAAAGGCAAATGGCCTTGAACCATACTGGTATCTTCGCTTTCTTCTGGAAAAGGCCCCTGGCCTAAAATCAAAAGAAGATTTCAGAAGCCTGATTCCACAAAATGTCGATCGGCAGCTGATAATGAACATGCAACAAAGTCACGTGAATGCAGGTATCACGCCCGCATGATTTTTCAAGAGGCGTTTAAATTCGCGCTTACGAAGAAGCGACAAACCACCTCGATCTCGATTCGCAATCCGGTGACAGCAATCCTACTGTTCCAGAAGAACCGCGCCCGATCAAAATTCACCCGACCCCTGGCTCGGCACCTGATGGCAACATCCTCGCCTGGAACGTCTCAACGACAAAATTCGACTTTTCTCCCCCCTTTGCCCACACGAGCGAGCACAACATCTTTTCTCTGGCAAAAGCCGGAAAAAGACTTGAGCTGCGCAGCAGTTCATCGCCAAGACCTCTGGCAAAGATCGAAGACATCGAAGATATCTCATTCACCGTTTCGTCCATAATCAAGAATACTGCAAATGAAGAATCGATAGAGGCGGGCTTTTCTGCCGACGCTATCGGCACGCTGCTTGAAATTTCTCTGACTTTGAGCCCCCCGGAAGGCTACATAGCAGCAGAACTCAAAATTCCATACAATCACAAGTTCCGCGTTAATGTTTCGCCGCATTCAGATACGGCACCAACCTACTGATGATGAAGCTGAACAGAATTGTAACGATCCTGTTTTTGATCGCTTTGTCAGCTACTGGCACAGTTGTCGCCGAAGAGCCAATCACGATCATCACCGAACCTGCGCCTCTGGCCTGGAGCATCGTCTCGTTTCTAGCGCTGCTGGTGATACTGATGATCGGTATCATTTTGACCATCGTAAAAAAATCCATCGGTGAAGAAGTCAAACTGCAAAAGAGTGTGAAAGCTGCAGTCGAAGATTCTTACGCTCGCAAAATACGCAATGAATACCTGGCAAAACATGAATTGCTCGACAAAAAACTGAACCAGGTCAGGCAAAGATTTTCGATGGTCATGATGAAGGTAAAAACCCTGCTCGATACTCTTAACCCGGAAGAACTTTTCAAAGCGATCTGCGAGCTGGTTGAAAACGAAATCGGTGCCAACCGCTATATTCTGTTTCTGGTCGACCCGGTAAAAAACGAGCTATACCCATTTCGCTGGCTTGGTTACTCTAACCAGATCGAGAAAATTCTGCTGATGCCCGTTGATCACGTGCATTTTCTCACCCATTCGATAAAACGCCAGCAGACCATGTTTCGCGCCGGGGCCACCACTGACATCGAGATACGCAAGCTTATCGACCGCAAGCCTGATACCAATACCCTGGTTGCCATACCGCTTTTCAGCCGTAACAAAGCCTACGGGGTCGTTCACATCGAGTCTTTCGCTGACGGTCACACCGAAATGGACGAAAGCGAAACCAGGTTTCTCACAGCTCTGCCTACCTTTATCGGTGGTGCTCTCGCCAACGCCGACATTTTTATGCAAACTCGCGAAGAATTGACCTCGACACGCAAGATTACCGAACAGGAAATCGCCGAGAAACGTCGACTACACGAGATTTTTTCGCGTTACACTTCGGCTGAGCTGGTTGAAAACCTCATCAAAAACCCTGAAAAAATCGATCTTGGCGGCGTCAATAAAACAGCGGCCATTCTTTTCTCTGATATCGCCGGTTTCACTGCCTTCAGCGCCAAATTTTCTCCGAAAGAGGTCGTGCAGCTCATGAACGAATACCTTTCACGCATGACCGAAATTGTCCTCGATCACAAGGGCGAAATAGATAAATTCATTGGCGATGCAATCATGGCAAGGTTCGGCGTACTCAGCGAACTTGAAAACCCCTCACAGAATGCCGTTGAAGCGGCCTGCCACATGCTCGAAGAACTCGACAAACTGCGAAGCGAGTGGGCTGCCCGTGGACTCGAAAACTTCAACATCAGAATAGGTGTTGCCACTGGACCGGTGTTAGCCGGCAATATCGGCTCAACTCGCCGCCAGGAATTTACCGTCATGGGCACCACCGTTAACCTTGCTTCAAGGCTTGAGGCCCTCAACAAAGAACTCGGCAGCCGCATTCTCGTCGATGAGGAAACATTTAAAAATCTGCCGCGTGGCCTGAGATTCAATCGGCGGGAAAATCAGCGAATTCGCGGCCTGGATGAAGCATTGAACGTCTACGAAATCCTGGAACTTTCAAAAGGGCCGAAGGTTATTTCTCTGCAAAGCAGACTCGAGCAGAACAAGTCGGCAACACCCACAGAAGAACCGCTCCAGCCTGGCATTTCCAAACAGCCATCATCCTGATGCAGCTATTTGGGTTGAGTCAGTGCGCAAACACCCCGCCTGAACACCGAATCTTCTAAAGGCAAATTGAACAGCGGGCTTGTTATACAGAACTCATGCGATGCACCTGAACGCCATACAAAAGTTCTGATTTTCATTCAGAGGCGTAGACACATCGGCCGTTAACCAACAACGAAGGCCGGCTTATACTCGCTCAAAAGGCACGGTCAGGAATTTTTTGCCAGAAAGAGAAGCAGATTGCCGCTTTTGTGGGCCTTTAAAAGAGCCATGGACGAGAGTTCCGGGCGTTTCTGTCTTTCTTTCAGAATGGTGATCAAAAAGTGATTTCTGGTGTGTTCAGGGTTGAATCTTTTTGCAAACACTGAGTCAAGTAGCAGACTCGGGTCTTTGGCCGCCCAGAAGCCGGCTGAATTGCCATCGAGCCGGTCAATGGCGGTTATAGAAAATTCGTTCGCGGCCAGACGGTCGAGAATCGTATCGAGAGCCCTGACCGTTGCCGGGTAGATATCATGAAGAAGCAGAGCACCACCACGGTGGTCGCCGCTCGAAATGCCAAGTTGTCGATCGGTATTGCGCACAATCGCGAGTTCATTTTTGTTCTGCCAGTCCTTGGGATCTATCGTCCAGAGGACTATGCCCATACCCTCACTGGCTGCCACCCGCAAAACATTGCGATTCATGGCGCCGTAAGGCGGTCTGAGAAATTCGGGCCGGCGACCGGTGATCTTTTCGATCAGAGCGCTTGTTTTGCCAAGTTCTTCGCGCAGTTTTTCTTCGTTGAGCTGCGCCAGATTTTTGTGACTGTATGAATGGTTGCCGATTATGTGCCCCTGCTCATGAATCTGCCTGACTATCTCGGGGTATTTCTGCGCCTGAATGCCAAGAACGAAAAATATGGCTTTGAGATTACGGCGGCGGAGAATTTCGAGAATCTGCGGAGTCGTCCGCGGATGCGGGCCATCATCGAAAGTCAAAACAACACGACGGCTACCTCCCAGAAGTTTTAAAAGTTTCGGGCGGCTGAAGTAGCCGCTGACCTGGGCCAGATTATCGCTTACAAGCGATTCTTCAGTATCGGTGAGTCGCAGAACTTCAGATTTTTCTGCCTGGTAAAATTCCTGCACCGCAACTGTTTCGGGTGTGAGAGAGGCGCTGGCCAGGCTCATAGCCGGTATAGCCAGAGCCAGAAGCATCAATAAAAAGCAGATCTGCCGATTAAAATCTTTACGCATAATACTCGCCATATCGGCATTTATCTTCTCACTTTTTAAGAATAAAAAAAATCTGACAGGCCGGTTTTCTTACGCCGGGGGCTTAATCTTGGCGGGCGGCTGTGATATGCTGAAGCCATGATTTTTTATCATAAACAGAGCAAAAAAATGGCCAGACATATTGCAACCATACTGCTGATCGCAGTCTGTTTTTTTTTGCGGGTTGAAGCTGTTAAAGCCGTTGAGCCGCAGACTTTCAATGCCATACTGCTTTCACGTCTTGATTTCGCACCGCGGCTCCTGGAAATGATCAGCGCCGAATTGACGCGCAAAACCGGGCAAAATTTTTCTCTGACCGTTCAGTCACTCGAAACGTTTTCGGCAGGGGACACTCCGGGTTCTTCTGATGTTCTGCTTGTCGAAAAGGGTTTGAATAGAGCGATACTGCCGCAAAATTTTCACCTGGCAGGCACCGACATCAAGCTTGTCTGGGTTCTGGCAGCAGCCCGGCACTCGGGTCTGACAAAGGCCAACCAAAAACTCTCTCTGGCCCGCTTCATTGAAATACTCGAAAATCAGCGACGAATCGACCCCGATAGATTTCCGTGGTTTGAACCTCTGCTTTCACGCAACAGCATGCGCAATCTGTGCCTGCTTCTCGGTGATAAAAAAAAATCTAAAAGACCTTTTCGCCGCCGCGCGCAGGCAATATCAGAACAGACAAGCGCTGCTGAGGTGTTGTATCGAGCCATCGAAAGTGAGTTGTTGAACCCGCTGTCGGTAGAGGCTGATCTTTCGCTGGCAATGGAAGTATTTGCCGCAGGAGACACGATGTTTGCTTCGCAATGGGTCACTCTGGCTTTATTGGCAGGCACCGCCAGCCCACCGGACTGGTTGCAGCAAGTGACGCTGCTGCCTTTTCCCTCACTTGCAGAAAAAAGCATTCTGCCGGTAATGACCCTTGAAGTCTGGAAATCTGCCGACGCAGATCGTTCATGGCCGGCCAGGCCAGAAAACTCTCTGCCAAACGACTCGACAATTTTATACGACCTGAATTTCGCCTCAGAAACGGCATGGATCGAAGAAAAATACCTTGAAAATTACGATGCTCTGGTAGTTGGTGACCTGTGAAAAACATTTATATTTCTTTGCGCTTTAAAGTCATAGTATTGCTGTTCATGCTTATTTCGAGTCTGGCTCTCATCATCAACGAGAGTTCGACCGTGCTCATTCACGAAAAAACCCGCGAGATCTTTCAGCAGCGCCTCGACCTGCTGCGTGAATCGATCAAATCATACTGGGAATCGGATAAAAACCTGCTTTTGAACAATGCCATGCTCTATGCCGAATCAGAAAAGCTGACCAGTTACTCGAGCTATGGCCTTTATAACCTGCTGCAGAAAGAAATAGAGCGGCTGATCTCAAAAACAGGTTTTCACGATCTTAGAATGACGCTGCGCAATGGCATGACCATTTCGAGCAACAATACCGAAATCACTAGAGGGCAACCCATCGATGTCAGCGATACCCGTCAGAACCTGTCGAAGATAGAAGTCGAAAATCATGCAGACGGTCTTTATCTGTGTGCCGAAGTGCCGGTTCACAAGCTTGGAGAATTCATCGGCCGCCTGTCGCTGCGCCGCAAACTTGATGACAACCGCAT
This sequence comes from Candidatus Rifleibacteriota bacterium, assembly GCA_029564115.1. Next base: position 25,235 of record JAKQQP010000134.1, on the reverse strand, counting down.
GAAGCGCACAGCCCGCAATCTTCAGGCCGAAACGGCCCTGGCAGTCAAAGAAATAATCACCGCTTCATCGCTTCCGGAAGCCTACCGCCAGGAACTGGCGAGGGAGCATCTTCTCAATAGCCAGCGCAAAGAAGACACTTTTACTGTCAAATTCGGCAACAGCACCTGGTCGGTTGGCCGTGTCAATCTTGCCAGAACTCTTGAAGGTGATCAGGTTACAGTCTATCTCACCGTTTCTCAGGATAAAATGCTGTCGCTGGTCGAAGACGCACGCACGCGAAATCTCAGTGTAACCGGCTGGGTGCTGGTGATTGCCCTGATAATTTCGGTGATTTTTTCAGAGAAGGTTCTGCTTTCACGTATCCGGCAATTACGTGACGGGGCCAATATAATAGCCGAGGGCAATCTCGGCTTTCAAATAGAAACCGTTCATGGTGACGAGCTCGGCAACCTGGCCAGCTCGTTCAATCGTATGGCCACAAGCCTCAAACTCAACCGTGACCACCTGCAGCACTACGTCGAGCACATCGAAAAGCTGGCAAATTACATTCAAAATATTCTGGGCAGTTTAAAAACCTGTGTCATCACCTGGAATCTTGCCGGACGCATAGAAACGGCAAATGCTGCGGCCATAAATGAGTTCAGCGAGCTTTTTGAAAGCCTTGAAGGGCTCTCTTTGAAACAATTTTTAAGCAGGCTGCCCAAAGCATCGAGACAAGAAATTATCAATGGCTGGCGGCAGGTAAACGAGCCAGGAGAAAGACAATTCGAAATAGAAATAGAACCCGATCGGCATTCGGGCAGCAAAGTTTTTCAGGGGAGTTTTTCGTTGCTGCTCGATAACGAACGCAACCCTTACGGGCTGATTCTTACCCTGAGCAATATCACGCAGCGAAAAATTATCGAACAGCAGCTCTACCACGCTGACAAACTCAGCTCAATAGGCCAGCTGGCCGCCAGCGTCGCCCATGAGATAAAAAACCCGCTGGCTTCAATAAAAACTCTTGGGCAGCTGCTTCAGGAAGAAACGAAACCTGGTGACAGCCGACGCGAATACATCGATGTCATCGTCAGCGAAGTCAACCGGCTCAACGCGGTTGTCGAGCAGCTCTTAAAATACGCCAGACCTGAAGGATCGAGTTTTCGGGAAGTAGAATTCGCTGAAATCATCAAACCGGTAATTGCACTCGTGCACCACGAATCAGAACGCCACCAGATCGCCCTGCAAACCGAATATCCAGAAGATCTGAAAGTATTCGTTGACTCTGAAAAGCTGAAACAGGTATTCTTGAACCTGATCTTCAACGCCATACAGGCCCTCGGAAATGGCGGACAGATCACGATCAGAGCCTTCAAAGAAGAAGACAGCCCCTGGGTCACTTTCGAGGTTCAGGACAACGGCACTGGAATGCCTGACGAAACAGTGGCCAGAGTTTTCGAACCTTTCTTCACAACCAGACAAAGAGGCACCGGCTTGGGGCTGGCGATAGTCAAAAAAATAGTCGATCTGCACGGCGGCAAAATAGAGGTTTCCAGTATACCCGGCAAAGGCACGAACTTTACCATATACCTGCCGGGAAAACAGGAAGGATAAAGTAAAAATGCTTTTTAAATCGCACAATATTCTCATCGTTGACGACGAAAAATCCATTCTGTTCAGCTTGAGAGCTGCACTGACCAAAGAAGGCTACACAGTCAGAACTGCCGAAAACCCGGGTGAAGCGCTCAAACTGATAGAGCCAGGTGCTTTTCAGGTAATAATCTCTGATTACAACATGCCAGGCATGACCGGCATGGATTTTCTCGGGCACGTTAAACAGATAGACCCCGAGGCGGTATTCATCCTGATGACAGCTTACGGTTCGGAAAAACTCGCCATAGAGGCCATGAAGCAGGGAGCCTACGATTATTTTTCCAAACCGTTCGATATCGAAGAAATGCGAATTATCGTCGCCAAGGCCTGCGAACGCTTCAACCTCGCCTACGAAAAGAAAAGCCTCGAAGAACGTTTTCTCGTAGAGCCCGAAGCCGACCGCTTTATCGGTGAATCCGCCGCCATCAGACTGGTAAAAGAAAAAATAGACCAGGTCGCCAAAAGCGATATAACAGTTTTAATTCAAGGCGAATCAGGCACCGGTAAAGAACTGGTAGCGCAGGCCCTTCAACGCCAGAGCAGCCGTGCCAGCGGTCCGTTTGTAACACTTAACTGTGCAGCGCTTCCCGAAAACCTTATTGAAAGCGAACTTTTTGGCTACGAAAAAGGGGCGTTCACTGGCGCCGCAGCCAGAAAGCGCGGCAAATTCGAGATCGCCAACGGTGGCACAATCTTTCTCGACGAAATCGGCGACATGGCGCTCAACACCCAGGCCAAAGTGCTGCGCGTCATTCAGGAACGCGAGGTCGAACGCCTTGGCGGTGTCAAGCCTCTCAAGGTCGATGTTCGCATTATCGCAGCCACCCACAAAGATCTCAAAGATCTGATCGACAAAAAACAGTTCAGAGAAGACCTTTTCTACCGCATCAACGTTGTCAATATACAGCTGGCACCCCTTCGCGAACGCTGCGAAGACATACCCATGCTTGTAGATCACTTCGTAAAAATTGCCGCCGATAAAGCCAACCGTGAAATAAAGGGCGTTACTCCCAAAGCAATGACCGCCCTGAAATCTTTCAAATGGCCCGGCAACGTCAGACAGCTGCAGAATATCATCGAAGGCGCCGCCGTATTCAGCCGAAATAACCTCATCGACATCGACAATCTGCCCGAAGAAATCAGACTCGGATTCGCTCCTGAAAGCACCACCGGGATGTTCGACTGGATCGCCGACCAGATCAAAGAAGGCCGCACACTCGACGATATGATCGCCCAGATCGAAAAAGAAATGATCAGTCGCACCCTGCGCGAAGTCGAAGGAAACCAGTCGAAAGCCGCGCAGATGCTCGGCATAAAACGCGGAACACTGCAATACAAGATAAAAGCCTACAATCTTTCCTAGGATAAACACGGAAAGAAGGGGAAGATAAGAAAGGCCACTGATGGACACTGATAAACACAGATAAGAACCCATTAATCTAAAGTGTTAATCCGTGGCCATCTAAATCACATTCGCGTTCATCTGTGTTAATCCGTGGCTCATCTAAATCACATCCGCGTTATCCGTGTTAATCCGTGGCTCATCTAAATCACATCCGCGTTTATCCGTGTTAATCCGTGGCTCATCTAAATCACATCCGCGTTTATCCGTGTTAATCCGTGGCTCATCTAAATAACATCCGCGTTATCCGTGTTTATCCGTGGCTCATCTAAATCACATCCGCGTTTATCCGTGTTAATCCGTGGCTCATCTAAATAACATCCGCGTTATCCGTGTTAATCCGTGGCCAATCTAAATCACATCCGCGTTATCCGTGTTTATCCGTGGCCAATCTAAATCACATCCGCGTCCATCCAAGACTCAATCGGGTTTAACGGATTCACTGGAATAATAAATAACCCACGTCTCAAAATTGCCGGTGGCTGGTGTAGCACTGATGGTGACTTCAAGATCGCCCCAGTTGCCGGATGGGTAAGAGATAATCCGGCAGCCGAAGCCTTTAACAGGCAGGACTCTTGTATCTACCGGTGCTTCATCGAGGGCGGTGCCGCGCAAACCGTTTATGCCGATATGTCTGCCGCGCAACTGTGCGGTTTTGAACTGGTGCCTGTCTGCGACATAGCCGCTGAAGCCGGCGGGAAGGTTCAGGTCGTCGCAATAAAGGGCCAGACAGAAATCATGAAAAAATTCAGCCATACCGGCGGTGGCCGGGTAAGCATAGGGCAGCAGATACTGATCAACGTCGGCAAGGCCACGCTGCTGGTTGCTGCCACGATGCAGAGCCTTGATGGCATCGTAACCTCGGCAGCGATCGAACAGATACTGAGTAAAAAGAAACTGCATGCCGTAATTACCGGCGGTAGGCCGTTCTGGCCATTCGACTAAAGAAATGTTTTCGGGACTTTGCAAAAAGTTCGCAACCTGGCTTACAGATAATTCCTTGCCCTGGTTAAAACCCAGGCCAGCCGTTTGCCGCGCCAATGACGACAGGCCGGCAAGCTGCCAATCAGTACCATACCAGACCAGACCAACGCGTTTCTGATTGTAATACATCATGTGATGCAGACTTTCGACCAGACTGGCGTAAAATTCGTCTGGAGACGAGCGATAGGCAGTCGGGCTGGCAAAAATAACTTCGGTAGCGGCAGAGTTACTCTGAGCCGGGTCTTTGTCGCGAGGGTCGAAGTAAGACATGCGGGCAGGGATGGTCGGCGCTTCATCGAGAAGCGGAGTAAAGAACAGGACAATGCGGCTTTGGGCGTCTATATTGCCTTCCGGTGGGTCGTCAACCCCGAAAGAAGCGGCAATTGAAGTATATAGCCGGTCAAAATGCTCCGCTGCAGATGCAGTTTCATCATCTTCAAGAGCGGCTGCATTGATATCAAGATAAACCAGGCTGCGATTGCCAGTGGCTTTAAGAGTGGCAGTCGCCAGAATATCGTTGTTGTAATCCCAGGGGTCGGCGGCATTGAAATCTCTGACATACAATTCGAGTGTATCGGGGGCCGGCTCAGCAAGGGAACCTCTCAATGAGGCAGACAGAGCCTTTGTCGGTGCCAGCACGGCTGCAGAAACAGCAGATAAAGACTGAGTTGGTCTGCCAGTGGAAACTCTGAGACTGACAGGCAGGGTTGGAACAGGAGAGCGGTTACCACCCAGATAACCAGCAAAAGTGTAGTGGTAAACGTCATTGAAAGTTTCGTTGCTGGAGCCTGAAAGCACACTTAAAAAGGCAATGCGTTCGTCTGGCCTGAATCTGGCGAGTTTAAGGGTTCCGGCGGGGGCAAGATCAGAAAATCTGTAGATGCCGTAGTCATCGAGATTCTGGTCAAGGGTATTGAAAGCGGTGTAGACAAGCGGATTACTTCTGGATTCGTTCACCTGAACTCTGATTTCAGTACTGTTACCTGGTGCCAGAACGGCATTGGAAGGAACTTTAAATGACAAGCGATTGTCAGAAAAGCTGATAAAGCTGGTCGGTTGAATCACGTAGCTGCCAAACAGCACTTTGACGATAGATCTGTCTGAGCCGAAGTTGTAGCCATAAAGAGTCAGCGGAACATCAGGCACCGAACGTCTGGGTGACATATACACCAGTTCGGGGGTAATCGTGACCACCACGTCTGAAAAACCTTCGAGTGTATATTCATCGCTTTCGATGGTGACCGTCAAAAGGCCGGTTTTAGCGTTTAAAGGCAGAGTGACGAGCAAGGTCGAAGAATTGGGAGAATCTACGGTAGCACAGGGTTCGCCGTTCAGACGCACTCGGTTGAAGCGGTAAATCGGGTTAAAATTGCGGCCATACACCCTGATCGTTGCACCGCCAGACGCTATGGCCGGTTCGGCACGCAGCACATAAGGCTTGGCCACAAACATCTGTGGCTGAGTTTCGTTCGAAGTTCTGTTGTCGATGATTACGCGCACCGGGCCGCTTTCGACTTCGGTCGGAACTCTGACAACAATGCGGTCGTCACGGGTGCTGTTCCAGCTGATGATCGTGGCGTCTTTGTCGTTGAAAGTGACCCGCCCGGGGTTGGTGCCGCAGCCCCGGCAATAAACGGTTATTTCGTCGCCGTCCGTGCCGATGTATGGCGACAGTGCCAGAACGGCAAAATCAGGAGAATACGAAGCGGTCTGTGAAGTCAGCTGAAAATCTATGTTTTCGGTGATACGCCCGGCCAGAACTCTGACGGCATCTTTAATTACAGGGCTGTAGCCGGTTGCCCTGGCAATTACCCGATAATCGCCGGCAGCCATCGGGCCAAGCAGATACTTGCCATCATTACCGGCCACTGCCTGGTTTTCGAAAGTTTCAATGACGGCGCCGCCGATTACCAGACCAGAATCGAGAGAAGAAACGGTGCCCTGTATGCGACCAGCTTCAAGGTCGTCCACAACCTGAGCCGGCCCGCCGCTGAGTTTTTTGGTATTTGAAGTGCCCCCACATCCTGTGATCAAGAAGATCGCCGCCAGAAACAGCACCGACAAAAACAGAGCACCCGGTCGACCGTGCATTATACTGAGAAATTTATCTACACAGTTTGCGGTAATTGCCGGAATTTCGACCTCAGCGTTCTCAGGTCTTCTTTCAGGAGAGATGGCAGCCAGGGCTGAATCCATAATATTATGCATGAATTTTCTTCTTTTGTAGGGTCAAACAGGTGCACGGCAAAAAGTTTCTCAAAAATTCTGCCAGATGCATTTTTTCGTGTCAAGTCTATCAACTAATCAGCCAAAAAGAAAGAGGCATTCATGACGAGGCATTTTCGGGTTAAGACAAAGTGCTGTCGTGTGCCCCGAAAAATATCTGACTTGAACTTATGCCCGAAATGCTTGCAGCCTGTGCATCATTTATAATATTATGCGTCAAAATCATTTCTTTGAAGATGCAATTGGCAAGATGGCAGAGCGAGATGACAGGTGCACGGCAAAAAAATCTGCCAAAAGCTTTTTTTTCGTGTCAAGTTTATTGATTAACCTGCCGAAAAGAAAGATGAGAAATAATATAAGATCGTGCCCTCGTTGCAGAAACGAACAGGAGACAAATATGAGGCAGACAAAAGCTGGTATTGAATATTTTAATCACATGAGCATGCGGTTGCTACTCTGCATGCTTCTGCTGATTTTTGGCAGCGTTGCCTCTGCAACAGCTGCCGTCAGTGCTTCTTTAGACGTAAGCACCGAACCATCTTCCGTCTTTGAAGCCACTCTTAACGCCTCAAACGTAATAAAACTGAGAACTACGCTCTCAGGAGGAGTCGGCCCGTATGAATTGACCTATAAAAACGGTGACACGACAATCAAAACAGAAAACCTCGTTGCCGGCGCCACCCAGTCAGAAACGCACACATTCAATCTCGATGAAATTGGCGGCACTGATAATAAAACGGCTTTTAGAGTTCTGGTACAGGACCAGAGCGACATGAGCACCGACGAAGACGAAGGAGACAACAATTTCTTTTTCGACTTTACCGCTCCAGTGCTCACCGCCACAATTACCGATGCCGACACAACCTATTTCGCTACTGAATCGGTCAACCTGAAAGTCGTTTATGACGAAGCTATTTCTCAGCCAAAAGTTGTGACAAACGGCAAAGGGGCATTTTTTGAAAGTCATTCAGCCGCAGAAAAGGCCTACTATTTCAGAATAGATCTTACGGAAGCGTCATTTCCCAATGGTAATTACACCATCAATATCACCGCCTCTGACACTACCAGCCCTGCAAGCGGCGCAAACAAAGCAGAGACTTCACTTCAGTTCACCGTTGAAGGTAACACCACCGCACCGATCATCAGCCCGACCCTCACTGGCCCGATCGCTGCCGTAACAGACATAGATGGCGAAGTGGCTTTGTCTGCAAGCTGGGGCGGTGGCACCGCGCCGTTTGAAGTCATCCTCAAAGACAAAAATAACGTTATCGTCGCATCTCAGACAGTTGAATCTTCACCTGCCAACTTCACTCAACCGGCCAACTCGCTGGGCAGCGCCGGCACTTCCGGTTCAGCCAAATACAGTGTTGAAATTATTCCCAGCGGTTCTACAACTGGTGCTACTGCTGAATATACCGTAAACTACGATTTTGGTTCAGACAGCCTGACTGTAACCCTGACAGCAACACCCGCAACCACAGCAGATACTCCGGTCAATGATTCGAACACCCAGGTAACACTCAACGCAACCTGGTCAGGCGGCACAGCCCCCTATACCGTTCAGTTTTTGAAGGGTTCAGAAGAATTAACCGGCGAAGGCTCCGTTACGACTACCTCAACCAGCACAACCTTTCTGGCGAGCGAGCTGGGCGTCGGCAGCGGCCAGGCCAACTTTACCGTCAAAGTTACCTCGAGTGGCGACACCACCCCGGCCACAGCCAACGCAACGGTTTATTACAATCTTGCCATCTTCCCACCGCCGAGCCCGGCTCCTGATGTAACGGCGGTAAGTAACGCAACCCTTGGAGTCACCGGGGAAGACAGAATCAACGGCGGCGGAACCGTTGCCATGGATGCACAATGGGAAGGTGATGGCTCCCCATTCGTTGCTACCTACAAAAAGAACGGTTCTGACTTCAGATCGTTCGCCGGGATTCCGGCTAACACTCATAACGTCACCTTCACTGGTCTCGACATTGGAGACAGCGGCGGCAGCCCCATTGCTTTCAGCGTTCAGATCACCAACTCGGTAGGCAGTTTTACAGCCGCCTCCGGCGACAAGTCAATCATCGTCGATACAACCGCACCGATACTGACAGCCCAGCTTCTCAACGGGCCGGTGTTTTCGAATACTCAGACAGTGCGCATTCAGATCACCAGCAACGAGAATGTTGCGGCGCCAACAGTCACGGCAAACGGTGTCAATGCAACCCAGGAAGGAACAGCCGTTCCTTCTGGCATGAGCTTCATATACGCTCTGCCACTGTCTGCATCTTTCAGCAATGGCAGCCATGTTGTTTCGATTCAGGCGAAAGACGTTTCAAAACCTGAGACCAGCGCCAACACCGGAAACACCACCGTCAGTTTCACGGTCGGCACAACTTCGAGTGGCAACACCGCCATCACTGGCTCGACTCCTGCCAGCCCAACCAATGCAAACACTATAACTCTTGCCGGCTCATGCCCTGAGGGTGCTGCGAGCATAGAACTGCAAGACAACGGCACTGCCGCTTCGACCATCTCTGTCAGCGGCTCCAACTGGACCATAGGTCTCAGCCCTGCACCAGGAACCCACAGTTATGTCGCTATCAGCAAAGACAGCAATGGAACTGAAATTTCAAGATCAGCAGCTTTTTCGGTGATAATCGACAGAGAACCGCCCGCCAAACCGACGGTCAACGCTTCCGGAGTGCCCGGCAACACCAACCAGAGTTCGGTTTCGATTTCGGTTGAAGTTGCCGGTCTTGACACAGAAGTCGCCAAACCGGTTCAGATACAGGCGTATGTCAACGGCAGCCCCAAAGGTTCGCCTCAGGCTGTCAACACCTCACCGGTCAATATGACCGTGGCCCTCGATCCAGGCGCGAACCGCATTACCTTTCGCCTCACAGACGCCGCCGGAAACACTTCAGAAGTTTCTGACGCAGTGAATGTCACCTATGATAACTCGTCGTCCTCTACCGACACCATAGTGACCTTTTCAGCACCTTTTACCATGCCAATTCCGGTCACCCAGTCCTATCAGATGGGTGCCGGCACATACAGTCTGCAGATGATCTTCGGCAAAGCCATGGATTCTGCCACCAACCCGGTAATAAATATCACCACTGCCGGCGGTGTCAAGATTACCAGCTCAGCCGGCAACTGGATAGCATCGAACACATTTGTAGGCGAGTTCTCCATACCGACAAACGGCGGCAGTTCTTATGACGGCGCTGCCACACTCAGCATCACCGGTGCCAAAGATACTTTTGGCAACACTCTTGAACCGATATCCATCCCTTCCGGTGGCGGGCAGGCATTCTTCATCGACTCCACCCCTGCCACAGCTTCTTTTAACGAAACCACGAGCATTTATGTTTCCAGCTCGACTCCGAACATATCGCTCTCGGGTCAGGTAAGCGATAACAGCTCTGGCGTCGGCTACATCGACCTTGTCTGGCAGCCTTTCAGCGGCGGCGCAGTCGCTTCGCAGTCTGTTCCGATAATGGCCGCCAGCCCATCACCCTGGAACTACAGCTGGAATGCCTCATCCCTTTCGGGTGGGCAGTATAAACTCTGGGTCGTTGCCGCCGACCAGGCAAAACCCAGCCCCAACATCGAAAATTATCTGAACAAGGCTTATCGAATCGTGGTTGTTGACCGCGATGTGCCGACCGTTTCGCGAGTAAGCCTCGGCAATATGGCCACCGACATCAACATGATGCCCCAGCCGGTTGTCATAGCCAGCGCTGTCACACGCCTGACTGCAGTTGTAAACGATACCGGAGATTCAGGTATCGCTTTCAACGACCCCGGCTTTGTATTCACCCTGGTGCATGATGGTTCTGCAGCCAGCATACTTGGTAACAAGTCGAACAATGGTGTCGATACCATTTACTTCGACTTTCCGGAACTGACACTGCCAGGCACTTATACCGTCACCGTAACCCCCATGGATGCCGGCGGCAACGTCGGGGTCACCGCCACCCGCAGTTTCAGCCTCGAAAAAGACGCTCCGGATGCGGTTACTTTCCTGCCACCCGATCAGCGGGTTGCCAATTATTCTCATGCCGCTCTCAGTCAGAGTCAGGTCTGGGCTATCATCAACCATGCCCGCCCCGACTATACGAATTCAACTATTTCAGTGCGCTATAACGGTGCAATTGCAGGAAGCCAGCAGGCTAACGCTTCTACTTCCGCGCTGGTCTGGCAGCTGCACTCAGGTGCGCTGGCAACTGACCAGAGCCATGACGGTCGCTATGACATGACCGTGGTGCCCAAAACCACGCTCGGAAACACCGGCGCTGCCGTTAACGGTTTCTTCACTTTCGACAGCAAACCTCCGGTCGTCACCTCATCTGTCCCGTCTATCGCTCTCAGCAGTGCCGACAGCAAGCCATGGTTCGGCCTTGGCCAGACTGAACTGAGTGTCACTGTATCGGATGCCCCGAGAGACATCGTGACCTATGGCCCGAAAATGCCTGCAGACTCGGGTCTTGCCAATGTCCAGGTTCCCGGCGACCCCAACTGGTATAACAGCGCTGGCTCAGGTGTAGACTATACCAACAGCTCGTTCACCTGGTCGATTGGCGCTTCTACATCAGGTAATCACAATGTAGTGGGCAATAAGCTCGTTCTCGGCATTCCCCCCGTCCCGGACGACACAGCGGTCGGCGTGACTGACGTTGTGATGTCGGTCAAACTGCTCGATCGAGCCAATGCCGGCGAAAATGTTCCCAACATGCTTGCCGCTTCATACACTCTTCGGTTCGACTACCTCGCCCCTGAAATTACCTCTGTCACACTCCCCAATGGCGGAAAATACCGTGGCAGCGTAGTGAAATTCGAAGGTCTGGTTCAGGATAAAGGGACTTCGGAAGACGTCAAAGTAAGCAGCGTAGAATGGGCAGAAGGTTCAAATGCCTGGACAGCCGTCCCGGCAAATGGTCTGCCGGCAAAAAGCGCCTCAGTCAGTGCAAACCTCAACATTGGCGATAAAGCTGACGGCACCTACACCGTCAAATTAAGGGCCATCGACCTTGCCAACAACGTATCTGCCGAAAAAACTGCAACATTCGTGGTCGATCGCACACCGCCAGCGGCACCGGTTATGGTTCTGCCGCTTCCCGACCAGATTACCAACAAGCGCAGCCAGTCTTTCAAATGGGGTGCAACCACGGATGCCGACCGTTACCTGTTGCAGGTTGCCGACGATCCTTCGTTCAACAACATTCTGAACAATCAGGCCGGAACTGATTACCCTACTCTGCTCGGCCAGGTGCTGGTAATGACCGAAGGCGCCTTCACCATGCCCAAAGACGGCACTTATTACTGGCGCGTTGCGGCTATCGAGACCTGTGTCGATGGTTACAACATCAGTAACTTTTCCGTCACCAGAAGGTTCACGGTCGACACGGTAAAACCTCTGGTAGTAGAAGTGCAGCCGGCACCGAGCTCGGCAAACAAGATCTCTACCGGCATGGTGACCTTCACCATCAGGTTCAGCGAACTTGTCGATCCAACCATGAACCCGACCGTCAAACTGACTACCAATGGTGGCCAGCTGATGGTTATCGAAAAAACTTCCTACAAAGAAGACACCTGGACCGGCACGACTGTAATCCCGAAAAACAGCAGCGCTCTCTATGACGGCGTAGCGATCATCTCGATCGAAGGAGCCACTGATCTGGCCGGCAATATCATGGCAGCCGACAGCACCAACAATGTTGTCATCAATACTGGTCCGTCGTTCACCACCAGAATCTTCTCGAACCCGGCCAACGAATACGAAATCATGATCGTCACCAAAGCTTCTGAAGCCCTGCAGTCTGCGCCTTCCGCCTCTGTGCAGCAGAGTTCAGCACGCACACCGGTCATCATGAACTTCCTCAAAGAGCGCTTCTATGCCGGTTCTTACAAAATCGACATCAACAGCCCCGGCAAAGCCTATATCGATGTCTCTGGCTCTGACCTGCACGGCATGGTCGGCAACGACTCCTTCCAGTTCACTGTTGCAGACCTGAATGCTTCGCGCCGCCTCGACATCACCTCGGCCTCGGGTCTGGCAAATCTGAGAGGTGCCGAAGGTTCAACCTTCTCACCGACAGCAATCTACATGCTCGACCGCGAACATCTCGAATCTCCCTTTGCGGCAGCAAACTTCAGAGCCAGCGCTCTGCCGGGTGCAAAAGCTTCCCTTGCAGCGCCAGCGGGTCTGACCGGCGTCATGCCTCTTGAAGAAATCGGCCCGGCCAGCCTTAAGTTGAAAAAGCGCCTGCTCTACACCGCAGATGTAAGCGGCGAAAAATTAGCGTTACCCGCCGAAAAGATTCACATCTACCGCCAGGACAAAGACGGCAACTGGATTTTCCAGGGTGGCAGCCTCAAAGATGGTAAGATATCGGCCGAACTCACCGGCCTGGGTAGAATTGCCCTGATGGCCGACCTGACCGAGCCTGCGGTTCTCGATCTCAGCCCGGCATCGCTCGAAAGACTTGAAACTCCCATGCCCGAAATAAAGGGGCAGCTCGTTGATAACGGTTCGGGTATCAGAAAAGATTCACTCAGACTTTTCATCAACGATCTGGAAATACCCGGCGTAACAGTCGATGCTGCCGGCAACTTCAATTACAAGCTCAGAAAGGCCCTGCCAAGGGGCAGACATGAGATCAGGCTCGAAGTCGCCGATCAGGCCGGCAACGTTCTGCGCAAGTCTTTCCAGGTAGAGGCTCCTGCTCCGTTCGCCCTCGACGAATTCATGCCCTATCCAAACCCGGTAACCGGCAATTCGATGTATTTCAATTACAACTTCAATCAAAATGCCGATCTGGTGAAATTGAAAGTCTACGACACAGCCGGACACCGCGTTGCAGACTTCGACACCTTTGACTTTGCCAGCACCAACAGCGGCAGAATCAGATGGGATCTCCGTAACAGAAAAGGGAAAATAGTTGCCAACGGCGTCTACTTCTATCAGCTCGAAGTGACACGCGGTGGTCAGACTCTGAAAAAACGCGGTAAGTTCGCGGTAATGCGTTGATTACAGCAAAGGAGAGCATATCATGAAAAGTAAGCACATTACAGCCGTATTGCTGGTTCTGCCGATGCTGATCGGTCTTACAGGCTGCTCGGGTGGCGTAAATGGCGAAGGCAGCAGTAACTACTCGTATGACGTCGGAACTCCCATCGTCAGAGGCAATGCCTTCAACGACCTGGGGTGGGCTAACATTGCCAAGGGGCAGTATGACAGTGCCATTTCCCAGTTCAATAAAGTTCTCAACGACAACCCGACAATCGACGAGAAAGCCGAGGCCAACAATGGTATCGGCTGGTCTAAAGCCTATCTTGGTCGACTGAGAGACGGCAGAGAATGGTTTGAAAAAGCCAAAGATGTTTCAAACGACGCCAAAATAGGTCTGGCCGCCGGCTATATCCAGGAAGCATCGCGTTCAGACATGGAAAAGGTCGTCGACCTTATCTACAAACAGCTCGGCAACGAAAACCCGCACTTCAAATATACCGCCCGGCGCAATACCGGCGTTTCTGATGCTGAAGCACACGCCATGCTCGCCTACGCTTTCGCTGCTATCGGCGAGAACGACAAGGCCCGCGAACAGCTTGATTACGCCAAAGAGCTCAATCCAAAATTTGCCGGCACCACCATCGATCAGATGGCCAGCGTCATCGAGTTTCTATTGAACTGACCCACCTTCAGACTCGTAAAAACTGCACAGCAGAACCCCGCTGTGCAGTTTTCTCTTTATATTGATTTCATCTGCGTCCATCCGTGTTTATCCGTGGTCTGTTTTACTTATTCGTGTTCATCTGTGGCCTATTTTACTTATTCGTGTTCATCCGCGGCCGATTTTTATTCATTCATGTCTATCCAAACCGCGTAGAGATGCCGATAGTTTGTCTATAGCTATATTCTACCCGGAGGCATTATGAAGAATTCGCGAAAAATCATCGCCCTGCTGCTGGCGATGGTTGTTCTTGTTGGTATAACCGGCTGTCTGAAAAGTTCTGGCTCGGTGAAAGGTAACGTTACCGGCAAGGTTTTCGACTCTAACGGCAAAGCGCTTCATAAAGCCAGGGTAGAGATTTACGGCGCCAACCAGTCAGTTTTAACCGATGAACTCGGTCGTTACAGCATTACAGAAGTAGATCCGGGGCAAAAAAAGCTCGTGGCAACTTACGACAACAAATCTGTTGTCAAAGTTGTCGAAATCAGCCGTGGTAAAACCCTCGAAAACGCTGATCTGACCTTCGCCGTTATCGATGGCCTGCCGCCGGTGATCACCGAAGTTGCAGTCGCCAGTCTGAGCGAAAACGTTGCCATCATAACCTGGAAAACCAACGAATCCTCTGATTCAACAGTGGATTACGCTACCGGCCCGGTCGGGCTGACACCCTATACCATGCTGGCTTCTGATCCGGCCATGGTTACCGAACATTCAGTGACACTCGCCAACCTGCTGCCTGGGCAGACTTACCATTTTCGCGTCAGATCACTTGATTTCGAGCGCAATGAGGGAATATCTTCAGACTATCAGTTTGCCACACCCAGCGGTGAAGCACCGGCCACTCCGAATAACTTCATGATTGCGGCACCTGCCGAAATGGAAAGAATTGTTTTGAGCTGGACCAGCAATGGCGAAAACGATCTTGCCGGCTACAATCTCTACCGGGCCGATTCGGCAGCAGGCACTTTTATCCGTGTCAACGCCAACCCGATCGTTTCGGGCGAAGGCAGCACTTCTTACCAGGACGAAGGTCTGAAAATCGCGGTAAAATATTATTATCGCCTCAAAGCCATCGACATCGCCGGCAACGAAAGCCTGCCAACCCAAACTTTGTCAGTGGTCACACCCGGTATTCTTGCCGAAAACCGCACCTGGAAAGTATCGGAAAGTCCATACATTGTGCAGGGCGATATCAGAGTCCGCGGCGGTTCGGTGCTCACCATCGAACCCGGCACCGAAATACGCTTTACCCGCAGCGATGCGATCCCGGATTCCCTTGGTTCGAACATGGCTGACCTGATCATTCAGGGTGGCCTGATGGCGGTTGGCGCAGAAAACAAACGTATCCTTTTTACCTCGGCTGAAAGCTTTCCGCGCAAATCTGTCTGGGGCGGAATCGCCTTTATCGGCACCAACCAGCCAGAAAACATGCTGCGTTACGCGACAATCATGTTTGCCGACAACGGTGTTAAAAGTGAAGGAGCGACGCCTTCAATCGAAAACTGCGAATTTGGCCTGTGCGGCATGGGCTTGAACCTTGGCCTGTCTACCGCTCTCAACATCAGATACAATACTGTCAGAGACTGCGATATCGGTATGGTTTCAGCGAATTCGAACATTCGCAACAATCTGTTCATCGATAACCAGACCGGGGTGGCGCTGCTCGGCAACGATTATTTCGAGAACAACACCGTCGACTGTCTGATAGGTGTGCAGATCGACGCCGGAAACCCGGTCATCAAAAACAATATTATCGCCTACACCGGCAGCACCAGAGCAATTTACGGTGTCAACCAGACTATTCCGAATGCGACGCCCTCGATGAGTTTCAACGATATTTTCAACTACACATACGCATTCAACGGCACCAACAGCACCGGAACCGCCAACATCGAAGTCGACCCGCTGTTTATCGGTGGTTCGCCCTTCGACTACCGTCTGCAAAAAACCGCCGACGGTTTCGCCAGTGATTCACCCTGTCTGACTGCCGGCGAAGCCAATGCCCAGATGGGTCGCTACGGCCCCTGATTGCCGTTTTATCCGCGCCACAAACCAACTCTATCCGGGTTTATCCGTGTCCATCCGTGGCCAAAAATCAGCTCTATCCGGGTTCATCCGCGTTCATCCGTGGCCAAAAATCAGCTCTATCCGGGTTTATCCGTGTCCATCCGTGGCCAAAAATCAGCTCTATCCGCGTTCATCCGTGTTCATCTGTGGCCAAAAATCAGCTCTATCCGAGTCTATCCGTGTCCATCCGTGGCCAAAAATCAGCTCTATCCGAGTTCATCCGAGTTCATCCGTGGCCAAAAATCAGCTCTATCCGAGTTCATCCGTGTTCATCCGTGGCCAAAAATCGACTACATCCGTGTCGATCCGTAGGCTCATCCCTGTGTATCCGAGTCTGGATCCGGCTCAGAATCACCCTCAGCCTGTTCTTCAGTAAGTTCGCCCTTCTCGTAGGCGCGAATCCACCAGCTGATCAGTTCGCCGTTCTCTTTGAGAAACTCTTTGAAGCTCATGTGGTGGCCCGCTTCGCAGTCCTGTTTAAACTGATCGGTAATAAACTGGGTGAGAGGCTCAAGAACCGACGGGTCTAGAAAAATGCCGGCACCGACCAGAAATCTGGCCTCACCAAGGCGCAGAACGCGCGTGAACAAAACACTGTTGTCGGGCACGCTGTCTGAGCCGACTGATTCAGAGACCTGAAATTCTTCGCCGAGGAATACGTCTTTCAGGGTCATTGAAGTGCCCGGCTCAACTGATTTAACCTGCAGCAGGGTCAGATGAGTTTCTTTGAGAGCGTGGCAGACCTGCATTTCTTGAAGGTTCAATTCGTCAGAATTACGGCGGATGAACTCGTCCATCAGGCAGTTGCCGGCGGAGTCGCCGTCATCGAGCAAAAACCAGCTGAGAAAAAGAAATTCTTCGGTGGGGTCGAACTCGTATTCTTCGCCTTCCTGGAGGTTATAAAAGATTTCGAGGGATTCGCCGAGATCCTGGAGGAAATCTTCTTCAAGAGTAAAGGCCATCAATTTGGCGAACAGTTCGCTGAACAGGTTTTTAATAACTTCAATCTGTGGTGACATAATGGCCAAACTCCTTTGTGAATCAGCTTAATCTACCGCTTTTCACCAACAAAAGCAAGCCTTTCATTTATCAGGCAGGCAATCACATTAAACTTCGGAGTTCCAAATCTATGGCTGATATGGTGCAACGAAGACTGCTTCGCTTAAGCTCGTAGTGGCAAGAAAACCGTCTCACTGAAAGTAGAATTTTGCAGTTTACTTCTGATGCAACCGGCAGAAATAAAGCTGTTGATTTTGCTGCAGGTTTGCAATAGTCTGATCTGAGACTGAACCGATTCGGTGCAGCAACAGCTCATTTCAGTTTTCTGGCACCGAAAAACCAAACCAGTTCAGTAATTTACAGGCATGAATAAAATTGTCGAAAAACAGAGATTATCTGAACTCGTATTCAAGTTTGTCGTAGAAGCCCCGATGATTGCGAAATCGCGCAAGCCAGGCAACTTTGTCATTCTCAGAATCGGTGAAAAAGGCGAGAGAATACCTCTTACCATCGTCGATTCAGATCTTGAAAAAGGCACGATCACGCTGATCGTTCAAAACGTTGGCGCCAGCTCGGCCAAGCTTTGCAATCTCGAAGCCGGCGAATGTATCACCGATCTGGTTGGCCCGCTGGGCAAGGCAACCCATGTTCACAAAACCGGCACAATTCTGGCCATGGGCGGCGGGGTCGGTATCGCACCGCTTTACCCGATCGTCAAAGCCTTCAAAGAAGCCGGTAACCGCGTCATCACGGTTCTCGCCGCCCGCAACAAAGACCTGCTGATTCTCGAAAACGAGATGCGCGAATACTCAGACGAAGTGATCGTCATGACCGACGACGGTTCTTACGGCAAAAAGGGGCTGATCACCGATGGCGCCGAAGAAGTCATCAAACGTGAAAAGGTCAACGAATGTATTGCCATCGGCCCGGCCATCATGATGAAATTCGCCGCCCAGCTGACAAAAAAATACGAGATTCCGACCCAGGTCAGCCTGAACACGATCATGGTCGACGGCACCGGCATGTGTGGTGCCTGCCGCGTCACGGTCAACGGCGAGACGAAGTTCACCTGCGTCGACGGCCCCGAATTCAACGCCCATCAGATCGACTTCGATGAAATGCTGCAGCGCCTGCGCGCTTACAAGAACGAAGAAGACCAGGCCAGAAAGAAATAACCGCGAGGAATCTGCAAATGACCGATTACAGCGAAATTCTCAAACAGGAAAGAAATGCCGACTGGCGCGTAGAACTGCGCAACAACCTTACCGGCAAAGAACGCACCTCTATCGAACGCGTTAAAATGACCGAAGAAGAGCCATGTGAACGCATTAAATCACAGATATGCGAAGTAAACAAAGGGCTCACCGCTGATCAGGCCCGGCGCGAAGCATGCCGCTGCCTCGACTGCGTTACCCCGACCTGCATCGAAGGCTGCCCGGTTGGAATCAATATTCCGAAATTCGTCAAATACATCGAAGGCGGCAAATTTCTCGAAGCCGCCGCGACTCTCAAAGAATTCAGCGCCCTGCCCGCAGTGTGCGGCCGCGTCTGCCCCCAGGAAAAACAGTGCGAAGCCAGATGCTTCTACACCCAGAAAATGAAAAAAGAAGCTGTGGCAATCGGTTACCTCGAAAGATTTGCCGCTGATTATGAGCGCGAATCCGGCAAGATTCAGGTGCCGAAGGTCGAAAAACGCAACGGCATCAAAGTTGCCGCAATTGGTTCCGGCCCCGCTTCGCTGTCGTTTGCCGGCGATATGATCAAACTGGGTTATGACGTTACCGTGTTTGAAGCTCTGCACGAAATCGGCGGCGTTCTCAAATACGGCATTCCTGAATTCAGGCTGCCAAACGCCATCGTCGATGTCGAACTCGAAAATCTGCGCCAGATGGGCGTTAATTTCGAAAAAAACTTTGTTGTCGGGCGCACAGCCTCATTCGAAGACCTCAAAGAACTCGGCTACAAAGCTTTCTTTATCGGCAGCGGCGCCGGTCTGCCCAATTTTATGAACATTCCGGGTGAGAACCTCAACGGCGTCATGTCGTCGAACGAGTATCTGACCCGCGTTAATCTGATGGCCGCCCATCAAACCGACTCAGACACCCCGGTATTGCGCGGCAAATGCGTAGCGGTCGTTGGCGGCGGCAATACAGCCATGGATGCCGTAAGAACTTCAAAACGGCTCGGTGCCGACCGCTCGATCATCATTTACCGGCGTTCCCGCGATGAAATGCCGGCTCGCCTCGAAGAAATCAAACATGCCGAAGAAGAAGGCATCGAATTCATGAACCTGGCCAACCCGATCGAATACCTCGCCAACAACGAGGGAAGGGTGGCCAAAGTAAGACTGCAGCGCATGCAGCTTGGCGAGCCAGACGCTTCCGGGCGCCGCAAACCGGTGCCAATTGAAGGCGATATTGTTGAAATCGACATCGACATCGCGATCGTTGCCATCGGTGTATCACCAAACCCGCTGATACCAGCCTGTCTGCCCGGCATTAAAATGTCGAAGTGGGGCACGATAGAAGTCAACGAACAGACCATGCAGTCTTCCATACCCGAAATTTTCGCCGGCGGCGACATCGTCAGAGGTGGCGCCACGGTTATTCTCGCCATGGGCGACGGCCGTAAAGCCGCCGGTTCGATGCACGACTACCTGAAAAACAAATACAATCAGTAAACGGGGAAGCAATATGACCAGCCTGAAAACCAGATTTTTCGGTCTTGAACTCAAGAATCCTCTGATTATCGCCAGCAGCAGTCTGACTGCCGACGTCGAAAAAATCAGGGCTTTTTCTGATAACGGCGCCGCTGCTATCGTTCTCAAATCTGTTTTCGAAGAAGAAATCATCAACGAATACAATCAAGTTGCCCAAAGCAAAACCGATTCTCATTTCGATGAATTCATGGACTACTTCGATTACAAAATTCGCGATCAGGTGCTTGCCAGCTACGGTAGTCTGATCAGGTCAGCCAAAGAAGCAAGCAAAGTGCCGGTAATAGCCAGTATCAACTGTATTTCAAAAGGTGATTGGATACAATTCGCCTCGCAGGTACAGGATGCCGGCGCCGATGCCATCGAACTGAATCTCTTTGTCATGCCCTTCGACCCGGCCCGCAAAGCCGAAGACACCCGGCGCTTCTACCTAGATACGGTCAAAGAAGTCTGCAGCCGCGTCAAAATACCGGTTGCAGTAAAGATCAGCAGCTATTTTTCTGACCTGGCAGCGATCTGCCACGAGCTCGATGGCGAAAACCCCGCCGGCATAACCATGTTCAACCGCTTTTCGAGCCCCGATATCGATATTGAAAAGGAAAAAGTCGTCGCAGCCGGCACCCTCAGCAGCGAAAACGAATATCTGCTGCCTTTGCGCTGGGCCGGCATTCTCAGCCCCAGGCTGAAGTGCCCGGTTGCTGCGTCGACCGGGGTTCACAGCGCCGCTCACGTTATCAAAATGCTGTTGGCCGGGGCAAGCGCCGTACAGATGGCTTCGGTTTTCTATAAAAAGGGCCCTGCCTACCTGGGCGAGATCCTCAAAGAGATCGAAACATGGATGAACAAAAAAGGTTACCAGAGCATTGAAGACTTCAAGGGTCGCCTCAGCCTGGCGAAAACCTCTAACCCGGCTCTCTACGAACGGGCTCAGTATCTGAGCCATTTCGGCGGTTACGCCGGTTAATGAGTCGATTACGCTGTTTTGCGGCGCCGCAGGCGCCGCAACAGCATTTCGGCGGCCTGATCAGCCTCGGCAATTTTCAACAGCCGTGAAGCGATAAAAAGACCGACCAGGCCGCTGCCAACAGCTATTGTCATGGCAACAGCCGCATTGAAAAAACCACCAATGGCCAACAGATTCGAAACCTGCGCCAGACCGGGCACAGCATAACGATACACCTGATTCGAAACGAGACCTGCCGCCATGGTTGCGAAAAAAATGCGCAATAAAGCCGGCAGCAGCGAGAACCTGCTGAAGCTGCCCAGGCGCTTTTCGAGGCTGTAATAAAGAATACCGGCATTGAACATTGCGCCGATACCAGTGCTCAAGGCCAGCCCCCAGTAACCGAACGGGTGCACCAGAATCAGGTTGAGAACGATATTGACGGCAACGGAAACCATACTGGCCATAACCGGAATTTTAGTCTCGTCGAGCGTATAAAATGCCGGGCCGAGAATCTTGACCAGCGAATAAAACAGCAGACCGACCGCATAGGCCTTGAGAGCTACTGCCGTGGCAAGGGTATCGGCCGGGGTGAATCGACCATGCTGAAATAGAATGCGCACGACCGGTTCAGCCAGGGCAATAATGGCAAAACAGGCATAAAGATTGATAAACGACGACAATCTGATAGAACCCGCCAGAGTCTGCCCCATGCCATCGCGGTCATTGGCAGCTGCCTGCCGCGAAATCACCGGCAGAGTCGCCTGGGCAACGGCTACTCCAAACAGCCCCAGAGGCAACTGCATGACTCTGAAGGCGTAGCCAAGCCAGCTGACAGCACCTTCACCCTGCGAAGTAGCTAGAATGGTGCTGATTGCAATATTCACCTGCGTCGCTGCCAGGCCGATAGTACCCGGGATGATCAGCTTGATGATGCGCTGAATGCCAGGGTCTTTAAAATTCAGCTGCCATTTGAAGCGGTAGCCAAAGCGAAATAAAGCCGGCAGCTGCACGACGAATTGCAGCATCCCCCCGATCATTGCGCCGATTGCCATACCGGTAATGGCCGGCATGTCGAATTCCTGAGCGTATGGGCAGATCAACCAGCCCGACAGAATCATCGCCAGGTTCAAAAAAACAGGGGCAATCGCCGGCACGAAAAACTCGCCCATCGAATTGAGAATGCCCATGGCAATCGCCGCCCACGAAACCGCCAGCAAAAATGGAAACATGATGCGGGTCATAGTCACCGTAATTTCGAATTTTTCGGGGTTCGAAGCAAACTCTGGCGCCAGAGTACTTACCAATAGAGGGCTGGCGGCAATACCGACCAGAGTCAGTGTCCCGACTACAACCAGAATGGCACAAAATGTCAAATTCGTCAGTTTAAAAGCCTTCTGCGCCCCATCTTTTTCGAGAACTCCATTAAAAGTGGGTATAAAAGCGGCGCTCATCGCCCCTTCGGCAAACAGATCGCGCAGCAGATTCGGAATGCGGAAAGCGACATTGAAGGCGTCAGTCCAGATGCCAGCGCCGAAAAGGTAAGCAAAAGTCTGCTCACGCAACAAACCGGCAATGCGGCTGAAAAAAGTGGCCACACCCATAACCGCTGCCGACCGGGCAATAGAAGGTTTCTGTCTTTGTGAACTCATTTTTCAGTCTGATACCGGGTTGATCACAAGTATTTCATCAGTGCTTTCGATCTTGTGGCCACGCGGGTTAACTATTACCGGCCGATTCTGTGGCTTGATTCCGACCATTGTAAAACCCAGCTCTTTGTTTAAAACACCGATGGCCTCGTCACTCGTGCGCCCGACGATTTCAGGGGGCGGCTCGATAAAAGTGAGTGTATTACCTGATTCTCGCGACAGCAGATCTTTGAAAAAAGCAAGCAAACCTTCGTGCATGGCAACCCGGGCCAGCAGCTTCCCTGAGACCTCACCCTGGATCACCACGTCTTCGACCCCGCCCATTTTAAGATGCGAAGCATATTCTTCGTTATAAATCTCTGCAGAAGTATGAATTTTCGGGTTGAGTTTCTCGATAGTCAGAGCAGCTAAAATCGTGCGTGCATCCATATCCTGGGTGGTTCGGTGTTCACCGTCTTCAGAGAGAATTACTGCAGCAATGGCGCGCTCCACTCCGGCTTTTTTCAGAGTTTCCATGCGGGTAAAATCTTCTTTGAGAACGCTGATACGGTGTGTTTTGATGTTGCGATGCTGCAGATCTTCAAGTGAAGCCTTTTCTGAAACAAGCAGAATTTCAGAATGCTTGAATGCCGGGTCGATCAAAAATTCGCTGGCAAGAATAGCGGCTTTGGCGCTAAAACCACAGATTATAATGTGTTTATTGAGATCGTCGGGGTTTGCCGGCTTGTGCATAGCGCTCTCCTTGAGTTTGTCATACATGATTGCCGAAAAAGTACCGGTTAACATGGCAAAAACGCCCATCTGAAATATTAGAAGAACCAGAAAAACCATTTTTCCGCCAAACGAAACTGGAAAATCGGCATATTCGCCGGCCATCATCGAAAACAGAGACTTCCAGAAAGCATCGACCGGCGTTGCAATGCCATCACCAAGACCGGTTTCGAACTGCGAAAAACCAACTGCTCCAAAAATTATCGCAAAAATGGCAAAGCTTGAAATTACACCGTATTCGAGTAGGCGCCCGGCAAACACTTTGCTGAAAAAAGTGAAGCGGCGCTGCACGCTGCTTCCAAGCGAAAAAATACGAAAAAGTCGCAGCAGCCGCAGAACCCGGCCAACGCGAAAAATTCGCAACATCGGCGCGACCGCCAGAATGTCTATCCAGAAATCATGAAGATACCTGCTGGTTGAAGTGCTGATAAGCCAGCGCAGGCCCAGCTCGAGAACAAAAATCATAGTCAGCACATCATTGATATTCTGCACCAGTTCAAGAGTTTGCGGCGCCAGAGGTGCAAAAATTTCGGTGATGATCAACGCCACAGACGCCAGAATGAGCAACATCAGGGTCAGATTGAATCTGGCAGACTCGAACAGCCATCGCAACCAGGGAAAAGATCTGGCAGCTGGCTCTATCTCATACTTGAACTTGATACGGCGGTGCATAACCCGATTGTAGAGTATCAGACAAGCAAAAGCAACCTTTCAACATCAGGGTGCTGGTATGTTATAATCAAAGCTTATGAGCTGGAAGCTGCATCGCAAAAAGGGTAATATAACCATCATTCTGCTTGGCCTGATCAGCGTTATGCTGGTCATGGTGATGGCGCTGTCAAAGCGAATGACCGGCCACACTCAGCTGCTCACCCTCAGCGATTACACCCAGATAACCAGGTATTTTCTCGAATCTTATGTCGGCGATGTGCTGCAGCAGATCAACGCTCAGATAAATGACCCTGACTCAGAGCTTTATCAGGCCTTTCGCGGCGCCCCCGGCCGCCAGAAGCTGTCGACTGCCTTCTACAAACCAGCCGGGCTGCTAAAAAAACTTTCTGACGAGCTGAAAGTCGAGATGCAGCTGCCGCCTGAGATTGTCTTTTCCCACGCCGAAGCGCTGCCTTACCCGACGGGTTTCGACTGCCCCAACAACCTCAGAGGCAAAGAAAAAAAAGGCTTGCTCGAAATCGTCTGCAAGGCAAAATTTCATGGGCGCCAGTATGTTTTGCGCGTGCAATACCCGTTCACAGTGGTCATGAAAATGGTGCCGGTGCTCAAAGACTTTATGCTCTGGGTCGATAAAATCGGCGCAGAACAGGGCCGCGACAAGATGGGCCCCAACGACCACCTCAACATCATGTTCACCAAAGAGGGCAGGCACCCTGAAGAGCCAGACAGCGCGGCTCTGAGCCTGGCCCGCAACATCAGGGTCAAGCCCGGCTTCAAATATCGACCGTTCATATTGCTGCCGCCACTCGACGACAACGAATACAAAAATCCCAAACTTGCCGGCAACGTCTTTCTCGGGCCTTCCGATGAAGCTGTGTATCTCAACCTGGCCGGCGACACGAGAGAAGCTGCGGCCGACGCGCATGGTGCCGAAAGCGGCGAAGAGTTCACCGCCAGCGTCGGCGAGATGTTCCTTGTTTCACCAGAAGCCCTTCAGGTTGGCGACGTTAAAAAGGGCTTCGATTACGTGCAGGTATTCATCAACAAAAAAGAACAGTTTGTCAGAATGATGGGCCAGGAAATCGAGCTCAAGCATAAACTCATTGCTAAAATGGGCGTTCTGGGCTTTTCGAACGAGGTTGTGCCCGAAACCGGCGAAATATTCAAAGATTCGTCATATACGCCCGAAGATTTTTTTAATGCCGGCAGTGCCGCCAGTGAATTCTGGCAGAAAGTCGAAAGCTTCGGGCATGGCTACATGGCTTTTTCCAGTGGTTTGAAGCTCATGGGCATCAGACCAGATCTGGGCGGGCACGCCAAGCGCCAGATCTTTGGCAATGTGCTGGCCCGTTTCTTCATCATGACTTTCTGGTACCCGCGCTTTGGTGGCGGGTTGCCGCTGCAATACGACGAGAACATCGGGCCGGGCAAC
The DNA here is from genome assembly GCA_029564115.1 of Candidatus Rifleibacteriota bacterium. The sequence continues at coordinate 17 of JAKQQP010000134.1, read as the reverse complement.
TACCCCGAAAAAGTTTT
>JAKQQP010000131.1 GCA_029564115.1 Candidatus Rifleibacteriota bacterium | reverse complement strand
GAGCCAATAATAACCCGGGTAACTGGCTGATTTGCCAGGCATACTCTGATGGGAATTATTGACAATTGCATAAATAAAGACGGCTTAGGGGTAAAGTAAGGCACGGGGAGAAGTCGGGATTGCTTTTTCGTAAGCTTGTTTGGCACAGGAGGTGCTTATGCAGAACAGCGCAGGATAGAGCGGTTCTGCTGAGCGAAAGCTTAAGAACAAAATTTGACTGGAGTACCCGGCATCATCTATCCTGATGCTGCCGAGTATCGCTGACCTCCTGTCAGCAAAAAAGCAACCCGACTGATAGACCGGGCCGCCGAACCGGTTAAGCAGATTTTGATTTTACAGAAATCAATAAAAAGAGTCGGAGGATGAGACGATGATCGAAAACGGTACCGGAAGCTATTTTAATCGAGCTGAAGTCGAGCGGATCAGGGAGGAAAAAAGCAGAGAATTCGAAGCGATGACAGTTCTCGATGAACTGTTCAAGCTTACCCGGCAATATAAAAACAGTGCTGCATATTTTGAACTGGTGCGTTTTATTGCACGATTCCGGCATTATTCACCATTCAATGCCATGCTTGTGCATATTCAGATGCCCGGCGCCAGATTTTTCAACTCGGCCAAACGCTGGCACGACAAATTCAACAGGTTGATAAAAGTGGCGGCCAAGCCTCTGATGATACTGCGGCCGGGTGGCCCGATCATGCTGGTTTACGACGTTGCAGATACAGAGCAGGATAAAAGGTTGCCGGCGGTTGATATTCCTGATGACTTTCTTTTTCCGTTCGAAGCGACCGGCGGCAAAATCGAAAATGAGCTGAATCAGACAATCGATAACTGCAGGCGTGACCTGATCGAAGTGCGTTTTGAGCATTTCGGGTCGCAACTTGGCGGTAGAATCAGGCAGCTCAGCGATATCACCGATGAAGTTCGGAAAAACTGGAATACCTCTCCTGATGCCAGATATCTGATTGAACTATCAAATACGGCCAGCAGGGAATCACAATTCGTTTCTCTGCTGCATGAGCTTGCCCACCTGTATTGTGGTCATCTTGGTACTCCCAGTCCTGAATGGTGGCCGGACAGAAGTCATTTGTCGCATGCTGTGAAAGAATTTGAAGCTGAATCGGTTGCTTATATCGCCTGTGCGCGTGCCGGCCTGAAAAACCAGTCAGAATTGTATCTGGCAGGCTATCTGCAGGAAAATGATGAAATCCCCGATATCAGTTTCGACCAGGTCATTAAAGCCGCTTTTCACATTGAAACCATGTGGCAGAGATCTTTGCCGCCCCGCGTGAACAAAAAGACGGCCCGACAGGAATAATGTTTCCTGCTGAACCCGCCGAAGTATTTATGTAACGATAATTATTATTGACAATTTTGGCTTTTTATGTAAATTTTAATTATCATAATGAGTAAAAAGCATATTTTGATCTATCCTTCTTCTGTCAAAGAACTTGAAGCCCTTGGGCAACGTCTCAAAGACGCAAGATTGCGGCGTCGCTTT
>JAKQQP010000128.1 GCA_029564115.1 Candidatus Rifleibacteriota bacterium | reverse complement strand
GTTTCCCTCTGATTCGGTAACCTTGATGCCTTCACTGATTGATTCCCATCCGTGCGCTACACCTGTGCCACAGGGCAGAGGAAGTCGGGCAATCACTGCTGCGTCCTGGAGCAGCCCTTCGGGTGTGATCAGGCATGGTTTTTGTTGCAGTGAAAGGAACCCGGCTCCCCCACCAATGTAATTGCGCTGCAGACCGAAGCAATAAAACATATCCTGGATCAGCGCCGAGATGCCACGACTCAGTCCGTCAACGAAAACGATGAAGGTCTCATCGTTGCTTTTTGCTGGCTGACCCCATTTTTCGGCGAAAGGGGCCAACTGTTCTTCGTAGATGGCACTGGGATCGTCAAGATTCTTTATGCAGACAATCTGAGGGCTTGCCTGCATGGAAACGACAACACAGCCCTTTTCATAATTTTTTCCATCGTAAATGACCTGCGGAAAAATCCCGCCAAAAACGGGAATATTGACTTTTTTCAGCAGGTCATTCAGTTCCTCTGCAGGGAAATTGCAGGCGTCTGCGGCAAGAATCATCAATCCACCGGGTTTCTGCTGCAGACAGAGCTGGTCGATGGTTTTGGCAAGGCATTCCAGGTTGCCGGTTTTCTCAAAGACTGCTTTCATTGGGATTCCTCTGATATCCTTTAGTTGCTGTCTGCCATGATAAATACTTTATCTTGTGTCATTTTAGAATACGACAATTCATATTGCAATCTCATTCTCGTCTGTTTCTGGTTTTAGTGTCAGAAGTTATCATACTGATCCGGCTGCATAAAAAATGAAAGTTACCCGCTTCACTGTCGGCGAAACGGGCAACTGCAGGGTTTATTATGTTATCTGGCTGTAATTATCTCAGCCGCAATGCAGGTATTTTTTTACCAGTTTCATCAGAGCGTCACCATCACCGAACAGGTTCTCGCTGAGATGCTGGTCATCAAATGCCTTGAGGCTGGCGGCAATGCCGTCGATCATGTAGGCCGGGAAAATGCCGTTTTTCTCATAGAAAGCCCGGTCAGCCAGCAGTCGCTCACCAGCTTCAAAACATGAGCTTGGCAGCTGCGGCAGGTTAAGTTCCTTCTGATTTTTGCCCACATCAACACTCACATAGAGTTTTTCAGCGATTTTAAGAGCTTCGGGATTTTCGAGACCACGCAGAGCAGCAGTGGTTATGCCGGCGAGAAGCAGGTAAACGTTAGCTGAGCCGTCGGCACTGCGAAGTTCAACGGTCTGATTGCTCATCTGGTCTTTAAAAGCTTCTTTTTCGTTCGGATTGGCATCGAAAATCATGTTGTCAACGCCTTTCCAGCCAAGCGGAACCCTGACAAGAACCGAGCGGTTACTGTCGCCCCAGCAGATGTTGGTCGGGGCTTCCTGGTGCGGAACCAGTCGCAGAAACGAGGTCGGCACAATGTTGCCAAAAGCCGTTATGGACGGTGCCAGTTCAAGCAGGCCGGCGATCATCTTTTTCGCAGTGTCGTTGAGAGCGCCTTTTTCATCGACCATCATGTTGCGTCCGTCTTTAACAAGGCGGGAATGGACATGCATGCCGCTGCCGGCGTGTCCAACAATGATTTTCGGGGCGAAGCTGACTTCAAGACCATATTTATAGGCGACTTCTCGAATTGCCCACTTGGCGATTACCAGCTGGTCGGCTGCATCTTCAACATTGACCGGCAGGAATTCGATCTCGTGCTGAACGTATTCCCAGTCGCCAGAAACGATGTTGCCGACTTCTGAATGCCCGTATTTGATCTTGCCGCCCATTTCTGAAATGGCCTTCATCGCTTCAGTTCTCACCAGTTCCCACTTTGCAAACGGGTGTGATTCGTGATAGCCCCTTTGTGGAGTGATGGTATAGATCTTGTCGAGTTCAGAAGAAATATAGAATTCAAGCTCGCCAAGAGCTTCAAGCTGCATCCCGGTTTTTTCCTGCAGTGCCCGGTGCGCTTTTTTAAGGATGTTTTCAGGGGCAATGCTCAATGGCTGCCCGAATTTGTCGTAGTATGAACACATTATGTCGAGGGCCGGAATCTCTGAAAACGGGTTGACAAAAGCTGTTTTGTATCTGGGTACGACGTAAAGGTCGCTGGCACTGGGGTCAACGTAGCTGAACAGGCTTGAGCCATCGACGCGCTCGCCTGTCGACAGAATTTTATCAAGGTGTTTGCGGTCGTTAATGATGAAATTGAGCAGTTTCAGTTTGCCGTCGCCGCCAACATACCTGAAATTGAGCATTTTGATGTCATTTTTTTCAATAAAATGAATGATATCTTTGCGTGTAAAGTCTTCTGGCTTTTTATCAAGAAAGCGCACCAGTTTGTTAGGGTTCAGAGAAACCTGACTGTCCATAATTTTCCTTCCTTGTGTTTGCAGAGTTTTTATTAGGTTACCCGGGTGATAATAACACGCTTTTTGTTCCGAATAAAAAAAAGTCTGTATCATTTTATACTGATACAGACCTGTGATTTGTTTAATTCTTTAGAATAATCAGCCGCCGAGGGCCTGCTTGACCTTGTCGAAGAATGATTTACCTGAACCGATGCCGGTGGCTTTAGATTCCGGGTCTTCTTCGGCAAGCTGCAGCAGCAGTTCACGCTGCTTTGAGCTGATTTCGGTCGGGGTGCGCACGAAAATCTTTACCAGCTGGTCGCCCTGGCCGCCGCGCAGCGATTTAACGCCGTAACCGCGCAGTCTGAATACCTTGCCGGTCTGAGTGCCTTCGGGAATCTTGATTTTGACAACACCCTTGAGTGTCGGCACTTCGATTTCGCCACCCAGCGCCGCCAGCGGAAAGGTAATATTCTTTTCGCAGATGATGTCATCACCGATGCGCTCAAAGAAATCATGCTTGCCGACAGAGATGAAAATATACAGACTTCCGCTCGGGCCACCCTTTTCACCGGGTTCGCCTTCGCCCGAAAGCTTGAGCTTGCTGCCGGTTTCGACGCCGGGCGGAATCTTCACGTCAAGCTTCTGAGTGTGCTTGTTGCGACCGGTTCCCTTACAGGTGTTGCAGGGTTTGTCGATAATTTCGCCTTCGCCCTGACACTGATGACAGGTCTTTTGAATCGAGAAAAACCCCTGCGCCAGGGAAATGGTACCGCGGCCTTTACAGACCGGGCATTGTTTTCTGCTGCTGCCAGGTTCGGCACCACTGCCGGAGCATGAGGTGCAACTGGTCGATTTTTGAATGGTTATGTTTTTGTCGCAGCCAAATACGGCTTCTTCGAACGTTATGTCGAGGTCGTAGCGAAGATCGTTGCCACGTCTTGGGCCACGACGCTGGCTGTTGCTGCCGCCAAAAAAGTCAGAAAGAATATCGCCGAAAATATCGCCAAACCCGCCAAAACCGCCCATGTCCTGGTAGTTGAAACCGCTCGGGTCAATGCCGGCATGGCCAAACTGGTCGTAGGCCTGACGTTTCTGCTGGTCAGAGAGAATCTGATATGCCTCGTTGATTTCTTTGAACTTTTCAACAGCCCCGTCGGTTTTGTTGACGTCAGGGTGATACTGGCGGGCAAGATTGCGAAATGCTTTTTTAATTTCGCCCTCGTCAGCATTTTTGGGTATCCCCAGCACTTCATAATAATCACGCTTGGCCATTAAAGTCTCCCTTACAGGTTATCAGTTTCTCTGTGCTTTGAATCAATCGGTAAAGCCTGTGGTGAAAATGGGCCGCAGGCAGTCAAAACTGCGCTGCGGCCCGTGTGGTATCAGTCAGCTTTTTTGAATTCTGCGTCTACAACGTTTTCGTCTTCTTTGTTGCCAGTCTGTGATCCGGCTGAACCGGTGCTGTCAGCGGGACCGGTGTGACCGGCCGCTCCGGCAGCGCCCTGCGCGCCGGGAGCATTTTTGTAGAGCATTTCACCAAGCTTCTGGGCAGTGGTCTGCAGCTGTTCGATCTTGGCTTTGATCTGTTCGACGTCTTTGGTTTCAAGAGCTTTCTTCAGCTCGCCGGCTTTGCCTTCGACTTCGTTCTTGAGATCGGCCGGAACCTTGTCGCCAAGCTCTTTGAGAGTCTTTTCGGTTTGATAGACGAGACTTTCGCCCATGTTGATGGTTTCGATGCTTTCGCGCTGTTTGGCGTCATCCTGAGCGTATTTTTCAGCTTCTTTGACCATGCGGTCAATGTCTTCTTTTTTCAGGCCGGAACTGTTGGTGATGGTGATCGCCTGTTCCTTGCCGGTGCCAAGGTCTTTGGCCGAAACGTTGACGATACCGTTGGCGTCGATGTCGAAGGTTACTTCGATCTGCGGAACACCGCGAGGTGCCGGCGGAATGCCAACGAGGTCGAAGCGGCCGAGGGTCTTGTTGTCAGCGGCCATCGGGCGTTCGCCCTGCAGAACATGCACTGAAACGGCCGGCTGGCTGTCTGAAGCGGTAGAGAAGACCTGACTTTTCTTGGTCGGGATGGTGGTATTTCTCTGGATCAGGGTGGTCATAACGCCGCCGAGAGTTTCGATACCAAGTGAAAGCGGGGTAACGTCGAGCAGCAGAACGTCTTTTACTTCGCCGCCGAGAATACCGGCCTGAATGGCAGCGCCCATGGCGACACATTCCATCGGGTCAACGCCGCGTTCGGGGTCTTTGCCGAAGTGGGTCTTGAGGAGGTTCTGAATGATCGGCATGCGGGTTGGGCCACCAACCATGATGATGTGGTCGACTTCACTGCGCTTGAGACCGGCATCGTTAAGAGCGTTGTCGATAGGGGGTTTGCAGCGTTCGACAATTGAGTCTACCAGTTTTTCGAGCTGTGATCTGGTGATGGTCATTACCAGGTGCTTCGGGCCATCCTGGGTGGCGGTGATGAACGGCAGGTTGATGTCGGTTGTCGTGGTGGTCGACAGCTCGATTTTGGCTCTTTCTGCAGCTTCTCTGACGCGCTGGTGGGCCATCGAGTCTTTTGAAAGGTCGATGCCTTCGGCTTTTTTGAATTCGTTTTCGATGTAGGAAATGATCAGGTTGTCCATGTCGGTGCCGCCGAGTTTGGTGTCACCGTTGGTAGAAAGGACTTCGAAGACGCCATTGCCGAGTTCGAGAATGGTGACGTCAAGGGTCCCGCCGCCAAGGTCGAATACCAGAATCTTGCGTTCGCCTTCTTTGTCGAGGCCATAAGCAAGAGCGGCAGCAGTCGGTTCGTTGATGATGCGCTTTACTTCGATGCCGGCGATCGCGCCAGCGTCTTTGGTGGCCTGGCGCTGAGCGTCATCGAAATAGGCTGGAACGGTGATTACGGCGCCGGTAACCTTGTCGTTCAAAAAGGCTTCGGCGTCAGCTTTGATCTTCTGAAGAATGAAGGCTGAGATTTCCTGCGGAGTGTAATCTCTGTTGTCGATTTTGTATTTGTCTTTGGTACCCATTTTGCGCTTGGCAGCGATTACAGTACGGTCGGGGTTGGTGGTTGCCTGACGTCTGGCCGGCTCACCGATCAGGCGCTGCCCGTCTTTGGTAAAAGCGACAACACTCGGAAAAGCTTTGCCGCCGATCGAATTACCTTCGGCGCTCGGGATGATAACTGGTTTGCCACCTTCGATAACCGAAGCGGCTGAGTTGGAAGTACCTAAGTCAATACCTATTACCCTGGACATATAATTCCTCCTGTCTGTTTTTAACAGTTTATTTCTGGTTGATTTCTACCTTCGCGGTGCGAAGCACGCGATCTTTGAAGGTATAGCCCTTTTCAAAAACGGTGAGTACGGTTTCGTCATCTTTATCTTCTACGGTGCGTTTACAGAGAGCTTCGTGAAAATTCGGGTCAAATTTGCTGCCTTTGGCTTCGATGCCTTTCAGGCCCTCTTTTTCGAGCATGTCGGAAAACTGAATTGAAAACATTTCGAGGCCATCCATGACCTTTTTGTCGACGTTGATCTTGTAAATCTGTTCCAGAGCCTTGTCGAGAGTGTCGAGAACCGGCAGAAGCTTTTTGAGAAAGTCTTCGACGCCGCGGCCACGGGCTTCGAGCTGCTCTTTGGCCGTGCGGCGCTGCAGATTCTGATAATCTGCAAGAGCCCGGAAATAGCGATTTTTCATTTCTTCGAGCTCTTTTGCCAGGTCACG
>JAKQQP010000124.1 GCA_029564115.1 Candidatus Rifleibacteriota bacterium | reverse complement strand
AGAGTCAAAACAACAGTTTACCTTTCCTGGAGCTGTTCGTTCAACCTTCGTAATTCTTCTTCAGAGAGAGGAACTGATACCTCTGCCACCACAGGCGACAGGCTGGCATATTTTTTAAGATAAAAGCTCTGCAACCGCCCGACACTGATCATCTCGCTGGTCTGGGCGAAAAATGCACCAAAAAGAACAACCATGATTACGAGAAACAGAAAGAAGATGGTAAAGCCACGCCGGTTGTTCATTACAATTCTCCTGTGCGCCAGATGGCCCTGATTCGTTCGGGGCCATTATTGATCTGTGAAGAGAAAGTTCGGTCATCAATTTTTTCGAAACCCCAGCAGCGCGCGCCGCCTTCAAGTCTGACAACTGCGTGGCCGACTTTTACGGCACGCCCGCCGTTCAGAACTTCGATTGCCCGGGCATCAGAAAACCTGACACCTTTTTCATCAGCAGAAACGACTGTGACCGGCTGTTTCAGCTCAGTTTTGAAAAGCCCAAAAAGTCTTGTCAGGCCGGCCGCATCACGCAAAACAGCTGTTTGTTGCCGGTCCTGAACAATCATGGTCAGAAGGCTCGGGTAAATGCTGGTTACGACAATGCCCATAATAGCGATAACAATCATCAGTTCGATAAGGGTAAAGCCCCGCCCTGTTCTTTTCATGGCATGCCCACCTCGAACTTATACATGGTTGCATACCGGCCACCGGTGGTATTATGCAGCGAAACTCTTACCAGTCGGTCATCAGGCTCAGGTGAAAGGTCGATTACCCAGGAACGACTTTCGGTAAGCCCCGAAAAACTTTCCGGGGTAATTTCAGAAACGGTCGCACCGCGGCTGAATTCGTATCTGATCTGGTTTTTAATGCTTTCAATAAGATACAGCGCAGTAGTATTGTGCTGCAGACGTCTTATGACGTTACGCTGCACCTGAGCCAGTTCAAACAGCCCAAGCAGCAGCATTGACACCAGCATGACAGTCAGGCTGGTTTCGATAAGAGTCATCCCCTTTTTTGTTTTCATGTTCATATACTCCA
>JAKQQP010000641.1 GCA_029564115.1 Candidatus Rifleibacteriota bacterium | reverse complement strand
CATCGATCTTGGAAATCGTGAAGCTGCCTCAAAAGCCAGATACAACATAATTGGTCACGGCTCTGGCGGCATTGGCATCATCTGTCGTGGTAAAGACGAAGTTCGTCGCAACACGGTTCAGGCCAACGTTGGCATTGAAATAAAAGAAACTGCCCAGGCGGTTGTCAGAAGTAATCTGGTTCTTGCTGACAACAGCCGCAACGGCGTCGGTATTATGTACAGTGGCAGTGTTCCGTATAACCCTTCTACCGCGACAAATACCCAGTTTATTAAGAACAACGGGATCTGGAATGCCGCCGGTAACCGCAAATATGCCAACTCTGACGGCACGGCTCTGACCGGATATTCCGGCGATCTCAGTTTTACAGAACTTGCCGGCCCGGGTCTGCAGGGCGGCGACCCATTCGCCAGTCTGCTGAATGAAGGTTTCAATTATAAGCCCTCTTCTGGAAGCCCGGTTAAGGGTGCCGGTTATTACTATGAAACCATAGGAGCAGAAGATGTTCCTGACTGAAAAAATCAGCATCAGAAATCTTCTTTTGCCGGCTGCTCTGCTGACAATTTTCTTGTCTCTGGCCGGTCTGACCGGTTGTGGGCTGCGGCAGTCGCAGACCGGAAGTCTGCACAGTCGGGTTATCGATGCTTCGGGCAACGCGGTTGTCAATGCTGAGGTCTTTTCGATTTTTGCCGAACGTGAAAAGGTTTTGAGTGGCCTTGACGGCGGTTTCTATCTCTCCGAACTGCCGGCCGGCATCAATAATATCGTCATACTTCATCCGGATTTTGCCATTGAAGAACGGCAGATCGAGATTAAGTCCGGCGATTCAACGGTTCTCGACTCTATAAGACTCGACAAGGCCAATGCTCCAAACCGTATCAGCGACGTCAAGGTTGTTAAAACCGCTTCGACCAGCGCCGAGATTTCCTGGAACACATATAAAAGCGTAATCTGCAATGTCGAATATGGTACAACCATTTTTTATGGCAGCCTGATTCGCGAACAGAGACCAGCAAACGAACATCGCCTGGTTATTGAAGGTCTGCTGCCAGAAACCCTTTACCATTTCAGGGTGCAGTATCTCGATGAGAAAAACGCCAGCTATTTTTCTTATGATTATTCGTTCAAAACAGAGGGGGCCGATAGGCCTTCTGCGCCGGCCAGCCTCAATATTCGCCCG
>JAKQQP010000024.1 GCA_029564115.1 Candidatus Rifleibacteriota bacterium | reverse complement strand
ATCGGCGTAACTGCCGCTTTTGGCCAATTGCCGGGCATAACTGACTGCAGAATAATAGACCACTCTTTTCATCAGCTCTTTGTGAGCACGCATCTGAACTTCGATACAGTATCTTCTGCCGGCGCGGTCTTTCGCTCTGACATCGATAATCGAATGCTTGTCATTACGAAATTCCGGTAGATTGAAGGGATTTAGAATTTCGAGCGATTCTATCTGATCGTCGCCCTTTAATTGCAGCAAGGCGTTGAGCAGAAGCGTGAGAAGTCTTTCGTTGCCCGGGCTGGAAAAAACTATTTTAAACACGACATCGTTGGTCAGATTGAAAAACATTCTGTCGTCTTCCAGGTCGTCGAGAATATACATCTTGCTGCTCCCCGAACAGATTCGCACAACAACTGAAGTATAAATCATTTTGAATCCGAAAACAATACGGGGCCCACCGCTACATTTGCTGTTTAAGAAGCAATCAGGGCAAAGTGTCGATGCTGTCGGGTAATTTTGCCAGAGTTGCTCTTTTCATGAACGTGAATTTCGGTTACAATTAACGAACGGTACACATATAACAAGGCTTTTTCGGAGACAAACACATGAAGCGTTATGCAATTATTCTGATTGCGTTGTTCTGCTTGGCTATAAATACTGCGCCCGCCCAGACCCCTTTTGAGGTCAACAATACCGGGTCACAGGCGCAGAAAAAGATTGTTGCGGCCGATGAGCCTCAGGCCCAGACCGGCGAAACAAAAGAGCTGCGCGGCTTTTTCAAAATTCTTAAAGGCGTGCTCGATATTCTTAAAGCCGTTGTCGATGGCATTATCCCGTCAGCCAATGCCGCCGAGATAGATGAAATGCCAATCGGAAAAGCTGTGGCACAGAGTGGGGGCAATACGACAGCTACCAACCTGACTTACGGTGACGTTAAAAATGCCGAAATTGGCAAACAGACTGCTGGCTCGGGCAATAGCACTGTCGCCGGCTCGGTTACACCGACAGTGACCGGCAGCAAAGCTCCGGCGGCCGTTTCCCCTGACCCGGCAACCGGAAAAGCTGTTACTACCGGCTCGGCCAAGTTTAAAGAATGGTTCAAGGCTGCCTGCGATGCCCATTGCAGCGACTGGGAATTCCCAGATGTCACCAACAAATACGGCGAAAAAATTACCCGCGAAGACTACATGCGCGCCATTATCTGGATCGAAAGCCGCGGTGTGCATATGAATGCGAAAGGCACACTCACCAAGAGCTGGGCCGGAGCGCAGGGTTTTATGCAGTTGATGCCGAATACCGCCCGTGGTCTGAAGGTCAATGCCAAAGACGGGGCGCAGAATCTCAAGGGTGGCGCCAAATACCTGACCGAAATTTTTAACAGTGGCGCTGTCAGCAAAAAGAGCGGTGCTGAAAAGCTGATCATGGCCGCCTGCGCTTATAACCTCGGGCCGTTTTCGAGCAGCATGAAAATGTCATGGAACGATTTTAAAAAGAGCCGCAAGATGCCCACCGAAACCCGTGGCTATGGCCTGAAATTGAAAATGTGTCTGGGTCTTGAACTTACCGAAGACGAACGCAAGCTGGTGAAAGAATGGCTCGTAACCCCAGGTCACACTGTCGACAGCCTCATCGAAGAAAATTATACCAATACCAAAGGCATCGGCCGCTGAGGAAAGCAAAATGAAATATTCCAGTATCGTCAGAATCACTCTTGCCATGATAGCTCTCTCTGGTGTTGTTTTTGTCAGCTCAGACTCA
>JAKQQP010000022.1 GCA_029564115.1 Candidatus Rifleibacteriota bacterium | reverse complement strand
TTCTGCGGTTTTAACCATGATTCTGGTTGAAAAAGGCAGACTGGACCTCGACCGACCGGTAAACGAATATCTGAAATCATGGAAACTGCCTGAAAATGACTTCACCAGAAAGACTCCGGTGACTATCAGGCGCATGCTCAGCCATTTTTCCGGTATCAATGTGCCGAGTTACCGGGGCTTTTTAAAAGAAGGGGCGATACCCTCATTGCAGGACGTGTTGGACGGAACCAGCCCATGCGACGCGCCGGCGGTAATTGTTGAAAACCCGGTTGACGGGCAGTTCGCTTATTCTACCGGCTCTTTTGCGGTTCTACAGACGATTTTACAGGATGTTAGCGGCGAGAATTTTGAAGCACTCATACAGCGCAAGCTGCTGCAGCCATTGAACATGCAAAGAAGTTTCTTTGCGCAGCCGCTCAGCGACCATTTGAGCAGAAATGCGGCCTGCGGGCACAGCTCTGACGGAGAGCCGGTAGACGGCAACTGGTTTGTCTACCCGACCCAGGCGGGCAGTGGCATCTGGACAACCCCCACCGACCTGGCCAAATTTGCCCTGCATCTGCAGAAAATACTTCAGGGCAGTTCTTCGGGGTTGCTGCAGCCGCAATCGCTCAAAGCGATGCTGTCGCCATATCGTGAGCCATTTTTCGGCCTGGGATTCGCGCTTTACAACGATAAGGGGCCCGGCCTGTTTTTCGGGCACACCGGCAACACAGAGGGCTACCGATCGATGTTCATCGCCCATGAATCAAGCGGCTGCGGGGCATTCATTCTTGCCAACAGCAACAACGCCGACCCGGCAATCAAAGAAGCAGTCAACCAGATCGCCATTTCTGAAGGCTGGCCGGGCTTTCAGTGGTAAAATTGGATTTTTTGAGGCATCCGCACGAATGAATGGTAGAGAAAATTTCGTATGAAAATGCTCGATATGATCAGAACCAAGTTGTCCAACAAGCTGTTGGACAATTATCCCTGGGACACAATCTCGTTTTGCTGGCCAAACTCAAAGAGCGCGAAGAAATTCTGGCATATGCGCAAAAGGCAATTTAAAACGTCTGGTTCCGCAATTGTTAACCAAGAAGGCAAAAGCTCGTTCGGGTAAAATTTATGAAAGATTACAGACTGATTTTTGAAGTAGTGCATGGCAGTCAGGCTTTTGGCCTGGATGGGCCGGGATCGGACCTCGATCTGAAAGGTGTGATTATCGGGCCGGCGTTCTGGTATTTTGGTTTTTCAGAAAGCCCAGAACAGCTCGTTCTTAACAAAGATCACACGCTTTTCGAGCTCCGGAAATTTTTCAGACTGGCAATCGATGCCAATCCGACTGCAATAGAGATGCTGTGGGCTCCCCAGAGCTGCATCAGAGAGTGCTCGCCACTGGCTGAAAAACTACTGGCTGCCAGGGAAAAGTTTTTATCTCTCAAAGTGGCAGACAGTTTCGGCAAATATGCCCTCTCACAGTTGCGTCGCATCAAAACACATCGCAGATGGCTGCTTGAACCGCCAAAAGCACAGCCACAAAGAGAGGAATTCAACCTGCCTGGCAAACCTGTCTTTTCAGGTGACCAGATTGGTGCGGCTGAATCATTGATTGAAAGCGGCAAGTTGGCACATGCCGATCTGCCGCCAAATTTCATGCTGATACTCGACCGTGAAAGAAGTTATCGGGCCGCCATAAAGGAATGGCAGCAGTTTCAAACCTGGCAGAAAGAAAGAAACCCGGCGAGAGCAAAGCTGGAGAAAGAATTCGGCTATGATACAAAACACGCCTTGCACCTTGTCAGGCTCCTAAGAATGGCACTTGAGATATTAATTTCAGGTGAAGTAATCGTTCGCAGACCAGACCGAGAAGAGCTTCTGGCAATCAAACAGGGAACCTGGAAATTCGACCAGCTCATTGAATACGCCGAGTCGATGAATCAGAAAATCCTTGAGGCCAGAAATGGCACCAGTCTGCCTGAGTTTCCCGACAATGAAAGTCTCAATCTATTATGCACAGAAATTCTGAGAGGTTGTTTTGCATGATTGAAAAAAAACAGATAGAGCTCGGCCAGGAATTTGTTTCCAGAAATTTTGACAAGGGAAAGCTGCTGCTGGTTGCGGTAACTGGCAGCCATTTTTATGGATTTCCTGCTCCGGACAGTGATCTGGACCTTAAAGGCATTCACGCGGCTCCTGTCAGGCAGATACTTGCTCTCGAAAAACCTGCGCAGGCGCACAATGTTGAGGAAATGTGGCGAAACTGTCTCTGCGATTTTTCCAGCAACGAAATAGAACAAGCTTTGCGGCTTCTGATAAAGGGAAACGGCAACATGCTCGAGAGAATATTTTCCCCTTATCAGCTTTTCGAAACAGAAGAAGCAGCGCGATTGAAAGAAATAAAGGCCGCTTATCTTTCACAACGGTTCTTTCATCATTACGCCGGCTTTTTTCAGAAAAAATGCGCTGAGTTTGCGAAGGGCGATCTTTACCTCATCAAGCCGTTGCTCTATATCTACAGAGTCGCTCTGACCGGGATTCATCTTCTGAAAACGGGCGAGGTCACTGGTGATGTGCGAAAACTGGCGCCAGAATACGGCTTTTCTGAGGTTGATGAGCTGATAAAAATTTACTCTGCGACTTCTGAAAAAAAGTCGCTTGATAAAGCTTCTGCAAGCCAGTTCGTTGCAAGATGGCCAGAGCTTGAGAACAAGCTTAACGAGGCGCTCATTACAAGCTGTCTGCCGGAAGTTCCGGGCAACCCTGACGCCTGTTCCGACCTGCTGGTTGAAATCAGATTGAAATCTGCCTGAATTTCAGGTCATTGCTGGCCTTAAATGCAAACTCGCACCAATAACCCTGTATTAAACGGATTAAAGAAAAAACCGAAAGCGAGTCGATTATCTGGGCTTGACTCAAAAAAGATGTTGTGTATTATTGTGTATCTGAATAGTTCGGAGCTGATTAAAAAGTTGAAGACCGACGGGTGGCATCTGGTGAATGTTAAGGTCAGTCATCACCAATTCAAGCATGAAAGCAAAGAGGGCAAAGTTACAATCAAACACCCTGCCAAAGATATTCCGCTCGTAACTTTACGCAGTATATTCAGACAGGCAGGATGGGACTGGAGGTAAGAAATGCTGTTTCCCGTAGTTGTTCACAAAGAAGGCAAAAGCTCGTTCGGGGTAACTATTCCTGATTTTCCCGGGTGTTTTACATCCGGCGAAACTTTTGACGAAGCGATAAAAAGCGTTCAGGAAGCCATAGAATGTCACCTAGACGAGGGCGACAAGATTCCTGAACCATCAAGCATCGAATTGCTGGCCAATAATCCTGACTTTGCAGGTGGTCTATGGGTTATGGTTGATGTCGACCTGTCGGCTTTCGAGAACAGAACCAAAAGAATCAACGTCAGTATGCCAGAAAGCCTGCTGCACGAAATTGATTCATTTGCCAGAAAAAACGGCCTTTCTCGATCGGCATTTCTTGCCAGAGCCGCCAAGAAAGCATTAAAAGCGGCATAAATATGTAAGCCTGCCTCGCTGGTTTCAGCGATACAAGAACATTTGATTGCGTAAGAAGCAGCCGCCTGCTGGCAATTTGTCAGCAGGCGGCTGTTGATTTTATGAGTCTGGATTTTTTATTTGCCGGCGGGGTTGGCGACGCGGCCCATGAAGAGGATGCTGCCGATCGAGTTGTCGCGGATCATGAAGATGAAGGGGCGGTCGGCTTTGAACACCGGGTCCATGCTGATCGATTTGGTGGCCATTTCGACGGCGGTGGCGGCGGCGGCTTCGGTGCCTTCTTCGTTCACTTCGACGAAGGCCTTGTGCTTGATCTGCGAGATCCATAATTTGCCTTTGGGCCAGCCCATACCGCTGAAATCGGCGGCGCCGACAGTATCAAAGGCGTCTTTCATGCCGAGGGCGGTAAATGCGGAAACGAGATCGTAGCCAGTTTCGAATTTGAATTTTGGCAGATACAGCTTTACGGTTTCCTCAGAGGCAGAGTCTAATTCTGCCAGCCATGCTTCGATTTTTTCAGGACTCAGATCTTTTTCAAGACCGGCGAGGCCGTCGACTTTCTGCGGCAGCACTGCGATCATTGAGAGCGATTTTCCCTTGTAAGGCATGGCGATAGCCTGAAAATCGTCTTTTTCGATGAGTCTAAAGCTGGCCTTCTGATACATGAATGGCACATTGACATTTTCTGTTTCAGAGAGTCTGAAAGGGGCTTCTTTTGTCTGTTTTTCGTCGAACTGGCTTTCCCAGATGCCTTTGAAATAAATGGCGTTCAGAAGGACACAAACTGAATCTGGATCAAGCATTTCGAGGATTTTTTCGATTTTGCTCTCGGTTTTGGTTTTTACCCAGCCATTGATCTTTTCAAGATCGCCAGCGAACAGCTCGGCCCCGTAGTTTTTCTGCAGCAGGGCCTTGAATTCTTCGCTAACGTCGCCGCCGGTGAGGCAGAGACCGTTGGCAATATTGAGTTTCTGGCCATCATTGTTGGCCACTGAAGCCAGTTTCTCATTGAGCTGTCTGAACGAGTCGTGCAGCTGTTCCTGATCGAGGGCGAAAGACAGCGCGGCTTTCATTTCTGCGGCAGTATTTTCGCGGGCACCGGCGAAGGTCATGCCGAGCGCCGAAGAAACGCTGAATGGCGAAAAGAAGAGGTTGCCGCCGGCCTTGCCCAGCTGCTGATAAAGCTTCACGGCAAAGGCGCTGTTGCCTTTTACCAGGGTGTTCAACGCAAGATCGGCCGGCTGCTCTGTTGATGCCGGAGGAGCAGAGCAGCAATCTGATCCTGCTGATGCGGGGGAAGCAGACAATGCCAGCGCTATGGCGCAGACTGCGGCACAAAATAAAACGGTGAGTCGGTTCATGATATTTCCTTTCAAGGCCCGCAAGGGCAATCCCGTGAGATTGTTTTCTGCTGACAATATAGTCCTATATCAGTTTACAGACAATACAATCGTTACAACCGCCCAAAAAATCGGATAATTCCGAAAATGGTTTGTATCGGTTATAATGGTTGAGAAAATTTTGTTGCCAGCCGGAATCAGATGCGGCAATGATTGATTGCAGTGTAAATCAGTTTTAAGCAGCTTTTCATAAAGAAAGGGAAGATTAATGAGCACCAACCAGGAAACCAGAAAGATTTTCGGACAGATCGCTGAGAAATACAAACTGCCGGCTCTGGCAGAGATTATCAAAAGCGACGAACACATAATCTGGAAAAAAGATATCACCATCTGTATCGCCAATATTCTCAAAGCCGCCCAGGCTGAAGGCGACACGAAAGAACTGCTTAAAGACGCCAAGAACATGTATAACGGGCCGATTTTTGCGATAAATGCCGCCGAAAAGCAATATCTCATCAAAGCCGAGCCAGATTTCGACAAGGCCTTAAAAGACCTGGCAAAGTTCGACTTCTGCTTCAAACTCAGCCCCTATCACGTAATCAACACCTATCTCGCCATTCTGATCGCCCAGATCACCGAGCAAGACCCGAACGCTCTGCTCAAAAAAGGCGAAGAACACATGGAAGCCTTTATT
>JAKQQP010000020.1 GCA_029564115.1 Candidatus Rifleibacteriota bacterium | reverse complement strand
TGAATTCGATCGAATGCGCCTTTTCGCCGGCGATGAACAGCATCGGTCTGGGAGAGATTGTTTCGATATCATTGAACGGATAAAAATTCATGAATTTTACGTTGCTGGTAAGGGTCGGGTGGGTTGTAAGATCGGGCGAAGAACCCTTGGGTGTATACTCGCCTCTTGAAGTGCGGTAAAAATCATAGAACTCACGCTGAATGGGGTGGGTATTTTCGTTCAGTTCATAGTCTGTTCCGCTGGTGTATCTGGTTTTGCCGCCGGTAAATTCGACATAGCGTTGTTCAGCTGCTTCTGCAATGATTTTCTTTCTCTGTTCCAGAGTTAAAGATTTCTTGAGCGCATGTCGGTTGGCGGCACCCATATCATACATGCTGATGGTCGCAATGGCTTTCATGCGAGGGTCGATTTTAGCTGCGCTGATCGCGAAGCAGCCGCTGCCACAGATGCCGATGACGCCGATTCGCTCACGGTCAACAAACGGCCGGGTGCCCAAAAAGTCGACTGCGGCACTGAAGGCTTCGGCGTAAATATCAGGCGAGACAACATTACGCGGCTGCCCTTCGCTTTCTCCCCAGAATGGCAGGTCGATAGCCAGGGTTATAAACCCTTTTTCGGCCATTTTTATGGCATACAGATTGGCGCTTTGTTCTTTCACCGCGCCCATCGGGTGCCCGACAATGATTGCCGGGCTTTTCTCTTTTGAGTTAAGGTCTTTGGGAACGATAAGATTGCCCACAACGTTCATATTGTACTGATTCTTAAAAGTAACCTTCTGCACAGTAACTTTGTCACTTTTGTAGAAGTTGTCGGCGCCGTTCGCCAGGTCCTGCGCAAAACCCGTGACAGCGAGCAGGCTCATCATTACGATGGCCATAGCAACCATACCGGGTCTTATAGTGCTTTTCATTTTGCATTCTCCTAATGTTTTTCGTGTCTGGAAGTTGCAGGCCGTTGATTACAGGGCTGATCGCAGCACACTGACGATATCTGCTTTCGTCATCGGCGGGCGGGCCGGCAGGCGGCCGTTTGCGTCGCTGATAATCTGCAGGGCGTCTTTGGCATACTGCTCAAACAATTGGTCGTTGATCTTCAGCTCTGAAAGCCGGGTCGGGCAGCCGATCGATCTTAAGAATTCTTCGAATTTATCGATGCCGGCGTTGGCGAGGTCGAGAGGATTGTCGAACTTTTCAGTAACGCCCATGACGCGCCGTGCGAACTGAGCGAATTTTGCCGGCCGGTTTTTTGCCGCAAAGCGCATCCAGGCCGGATTAACCACTGCCAGACCAGCGCCGTGCGTCACATCGTGATGTGCCGAAAGAGCGTGCTCGATCATATGAACCGGAAAGCCGCCATTGGTGCCAGAATTGATCCAGCCGTTCAGGGCGACGATCGATGCCCACTGCACCTGGGCGCGGGCTTCGAGGTTATTGCCGTTTTCAACTGCTTTCGGGCCATATTCAAGAACAGTCAGAATCGCACCTTCTGCAAACCTGTCCTGAGCCGGTGTACCGTCGACGCCGTTGAAGTAACCTTCGGTAATGTGCGTGATGATGTCGCAGACGCCGTAAGCGGTCTGATCTTTCGGAACGCTCACTGTCAGCTCGGGGTCTACCAGAGCCACCTTCGGGTAAAGGCACGGAACCTGAACGAAAGATTTGATCTTTGTTTCTTCATTGGTGATTACAGCGCCGCAGTTCATCTCAGAACCGGTGGCTGCAAGCGTGGGTATGGTGATCAATGGCATGGCTTCAGTCGGGAAATACTGATTCTTCTGGCCATGAAAGAACATATCCCACGGGTCGCCTTCATACAGAACCGCTGCTGCAATTGCCTTTGCAGCGTCCATACTGCTGCCGCCACCAAGGGCGATGATGAAATCGCATTTTTCGCGGCGGGCGATGTCGCGACCACGAATTACCGAAGCGAGTCTCGGATTCGGTTCGATGCCGGTGCATTCAACATATTGAATTCCGGCTGTTTTCAAACTCGCAATCGCCTTGTCGAAAGTGCCGTTGCGTTTGACACTGCCGCCACCGGTGACGACCAGGGCCTTTTTACCATAGGGCTTTGCAGCTTCACCGAGTTTTGTGATCGAGCCAGCACCGAAAATGAGATGGGTAGGATTCTGAAATTCAAAGTTCATACTTTGCTCCTTCGTTCAATTTTTGTTTTGATTTTTTTCCCGTTCCTATTACTAAAGATAGTCTTGATGCGGGAAAACGGGTATAGCATTAGTCCGTGATAATTGCCTGATCCTCCGAAAAATCTGAAGACATTTTTTTTGCGCGGCGAGCGAAGATGTTTAATTCCAGCGATGCCAGGATTGCTGGTTATATTTGAAATATTTTTGGCAGAGGTTTTAGAAAAGTTTGGGGCGACTTTTCGCAATAAAATTGCCTGAAATGCCGCAGTTAAAAAAGCGGCAATTCATTGGCAAAAAACTGAGCCGGTCATTGCAGGGGCAATGACCGGCTCAAAGCTAGTCTGGCGAAATGGCTGCTCTTGAATCGAGATTCAGTATTGTCCGGTGCGCAGCAGGACCAGGGTGCAGGCCTGAACGACGTTGAGAGCTTTTTTGCGCAGGTTTTCCATAAGAGTCGGGTTTTCGGTGCCGGGGTTGAAAATGACGCGGCCGGGCTTGAGGTTGATGATGTCGTTTTCAAGGGCGGACAAGGCATCGGCAGAAAGGTAAAGGGTAAGGGTGTCGACATGGCCGGTAACCTGATTCAGTTTTGCAACTACCGGCAGGCCTTCGATCTTGTCGGCAACCGGGTGAACCGGCACAACTTCGTGCCCGTGTTCGAGCAACATGCAGACGGCCTTGTATGAATAACGCTCCGGGTTTGGGCTGGCGCCAAGCACTACGACACGTTCTTTTTTCTGGCTCATACTTACTCCTTGTTTTTGGTAT
>JAKQQP010000640.1 GCA_029564115.1 Candidatus Rifleibacteriota bacterium | reverse complement strand
GATAAAAAGCCCGCAAAATTCCGGCTGAACTTTTTTGTCGATGAGATCGGGCAATACATCGCAGATAATGTGAAGTTGATGACCAACCTGCAGACCATCGCCGAAAGCCTGGCAACCAGATGCCGGGGCCGCGCCTGGGTCATCGTGACCGCCCAGGAAGAAATCAGTTCGATTGTCGGCGAAATGAACAAGCAGCAGAGTAACGACTTCTCAAAAATTCAGGATCGCTTCAAAACCCGCATGAAGCTCACCAGCGCCGATGTCGCCGAAGTTATTCAAAAGCGCCTGCTGACAAAAAACGACCTGGGAATCGAGAATCTTTCAGACGTCTATCACCACGAGTCGAACAATTTTAAAACCCTTTTTGACTTTGCCGACGGTTCTCAGACCTACCGCAACTTTCAGGACCGCGACCATTTCATTCACAGTTACCCCTTCATCCCTTACCAGTTTACCCTCTTTCAGACTGCCATTTTAAGCCTGTCACAACACAATGCCTTTGAGGGAAAACATAGCTCGGTCGGTGAACGGTCGATGCTCGGCGTGTTCCAGCAGGTTGCCGTTCAGATCGGTGACCATAGCATCGGTCAGCTGGCCACCTTTGACCTGATGTTTGAAGGCATTCGAACCGCCCTCAAGGCGAACATTCAGCAGTCAATCCTTAAAGCCGAGAAGCATCTTGACGACAGTTTTGCCGTCAGGCTTCTAAAAACGCTGTTTCTGGTAAAGTATGTCAGAGAATTCAAGCCGACCCTGCGAAACCTGACCGTTTTAATGCTCGATGGTTTCAATAAAGACCTGCCGGCTTTGCGCAAAAAGATTGAAGCGGCCCTCGCTCTGCTTGAGCAACAGAGCTACATTCAGGTCAACGGCGATCTCTATGAATACCTGACCGATGAAGAAAAAGACGTCGAACTCGAAATCAAGAACACAGAAGTTGAAGCCGCCGATATCCAGGCCGAGCTCGAAAAAATAATCTTCGATTATGTTTTAAAGAGCCGAAAAATCCGATTTGCCGAAGCGGCCCAGGATTACCCGTTTTCGAGAAAGCTCGACAGCAGATTGCATGGCCGTGAGTATGAGCTTGCGATTAACGTCATAACCCCCTTCCATGAGCAGATCGGCAACGAGCCATTTTTCCGCATGCAGAGCCTGGGTAATGACGAACTTATCGCGCTTATGCCCCCTGATGATCGTCTGATGCGCGAAATCATGATGTATAAACGAACCGAAAAATACATCAAACAGAATATCAGCATCGCTCAGCAGGAAACCGTTAAAAGAATCCTTACCGACAAGGGCTTTCAGAATCGCGAACGCTACACCGACCTTCAGGAAAGGCTCAAGAAATTGCTTGGTCAGGCAAAGCTTTTTGTGGCCGGAGCTGATGTTGAAAGCAGCTCAGAAGACGCCCAGACAAGAATTTTTGCTGGCTTCAACGATCTGATCTGCCGCATTTACTCAAATCTGCGAATGTTGCGTGGCATGGTTTACAGCGAAAATGACATCAGCAGATATCTCAAAAACCAGGGCCTTTATGATGACAATGTGAGCTCACTGCCTGAATCAGAGCAGGAAATTCTGGCTTTTATTCAGAGCAATAACCGTGGCGGTCTTCGCACCACCATGAAAACACTGGTTGAGCGCTTCGAACGCAAGCCTTATGGATGGAGTTTCGCAGCAGCTCTGTGCAACGTCGCAAGTCTCTGGTCAAGGGGTAAGCTCGAAATAAGATCAGACGCCAATATTCTTGAAGATAGCGAACTCGAAAAGGCTTTGCGCAATACCCAGCAGCACGCCAATATGATTCTTGAGCCTCAGATCGAGTTCACCGCTTCGCAGGTGCGCTCTCTCAAAGAATTTTTCGAAGACTTTTTCGATTCACCCCCGCAGGGTAATGAAGCCAAAGCCCTGGCAAAAGAAACCGGCCTGGCAATGCAGGAACTCAAAAACCAGCTGACCCCTCTGGCAGCCCAGGCAGCGCAATATCCTTTCCTCGAAGAACTAAAACCGGTGATAGAAAAGCTCAAGGGCTTTTCTGGCAAACCTTATACCTGGTATTTAACCGAACTTTCGCGGCAATACGATGAGTTGCTTGATTTAAAAGAGAAGTCGGTTGATCCGATCCGTAAGTTCATGAATGGCCCGCAAAAAGCCATTTTCGACAATGCCAGAAAGTTTCTTCAGAGCCAGGAACCTAATTTCTCTTACGTTCCGGGCGATCAGGCTGACCAGATCAGCCAGATTCTGACCGCCAGAGACTGTTATCGCGGTAACTGCATGCAGCAGCTCAAGACTTTGACCGATTCACTGCAGGAAGAAATCAATCGGCAGATAGAAGCAGAATTAGAGAAAGCGACAAAGGCGGTTACCGATCTTAAAAACAAGCTTTGCGGCATGTATGCATCTGCCGGGCTGAAGCCTGAACAGCAAAAAGAGATTGCCGAGCCATTCGATTGCTTTTGTCGGGCTATCGGCAGTCATAAACTCATAGCCGTGATTCGCGATACTTTACGCCGCTTCGAAGAGAATGATTATCAGAAGCTTCTGGTTCGCATGAGCCAGATGCTACAACCAGAGCCTGAACCCGAAGAAAAACCTGTCGTTAAAGACAAAACCGGAGCGACCAGAAATCAGGGAGCAGACAGCAAAAGAAAAAAAGATCCCGAACCCGAGAAGCCGCCGGTTTCGGTTGAATATGTCAACAGCCGTTCGATCAGCGTTCAGTTCGCAAAAGCCTGGCTTGCCGACGAAAAAGATATTGATACCTACCTCGAATCGCTGCGACAGGCGATGTTGGCCGAAATCCAGAAGGGCAAACGCATCCAGATTTAAGGTTTTCACATGACTCTAACCGAACAACAGATACTGGAACTGACGCAGACGAAAGAAACTCTCACTCTTGAATTCAAGAGCGATAGAAAGTGTCTTTCAGACAGTGAGCTTGTCGCGGCAATCGTCTCCATGGCGAACACTGAAGGCGGAACGCTTTTGTTTGGCGTAGAAGATAATGGCACTATAACCGGTCTTCACCCAAATCACGAGAATATTGCCACTCTGCCGGCAATGATTGCCAATAAGACCAACCCGCCGGTTTCCGTATCTGTAGACACAGTGGTTGTTCAGGGCAGGAAAATTGCCTGTATAACAATTCCCAGATCAAGGCAGCTTGTATCAACTTCAGACGGTCTTCTGCAGCGCCGACGCCTTAAAATCGACGGAACGCCAGAATCTGTTCCATTTTACCCGCACGAATTCATGCAGAGGCAATCATCCATGGGTCTGATCGACCCTTCAGCTATTCCGATTCCAGAAGTAGATCCTGAAGGTCTTGATCCTTTGCAGAGACTGCGTATTCGAAATGCCATAAAGAAATATGGTGGTGATCAAAACCTGCTGGCGCTGGCAGATGATGAACTCGATGGCGCAATGGGGCTGGTAGCGACCGTCGATGGAAAAAAGTGCCCGACAGTTGCCGGTCTTCTGCTGCTTGGTAACGAGCTCCTTTTACGCCGTCATCTGCCTGCCTATGAAGTTGCATTTCAGGTTATGCGTGGCACAGATGTTATAGTGAACGAATTCTTCAGAAAGCCATTGCTTGAGACTTTTGAAGAGATTGACTTATTGTTCAGGGCCAGAATAAACGAAGAAGAAATGCAGGTCGGTCTGTTTAGGGTTCCTATACCGAATTACGACCGCAGAGCCTTCAGAGAGGCATTCGTTAACGCTCTGGTGCATCGGGATTACAGCAGACTGGGCGCGGTTCACGTAAAGATCGATTCAGAAGGCCTGACAATTTCCAACCCGGGTGGTTTTGTCGAGGGCGTAACCCTTAAGAATCTGCTCGTTGTTCCACCTCATCCCCGGAATTCTTTGCTGGCAGATATAGTAAAACGAGTTGGCCTGGCAGAAAGAACTGGTCGTGGAATAGACCGTATTTTCGAGGGCCTGCTCCGTTATGGGCGTTCCGCACCTGATTATAGCTCTTCAGATTCATTTAACGTCATTGTTAAGATGTCAGATGAAGAAGCCAATCTCGAATTTCTTAATATGATTCTGCAGAGAGAAAATCAGATGAATGGTTCTTTACCAATTGACAGCCTGATTATTCTTTCGAAATTAAGCCATGAAAGACGCCTTACCACAGCTGAATTTGCCGATTCAGTGCAAAAGCCGGAGGCCTCTATTCGAGCTAATCTCGAAAAGCTGGTTGAGGCAGGAATGGTAGAACCTCACGGAGGCGGCCGTGGCCGTTTTTATACGCTGAGCGCCAAAATCTATAATAAATCCGGTGAAAAGGCAGCTTACGTCAGGCAGGCCGGCTTTGACACGATTCAGCAGGAACAGATGATACTGAACTTCATTAAGAAGCATGGCGGTATAAAGCGATCTGATGTAGTCGAGCTTTGTCAACTAACCCCGCCGCAGGCGTATCACTTTCTAAAAAAAATGAAAGACCAGGGAAAAATCAAGCAGACAGGGGTAAAGCGCCATGCTTTTTACACGCTTGTTACTTGATTCTAACACGCCGTGTATAGTCTATACACGAACGTGTATTGATTCGTGTATTGAAAATAAAAAAACTACGCGCCAGGCGTTTAAATATGCGCCTTTTTATGCGCCGGGCGTTATGAATGGCTGAAAAGGATATAGCAGAATGGATACAACAAAGCTTAAAAAGTTTGCGCAGTATGCGAGAAGAAGCCTGATCGAGCAGGTAGAGGCCAAGCTCAAGCTGGTTCTGGCTGCTGAAAATATTGCCCGGCGTGAAAACCCCGAGGCGATCAGAAAGCTTGAGGAGAGCATAAAAACTTCCGGTCGCGAGCAGGTTATCGAGCGGGTGGCCTATATCTGGTTCAACCGCTTCTGCGCCCTGCGTTTCATGGACGTTAACCGCTATAATCGCATCAGCGTCGTTTCACCGGCCGAAGGGCAGTTTCAGCCCGAAATTCTGGCAGAAGCGAAAATGGGGCACGTCGACGACGAGTTGGTTCCTGATAAAATCCGTCAGCAGATTCTTTCGGTGCTCGATGGCCGAAGCCAGAGTCGTGACCCGCGGACCGAGGCATACCGGCTGCTTATAATCGCCGTCTGCAATTACTGGAATCAATTCATGCCGTTCCTGTTTCAGCGTATCGAAGATTATACCGGTCTGCTGATACCCGATGACCTGCTGTCGGGCAATTCGATTCTGGCATACACCCGCGAGGCAATGACGCCAGATATCTGCAAAGATGTTGAAGTGATCGGCTGGCTTTATCAGTTCTACATCTCAGAAAAAAAAGATCAGGTTTTCGAGGGCCTGAA
>JAKQQP010000622.1 GCA_029564115.1 Candidatus Rifleibacteriota bacterium | reverse complement strand
CCTTAAGTAGTGTCTCAAAGGATCTCGTTTTTCAACAAGACCCGCTTGGCGTCATAATTAAAGTCTTTCGATCTTATTCTCAATGAGCTTCGGACCTTTTTCGTCCGCCCCGCCGTGGCAGGAAGTTCAGTTTATCAAATTAGTTTTAAACTGTCAACTAGATTTTAAAATTTATTTTTTTCAGATTCCAGCCTATGGAATTAACGATTCAATTGTCGCGGGAGAACCTGATGACTTTGCCGTTGCGGAAAGCGACAATCTGGGCCAGAATTTCGACGGCGATTTCTTCCGGTGTCGTGCTGCCGAGATTTATACCGATCGGTGCAAAAATATCATCAACCCGTCGGGCATCGTAACCGGCATTTTTGAAGGCCTGCTTCATTTCGACCATTTTTTTTGCCGAGCAGATCAGGCCCACATAAGCCGCATCATAGCGCAAAACTTTTTCGAGCACTTCCCTGTCTTTAACATGACCCGGGGTGGCAACAACAACGTGGCAGCGCTTATCAATCATCGCTTTTTCAGCAGCCTCGACATAAGGCAGACAGACCACTTCGACGCTGGCCGGAAACTTTTTCGGGTCGGCATACTCCGATCTCTCGTCGACCAGAGTCACCTGGAAGCGAGCCAGTGAAGCCATACGCGCCAGAGTTCGGCCGATATGACCGGCGCCAAAGATGACCATACGCGGCTCATGCGCCTGCAGCTCGATAAAGACACGCGCTTCACCGCCACAGACCGGTTCGCTGCCTTCAAGGGGATTTGCCAGATTGAAGGTGAGAATGCGCGAAGTGCCGTTTTTAAACAAATCTACGGCGGCAACACGCACCCGCTCTTCGTTAACACCGCCACCAACGGTTCCAACGGTTGAGCCGTCGCGATAAACAATCATCTTCTGACCGACAGTGCCGGGGCTGCTGCCGGTGGTCTCAATCACAGTACACAAGACAAAGGGCTGATCTTTATTAAACGCTTCTTTCAGTTCCTGAAAAAATTCGGTTGCCATAGTTTCCTCGATTAAAAATTTCAGCTCCATTATCTGAATGATTGCATATTTTTTCAACCTATTTAGTTGCAAGCCGCTGACTCCAGACACTGTCCGGTCTTTTCAAAATTAAGATTAAGGTGTATGCTCACTGGATTACAATTTTGCCCGGAGAATTCAAATGCTCAGTGAATCAGAAATTGTTTTCCGTCTGGTCTGTTCAGCTCTTCTTGGCGGGCTGGTTGGTTTTGAGCGCCAGATGCACAGCCAACCGGCGGGTTTGCGAACTCACGTTATTCTGGCTATCGGATCGACGATTGCCATGGTTCTGTCGATAAATCTGGCCATCAAATTTCATACGGTAGCTACCAATGGTGACCCGGAAAGAATTGCCGCGCAGGTAATCTCTGGGATCGGCTTTCTCGGTGCCGGCGCTATTTTTCGCTACGGCTCGGGCGTTAAGGGCCTGACTACCGCCGCAAGCCTCTGGACAACCGCCATAATTGGCCTGGCAATAGGTGCCGGCGATCTGCCACTCGGTATTGCCGCGACTGGTCTCGTTCTCTTTGTTCTTGTCGGGCTCGATATCTTTGAGAAAAAATTTCTGCAGGGCAGCAGCACCAGAATTGTCTATATAAAGGGGCATGACCGGCCATGGTTCATCAGGGAAATAAAAGACCTGCTTACCAGATTCGGGATCTCGATCAAATCGGTAAGCTTTTCCAAAGATATGCAAAACAACCTCATCGAAATCGAAAGTATCTCAAAAATTCTGCTTGAGCAGGACATGGATAAAATGATCGCCGAGTTCTCAAAAATCGAAGGAATTACCAGTTTTAAAATAAACTGAGACAAACATATTAAATAGAATCCCCGGCACCGTCGTCGGGGATTTTTATTTTTTTCGGGTTAAAGTTTGACCGCCGGACGCCGATAGTTTTCCTGTAATAAAGAAAATCGAACCGGAGGCAACATGAGCGCCCTAGCCCTACTGCAAAACATTTCGAACGAAGCCGATTACCTGATGACCCCGCAGGGTCCGGTGCCAAAGCATTGCAATGAATTCTGGACCGCAAA
>JAKQQP010000621.1 GCA_029564115.1 Candidatus Rifleibacteriota bacterium | reverse complement strand
CCTTAAGTAGTGTCTCAAAGGATCTCGTTTTTCAACAAGACCCGCTTGGCGTCATAATTAAAGTCTTTCGATCTTATTCTCAATGAGCTTCGGACCTTTTTCGTCCGCCCCGCCGTGGCAGGAAGTTCAGTTTATCAAATTCGCTTTAAAGTGTCAACAAGATTTTAAAATTTATTTTTAGGGAATCAAACTTTAAATTTCGCAAAAATGACGGACGAATTACGGATTAAATATTGGCGCAGGTTCAGCTGTCGCGGGAAAATCTGATGACTTTGCCGTTGCGAAAAGCCACTATCTGAGCAAGAATTTCGACGGCGATTTCTTCTGGCGTCGTGCTTCCGAGGTTTATACCGATCGGTGCGAAAAGATCGTCAACCCGCCTGGCATCATAACCGGTATTTTTGAAAGCCTGCTTCATTTCGACCATTTTTTTTGCCGAGCAGATCAGGCCCACATAGGCCGCATCATAGCGCAAAACCTTTTCGAGCACTTCCCTGTCTTTGACATGACCAGGAGTGGCAACAACAACGTGGCAGCGCTTATCAATCATCGCTTTTTCAGCAGCTTCGACATAAGACAGACAGACCACTTCGACGCTGGCCGGAAACTTTTTCGGGTCGGCATACTCCGGTCTCTCGTCGACCAGAGTCACCTGGAAGCGAGCCAGTGAAGCCATACGCGCCAGAGTTCGGCCGATATGACCGGCGCCAAAGATAACCATACGCGGCTCATGCGCCTGCAGTTCGATAAAAACCCGGGCCTCGCCGCCACACACAGGCTCAGAGCCTTCGAGAGGATTCGCCAGATTGAACGTAAGAATTCGAGAAGTGCCGTTTTTGAATAAATCAACGGCGGCAGTGCGCACCCGTTCTTCGTTAACTCCGCCACCAACGGTTCCGACGGTTGAGCCATCACGGTAGACAATCATCTTCTGCCCAACGGTACCAGGGCTGCTGCCGGTGGTTTCGATAACAGTACACAACACAAAGGGCTGATCTTTATTGAATGCTTCTTTCAGTTCCTGAAAAAATTCGGTTGCCATAGTTTCCTCGTTTGAAAATTTCAGCTCCATTATCTGAATGATTGCATATTTTTTCAACCTATTTAGTTGCAAGTCACTGATTCCAGACATTGTCCGGTCTTTTCAAAAATAAGATTCAGGTGTATGCTCACTGGATTACAATTTTGCCCGGAGAATTCAAATGCTCAGTGAATCAGAAATCATTTTCCGTTTAGTCTGCTCAGCTCTTCTTGGCGGGCTGGTTGGTTTTGAGCGCGAGATGCACAGCCAACCGGCGGGTTTGCGAACTCACGTTATTCTGGCTATCGGATCGACGATTGCCATGGTTCTGTCGATAAATCTGGCCATCAAATTTCATACGGTAGCTACCAATGGT
>JAKQQP010000601.1 GCA_029564115.1 Candidatus Rifleibacteriota bacterium | reverse complement strand
GCGTGACAGGGGGCGAGTATTTCCCTTACAATCAATCTCCAGTCTGTATTCTCAATGACAGAGACATAAAACCGGAAAAGCTCTGATTCTTAAAACGGCGAAAAGGGCAAGGCGTGAACAGTTTAATTTATCTGACAACGGCACTGCTGGTTCTGACGAAGCTTCTCGACGTTCTGTCGACCCTCGGGCGCATTACCCACCCCGACATCGAGACCAACCCGCTGGCGCGGCCGGTAATGCAGAAAATTGGCGTCAAAGCCGCTTCGTGGCTGGTATTTGCAGTTGCAGTCGCAATAATTGCCTGTTCAGGGTTTGCGGCCCTGTACGGGCCTTTTTTTTACCAGGTATTGTTCATTCTTCTCGGTATTGCGATTTCGGTAATTCAGGCTGCGGTCGCGCTCAATAATCACACCGGCCGCACAAACCCGATAACCAGCCAGATTTTCAGGCTGCATCAGGCCCTGCAACGCCGGCTCTGAGAACTTCCCCGGCAAAACATCGATCTGCGCGGGCACTCACTCATAAAAGTCAGGTGAGGAGATAAAACATGAAAATAGACGACAAGAAAAAGGATCAATTCGAAGTTCTGCCAAAGGGTTACAAGTTTCCAGAACGATTGCCTGGAGAAAACCTCAGGGATTACGCCATCAGAGTGAAAGTGCACCCCTCATGCCCGGTAAAAGTCGTTCTTCACCCTGATGACATCGCAGCAGCAGATAGAACTGAAGAAGTAATAGCCAGAGGCTGGATTTGCTTCCCGCCTCCGGCAGTGGCCGCCCGAATCGAGGAACTGATGAAAACGCCTGGCGTCAACTATGAAGAAGCTCTGAGAAGGATCGCTGAAGAGGATAAACAGGCCAGACTGGCCAAAAATGGCGTACCGTCTGATCAAAAAAAATCAGACGGCCCCGGAATTTTCATATTAAAAGGCTGAAAACCAAGGAAATTATTCAGCCTGCCAGCCTGGCAGTTTGAACCAGGCTGGCAGCTCATCATCGTCATTATTTCTGGCACTCTCGGAGCGAAATTGTTGTTCCAGCAACAATTTCGCTTTTTTTGCCAGGTTAAGCTTGTCGGTAACATTAAAGTTATAACGCTTTTCTAACCGTTTAAAAAACAAAATGATCTCGTTTAACCTGTCATATTCGCGCTCAGCAGCAAAATACTCACCAAGATGCAAATACGCAACCGCGCAATAATAGCGCGCCCGGATGCAGGCAGGGTCTTTCTTGAGAGCACGCAGAAAACAATCGAGTGCTTCCCTGACATTGCCGTCGGTGCCAAGTTTGCGGCCCTTTTCTATCAGCGTGTTTACTTCGCGTAAGTCGAAGTTGAGACCCAAACCGGACTCAATAGCAAGAACAGCCAGCGGCAAAAGCAAAAAAAACACAAGCAGGCAGTATCTCATAAGTCACCTCCGGGATTAGTCTCTTCAGGCTGCGGGCAAATCTCGAAGCAGCGCTGTTTGGCGTATTCCCATGCGCTGAAAGTGCATACTGGCACATCGCATACGATGAATGGGTCTTCGCCGGCAATGACATAAGACATATAAAGTAGTTCGGCTGTCATTCCCGGTTTATAAGCTATTGCCAGCCACTTATCGACTATCTTCCTGGCGACAGCAACGGCCTCATCAAACGTTTCAAACTCGCCAGCGAAGTAACGATCGGCCTGCTTATAGTTGTCTTCTACGAAAAGCTGATATTTCATGCTCTGGTCCTCCTGATTTTTTTCTTCAGGGTTTCAGGCGCAGGATCCTGAATCGTCATATTGTTTAAGGCCGTTCGGGTTCTTCAGGATTTTCAGGATTTTCTGGCTCCTCGTTCTGGTCAGGCTGTTCCGGCTCGTCTACCTCTTCAAAGAGAAGTTTGCCTATTTTTTCCGTCTCACGATAACCTATTGAATTGATGTCCAGCCATTTTTGCAGCATTCTGCCTTCTTCCTTGATACCTTCCAGATCAAGCAGAAGTTGTTCTCCGGTTGTAAAACCTTTGGCGAAATTGCTCTGTGACTTCAGATGAATATGTGCCAGTTTTTCGAAAACAGCTATCAATT
>JAKQQP010000564.1 GCA_029564115.1 Candidatus Rifleibacteriota bacterium | reverse complement strand
CGTGAGGTTACTATTACCGGGCTTGTTCCGCAGGCGGTGCCGCCGGCAGTAATGGCTGAAGCGCCTATTTACAGGGGCGGCGAACAGCTGCAGCCCTGGCAACGCTCTTTTGTAACCATGTTTCTCGAACATCGCGAGATTTACGGCAAAGCACGACTGCTTCTGGCTGACGAAGTTGGTGTCGGAAAAACCCTGTCAATGGCAACCAGTGGCCTGGTAAGCGCTCTGCTCGATGACGGCCCGGTTTTGATACTGGCGCCCTCGACCCTGACCATTCAATGGCAGATCGAAATGAAAGACAAGCTGGGCATACCTACTGCCGTGTGGTCTTCACAGAAAAAGGTCTGGATCGGCGAAGAAGGGCAGATTCTCTCGCCCCGTGGTGACAGGGCATCGATAAAAAAATGCCCGTATCGCATTGCCATAATTTCGACCGGCCTGATCATGCACCAGCGCGAAAATGGTCAGTATATTCATGAAGCCGGTATGCTGCTCGAAAAGCGCTACGGCACCCTGATTCTCGACGAAGCTCATAGGGCCAGACTGCGCGGCGGTCTTGGCGAAAAAGCCGCGCAGCCGAACAATCTTCTTGCGTTCATGCGCGAAATAGCCAAAAAGACGCGGCATCTGATATTAGGCACTGCCACGCCTATTCAGACCGATGTCAGAGAACTATGGGATCTTCTAAGCATACTAAGCAGCGGGGCAAACTTTGTGCTGGGCGATACTCTTTCGCCCTGGCGAAAACATGAAACTGCGATACCTTTAATAACCGGCAAAGCTGTTGTAAACTCAAGTGAAGATGCCTGGCATTGGCTGCGTAACCCATTACCGCCAGCAAACGAGCATCAGATTGTCGCCAACATCAGAGATAACTTGAGTATCAGACCTGATATGTTCGACTGCTCGCATGATTTTGACAATCTCGATTATCTTGTTAAAGAGATGTGGCTATCTGAATGCCTTGAACCTGGCTTTTTTCAGCGATACAACCCGGTTCTCAGGCATGTGGTGGTGCGCAAGCGCAAACAGCTCGAAGACGATGGCCTGCTTGAAAAGGTTGGCGTTAATACCCACCCGATTCTGGCAAAAAGTTATCTCTACCAGGCAAGATTTATGGGACTTGGCATTTCAACCAACACGCCTTTCCAGGTTGCTTATGAAAAAGCCGGGGAGTTTTGCGATCTGTTAAGCAGCCGGGCACCGGTAGGCGGCTTTATGAAAACCCTGCTGCTGCAGCGTATCTGTTCGAGTTTTGCTTCTGGTCTGAAAACCGCGCAAAAAATGCTTAAACACAGCATGGCCGATGACTACGACACCGAAGATGACGATATTGAACAGGTCGAGCATGTTCTCAGCAGCATGTCACCCGATGAAGTCGCCTGCCTGCAGGAAATCGAAGAGCAGCTCTCACGCCCTGAAGCTGTTGATTCAAAGCTCGATACTGTCAAATGGTTTTTGACTGAGTTCCCAACTGATGGCAAAACCTGGTTGGAACACGGCTGCATTATCTTCAGTCAATATTACGATACTGTTGAATGGGTAGCCAGCGAACTGGCAAAGTCATATCCTGACCAGGTTGTCGCCGTTTATGCTGGCGTCGGGAAAAGCCGTCTGTATAAAGGAACCGAGTTCAACAGCGTCGAACGCGAAACCATCAAACAGGCAGTCCGAAAGCACGAAA
>JAKQQP010000529.1 GCA_029564115.1 Candidatus Rifleibacteriota bacterium | reverse complement strand
CCTTACCGGCTTCCGGGGCAACTTTTTCAACCTGTTTCTGACCGCGATAAACGAACCTTGCGGTATAGAAGTCGCGGATTTCGCGATAAAGGTCGTCGATGCGTGAAAAGCCATCGAACAGCTGCGGCCGGTCAGCCGGGTAATCGCCGGAAACGCTGGTGAAAAGATCTTCCATCAGATCATAGCGTTTCTGAATGCGACTCATGCTTTCTTCGGCCTCGTCTTTGATATCTTTCATCCTGTCGCTGTCTGGAGCTATTTTCAGGCTGTCAATGCGGCGATCAAGTTCTTCAAGGCGACGCAGCGTGTTACTGAAATCCGGCTCATATCTTCTGAAGGCATTCAAGGCACCTTCAGAGGCCTGTGACAATGCAAAGGCAAGATTAGAAAACAGAACAGCGGCAATAACCATTATTGTAAGAATTTTATTTTTTTTCATCGTCGTTTTCCTTTGCATGGTCTCACTTCAGGAATTCTGCCAGCTGGCGTTCGAGGTCAGCCATGTTGGTTTCGAGCTGCTGGGCAACAATACCAAGCTGCTGAAAACGGTCGCTGATGTTAAGCCAGGTTGAGTCAAGCTCTGCCTGTTCACTGGTTTTGTATTTGGACCCGGCAGAAGCTTTCACTGTGCTGTCATAAAGTCTCTGCGCCTTGGTGTAAGACCTCTTGACTCTGGCGAAGCTGTCCATGATGCGGGCAGAAGCTTTAAGACGTCTGGTCATGGCATCCTGGCTGGCTCTCAAGCTGGCAGCATCAGTAATGAGGTTGTATGCGGTTATTTCGTTCTGCAGAATCACCATATTGTCTGAAAGCACGTCATCGAGCTGCGACATTTCAATTATGGTTGCTGCCGGCACTTCAACCACGACGAGAGAGCGCATCATGGTAGAAATCGAGTTGCGCTGATCATTGATCGATTTGACTACCGCCTGAAGTTCAACCGATGTCGGATTCTGAGTCAGCATTTCTGAAGCCTTCTGAAGCACTTCATCGAGAGCGCTGATGGAATTGGCGCAAATCTGAGTTGCTTCCATGAACCAGTCCTGGCCCTGGCCACTTGGATTAGCCGAAAGAACGGCTTTTACCGCATCAACATCGGATGTCGCCTGCGCCAGCTCAGTTCGCAGCATTTCAAGCTCGGCGCTGATATCTTCAGTTAACGCAGAAAGTCTGAAGTTGTAGCGCATAATCTTGGTTGTCTGGTTCTGATAAGACTGCTGTCTGGCGAGAACTGCAGCA
>JAKQQP010000513.1 GCA_029564115.1 Candidatus Rifleibacteriota bacterium | reverse complement strand
CTGTGAATCGAATTTTTACCAAACCTCCAACGACTCCTCAAGACCAGGTTAAGTTGCTCCAGGACAGGGGAATGGTGGTTTCAAAGCCAGAAGATGCTGCAGGATTTCTGGCGTTTTTCAATTACTATCGATTCAGCGGCTACGCCTTACATTTTGAACACTTCGAAAATGGGCAAAGAACTCATTCTTTCAAAAGTGATACAACTTTCGAAAAAGTAGTCAGACTTTGCGAATTCGATTCTGAACTTCGTGGCTTTTTTTTTCCATACCTCGAGAAAATCGAGATCGCGGTCAGAACAGTATTGTGCGCTGAACTCGCATTAAAGTATGGCGACAGCCATTGGTTTCTGAAATCCGATATATTTTGCACCGACAGGTTCGATCACCAGAAAATGCTGGAAGATTGCAGAACTGAATTCAGAAGAAGTCAGGAAACCTTTGCTGAGTCTTATCGTCAGAAATATTCAGCCCCAGAACTGCCACCTTCCTGGATGATTATTGAATTATTATCTTTTGGCAAAATCGCCAAAATCTACGCCAGCCTTAAAAACAGAACTGACAAAAAGATGATAGCTCAAAAATTCAACTCCTCCCCCAAAGACTTCGAATCATGGCTGCACTCTCTCGCTGTTTTTCGCAACCTTTGTGCCCATCATGCCAGAATATGGAACAGACACTTTTCGATCTGTGCCAGATTACCTGCTGAAATCAGTGCAGAACAAGCAAAACCAGGCCGACTGGCAATGCTGTTCCATGTTTGTCAAAAACTGATCGATGCCATTGAGCGGAAAAACCGCTTTAAAATCGGCTTCGAGGAGCTTCTGGCCAGATACCCGCAGATCCCTTTGCATAAAATGGGCTTTAACCATTTTTTACCCACGGCTGAGAAATGTTTTTCCGACCTTAAATACGCTGAAAGCGATGGAGAAAAATTAATGGACAAAAAATACTTCGTGCATGAGTCTTCTTATGTTGACGATGGCGTTACAATCGGCGACAATACCAAAATATGGCATTTCTGCCATATCCTGGGCAATACCGCCATCGGTAAAGATTGCAGCTTTGGCCAGAACTGCGTTGTTGGTCCGAAGGTCAAAGTCGGCAACAACGTTAAGGTCCAGAACAACGTTTCGATTTATGACGGTGTCGAAATCGAAGACGACGTTTTCTGCGGGCCATCTATGGTCTTCACCAACGTAGTTAATCCGCGCAGCCACGTGAGCCGCAAACATGAATACAAAAAAACACTGCTTAAAAGAGGTGCCACCGTAGGTGCCAATGCGACCATTGTCTGCGGTAACATACTCGGCAGATATGCCTTTATTGGTGCCGGTTCAGTCGTTACCAAAGACATTCCAGACTTCGCCATGGTCGTCGGTAACCCGGGTCGGATAAAGGGCTGGATGTGCCAGTGCGGCGTCAAACTCGTCAATGGCGAAAAGCTTGAAGAAGGAAGCAGCTTTAAATGCAAAGATTGCGGCGCTGA
>JAKQQP010000507.1 GCA_029564115.1 Candidatus Rifleibacteriota bacterium | reverse complement strand
CAGTGATTTTCTGGTAAAACCGGCGTTCGCTGAGCCTGATTTCCCTGATTTCTTCGAGCAGGTGTTCAAAGTAATCTTCACCAAGAAAAGCGCCGTTTTCCATGCGCTTTTTATCGATCACATAGCCTTTAATTGAAAATTCTTTCAGAACCTGAATTGCCCATTGCCGGAACTGGGTGGCACGGACAGAGTTTATTCTGAATCCCACAGCAATGATAGCTGCAAGGTTGTAATGCTCGATAACGCGCCCAACCTCTCTATTGCCCTCTTTCTGAACTATCCGGAATTTCCGGATAGTTGCTTCCTGACTCTGTTCGCCACTTTGATAAATATTGCTCAAATGTTCATTGATAGTGCGCACGTCTACCTCAAACAACTTCGCCATAAATCTCTGAGAAAGCCAGACAGTTTCGCCTTCCACGCGCACTTCAATGCCATCTTCCCCGGCCTGGCCGGTAAATATCAGAAATTCGGCAGTGCTGTTACGAATCTGCAGTTGTTTTTTCATCTTAAAGTTCCCCTGAAAATGCCCGGTGCAGCAGCGTCTTTTTCAATCCATCAAGCGCGGCAGGCTTTTTCCGGCATTTTTTGGAAACACCGCATGCGCTTTCTGCTAAATTCCGTGCGGGCTGAACTTCCCTGCACGGTATCTGTCGCGGTCAATTTAACCACGATTGAGCCAGCTGCGCAAGAACCTTGTCTGCAGAGTCGGGCAAATCAGGCCAATTCTTCGATTTTCAGTCTCAGAAATCTTCTCGCATGTTGATACCTGCTTACGAAGTAATGCAATTTCTCAAAAAAAGTAGGCTGTTTCACCACGGCAATACCTTTTGCCTAAAGCTATGACAAGCTGTGACAATTTACTGTGACACACTTCGGAATCGGGCTGCACTTCTGGTAGTATTTTATAATTATCTCCGGTTTTATCAGTTTTATCCTCAAATTGTGCGGTCAGTGAACGCACAATTAAAACCTCGGCGGGACGTTCTGGTGAATAAAATGGGCTTACCATGATTCATTGCCGCTACCACGGCAAATTTCTCAAAGGCATCCAATATTATTGCAGGCCGGTAGCGCTTGCCGTAGCGGCTCATGGTGATTGAATCGACCTTGTGGCACAGGAGTTCGCTGATTACCTCGCCCGGAACCTTCAGCTGCTTGAGTTCATTGGCAACGGACCGTAGCCATTTACTGAATGCTGCTGCAACAGAGGAAATAGCCCGTCGCATTTCTTTTTCTTTAGCTCTTCCAGGTATTGCCACAGGCCAAAACCCTGCAGCTTCGGATGCACCGGTATCTTTCTTTTTCCGGTCTCATTCTTGAGACGTTTATCACCCTCAGGATTTATATCGAAATACAGAATTCCATCGACAGGGGCTATGTCTTCAACCCGCAACCGGCAGATTTCTCTAAGCCGCACTCCAGAATTGAAGGTTTTACCCACCCCGGACCGAGACTCTAAAAAAGAAGTTTCACGATAATCTCTGACTGTCTAAACGGTGGTGAGACTATTATGTTACAGACGCATTGGTTAAAAGAGATATTTTGCGGACAAATATCTCTTTTTTTGGTATACTGACTATAGAGGTTGCTGAAAGGGTTGCAAATGCCGGTTAAGATTCAATCGCTCAACAAAAAGCTGAAAGCCGGGTTAACCCGGTTGCCGAAACGGGTTGTCGATTCTCTTTACGCACTGACGACCATGATTGAACTGATGGGGCCGGTGCGCGGCGACTGGCCGAACTACAGCAAACTGGCAAAAAGTGTTCATCACTGTCACCTTAAAAAGGGCAACCCGACCTACGTAGCGGTCTGGAAAGAATGTGCCGACGGCACCGTCGAAATTCTTTACGTTGGCACTCACGAAAATGTCGATTATAAAAAGTTTTCTTAAGCTGGCTGGTTAGCAAGGAGCGTTGTATGTTGCATACTGAAAAGAAAAGTGAAAAGGTAGCGGTCTGTTTTCAGGTTCCGGTTGACAAGCTTGAAGATATCAAGCGTATTGTTGCCTGCCTCGGCGGTAATGAAACCGAAGCATCGACAGAAACCTGGCGTGACAGCTTCCCTGAAAGGCACCCCGGCGTAGTTCTGCGTGGATTGAGAAACCGTGACGACCTCACACAGGCTGAACTCGCGAAAAAAACCGGTATGCTCCAGAGTCACATTTCCGAAATGGAAAACGGCACCCGTTCTATCGGCAAAATCATTGCCAAAAAATTTGCACAGGTATTCAACACTGATTACAAGGTTTTCTTATAGATACCAGATATAGGAATATAAGCTGCATTGAAAGTTTACGACATGTTTGCGACAAACTATCCGGGAATACCCTGCAAATACCACAGATAAAGCTTTGGCATAACTGAACTTCTTTTTTATTGCAGTGCGATTGAAACCGTTTTACAATGGCGCCATCACAGGCAGCCGACATTCTGATCTGCCTGAAGCTGAAATGCCGCTCACCAGAAATCGATGGCAGCATTCGGCTTGCGCGATTCAAAGCTTTGCACAGGAGTTCTTAAATGCTTCCCAGCCTTATTTTGTGTACTATCGGGCTCGTCATACTCACCTATGCCGCCGACAAGCTTGTCGAAGGGGCGTCCAACCTGGCTATCAACCTTGGCGTCAGCAAAATGGTCGTGGGTCTGACCATCGTCGCGGCCGGCACTTCCCTGCCTGAGCTTGTAGTAAGCGTAAACGCTTCACTCAAGGGCAACCCCGCCCTCTCTCTCGGCAACGTCGTCGGTTCGAACATCATGAATGTCGCCCTGATTCTGGGGGTAGCTTCACTGATTCAGCCAATTGCCTGCGAAAAGCAGATGGTAAAGCGCGAAGCCCCGATCATGATTGCCCTGACTGCTCTTGTCTGGTATATGGCGCATACCGACAGAGTCATAACTCCTTACGAAGGCCTGCTGCTCATCACCTTGTTCTTCGCCTACACCGCCATGAGCTATTTTATCGGCCGCCGCGAAAACGCCATTGCCGAAGAAATGAAGGAAAAAGCCGACTCTGTGCTCGTCGAAGCCGAACCCGAAGCCAGACCCACCACCGCGAAAAATATCTTTTATGTTCTTGGCGGGCTGGTAGGGCTGGTAATCGGCGCCGAAGCTCTGGTGCGCGGCGCCGTCACAATTGCCCAGAGCTTCGGCATCTCTGACGAAATAATCGGTCTCACCCTGATCGCCATCGGCACTTCGCTGCCAGAACTGGCCACCTCGGTCGTTGCCGCCCGCAAAGGGCAGTCAGATATCTCACTGGGTAATGTCGTCGGCTCGAATATTTTCAACCTGCTCGGCATCGTCGGTTGTGCCGCTGCCCTGCCTCTTGTGATGCCAGGCGCAACCCAGGCCAACTATCTGGTCGTGTCGCCCAACATGCTCGGCATCCATATCCCCCTGATGTTTGTCGTTGGTCTTGGCGTTCTGCCGATAATGCGCACCGGCATGAAAATCGTCAGACTCGAAGGGGCATTTTTGCTCGCCTGTTACATTGCCTATAGCGTCATGCTTTACCAGACGGCAGGCTCAGACACGCCCGCACCCGCACCGACACCGACCGCCTCGATCGAGGCCCCGGCAACTGTTGAAGCCGCTTCAGCAGCCGCGACGATTGATAATTCCGCAAATACCGAACTGCAAATCCCGCTCGCCAGCGAACCGGTTCTGCCGCTGACAGCTTCTGAAACCACA
Organism: Candidatus Rifleibacteriota bacterium; assembly: GCA_029564115.1. The sequence continues at coordinate 12,468 of JAKQQP010000507.1, read as the reverse complement.
GAGTAACTGGGCTTTCAAATAAAAACCCCGGCAGATTCTATCTTCCGGGGTTTTTATTTATTGCGGTCAGAGCAGTTCTAATCTTTAAGATCGCCAAGCAACTGCAGGTTGAGTGCCAGCATAGACATAAGCAACTGCTGAGCCTCGGCGCGGCTCATATCGTCAAGCTGCCCGAACGAAAAATTGCGGCGAAAAACCTGAAACTGCGCCTCCGACATATGCCTGAGCTGACGGAGCTCGAGACGATGAAGCTTATTCATGGTTTCGAGCTGCCTGCGCGTTAATTTGATTTCTTCGGGCTCAGCCTGCATCATCTCCGAACCCCAGACCAGTGCGGTCTACCGGTGTTTTTTTCGGTTTTCTTTTAACAAGAATCTTGCCGCTGCGAAAAGTTTCGGCCAGGGCCAGAGGCACCTTCATTTCAGCCTTGACCAGGTTTGCCTTCGCTTCCTGTTCGGCAGCGCGGTTTTCCTGTGTCAGGGCCATCGCCAGGGCTCGACGACCTTCGGCTCTGGCTTCACCAACTTTTTTGTCTGCAACAGCCTGAGCATTCTTGAGATGGGCACCAATATTGCGACCGACATCTATGTCTGAAATATCGAGCGAAACGATTTCGAAAGCGGTACCAGCATCGAGACCGGCTGAAATAACACGCTGAGTCAAAATTTCGGGCTTGTTGAGCACCACCGAGTGCTTCTCTGCTGAGCCGATAGCAGAAACGATACCTTCACAAACGCGGGCAAGAACGGTATCTTCACCGGCACCACCGACCATGGTCACCAGATTGGCACGCACAGTGATATTAGCGCGAACTATAAGTTCGATACCATCTTTGGCGATACCGTGAATATCAGGAGTTTTGAGCACTCTGGGCTGGACACTCATTTTAACAGCATCGTTGACGTCGCGACCAGCCAGGTCAATGGCAGCAGCGCGTTCGAAGTTGAGGTCGATATTCGAGCGGCTGGCGCTGATAAGTGCAGCAATTACATTATTGATATTGCCACCCGAAAGCAGATGCACTTCCAGTCTGTCGAGCGGAACAGGCAAACCGGCTTTGCGCACCTTAACATAGTTTTCGATAATAAAATCTGTGGGAACGTTGCGCAACTGCATGGCAATCAGCTGAAATGGCGAACAGGGCACATTGGCAGAAATACAGTTGATGTAAGTCATAAACGGAAAAAGCTTGATCAGATAGCCAAGAACGATCAAGCCGATCACCATCAGAGCAATGATGAGAAATTGCATGTGATTCCCCTTCGAAGAACAATTATTTTGTAAAACAATGATACCCCAATTCTATATCTCAAACAAGAAAAGTGCAAATTTATGAAGGGCAAATGATACAGAATCTGTCGCATAATATTTGACATAAAACGAGTTTATGTTTAGATTCATTAAAGAAAATTTGCACAAAGCAAGTTTATTCAGGAGGCATCAAAGTGAAACAACAGATCGGCAACGGAGTTTACTGGGTCGGTGCTCTGGAATGGAGTAAGGGGCATTTTCATGGTCACGAACTTTCGATTCGCCACGGCACCAGTTACAACTCATATTTTATCGACGACGAAAAAAAGGTTCTGATCGATATCGTCAGAGAATCACAATGCGATGACCTTTTCGCCCATATAGAGCAATTCTGCAAAGTCGAAGAGCTCGACATTCTGGTAATCAACCATGCAGAACCTGACCACTCCAGTTCGCTGCCCCGCCTGCTTGCAGTCAACCCAAAACTTGAAGTCTACGTCAGTCGCGGCGGCAAAATTTCTGTAACCCGGCACTACCCCGGAACAGAGAACAACCTCAAAGTCGTTACAACCGGAGACAGCATCAGCATCGGCAAACGCACTCTCCGCTTCTTCGAAGCTCAGATGCTGCACTGGCCCGACACCATGTTCACCTACTGCCCCGAAGAAAAAATACTCTTTTCGAGCGATGCATTCGGCCAGCACTTTGCCAGCCGCGAGCGTTTCGTCGATCAGATAGACCAGAAGGGCCTCTGGTTCGAAGCCGAAAAATATTTCGCCAACATTCTCACTCTTTATTCACAGCAGATCCTGAAAAAAATCGATGAATTTCTCAAACTAGGCTGGGAACTGAACGTGATAGCGCCGGCGCATGGTCTCTGCTGGCGCGAAAACCCGGCACAGATAGTCGAAAAATACGTCAAATGGGCGACCGGCACCCCCGAAAAGACGGCAGTCATAATCTTCGATACGATCTGGGGCGGCAGCGAAAAAATGGCCAGAGCCATCGCTGAAGGCCTGGAATCCGAAGGTATTTCATACCGAATGTTCAATGCCGGCGGCGCCGACCTTGCCGACGTCATGACCGACATTCTCAGCACCAGAGCTGTTGTTCTGGGCTGCCCCACTCTCAATAACGGCCTCCTGCCTCCGATGGCTCTCTATCTTGAAGAATTGCGCGGGCTGCGCTTCAAAAACAAGATCGGTACAGCCTTCGGCACCTATGGCTGGAGCGGTGAAGCTGTCAAGCGCCTTGAAGCCGGCCTGCAGGAAGCGGGTATCGAAGTGGTGCTGCCAGCCTACAGATGCCAGTTCTCACCCGGCCCTGAAGATCTCGAAAAATGCCGTGAACTTGGCCGCGAACTTGCCCTGAAAATAAAAGAATCCTGAATACGATGATCGATAATCTGAGACAGCCTCTCTATCGGTGGGGCTGTCTCATGTTTTTTCTATTCATCTGTAATTCTCTTATTGCAGAAAAGGCTTACGATCTGCCTTTGAGATTTGTGGCCAGAGCCGACACCCATCGTCTTTACTATAATTACTACAGCATCAGAGAATGTCTCGACATTTACAACGACGATAATCTCAAACCGCTTGTCGTCACAGGAGTCACCGCCAGCACCTGGCGCGGCCACAAAAAAGACGTCATGGACGACGACTGGTTTGCAGAGCGTCGCCCGGTGACTATACAGCCCGGAGCGGTCTACCGGATTGTCGAGCGCAAGCGAGTAGTAATCGGTATGTTCAAGCGAGACTGGTGGATACGCTGGCTAAAATTCAAAGTCGTCACCAATCGTGGCGAGTTCGAAAGTAATTTCGTGGCCTCTCCCTTCAAAAAACCCGGCGAACTGCGCAACGAAATTCATCAGTCTCACATCGACACTCTCAGTGAACCACAGGGCCTGACTCCCTTCCAGAAAAAACTGCCATCACCCTGACCTTAACCCAGGCAGCACAAGCATGTAGTTGCAACAATTGGCGTGCTGTAATAGACTTTTTGAGAGAGGTGAAAACAGCTCATGCAGAAACCTTTTAACGAAAGCAATAGCAAGCCTGCTTTTCTTGCCGGCAAAAATTTTATCCATCCCCAGGACAGCAAAGACATAGAAAGCCACAGTGATGGTTACAAACTGCCGGGCATTATCGACGCGCATTTTCATGGGGCATTTGGCTGGGATTTCGTTTTTGGCGACCCCGACCGCATCGAGGAAATGCTCGACCAGGTCATGGCACGCGGCATTACCGGCGTTTTTCCGACTCTGATCACCTGTTCAGAAGAACAACGACTGCAGGCTCTCAAAGATATCGCCACCGTGGCCCGCCGCCGCGTGCGGCCGCCTTTCATTCATGGCATCTACCTGGAAGGCCCTTTCCTGGCAGCAGAGAAACGCGGCTCACACCCGCAGGAGTATCTGTTGAAACCCGACATGGAGCTGCTTAAAAAGTGGCAAAAGGCTGCTGACGGCCTGATTAAAATCATCACCGTTGCTCCAGAACTGCCGGGAGCAATCGACTTCATCAGCCAGGCGGCGAAATCAGGCGTATTTGTCGCCATCGGCCATTCAAACGCCGACTGGGAAACCACGGAAAAAGCTATCGAAGCCGGTGCCAGGCAAGTTACCCACCTTTTTAACGCCATGCCAACCTTTCATCATCGGCATCCGAATATGCTCAGCCACATTCTCGCGCACAAGAATCTCTGTGTCGAGCTGATCGGTGATTGTGAGCATGTTGCCCCAGAGATCGTCAGATTCATTTACGATCTTTACGAGCCAAATCAGATCATGCTTGTTTCAGATGCGGTGGCTCCCGCCGGCATGCCAGACGGTGACTACGCGCTCTACAACACCCACCTGGTAAAGACCGGCTGTCAGTGTTGCCTCAGGGGCGGCGGTCTGTTCGGCGGCGCGACCCTGTTGATCGACTGCCTGCCAAAACTTGTTGAAAAAGCTGATCTTTCATGGGGTCTGCTCGGCACATCGGTCTGGCGGGTGCCGTGTGACCATTTCAAAATTAAACCACCCGAAACTGAAGTTTTTTTCGACACCAGAATGAACTGGCTGGCAACCCGCCACGGCAAATCTCTCTGGTATTCAAAAATTTAACGCACCACCAGCAGGTCTTCGCGCCCAATTGTCAACAGTGCCGCATTCAAAACAGCGAGATCGTCGTCAAAACCAAAGGGTTCGGCAAAATCACCCTGGGCGTCTTCGGAGTCAATAAAATAGCGGATGGCCGCCGAGACGATCAGCTGATGCTCCTCGGGCAAACGCGAAAAAGAATGCAGCAGCTTTCTGAACACTTCGACCATGCGCTCGATCATGGGTAGATCTATGTAATCGAGAGCGGCACTTTCGGCCCTGATTTTTTCGAGGTAAGCATCGAGATCGGCTGTCAGATAATCGGCCGTAGCTGTATCCAGCGGCTTAGAATGTGTTTTTACGACGTTTCGCAAGTTTTCGGGCAGCAGACTGTAAAACCCTTGTATCGTCTTTTCCAATTGAGACCTCCCTGAGCATGTTGTCTTCGCGAAGTTGAATCAGAAGGCGCATGAACGCCTCGGCATCGGCAAATACCGCTTCCGGGGTATCGAGCAGAATATTCATATTAACAGAAGTTCTGTCTTTCGGCTCGAAATAAATCTGTTGCAGCAGACTGTCACCGCTCTGAAAAAGGCTGCCGATATCAGGCAGACGATTGTCGACAAACTCGAAGCGCAGATGGTTGAGAACTCTTGAAACCTTTTTCACACCACAGCTCGAAGCCAGAATTCTGATGCGGCTGATAATAAAAAGCCCCTCGGCATCATTGGGAAGCAGGCCGAAGCGGTCTTCGCATTCTTCCCTGATTTCGTGCAGCAGAACTTCGTCAGAACAGCGGGCCAGCCTTGAATAAAGCTCGACACGCGTTTCTTCGTCGGCAATATAAGAAGTGGGGAAATAGGCGGTAATCGGTATTTCAACTGCTGAATCGACTTTTTCAGGGGCAGCCTGGCCGCGGCGGGCACGCGTGACCGCTTCTTCAAGAAGTTCCATGTATAGAGAGAGGCCGATGCTGGCAATATGGCCACTTTGAGACTCACCAAGAATATTACCGGCTCCCCTGATCTGCAGGTCGCGCAGAGCTATCCTGAAGCCTGAGCCGAGAGCGGTATGTTCTTCGATTGTTTCAAGGCGTTCGGAAGCTTCTTTGGTCAGGCGCCGATGTTTTGAGTAGAAAAAGTAAGCCCAGGCCTGCCTGGCAGATCTGCCCACGCGACCGCGCAGCTGATACATCTGCGACAGCCCCAGCCTCTCGGCTTCATCGACAATCAGTGTGTTGACGTTTGGTATATCGAGGCCTGATTCAATGATGGTAGTGGCGATCAACACGTCGAACTGCTGCTGCACAAAAGCGAGCATGGTTTTTTCGACCTGATCTTCGGGCATCTGCCCGTGCGCAACGGCTATTCTGGCCTCAGGGACGAGTTCACGCAGAAAAGCCATTTTTTTGTCGATCGTCTCGACGCGGTTATAAACGTAATATATCTGGCCGCCGCGCTTGAGTTCTTCGATAATGGCTCTCTTCACCCAGGCCGGGTCGAATGGCGCAACGTAGGTCTGCACGGGGCGACGGTTTTGTGGCGGTGTATCGATAATGCTTATCTGCCTGATACCCGACATGGCCATCTGCATAGTTCTCGGAATCGGCGTGGCAGTAAGAGTCAAAACGTCTATATGAGCCTTGAGCTGTTTGAGTTTTTCTTTGTGCTTAACGCCGAAACGCTGCTCTTCATCGACAATCAGAAGGCCAAGATCACGAAAATTGATATCAGACGAGAGAAGTCTGTGCGTGCCTATAAGAACGTCAAGGGTGCCAGCAGTCGCTTTTTTCAGGATCGCTCTCTGCTCAGCGGGCTTGCGCAGCCTGCTGACCATATCGATACTCACGGGAAACCCCTCGAAGCGCTTCTGAAAAGTCTGAAAATGTTGAAAAGCCAGCAGAGTCGTCGGTGAAAGAACCGCGACCTGTTTGCCCGAGCAGACGGCTTTAAACGCTGCCCGCATGGCCACTTCCGTTTTGCCATAACCAACATCACCGCAGACCAGGCGGTCCATGGGTATTGCCGACTGCATGTCCGACTTGGTATCGACGATTGCTTTCATCTGGTCCGGTGTTTCGGTGTAAGGAAATTTTTCTTCCATCTGCCGCTGCATATCGCAGTCTTCAGCGAAAGCGTAGCCCTGACTCGCGTGACGGCGGGCGTAAAGTTCGAGCAGCTCTTTGGCGATCAGCTCGACATTTTTGCAGACCCGGTTTTTCTGGCTCACCCATATTTTTGAGTTGAGACTGTGAATTCTCGGCACATGGCCTTCCATGCCGAGATAGCGAGACACCTTGTGAACCTGGTCGGTGGGCACATAAAGACGGTCGGTGCCGGCATACTGCAGAAGAATGTATTCGCGGGTATTGCCACCGGCAGTCATTGTCTGAATGCCTCTGAATTCAGCAATACCGTGGTCGGCATGCACGACTATATCGCCGGGCACCATCTGCTGAAGATTGAAAACATTCTGACGGGTGGCATGGCGGCGCGGTGCCGCTTCACGTGCCGGGCCGAGATAAATGTCTTCTTCGGCAAAAACGGCAATGCGCCTCTTGAAATCTTTGAAACCACGCCGGGCAAGACCTTTGAGAAAAAGAACCGAGCCTGCTTTGATGCCAAAAGGCTGCGCCGACGAATGAATTCTGACCTTGCGTTCGCCCAGCAGGCCACGCAGATTGTTCAATCTGGTTTCGTCGTTGATGACAATTGCGATCGCCCAGCCTGCTTCGCTAAGCTGTCGCAGCTCTCGCAGCAGAGTTTCCCGGGAAGGGTCAGTCGGGGGCGGCTGCACTTCGATGTTGGCGAACCTGTCTGATTCAGGGTCGCCAAAACGGCTGAATCTGACATAGCCCCGTTCTTCTACGGATTCGCAGAAAGATTTTGCCGGGTGATAGTAGCTTTGCGGCGGCAAAAGGGGCGTCAGGTCGCCGAGCTGCAGAAACTTGTTTTCGACATTGGTAAAAAACTCTTCGGCGGCTGTAAAAGTCTGTTCGCTCTCATCGACAAAGAGACGGCAGTTTTGCCAGTAGTCCCAGATAAAGCCATGCCCTTTATCGTGAAAAGGCTTCAGCTCTTTGTAATCACGCGAATCGGGGCTGAGAAGAAAGTGCTCCAGTTTGCGCTCGAGCAAGCTGGAGCGCCGTTCGTCTAGATTTTTTATCTCGTCGGCAATTCTTTCGCTCAGGGCCGACAGCTCGTCTTGAGAAGCGAGATATTCATTGACCGGAATAATTCTCAAGCTCTCGCGCTTATCGAATGAACGCTGGTTCTGCACCGAAAAAAGTTTGATCGAGTCGAGCTCGTCGCCAAAAAAATCAAGACGAAACGGAAACTCGCAATCGGGCGGGAAAATATCGAGAAGACTGCCGCGCACTGCAAAGGTGGCACGCTCTTCCACAAGGCTGGTGCGCCGGTAGCCCGAAGCGACAAGACGGCCAACCAGTTGTTCACGTTTGATATCGCTGCCGACTTTCACTTCAAAGCAATTAGCCAACCAGTGTTCCGGGCGGAAAAACCGTTCGAGAGCAACCTCTGCCGGCGCAATCACCAGACCACCGCCACGGGCCTCGAGACTCATCGCCGCGAGTCTGCCAGCAATAACGTCGGGGTCGGCCGGAGTCTGATCATAAATTGAATCACGTTCAGGCAGCATACAGACGAGGCGATGAGAAGCCTGACCAAGCCAGACTTCAACCTGACGGGCCAGGTCACGGGCACGTTCGCTGCTGGGGGTAAACAGAAGCGTAACACCTGGCTGACGGGCGATGGCTGCCAGGCAGATTGCACCGAGAGCGCCGCCGCAGCCACTGAGGCTGTGGCAGTTTTCCAGTTGCAGTGCCGTCAGAAATGCGTCGAATGGAGCGCCCCGTGTCATGCTGTTTATCATTTCAAGACTTCAGCCTTTTGCCTCAATTGTTGCACCCGGCCGGATGCGAGTGTATAATATCAACCATCGAAGCATAGTACAGCAGAGCAGCCTTCGTCAAGACTACTGACAAAAGAGGTGGCACAGGCCCTGACCGGTGCCCCGGAATGGAAAGAACGCTTGAAAGACACCAGAAAAACGAACCTGAACGCGTATCTGTTTGCCAACCTGGTTATTGTAGGGGTTCTGCTGATAGGAATATGGAACCGCAAGCCCGTCTGGGACGTAAACCTCAGGCTCCCAAACCTTCTGCTGATACTGGTTTTAATCAACACCATACTGCTTTTTCGCGAAACTCTTTTTGGCACTCCGGCAAAATCGTTGAAGTCCGCACGCAAACGCCGCAAGTCTTCTGGCCACAGCCTCAAAGAGTTACGCGCAGTCGTCAAAAACGCCGATAAAATCGACGAAAAACTTCTCGACAAAGTTCTCGAAAAGCTTCAGAAGCTGGCCGGTTCTGAGACAGCCGCTCTTTACAGTATTGAAGGCAACCAGTGCCGCCAACTGGCCCAGGCCGGCGAAATGCCCCCTGCCCTTTCCGGCAGCCGCTTCATTTTAAAAAACAACATTCTTTCGATCAGGTATTCAGGCAACCTTGGCGAAGAAAGCATCGGCGAACCGACAGACAAAGCCGCCGCAATCGGCTTCAAGTCTATGATCACCCGCCTGGAAACGACCATATTGCCCTTGCAGAGCCCGACAGGGCAAACTGCCATATGCGTCTTTTCAAGTCGCGAAAATCACAAAGCCCCGAATCTGCCTCTCGCCAGCACGGCACTTTTCCTGGAAACACTGCTCTCTCTGATCGAAAAAGCCGGCAGCAGTGGCGATGGGCGCTACAAAGACAAAAGTACCGGCCTGCTTCTACATGATTGTTTCGCCGATTCATTCGAAACCGAAATAGAGCGTTCAGAACGCTACAAACAGGAAATGAGCCTTTTAAGCATCAAAATAGACGGTTACAATTCTCTTGAAGACGGCGAAAAACAGCTTGTCGGCAAAAACGCCGCAATAGCGCTGAAAAATTCGCTGCGCCGCCTCGATCTCATGTTTTGCGGCGAAAACGACGGGGAATTCGCTGCCATCCTTACAGAAACCAGCATACAGGTCGCGGATACCGTAGCCAGACGAGTGCAAAAATCATTTGCAAAACAGAACGAAAAATTAGACTTTATAAGTAAGCACAATCTAAAAATGGCTATCGGCTCGGCGACTTACCCGACCGATGCCACTCACGGTGCCGGACTGCTTGAAAAAAGCCTCGAAGCTGCCGCCGCAGCCGTCAGCAGCGAAACCGGCATCGCCTCTTACAGCGAGCAGTCTGCCTGAGTGCCTCTGGCGCCCAGATAAAACAGGAGCGATAAAATGGAAAACAGCATAAAGATCACTTTTTATCTGAACGGAAAAAAGGTTTCGACGGAAGTTTCTCCGACCATGACTCTTCTAGAACTGGTTCGCCGCAATTTTCGTCTGACAGCCGCCAAAGAAGGCTGCGGCAAGGGCGAATGCGGCGCCTGCACGGTTCTTCTCAACGATGAACCTGTGAACAGCTGCCTGAAAATAGCCGCCTCACTCAATGAAGCAGACAGAGTGGCAACTGTTGAAGGCCTCGAAAAAGACGAGTTAATGCAGGCTGTGCAGCAGGCATTTATCAGCGAAGGTGCTGTTCAATGCGGCTTTTGCATCCCGGGCATGACCATGACCAGTTACAATCTGCTCAAACACAACCCCGCTCCCGATGCTCATCAGATAAAACAGGCTCTGTCGGGCAATATCTGCCGCTGTACCGGCTACCGCAAGATAGAAGCCGCCGTAAAAAAAGCCTCTGAAACCAGGAGACAAGCCAAATGAATGCCATGCAATTCTATAAACCTGCAACTTTAAAAGAAGCTTCCGAGCTGCTGGCGAAACCCAATCACCTGGCAATAGCAGGCGGAACCGATCTGGTGGTCAAGCTGCGCAATGGCCTTTTCCCAAATGCGGTGGCACTTGTAGATATAAGCGCCCTGCCCCTGAAAACAATAAAAAAAGAGGGCGAACGCCTGATCATAGGCAGCGGCTGCACCATGTCACAGGTAATCGCAGACCCGCTCGTCAATGAATACTTTCCGGCGCTGGCAAAAGCTGCGTCTACAGTTGGCGCAGCCCAGATCAGAAACGCCGCCACCATCGGCGGCAACGTCGCCAACGCTTCGCCCGCCGGAGACACCATACCCGCTTTATATTCTCTCGAAGCACAGGTCAACACAGCCGGCAACGGCGGGCAGCGCAGCATACCGATCGACAGTTTTTTTACCGGCCCCGGCCGCAGCGTATTGCAAGCCGGCGAATTGATCGAAAGCTTTGCCCTGCCCCTCCGACATACCGCAGGAGCTTTTCTTAAACTTGGCGAACGGCGGGCGCACGCGATTTCAAAGATAAATATGGCCGTCAGCACTTACAATGACGGTCAGGTCAGGTATCGCATCGCCATAGGTTCGGCAGCTCCGACAGTTCTTCGCTGCCACAAGGCCGAAGAACTGCTCGAAAAGTCGGCGCAGCTTTCTGAAAGCATTCTGCAGCAGGCGGCCGAACTTGCCTGCGAGACGGCACAGCCGATCAGTGATGTCAGATCTTCGAGATCATACCGCAAAAAAATGGCAGGTGTACTGCTGACAAGGGCATTGAAAGCCATCAGCGCCAGTTAGAACCTGCCGTTTTACCTGCTGTGGCAAACAGTGTGCGCAAAACACCCATTAAGTTCAGGTGTTTTTTGCGCACATTGTTTTTTAGATCTTACTGCTTTTGCAGAAAAAGCTGCAGAAGAACTGAGGGTACATTGCAGCAGTTTCTAAGCTAGATTAACCCAAATGTCGATAAACGAACAGGGGGCGGATTATCTGCTCCAAACTTTGGCATTCTTTTTGCTTAAAAAATCTGTTAATGATTCGCAAGATTCATAGAAACAAGAGGCTACGTTTGAAAAGATTTTATTTAACCGGGTTGCTGTTGGCGGCATTCTCTCTGGGAAGCGGCGATGTCGGCGCGATCACCGCCAACGAAGTCTTTGACCAGGGCAAACGTTCATACGATCTCGGTCGCTACCAGGAGGCCAGCGAGACATTTTCGGGTTTTCTGGCGACATGGCCAGATCACCAGCAGCATTACGAAGCGCTTTATTATCACACTCTGGCATCAGCCAGGACTCTGCCCATACGCGCCCAGAATCATTCAAGTGCGCTCCTCGAAGAAATCACGGCCGCCATTGCCACTCTCGCAGTTCAGCTTCCCGAGAAAGATCTCACCGAGATCAAAGTAGCGGTAGACATCGCCCAAAACCCCATTCCCCCGACAACCTGGGAGAAACTGGCGAAACTGTCACCCGTCAGCCTGCAGCACTATCTGGCCAATGGCTGGCATCCCGAGCCATATCTGTCGCCCATCGAAACCCTCCAGTGGGAGCAAACCTGGCGCAGCAACAACAAAGAGGCAGTTTCCCCCGAACTTGAGTCGTCGATCGCCCTTTTGAAAGCCAAAGCCATGTGGCAGCTGCTGCTTTCACCCTTGTCATTCTCCGCAAATTCCGATATACTCAAGAAATGGGGCTACACACCCCTGCCAGAGCATTTTGAAAAAGTGTTAAACCGAGGGTTCAGTCTTGCAAACTCCTCGTCAAAAAGAGATTTCGCTTTGCTGGGTTACCATTATGACCACCTCAGAAATATCGGTCTGGCAGTTGCAGACCGGGCGCCTCTGAAGAGCCGCTGGCTCGATTACCTTTCCGAGCGCGGAATTAACCTACAGGAAGTCAATTTTCCAAGATGAATATACTGTCCAGGCTGAAGATTCCGATTGGTTTGCTGATCGTTCTGGCAATCGGGTATTTCATTTCTGAGATACCCGGCACAACCAGAATCGACTTTTCAACCATGCGCCAGAATCTGATCAGCAAGGGCATTAAATCAGAAGGCCCCGAATTCGAATCGCAGTCATCTGGTGGCCAATTCGAGCTCAGCGAAGAAGAAATCAAGAGCATGGCCGAGCGCGACCGGCATGTAAGTGAATCAAGAGCACGACAATATGTCGAATCCGCTACCACTGATTACTACCAGGGCTATTACGATGATGCCCTGCGTCGTCTTGATCGCGCCCGCATTTACGACCCGAGCAATTTCAGCATTTTCAAGCTCAGCGGTCAGATTTTTTTCGAAAAAAATAAATATCGC
>JAKQQP010000506.1 GCA_029564115.1 Candidatus Rifleibacteriota bacterium | reverse complement strand
CAGTGATTTTCTGGTAAAACCGGCGTTCGCTGAGCCTGATTTCCCTGATTTCTTCGAGCAGGTGTTCAAAGTAATCTTCACCAAGAAAAGCGCCGTTTTCCATGCGCTTTTTATCGATCACATAGCCTTTAATTGAAAATTGCCTGAGAACATTAGTAGCCCATTGCCTGAACTGGATAGCACGTTCGGAATTAACACGAAAACCGATGGCAATGATGGCATCGAGATTGTAGTGATCGATTTTGCGGGAAACCTTTCTATTGCCTTCCTGTTGAACTATTAGGAAATTCCTAATAGTTGCCTCCCGGCTTATTTCGCCGCTTTCAAAGAGTTTCGTCATGTGTTCATTGATTGTTGGTATGGTAACTGCGAACAACTCGGCTATCAGTCGCTGAGTCAACCAGACGGTTTCGCCTTCCACGCGCACTTCAATGCCATCTTCCCCGGCCTGGCCGGTAAATATAAGAAATTCGGCAGTGCTGTTACGAATCTGCAGTTGTTTTTTCATCTTGAAGTTCCCCTGAAAATGCCAGTTACAGCAGCGTTTTTTTTCAACCCATCAAGCGCGACGAGCTTTTTCCAGCATTTTTTGGGAAACACCGCATACGCTTTCTGCTCAATTCCGTGTGGGCTGAGCTTCCCTGCACGGTATCTGTTCGGGATAATTTAACCACGATTGAGCCAGCTGTGCAAGAACCTTGTCTGCAGAGTCGTGCAAAATCAGGCAGGAGTTTACTTTTGAGTATCTGACGAAATCGATCAGAAACTCATTTCTGGAGAAGGTTCGACCCATCACCATCTCTGCCGACAAACCCGCTGATTGTATGCGCCATTTCGACGTAATGAAAGGCAAACTTCACCGGTTTCCGTTAACCAGATAGTTGGTAATCACTCCGTTTGCCACCCTTTTTAAAATACCTCTATCGACAAGGAAATCGAGATGCTCCAAAAGATTGCTCTTTAGAGGTTCCATGGCTTTCTCTTTCAATTCATAAATAGACAGGCTGTCTTTCATATACAGCGTGAAGATATTGATTATTTCCTTTTCTGGTTTGCTGAGGTTTCGGGCCAGAGTGACCAACCGGCGCCTGATTTCGCTGGCGAAAAGTTTCTTCTGTTCCTTTTCAAATCGGATCATCTCACCGGCCCTTGCCTCTGAAATTTCGGTAAATTCATCAATATCAGAGCCATAGACAATCTCGTTATCAATCTGGCGAACCCGCGAAAAGATGGTTTTACATTTCCTGCATTGTAATACTGACCGATAAAAGCCTTTGTCGAGAAGTATCTTGAACTTCCGGATTTCATCAGGTGGCAACTCATCACGACCATAGTCTATCGAAAAATATGAGCCAGCTCTTCTGCAGAATTCACACTTAAGAGCAATCTTGCTGCCAGAATCGCTTTTAGTCACTGTTCTCTCCCTCTTTCATTTTTCACAAGGCACTCACTGTGTTATTCTTTTGATATAGCTCTGTCAAGAGCAGTGGTCTGAGAAAATTGGTCAAGCTGATTTTACCCTCAAATTGTGCGGTCAGTGAGCGCACAATTAAAACCTCGGCGGGACGTTCTGGTGAATAAAATGGGCTTACCATGATTCATTGCCGCTACCACGGCAATCTTTCCAGTGCTTCCAATATTACTGCGGGCCGGTAGCGTTTGCCGTAGCGGTTCATGGTGATTGAATCAACCTTGTGACCCTTATGATGTTAAAGCGATACTCTGTTTCAATAGACAGGATAATTTTATTCAGCCGCTCTGCCAGTTCATTCGCGCGACTACGATCTTCTGTTCTAAGGCTGAAGCTGATTTCCGAACGCTCGATCAACTGCCTCAGATAAATCGGTGTAATCTTTCTGAAGCGATAAATGCCTCTTATTTTCCTGTTAAGCATTTTTTTCCCTGAAAGAATGCTTAACAGGAAAAAAGTCATGCTTTATTCTGACCACCACACATTTTTTAAAGAACCTTGGCCACCTGCAAGCCACATTTTATCGTTAAAAACAATATTGGAGTGAAATGATGTTGAGATTGGTAGATCACAAATTCTCAACCAGTCAACTCCATTTAAGGATGTCCAGACTTCTTTGATTCCGGTGTTGCTTGAACCTCCGATAATCCATATCCTGTTATCGAAAACAACACTGGAATGACCATATTTCGAAGAACAGCCAGTATAAGCAGTCTCCTGACTCCAGGTCACTCCATCAATCGATGACCAGACATCACCACTATTAGAAGAATCTCCCCCCATAATGACCCACATCCTGTTATTGAAAACAACACTGGTGTGATAGGCTCTCGCAGCAAATCCAGCTGCGGCAGTTTCCTGAACCCAGGTCACTCCATCAGATGAGGACCAGACGTCATTTTTATATGTATATAAATCATCAAAGCCCCCAATGACCCACATCCTGTTATTGTAAACAACACTGGAGTGACTGGCTCTCGCAGCAAATCCAGCCGCGGCAGTTTCCTGAACCCAGGTCACACCATCAGATGATGACCAGACGTCATCTTCACAAACACCACTGGGAAGAAAGCCCCCAATGACCCACATCCTGTTATTGAAAACAACACTGGTGTGGTAGGCTCTCGCAGAAAATCCAGCTGCGGCAGTTTCCTGAACCCAGGTCACACCATCAGATGATGACCAGACGTCATTTTTATAACCACTACCATTACCTAGTTCTCCCCCAATGACCCACATCCTGTTATTGAAAACAACGCTGGAATGACCAGCCTTGCCAGAAAATCCAGGGCTGGACGTTGCCAAATTCCATTTGGCACCAATGTTGTTGATTGAAAATGGCAAAGAATCGCCCGCAATAAAGTCTGTTACGCCTTCATTTGCCGAAACTCGAACAATAGCATTTGTAGTTTTTCCCTGAAAATCTTCCTGCGAATTCCAGATAACTGTTTTTCCCGAACCTGCGGTTATACCAGTAGTTGTGGAAAGATCAGTTGCCTCATTAAAAGTGGCTCCACCGTCTAGTGAGAAATAGACCTTGATTGCTGATTTGTTCTCAGCGGCCAGATTATAGGTAATATTAACCGGACCAGCAATTAAATCCATCTCGGTAGTCACATTTGACACCTCTGAGCGATTGTTAACCTCAAACGTTGAAGATTCCAACCCAGGTGAATCGCTGGTTCCGTCATTCATTACAACTTTCACTCTGACATCGTCCTGATAAGAGCCAAATTGCTGATGGGAATTCCAGGTAACGGTTCGGTTGGTTCCCGGAATGATTCCAGAGGTTTGTCCACTCAACTGCGTGGTTTGGGTCCAGGTTTTCCCACCGTCAATTGAATAGAACAATTTCAGAGAGCAGTTTACTGTGGAAGTAAAATCATAGGAAATGACTATTCCTCCACGATTTCCAGAAATCAAAATCTTTGTTACAAATGAAGAACCAATAGTAAAAGTTTGATCGCTGGATACAGACTCATTATTAGAGGTGTCCTTTGACCGAGTTCGAAAATGATAAGGCGTGTTCTGGCTCAGATTTGTCAGGTCGACCGTATGAAGTTGTCTCAAACCATTGTCATGCATCGTAAGAGCGCCATAGCCGGTTGTAGTTCCATATTCAATCTGACTGGTACTGTCTTCATTTGTTAGCCAGGTAACACGAACGGAATCACCTGATAGAGCCCGCCAGGAAATTGCTGAAGTTATCGGGGCAACGCTGTCTCCTGCAGGAACAAAAGATACCCAGGCAATGCCATTCCACAAATAGGATTGCCTATCGGTGGTATTGTAATAAGCCCAGTTCAGTTGAGGATTCGTTGGTGCAGCGCCAAGAGCGCCTTGCCATCCAATGCTGACACCATCGGCTCCAGCGGGACCCTGTGGGCCAGCCGGGCCTTGCGGACCGGTGGCCCCAGTGCTACCTGTAGCGCCTGTTGCGCCTGTTGCTCCGGTCGCACCCGTAGCACCAGTTGAGCCGGTTATGCTTTCGGCGAGAATCTGCCAGGCTGAGCCGTCGAAAATGTAAGCTTTTTTGTCGGTGCTGTTGTAATAGGCCCAGTTCTGTTGTGGGGAAGCGGGGTGTGCCGTCTGAGTGCCTTTCCAGACGATGCCGGCAAAAGACGAAGCATCTTTGGCGAGTGTGACAAGCGGCAGGGTGACAACCTGACCTGCACTTACGGTGATATTGTCGAGTCTTGCCTTTGTGAGACCAGGAGCAGTGAAAAGAACTGAATATTCACCTGTCGGCACGCCTGATATCGCAAAAGTTCCGTTTTCATCTGTGTATGCCGCATAAGATGTGCCGGGCAGAAATGCAATGACGCCGCTGCGGTTGGCAAAGTCTGATGGCACCTGAATCTGCCCGGCAATATCGCCAGTCGCAGTCAGGAGTAATTCCAGGTCGGTGGGCAGCAATGAAGCCTGCATGCCAATTGCAAGATTGCGGCGAATACCGCCAAGATTTTTGTCTTTTTTCGCGATCAGATTATAGTTGCCGGGTGTTACATCCTGAAAGGTAAAGACCCCAGAACTGTCTGTAATCGAAAAATAGAGCTGGCCGGCCACATTGGTTTCGGCTTCGGAAGCCCGAAGATTCGCCAGCGGGGGAACCTGCGCCTCAACTCCAAGCAGATAAACCGGGATGCCGCTCATATCGCCTTCACCGGCGACACGCCCCTGCACAAGCACGCCGCCCGCAGCGGGAGCCAGAGGGTTGCTGGTGGTGCTCTTGCTGCTGCCACAGCCAGTCATAAGCAATACCATCAGAGCACAAACAACGATCACGGATATCTTCGATTTCACAGCTTCGATTCTTTTCATCTGATTTCCCCCGATTTACAGTGCAGGAACTACGATTCCCGGGTAAGTTCTGGCCTGATAGCCGTTTCTGGTTGCGATCAACGTATAAGTGCCGGGCTCAATATTGAAAAACTCGAAATAACCGGCATCGTCAGCAATTTTATAGAGATTCGTTCCCGATATTGCCACGACAGCCTGTGGAATCGGCAATCGCGTGTCGGCATCCAGCACATGACCAGCAATCATGCCTGGCCTGACAATGATCGGATCTTCCTGAACAGTTACGTTGAACGTAACTTCGACGTTCAAAGGATCATTTCTGATCTCAGTTACCCGGCAACGAATCTGGTAGACTCCCGTAGCAACCGGCGCTGTCCAGACAACCGAGTCGGCATTAATTGAAGAAAAAGCCCCACCTGCGGCAGATGCTGACCATGAATAAGACAAAATATCGAGATCGGGATCACTTGCAGACACTCGCAGAGCAAGAGGCTTACCGCTTAAAACTGTAGAACTGGCAATTATCATCGCTACCGGCGGTCTGTTGGCTGGCAGGGGTGAAATCGGATCTGTGTCTGAAAGATGCACATTGAGAGGTTGCTGGGCGCGGCAGCTCAACCCGCCAGGATCAGTGACCGAAACCTGAACCTTGTAGTTAAGAGGGGTAGATGGCGCAGTCCACTCTACCGGAACTACGCGGGCTTTGTTCCAATCTACATTCGGAATCCGGCGCTTATGATTTTCCGGGATCGGTGTCGAACCGGATGCAAGGCTGCCCCCAGTCCAGCTCCATTCAATGGCCATATTGTCCAGATCTTCAAGGTTATTATCGATGTATACAGCCCAGATTTTAACGACTTCACCCGGATTTATCTTGTCTGCTGGTTCCTTAACAGTTGTAAGCCAGACATTCGGGGCTTTGTTCCGGGCGTCGGGTGCTGTGAGGGTTGATACGACCACAGATTCACCATTAGGTGAGAATGGCGCAACAATCCTGCCGGTATCAAGCCCACCGGCAGAAACGATAAGAATTTCTTCAAGCAGTTCAGAATCGGGCAATGGCGGGCTGAGATATACGCCGTCACCATCAACCTCACAGGTTTCACCCCAGAGAGTAAGAATTGCATTGGAAACCGGATTCCCGGCGGAATCTCGAAGAATTATGCGCGCTCTGTTATTTGCAAATTCCAGCGACAACTGCCCGGCATTCTGTGCTGGAGCATCTTCAGTTATCTCTACCGGCCCGGATCTTGTCTTATAAACCTTGTTGTCACTGGTTTTGATATTGGCGACTACACGGTTGACTCCGAACGGCACGGGTTTGATAACGAACGAACCGTCACCCGCTGAACTCGTCTTTATTTCTGGGTGATCCTGCAGCCAGAGAACTGCTCCCGCAACGTTGAACATGCCCCGAAGCTCGTAACGTAGACTGTTTCCGGCATTGATCGTTCCGGAAGCGGCAACATTACCAGAGATGATTCCGGTTCCGCTATTGGTCTGCCATGAGCTGACACTGCTGGAACCAGACAGACAACCGGTTAAAATGAGAGTGCCTGCAATAATCAGGCTGATAATGAACTTTTTGTCAGGAAGCATGGCAAACCTCTCTGAAACAATGCGATTGTTTGTTGCGCCGCAGACCTGGCGTTTCATATAACCGCAAAGCGCGATGATCAGCATGATGGTGGCGTAAAGAACAGCTTGCTGCAGTCAAAACTTACCTCTTATTCCGAGCGTCGGGCCTGAATAAACAACCCTTGAAGAATTGGCATCTGACACGTCATGCAGCATGAAATAGCGGTATCCAAGCACGCCATACCATTCCTGGTCGGCTGTTATGCTCTGGTAGTCGCGACCAAATTCAAAAGCCAGATTGAAATCAGACAGGCGGTTAGCTTCACTGTTTTTGTCGAAGTCGAAAAACCTGGCCGAGCCTGTCAGGCCGGCATTGGCTGAGAGACGCGACGCCCCTTCCACGCCGAGATATGGCATGCCGATATTTTGTTTAAGCTCACCTGCTCTGACTCCTGCAGCGAAACTTTGTTCGATTCTGGTATCGAGTTTACTGAAACGTGCTCCGCACAGGATCCGAAAACTGCCTTCGTCGTTATCAGACAAGGTTTGCGCCAGACCGACCTCGAAGAGATTGTTGCGCACTCTGATGGCCGTGCCGGCAGCATAGTTCAGATTGTCGAATTTTACAGCGCGATTAATATGCCCGCTGTGGTCGAATTTGAAATAATCGAGTTGCAGTCGGGTATTCTCAGCGAACTGCCAGGCAGCACTGAGACTGCCAGAATTTTTTGCGCTGATACTGGTTTCATCAGCCAGTCCGAGGCTCATGCCTCTTGAGTCGATTCTGCCGGCGAGATCACTGTGCCAAAGCGCAACATCGGCAGTAAGAACCTTTTCTTCAGGGGGGGGCACAATGCTGATCGGTGAGACAACCGGGTCTGTCTCTGTTTCAGTGTGGAGTGTCGTCATTTCTCCGCCGATGATTGGCGGGGGCGGTATAATTTCAATTTCTGCAGCAGCCGCATGGGCAGACGTGCAAAAAGCAAGCCAGAGAAGAAACAATCTGAAATAATGCCTTGAAAGCATTTCATCCCCGCATTTTTATTATTTTTTACGCTCAAGGCCTGTTCGACATAAAGAGCAGCTTTTTTTACTTCTTGACGAAAAAATTTACGGATTGATTTTTCTGATAGTTGATAGATTGTGCGCACACTGTCGGCACAATTACAAAGGCTTATTCCGGCACATATTCTGGGAATTTCAGATAGGAGAACCCGCTGCAAAGCGGGCTTTTGTATTTTCCGGTGACCGAAACGACTCGAATTCGACACAGTTAAAGTCGGCTTTGTTCTGGTATTATATAATTCACAAACCGGATTTTCAGAGAGGTATAACCGCAGCAATGAAGCTGATAGACATTGAAAAAGGCAACTGGTATGGCTGGCAGATGCTGCCTGGTTATACCGGTGAACATTGCATTCCGTATTTTTCGCCCATATTTGTTACAGATTTCAAAGCCCACAAAAGCGGGAAAGGGCTTTTCAGGATCGAATTTTTAAACGCGGCTTATGCGGAGGGTATGCAAGAGTTCTCTGTCGAAATAAGAATGTTAAAGAGGGCGAAAGATTATCTGGTCGGTGAAATCACCGAAGACAAGGGCGCCAGCACTGCCAGATGCGCCATAATCAGCAACATTGAATTTGAATGGCTGCGACGATTCTGCCCTGAACTACTCGACAGATACCCATCATTAACCATGGCAGGTCAGAATTCAGAAAACCTCACCCAGTATCTGAATGAAGCTTTGCAGCCTCAGATAATAATTCCTGAAAGAGAGTGAATTTATATAAGCATTTTCTTATGTAAATTTTTTACTGATTCTCTTACATATAAATTCCTTGCGTAAAATTTACGCAGCATTTCTTACATATAAAAAATCTTATATAAGAATCGGTACCTGCGTGAACGAAGTAATGCAATTTCTTTAAAAGAAGCAGGCTGTTTCACCACGGCAGTTGTTTGATTTTAATCGAATCAACCTGAGTTGCTGAATAATACC
>JAKQQP010000484.1 GCA_029564115.1 Candidatus Rifleibacteriota bacterium | reverse complement strand
GACGGTATTATTACCAACGCGAACGGCGGGCTTGGCGCTGATGACCGTGCCGGTTGCGCCATTGTCTGGCTGCTGCGCGATATGGGGCATTCAATTCTGATTAGTAACGGTGAAGAACAGGGTGGAATTGGCAGTTCCTGGCTGATGAAGAATCATCAGGATATTCGCGATGAAATCAATGAAAACAGCGCGTTTGCCCTTGAACTCGATCGCCGCCGCGGCAACAGATATATCTGCTACAACGTTGGCAGCGAAGACTTTCAAGCATACATAGAGAAAAGCACCGGCCACGTAGAATCACTGTCTGGTGGCTTTACAGATATCTGCCTCATCTGCGAAAAGATCTGCGGCGTTAATCTGAGCATCGGATATTACAACGCCCACTCTGAAGATGAATACCTGGTCTATTCTGAATGGCAAAGCACGCTCGATCTCTGCAGAAAATGGTTGAAAGAAGACTTTCCCAGATTTCTCCGCCGGCAAAGTGATTAAGGTCAACAGGAAAAAACTTCTTCACTGACGGTGGGCGGTAACAGATGTTTGCCGGTCAAAGCGCCCGGCAGAAACGAAACCAACTCTTAATGATAATTTTGCAATTGCGGAATCCCCTTTGCCTGCTGTCGCGATTATAAAAATGAAAAAAATCTGAAATTTTCCGGAATAGATAAAGTGAAGGCAAAAAAAAGTCACGAAGCCAGGGGAAATTTTATGACGTAGGACAGCGGTAAAAAAATTCAGCAATCCTGAATAAAAGGAGTTAAAAAGAATGAAAAACAAGGACCCGACCTGAGAAATGGCGGGGAATACTTGCACCGTAATTTGCGTGACAGGGGGCGAGTATTTCCCTTTACAATCAAGCTCCTGCCTGTATTCTCCGTTATAAGCTGCCAGGCCGGTTCGCAAAAATGTTGCGGATGGTTTATTATAGCCGCACAGGTGATATTTTTTGTGAGAATGATAACGGGAGGCAATAATGGACGAAAGAACTTTGGATCGCGGGTTTGGCGCTTTGCTGGGTTCGCTGGTTGGCGATGCGGCCGGTGCCTATCTTGAATTCATCGGTCGTCAGCCATCGGCAGATGAAGTTGAGAAAGCCATGCAGATGCCGGGGGGCGGCTGCTGGAAAGTTGCACCCGGGCAGGTTACTGACGATGGTGAGCTGATGCTGTGTCTGGCTCAGGCCCTGTTTGAAGGCCCCGATTTCGAAATCGAAAGGCATGCGCGCCTGTATGCCCGCTGGTATGAATCGCCGCCCTTCGATATTGGTGCTACTACTGCGGCGTCAATCGGATGCACAAGCAGACCTGAATTTCAGGAAATTAGCCAGAATGAAGGCTTTGCCGCTGCCATGACAAAAGCGGCAAAGCGTGACTGCATGGGTTCAAAAGCCAACGGCAGCCTGATGCGCGCTGCTCCGATAGGTGTCTGGGGCTACCAGAAAACAGACGCCGAAATTGCCCTGGTGGCAAGCCTCGATTCAGGTCTTTCACACCCGCACGAAAGTTGCTGTCAGGCTGTAGCCGCTTACAGTATCGCCATCGCCGAACTGGTAAAAACCGGCGACCGCGTCGCTGCCTGGGCTCGTGCAAAAAACTGGCTGCAGGCAAATGCCAACGCTGAATTAAAAGACTGGGCCGCGGTGATTGAAAGTAACGAGCAGGTTCCGGGGCATCCTCAGGCCGGCTTTGTCAGAATCGCCTTTATTAATGCTTTTCAGAGTCTGATAGCCAACCAGGATTACCAGACGG
Source organism: Candidatus Rifleibacteriota bacterium (assembly GCA_029564115.1). The sequence continues at coordinate 80 of JAKQQP010000484.1, read as the reverse complement.
CAATCAGGTCAGTGCTCTCGCTCGGCGGCGACACCGACACCAACGCCTGCATTGTCGGCGGCCTGATCGGCGCAGCGACC
>JAKQQP010000466.1 GCA_029564115.1 Candidatus Rifleibacteriota bacterium | reverse complement strand
ATCTGGCATAGGTCCGATGCAAATCGGCAGCGCAGTAACGGATTTTCGTCGAGCTTGGAAGATTTTTTAAAGCCTTTCGATCTTTATTCATAAATTTAACAGGGCTGAGTTCCAAAAGAACTCAGCCCTGTTTGCTTTAGCCGCATTTGCTAAACATCTGGCAGGCGGTGATTTAAATTATTTTAGGGCCGAGAACAAGAAAAACTTGTCTCTGGCAACAGGTTCACAGTAACCTGTTCCTTGCATCTCTGCTGTGGGAGTGAAAAAATGAGTTTGCTGAAAACCTGGAAGAGGCTGATACTTAGAAAACGGGGAAAAAATACTGCAGATTCTGCTTTTGCCGCGCCGGGGAAAACGCTGCGAAAGCTGGCGGCCGCAGCTGCCGGTCTGGGTTTTCTGGCCACGACCAATATTTCTCTGGGTTCGACAATAACTAAACATAATCCCGGCACAACGATAACTCAGAATGGCGATGTTTATAAAATTGAGACTAACACAGTTTCTGGTAACAACGCTTTTAATTCGTTCCATGATTTCAACCTTTCAACCGGCCATACAGCCAATTTTCACCTCCCCACAAATACCAGCAATCTCATAAATTTCGTCAAAAGCCAGATTCAGGTGGATGGTACAATCAATGCCATAAAAGGCAGTCAGATCGGCGGCAATCTCTATTTTCTCAGCGCTCAGGGCCTGGTAGTCGGCAGTACCGGCGTGATCAACTGTGGTGCGCTTTTTGCCATAACTCCGACCAGTGAGTTCATGGAAAAATTCGTGCGCGAGAATACTCTTGTCATCGAAGAAAACGCCACCGAAATCGGCCATATTACCTCGAGAAAGTTTGTAAACCACAATGGTGTCAAAGCCGGTGACGGCATTCCGATAAATTCAGCAGGCTCGATCGTTATCAGTGGTCGGGTCAACGCCATCGATAACGTTGGTGCTGTCGCGGGCACAGTCACTCTAAACGGTGGCGCCAGAATCGATACCGGCGTTGTCGATTTTTCGGCTCTGGTCAACACAGACAACATTCCGGGAATAAGCGTTTCCGGTCTTGAAATGACGACCAACACCGATGGCAATGTCGAGCTGGTTGCCGTCGCCGACACCTCCGGAAAAGCTTCCAGCATTACCAAACTGGGCACCGGGTTCAGCGAATTCGGCAAAGCCGAAGCGCATGCCAAAGTTACCGTAAACGGCACCGTTAACGCCAAACTCGATGCCAGTTTCGAAGCTGTTGCCGCCAATGGCAAGCTCGATGGTTCTGAAACGGTTTTTGAATACGGTCAGACTCGCGAAGTCGAAACTTTTGCCGGCGGCAACCCTGTTGCTGATATCAAAGCAACAGTTGAAGTAGGTGCCACGGCTGCGATAAACGCCGAGAACGACGTTCTGGTCAATGCCATAGCCAATAATTTTTATAAAAATGGCGGCGTGAACATTCTCGATCTCGGTTTAAGCATCGCCGGCATGACCTCGCCGGTCAATATTGCCGGTGAAGTAGCTGTCACCAGCACTAAAGCTACGGTTGATGTCGCTCAGGGGGCTTCGATTGCCGCCGCAAAAGATGTTAAAATCAAGGCGCTGAGCCGATCTGATATCATTGTCGGCGCCAGCACTTCTCTGGCAAAGATCAAACGCACTCCTAGCGGTGCTGCCGCTGCTGTTGTTTATGCCGATGTCAGCAATGAAGCTGCGGTTACTGTCAATGGTTCTCTCAGCGCCGGCACCGAGGCTGACCCGACGCAGGGCGATATTTTTATCGACGCCAGGGCTGAAGTGGCGCTCGATGCTACCGGTGCTGCCAAAACTGCCAACGATAATTCCAAACTGGCGACTGGCGTGGTAATTGCTGATGTCAGCAATAAATCAAACGTTCAGATCGGTAGTTCCGCCATGGTTGCTGCCCGAAAAAATCTGACGGTCAGATCCGAAACCCGTAGCGATGTCTCAACAGTGGCTATCGTTGAAACCGGTGATGAATCATACCTGGGTGCCGCGGTCAATTATACCGAATTCGATTCAGACGCTCAGCTCACGGTTAATTCAGACCTTACTGCTGCTGCCGGTAATATCGACCTGTCAGCATACAATCTTGTGCTTCAGAGCCGCTCGACCGCCGAAAGCACCGTTGGTCACACGAAAATTTCCAAGGCGCTCGATAATCTGCAGTCGAACCTGGTCGCTTCGATTTTCAGTCTGACAAAGTTTTCCAGCAAATTTACCGGCACTCTTGGCGAAGATACCGGTACAAAGTTTCGGGCCGCCGGAGCCATTGTATTTGCGCATGGCAGCCATAATGCTTCTGTTAAGCTTGGTGGCAATGTCGAGATAACCGCTGGCGAAAAGCTGGTTCTTAAATCATCTGCGATTATCGAAGATATTTTTCTAAAAGCCGACAGTATTGCCCGCTCAAAAATGAACAACGCCGAAGGCGATAAAACCTCGGTCAGCGCTGGCATTCTTTATTCTGATATTTCTCAAAATTCTGAAGTGAATATTGCCGACGCCAGTCATACAATCGATGGCAATGGCTCGACCCTGACCGGAAAAACCGTCGAAATAAGCAGTCTGGCTAAAATCGAATATAACCGCGTCAAGCGTATGATTCAGGCAGTTGAAGATGCGGTTGCAACCCTCAAAGACAGTGTTTCTGGTGAGACCCAGCTTGAATTGATCGATGGCGTCGCTGATGCTTACCAGATCATTAAAGATAACTTTGCCGATCTTGGTGCCGAGGGGCTCACTTCTGCCGATAAAATCGACATTTTTATCGATTCACTGGCATCTCTAAGCTCTATGGCAGGCGCCCTTGGCGACCTCATTGCCGGGGAAAGCAAGATCTTGTCTTCTGCGGCAAAAATCGTCACTTCTGCTGCCGACTTCGCTGTTTACGGCAATTATCTGAATATGTCGGCTGCCAGTGCCATAAAAGGCGCCAACGAAGAAAACAGCGCTGATATCGGGTTTTCCGGGGCTGTCGGCCTCACTGATTTTACGACGCGCAGCGAAGTGATTGTTGGCCGAAATGTTGCTCTGAGCGCTGTCTTGCCACCGGCTGACGTTGCCGAGCCAGTCAAAATATCGGCGCTTACCGACGTCGATACCATCTCAGCGGCCGGGCACCTGATTCCGAGCAGCGGTGCCAAGTCTTTTGGTGGCACTTATTTCTCGCAGGACTTCATATCGGTGGCAAATGTGACTGTTGCTGAAGGCAGCGATATTTCAGCCGCCAACAAAGATATTGCAATTTCTGCCGGCAACGATTCAAAAACTGTAGTGGCCGGGTTCGCTTCTGCCATGGCCGGAAGCGGCGTCGAAGGTATGGTGACCCGTTTAACCGGTAACAGCGAAGCGGCGGTTAATATCGATGACGAAGTTGGCCTGGCGGCTCGTGATATCAAGCTCGGTGCTCTGAACAATACCAAAGTGGTCAATATTGCCGGGTCGGTGATGATTTCGAGTGCCGTTGGGGTCTCAGCCGGTGTTGCCATCAACGATTTCGTCAAAGACAGCATTGTTTTTGTGGGCGATATCGACGAAAAATACCAGGACAGCCTCGATGAAAAGTCCGAAACCGATAAGGCGACTACCGATAATAGTCTGCGCTCCCGCACTGATGCCACAATAACCGCAACCGGGCTGATAGAAGCCGAAGCGAGAAGCACCGGCAGATTCACTGCTGTTGGCGTTGCCGGTGGCATCACCAAAAATGATGACAGCGGCAGTGGCGGTTTCTTCAGCGACATGGCCCAGAAATACAACAATTTTGAAGACAGCGTCAGCGGAACCATCAATTCGCTCGGCTCGAAGTTTTCCAATGTTGCTGGCGAACTCTCGGGTAAAACATCCAATAAATCTTCTGGGACTCATAAAAACCCGGAATTTAGCCTTTCTGTCGCTGGCAGTGTCGCTTTAAATTTTATCGAAAACACCACGAAGGCTGATATCAGCGGTGCGACCATCGAACTTGGCGCAACTGCTGATTCCAACCTCAATGTTATGGCTGTGAACAACACAGACTTGACGGCATTCGCTGGCTCTGCGGGCCTGATGTGGCAGAAAGCGACGCAGGACACTTCCGGGAAAAGCGTTGGTATTGCCGGTGCCGTTGGTTTGAATTCGCTCACCAATACAACCGAAGCGATTGTAAGAAATAGCGATATCAAGAGCGCCGATCAGGTTAACGTTTTTGCGATAAATGGTGGCACCAATGTGGCAGCCGGTCTTGGTCTACAGGTTTCAAAAAATTCCGGCAATGCTGACGGCGCTTTTACTATGGGCGGTTCGGTATCGATCAACGGCATAGATAATACTGTCAAAGCCGAAATGATCGATACTGCGGTTACTGGCGAAGATGCCCGCAAAACAGATGTTAAGGTTACCGCTTACGAAAGTGATCTGCAGATTACCGGCGGGGTACAGCTGACTGTTGGTAAGCAGAAAGGCGCCTTTGGCGCGGCAGTCAACGTTGCCAATATTTCCAATGACGTCACTGCCCGCATCGATGGCGGTAATTATGCTAAAGTCGCCGATGTTTCGGCTTCGGCTCTGCAGGCTCTGACGCAGGTGAATGGTGCTCTGACTGCCGGTATAATCTGGGGAACCGATGATTCGGTTGCGATCATGGGCGCTGCTGTTTATAACCAGCTTGATAATATCTTGAAAGCCGAAATTACCGGTGCCACCATAACGGCTTCCGGCGATGTTTCTGCCAACACCAGAGATTTTCGCACCGCTGAGGCGGTCAGCGGTTATGAGCAGATTTTAAATCGCTTTGAATCAGACGCTGGCGCGTTTATTTCAACTGACGGGGCCGATTATTATGATGTCGATGCCTCTAACGATGCAGATGGCCCGGTAGACCCGCTTACCGGCCAACCGAAAAACGGCGCTCTCATTGTTTCGGGGGCTATGGCGATTTCTTCTGCCGATACCGCTGTTGGTGCCGCTGTTGTTATTAATGACATCAACAATGAATTCGACGCAAAAATCGAAAACAGCACAATAAGCGCTGAAGCCATAAATACCAGATCTTATGCACAGACTTTTCTTGTCAGCGCTGCCGGCGGTATTGCTGTCAGTACTGATAATGGTGCCGGCGGCGGGTCAGTTATCTGGAACGAAATTGACAACCAGGTCAAATCAGGTGCCCTGAAATCGACACTTAATTCTAATTCGGTCAAGTTTCAGGCAGAAAACGCCTCAAGACTCATTGCCGTCGCCGGGCAGATTTCGGCCGGTGCCGGAAACGCCGCTGTCGGTATGGCTTTGAGTTACAACGATATCGTCAATACAACCGATGCCTACAGCTTTGCCTCAATTATTACCGGCCAGGATACCGCCGACTCACAATTGCTTGTCGAAGCAGACAACAGCGTTGAAGTGCTCGATATTGCCGCTTCGATCGCGGCCAGCGAAAAAGTAGGCATCGGCGGTTCGGTCGCTATCAATAAAATTGCCAACGATACCAGAGCTTTGGTTGACAAAAGCTTTGTTGATGAAAACGAGGTTACGCAGACCAATGCGGGCGCGGCACTTACCGGCTTTAAAACTCTCAGAGTCAAAGCCGAAGACAATTCTGAGCTCAAGTCTCTGGCCGGAACAGTGGCCGGCGGTGGCGATGCCGGTATCGGCGGTTCGGTGGCTTACAACGAAATTTCCGGCACTACCGGAGCCGCAATCGACAATATTACCCTCAACGCAGAAAACGTGCTGGTCAAAAGCAGAAATGATGCTGCCATCTCGACACTGGCAGCAGGTCTTGGTGGCGCCGGAAAAGTGGCAGTGCAGGGCGCCGCAGCCACCGGAGAAATAAGCAGAACCATTTATTCGCGTCTGAACGCTGCTCAGATAAACAATGTCAGTTCAAGTGTCGATGTGGTTGCCGAGAGCTGCGGGGCAATCAACAGCAGCGCCGCCGTAGTCTCTGTTGGCGGTAAAGCCGGTGTTGGCGCTGGTGTATCTGTCAATCGTATTGATGACACTGTCAATGCTTCTGTCAGTGGCGGCACCCTGAATTTGAAAGATCTCGATATTCGCTCCAAAGCCTCGCAGACGATAAGAACTATTGGCGCAGCTGGCTCTGGCGGCGCCAGTTTTGGTGTTTCAGGTTCAGTGGCGGTAAATAAGATCAATACTGTCAACAGTGCTTTTATCGATGGTAATGCTTCGATAACCGCCGAAGACAACGTTGGTGTCGTCGCTCAGACTGATGATAACCTGATGAATTATGCCGGTCTCCTTTCTGTGGGTGGCAACGCTGGCATCGGCGCTGCCGTTGGCGTAAATCACATTCTTGGCGATACAGAGGCCCGTATAGAGAACGCTGCGGTCAGCGCCAAAGGTCTTGGTGCCGGTATAACAGCCGACAGCGTTGTTTCTGATGATAAGATGAACGATGGTTTCATCAGCGATCAGAGCGTCAATATTGGCTATACTCTTGAACAGCAGCGAAGTGCCGTAACAAAAACTGGTGTGGTCGTCGACAGCTCGGCCACTCACACCCTTAAATCATTCATCGCCAATGCGGCTGGAGCAGGCACCGCCGCCCTTGCCGGAACCGTTAACGTCAGCCAGATTGATGGCAATACCAACGCTGTCATTCGCAATACTACCGTTAATAACGGCATTTCTGCCGGCGATGTTACCGTCAACGCCGCTGATTATACTAATATGTCGGGTTTTGTGGGCTCAGTCGGTGGCGCCGGCACCGTCGGAATCGGTGCCAGTTCAGATACGGGCAAGGTTAATCGCAATACCAGTGCCAGGGTCGACAACGTTTTGACTGGCTCAAAAGCCAAAGATATGAAGGTTAATTCTGTGGCGAAACAGGGTTTGTCTTCATTCGCAGCCGGTCTCGGAGTCGGCGGAACCACCGGAATCGCCGGTACTGTCTCGGTTGCCATGCTTTCAGGAACCACCGAAGCGATTGTTGCCAACTCTCTCATCACTCTCGACAGTTTACAGGTGAATGCTGATCATTGGTGCAAGGTCAGCGTTCTCGATACGACCGCTGCTGTCGCCGGCTATGCCGGTATTGGCGGTGCTGTAGCCGTAAACGACATACGAGACAAGGTAAAAGCTGAAATTTCAGACAGCACAATCGGTATGAGCGCCGATAATGCCGGTGAAATAAGTGTTAAAGCTAAAAATTATGCTCTGTTGAATGCAACGACTGCCAGCCTTGGTGGCGGTCTGGCCGGGGTGGCCGGCAACGTGGCCGTGAATTACATGGAAAACCAGGTTACGGCGATTATCAAAAACAGCACTCTTGCCACCACCCAGAAGCGTGCAACCAGCATTACTGTAAAAGCTGAAAATTCAGCAAACATTGATTCTGATATCGGTACTGTCGCTCTTGGCGGTGTGGGTGCCGGTGCTTCGGTCGGGGTGAATACTCTCGATGGCAAAGTGCGTGCCGAAGTCGATAAGAGTTCACTGTATGCGAAAGGCAATATTTCTGTCGCTGCCGACGAAAGCAGAACTGTTGATCAGCACGCTTTTACCGTCGCCGGTGGCGGTCTCGGTCTTGCCGGCAATGTGATGATTCTGACTTCTGGCCAGCTTTTATCAGAAGACAATTCAGACGGCAATGTCGAAATTCGCAACGCCGTTACCGCTGCAGAGCAGGTTAACAACGGTAGTATCGGTGGCACGAACGGGGCGCTGACTGCCGAAGAGCAGACAGCGTTGAACGGAACCAGCAACAATCTTTCTTCGCAGGAAGCTGGCAAGTCTGCTACTACTGTCTCAGTTGGCGGGACCGCCGCAAATAAATCGGTTTTGAACAGCTCTGAAGGATCTGTTGCCGTTAAAGCCACTGAGAACACTGTTGCCAACCTTACTGGCGGTTCGGGGGCCATTGGCGGTTCAGCAGCCGGCGGTTCGGTCGGCATTGTAGATCTGAACCGCAATGTCGGCACGACAATTTCGTATGCAACTATCAATGCCGGCGCTGACATAGACGTTGCTTCCGAGGTCAAGGGCAACGCCGGGCTGAATATGTACCAGGGGTCTGCCGGTATTTTTGCCGCAGGTACTGCAGCATACGGCAGTGTTTCATCTGCCGGAAACGCTTTGACCGCGGTATCTAACAGCAGTTTCGTTAACTCCGGCAATATTTTGATCGGAGCCAAAGATGTTTCAGGGGCTGAAGCCAGATCTTACGGCCTCACTGCCGGAACCATAGCTGCCGGAGTCCTTGTCACCCAGATCGATAACAGCGGCGCCGTCAATGTTAATTTGAATGCCAATAATATGATTGCGGCTGGCGAAGTGACTGTTAAAGCCGAAAAAGGTAATAGTCTTACGGCAAAAACGGTTGGCGGCGCTCTGGGTCTGCATTTTTCCGGTGTCGGTATTGCTTCTACTGTAGATGATACCGGTAATGCCGCGGTCACAATGACCGGAGCCGGCAGTAGCCTGGAAGGCACTGAGATCGGCTTTACAGCCGAAAACAAACCGGTCGTGATCTCTGAAGCGACCAGTGCTTCCATCAGCGGCCTTGTTTCTGCGGGTGTTTCCGTAGCTACTTCCAATGTCGCGGGGCAGGCTCATGTGAATGTTTCTGGCGGCAACATTTTTAAAGCTCCGCAGGTCTCGTTCAACGGCATATTTGCCGGCAATAACAGCGTTAAAGCGGTCGGGGTCAGCGGCGGATTCGCTGCCAGCTTCGGTTATAACCAGAGTAATGCTTATAATAGGGCCATTGTTAACGTTCTTGTTGGCAACAATACGTATACCGACACTACCGATCTGGTTCTTGCCGGCTCGAATATCGTTACGCAGAGTGCCGATACCAGGGGCCTCAATATTGGTGGCCTGATCGCTTCCGGCAATAACAAGGCCAGAACAGAAGCAGATACCACGACTAAAGTCTCTCTGACCGGCCACACAACCTCGCGAAAAGCTGGTTCGATAGATATTTCTGCCGACAGCTCTTCAATTCACACGGTGAACGCTGACGGCAACGGCGGCGGCCTTATCTCTGTCGATGGTTTGTCGGCCTATGCCATCAATAAAATAACCACTCTCACCGAAGCAACTCTGGGTGGAAAATGGGATCTTGCCGGTGTTCTGCGCCTGATCGCCGCTCAGAACGACAAAACTACAATCAGTGCCGATTCGACCAGAGGCTCTCTCGCCGGCTATAGCGGCACAAAGTCGGAAAATACCATAGATTCGACCACAAAGACTCTGGTGAGCGACGATGCCTCGATTAAAGCGGGCGGAAACATAGAGTTTCAGGCAAAAAATAGCATAACTTGTAATGAAAACGGTGGGTATTCGTCTTCAGGCGCCGGTTATGGCGGTATTGTGGTGAGCGGAGCTGCGAGCACCGCAAATATTACCTCTACAACCGAAGCTAAAATCGGTAAAAATGCGACGCTGCTCAGCTATGGTGATATTCTCGGCAATGCCCTGACTTCCGCAAAAATTTATAACAAGGTTCGTACAGTGGGCGCCGGTGTCGTTGCCAACCCGCTTGCCAGAACTGATAACACCATCACCTTTGATAATAACCTGATAACCGATACCGGTTCGTTGCTGAAAACCGTTGTGGCGGGCAAAAACCTTTGTCTGGCCGCCTCAGACGACCTGCACGCTGTTTTGACCTCTGACTCTGATATGCAGGGCGGGCTTGGCGGTTACTCTGACGCCAGAACCAAAGCTCACGTAGCCAGAGAAAATACCATCGACATTTACGGCGACCTTTTTGGAATCAACGACGTAAACCTTTATGTCGATGCCAACGCCTCTGGCAAGGGCGCTTTGTATGAGTTGACCGCAACTGCTGATTCTTATAACAAAAATTCGGTGGTTGCCATTGCCAAGGCTTCTCTTGACAGCAAAACTACTCAAAAAAACCAGATCAATATTTACAACGGCGCTGATATTCACAGCGTCAGACACATCAAACTCGGCGCCACTTCCGGCAAAGAAAAAATGACCGAAGCGGCCAGCGAATATACCTGGTACAGCACCGAAACCACCGGCGGCTATTCGAGTACGGCCTCGGGGCAGCGCAGTCGCAATATCACCAGCGACAACAAGGTAAATATTTCCGGAAATCTGATTGCCGGTATTTATAACAAAGTCATTCTCACCATCGATGGTATCGTTGATTTTATCGGTAAGGTCGATGGTTCAACAACCGCTCCGACCGTGACCTCGACTGTTCTCGATTATAAAAACGCTATTCAGACCGGAACGACAAATTATGCCAATGACCTGTTCAACCGCTACCAGGAAGTCTGCAGACTGGCGACCGAATACAGCGGCACAACCGCCGGTGTCGGTTATGAAGCAGAAAAAACACGTCTTCTTGCCGAAATGTCCAGATACGGTCTTTATGATCCGGTTTCCAAGGTTGTTATTGGTGGGATGTCGGTGCAGTATGTTTCTTTGCCCGATATGGTCTGTTCGGGGGGCAACGTCGTCATAAATTCTGGCAGTGTTGTCGGTAACGGCACCATCGACGCTAAGGGCTCGCCCGAAATTATCGTAACCAACAATACCAATCTCTACATGAAGGTTAACGACCTCGAAATCGTCGATTATGGCGGAGAAGTCATCTATAACCAGGTTTCTCTGGGTAATACGGCCGCAACGAAGCTGCCGACTCTTTCTTCTGTTCAGACGAGCGATTCGTCGAATGCACTGATTTCGGTTAAGGAAACCTGGAACGGTAGCTTGACAGTCACTGAGGGCGGCCGTACCGAGAACGTTGTGCCGTTGACCAACATCGAAATCAATGGCAATGTCAGTAACCCGCTTGGCAGGATTTTAATCGACAATACTCGCGGTGATATAGTTCTGCAGGGCAAAACCGCCGAGACCGGTGCCTCTATTTCGGCCCGCGAAATCGAACTCAAAGCCTCGGCCGGCTCGATTTCACAGGGCTTTACTCAGGGTATTCTCAATATTGGCGCGACCCCCGAACATCTTTATAAGGCTTATGCCGATGGTAAGGCTGCTCTGATTGACGGCGATGAAACCGTAACCACAACCAAAAAAGCCAGCTATGATACCATCAACGAGGCTTTGCAGCAGGGCACCTGGATAGCCGGCGGCAGCGTTTTTCTCAATGCTTCCGATATCAACGTGAACGGGTTGATTCAGAGCGGTTACGCTGAGTATGTAATCACTCTTTCAGGCGACGCTCAGAATAAAATCAACCAGTATGACAGCGATTATCGCGGGCAAAATATAACTTCCAGCTCGCTGCAGAGCTATAAACTGAACAACGGTGGCGCTAAACTTCTCAATGGCTCTTACTATTACGAGGTTCAGGCTTATTATAACCCTCAGACGAGAAAGGTAGTTCTCGAAGACATCGACCCGCAAGGCGGCAAAATCTATCTGACCGGCCGCATTTCGAGCACCGGTAATGGCAGAATGGTGGCGGCTGATGGCTCTGCCAATATCAACATTCAGAACAATACGGCCCGCAGTCTGACGGTAGGCAAAGTGAATGTGGGCAATGTGGCTGGTGTGGTAAGCGTCACTGATACCGAAAAAGGTATCACTACCGAGTTTAGACGCGACTCAACAACCACTTACACGATTGGCTCCACGGCAAAAACCGTAACGGGCCCGTCGAACAGCTATTCTCCAAAGTCTGGCATGTATTACAACTGGTCGACCGGCTATGAAGAGACAAATTACAAACATTATTACAAAAAAGAAGGCTTCAGCTGGTGGGGCGGCTATACCTGGAACGCTGGTTCTATAAGCGAAATTGAAGACTCTCTGACTCCCCTCGACAGTCGCAGCGGTGGCAGCAACAAGCTGCAGGGCACTTATATCGATGTTGTGAGTGGCGCAACAAATGAATACACGATTTTCTACAAAAATGACGTCGATTACCATAACACCTGGTTCGATCGCTGGGTAACCTACGACAACTGGACTCACTATTCTGGCGATGAACATTACGACTGGGGCTCAAACCTCGGTAAAGTGGTCACTTTCCAGCACTCGCTGAACGCCTCTCACAATATCGGTGTTAACTTTATTGGCTCTACAAGTGGCGGTTCGCTCAACCTGACTTCGCTTAATGGTATCAACCTGACTGGCAATGTTTCCGGGGTTTCTCAGACCGCAGTGAACATAACCAGCACCAGCGGTGCTATAGAGCAGGTAGGCGGCAAGGTCATCGGCGACAACATCAACCTTACCGCCAGAAAGGGCATCGGAAACATTGGCTCTCTCTATCATCAAGGCCTGAACGATACGAGTATTCTCAACGCCATTACAGAAAGCGGTGACATCGATATTGTTTCGCACTCCTCGATAGGGAAACAGGGCAATCTCGAACTGGTCGCCAGAACCGGCGCTGGCGATGTCAAGCTGGTTGCAGATGGTTCCCTGCTGCAGAATGGTGCTGGAATTGCCGTTCAAGGGCGGCGAATCGATCTTGAAAGCATACATGGCGGGATCGGTCAGTCGGGCAACAGCCTGCTTGTAGAAGCCGGGCAGACGCCCGCCAATTCAGGCGATACCATGTCGGCAAGCGTCAATGCTCGCGCCCGCGAAAGTGTTTATATGACTCAGAATACCGGTGATATGCGCCTTGGCAGAATTGAATCGGTAGTCGGAGACGTTTGGCTCAAGGTTAATGACGGCACTTTCGACAACGTGCTGCCTGTCTCAGAAGATTCTAGCAGTCGAAACGGTGATGCACTGGTCGAAAAATGGGTTGCCATGGGTCTTATCAATGCCGACGGCAGTGATAATGGTGCTGAGGTTAAAGCCCGGTCGGTCGAAAATTATGAAAACGGTGTTAAAACAGAATTCGCCAGCTACCTGACCCAGAAAACCTTCTATGAAGCTTACCCGAATGTCGAAAAAGCTGAGGCGTTTGCCGTGCTCGAGGCAAAATATAGTTCGTTCTCGTCGGCTGATCAATATCTCGATGCAATGAGCGCAGATACTGGCTGTGACTATTACAAAATTGCCAACGATCTTTATGGCTGGTCGAAAGACAGCCTGCTTTATGCTCTGCAAAAATCTATCATGAACCCGACTTCGGGGTCGTCGCAGACTATTGAGAGACCAGCGAATGTTAAAGGCAAAAATATAACGCTTACTGCTTTTGCGGGCGGTATCGGCAAAGACGAGGCTGCCGAAGAAGTCAGTATTCGCAATCTCGGCAGCAATCTCGACACCCTTAAAAAGCTTGCCGCCGCTGAAGCATCTGACGTTACCTGGAACCTTTCCGAAGAAAAAGCGACCATAAAAAGAACCACAGCAATCGGTATCGAAATGACAGATTCTCAAGGCGTTCTCGATGCGGTCGCCCGCGACAATATCTACATTGCAGCATCGACCGATGCCCCCATCTATGTAAATAATATCGATGCTGCTGATAGTAACATTCGTTTGCTCGGCAGAAACGGTGTTTATAACTCCAGTTCCGTTCCGGATACCGCTAACTTTATTGGTCGAGATCTGATTGTCGAGGGTGGCAGTAACGGCGTTGTCAGCGTTATCGGTACAGCTGACCGGCCAATTGTCACTGAAATAAGCGGAAAGCTGACCGCCCGTGCTGACGGTTTGATCAATCTTTATCAGCAGACCATGACTCCTTTGCAGATCGCAGCGATTTATGGCGGTGCTGATCTACAGTTACGTGCCGCCGGTGATATCAGAAGTGTGAACACAGGGGTTGCCTTTGAAGACATGGGCTACATAAATGCCAACGGAACGCTTTCCATGATTTCTTATGCCGGTAACATCGGTGAAGATGGCAAAGGGTTGCGCATTCTGACCGATAGTAACGATCTTGTCGAGGCGATCGCCAGCAATATTTATCTGGAGGGGCAGTCTGAATCTTCAAGTCGGCCGTCTCTTAATCTGGGCAATATCTATGCATTAAATGCTGGTTCTTTCAAAGTCAGCAACGATGACAGCGGTGTTAATTTTTCGGGTGACGTTACAGCCGGGCAGATTTCAGTAAATGCTGTTTCTGTCTCACAGTCTGAAAACTCCAGCACCATTGCAGCCGCATCTGTTGTTATGACTACAAGCGATGGTTTGTCTCTCGACAGCTCTGAAAATCTGATAAACAGGGCTTCTTTAACAAATACCGACAGCGGTCACATTGAATTTATCAACAAGTCTGCCTTAACCCTCGATGGAGTCGTCAACTCAGCTGCCGCAGGCAATATTTCACTTCTGGTTAACTCAGAAGTCACCACCGAACAGGCTATTGCTGCTGCCGGCAACATTAATATTCATACTGCCGGTTGCTTTGACTCGACTTCTTCACTTGTCGCGGGCAACGATGCCGTTATTGATGTTGATTCGGGCAACTTTGCCGCTGGTTCAGTCGACGCTGGCAATGACTTGTCGTTAACTGTCACCGATGGCGATGTTACGATCGATGACGCTTCAGCCGGTAATGATGCTGTCATAGGTGTAGATTCTGGTAACTTTATCGCCAACTCAGTCAGTTCCGGCAATAACCTGTCTGTAACTCTCTC
>JAKQQP010000459.1 GCA_029564115.1 Candidatus Rifleibacteriota bacterium | reverse complement strand
AGTATTCACACCAACGACTATTTCGGGCATCTGCTGGTTTTTGATCATAAAAGCTCGCGACTGTTTCCGGTAATCGCTGATCCTTCTGGCTTCGGGGTAATTACCTCGATTGGCGGTATGCATGCCGATATCGACATCAGGGTGCCGCTTTACGAATTTCTGACGCCACTGCTCAATGCTTTTTTCAGGGTTCCTGAATTTCAGTTTCAGCGCAATCTTCAGCTCCACAGAATTCTCAAGACACAGCTTGCCGACGCCAGCCTTCAGAAGCTTGTCGACAGTTATCTCGAGCAGCTGCGGCCTCTATATTACAAAGAAACTTATGCCAGCGCCCTGATCAATATCCCTCTGGTGCTGTTTTCGCGCAAAATACCCGTTTCACCTCAATTTCAGGAAAAGGATGCTGCCCGCCTGGTCAGTTTTATGAAAGCCCGTCGAGCTTTTCTGCTCGGTGAGCTGGCGCATATCGAAGCAGAGTTGATCAGACTGCAGCGGCAGACCTCTGTCGATGGCATGCCATTTGAGCATCTGCTGATCAGAGTTAAGGGGCATTGCCCGGTTGTTGTCGATTTTGCCGGTCTGCCGGGCAGAGTGCTCGCAGATACCGACTTTGACGGTGTTCTTGATAATTCGACAATTGTGGCTGGCGGAAAAACACTGTTTTACCCGGGCCTGACTGAAACGGTTTTTACTGAGCCACATTGGCTGATGCCCGGCCGCCGGTATGCCGATTTTCTGCTTACGCCGGATTTTCAGTCCTATATTATCGGGGTTCAATCTGAACACCTCGATGAAGTGCTGGCCCGGATAATGAAATCTGCTGAAAATGCCGTCACCGGCGAAAAAGTGGCGTTTAAATCAACCGTTCTGCAGGAACCGGAAGCTGACAAACCCTGCAGCAAAAGCCTGCACGCCTGGAGAAACCTGAAAAAATGACAAGAATCAGGCCATTTCACGAATTGAAGTTTCCGGTTTCTGCCGGGCAGCTTGTGGTTCTGCAGCAACTGGTTCAAGGTCTGGCAGTGCTTGACAGAAATGGTTGCAACGGCTGTTACGAGGTTTTTTCGCAGTATTATGACAGTCATGATTTCAGGTTTTTTCGCGACAAGATTAACGGTGAATACATCAAAACCAAGGTAAGACTGCGGCTTTATCGTGACGATAATCGCCGCGAATGGCATTCACCGGGCCTTGAGGTGAAGCAGCGGCGCGGCAATCTGGTGACCAAATTCAGACATAATCTTGAGATCAGCCGGAGCATAAACTTTTTAAGCGGTTCAGCGACAGATCTGCGCGATCTGATTTTGTCAAACTGCCATGACAACTGCATCAGAGAAGCTCTTGTCGGTATTCAGCTGATTCCTGCTGTTTCGCTTCATTATACGCGAACTGCCTGGCAATTCTGTGGTATCGACGGCCTGCGCCTGACTTTTGACACCCGGGTAAACAGTTTGCCTGCCGGCATATTGCCACTGGACTCTCTACCTGAACTGCCTGTCTGCAGCAGTTCACCTGGCGGGATCTTCGAAATCAAGTCCTATGTTCCGCCACCTCAGGCAGTAATTGAGAAGCTGATCAAGCTTGGCATCAGGCAGCAAAGCTTCTCAAAATACGCCTGGGCCATGCAGCACAAATCATAAACTCTTTGAAAAATGTTCAGCGGTCAGCTATGCCGGCGCTCATTTCCCCGAGGCTCTGCAGGGCTTTGTAATATTCACTGCCGGGTTTAAGTTTCGCGAGCGTGCTGGAAAAGTCTTTAAAATTACAATCGGTCAGCTAAGC
>JAKQQP010000453.1 GCA_029564115.1 Candidatus Rifleibacteriota bacterium | reverse complement strand
TTCTGGCCCTGTCGGCAATTTTCTCAAGTGACATATACCTGACTCTCAAGCCCCTGAGTGCCGAAAACCGCGACGCCGAACTTAAAAAAGCTCTTACTTTCGGCCGCGTTGCCCTGGTTTTCGTCGGTTTCATCTGCATCGGCCTGTCGGTATGGCAGTTGAACAATCCAACCGGTGGTTCAGTAGCCATCTTTGCTCAATATGGTGTTTATCTGCTCTTTACGGCGACTTTCCTGCCGATCGCCTGCGGCCTGTTTCTGCCGGCCGTCACCCGCGAGCTGATCACCAAGGGTGTCATTGCTTCGACCGTTTTCTACTTCCTGCCGGCGCTTCTCTTTAAAGTCGCCCCAACCCTGCCGGTAATCAGCATGTCTAACAACCCGGCAATTCTGGCCACTTTCGGCATTCTCGCCGGCTGGCTGGTGGTCGGCGGCGGCCTCGCTCTGCAGCCAAAAGCAGTGAAAGAATAAAGACACCCGCTCTGCATTTGTCAAAACCGGGCTGAAAGGGTTCAACAAGCCCTTTCAGCCCGGTTTTGACAACAAATTGTCATGCCGTTTTTGTGATATTACGATTATATGACAATCTTTTATGCTTAGAAAAATTAATGGCTGGCCAATAATACAAATGTTGGAGTTAAGGGTGTCTAAGACCAGATAAATCGGGTTTTCAGGGAATTGAACAGTTTGAACTTCTGGGTCAGGAACTGGAAGCGGCCGACTACGATGCCGGGGGAGATTTCGAGTTCTTTGGCGATGGCGTGAACTTCGGCAATGGACTTTAATTTGCTGATTCTGGCGTTATATTTTTCTGGGATAAGCGTTTCGGCGGCGAACTTATCGGCTCTGGCCTCAATCGGGTCGGTTTTATCACCAGAATTAATGAACAGATCTTTTTTGCTGTCGTTAAGAATGTGCCCGGCTTCATGAAAAAATGAGAACCAGAAGAGATCGTTGCTCTTTCCGCGCAGATTCAGAAGAATCATCGCTTTTTCCGGCGAAAGCCAGCGGCTGGCGCCTGACCATGGAACTTTGGGAAATTCTTTTACCAGAGACAGAGCAACGCCGGCTTCGGCGCACAGGGCCGTCATTTCTGGAATAAAAACTGCCGGCTCTTCTCTTGTCAGGTTTCTGATTTTGTTCAGAGCCTCTCTGAATCTGGTCTTGTCAAAGGCCCGGCAGCTGATTTTTGCTGCCTGCAGTTCACCAATTCTGATCCAGGTTGCTGCCGCGCCGGGGTTGGTGTCAAAGCAGCTTGAACGGCGCGGAGCTACCTCAGGGCTTTGCCAGATTTCATACCAGCCGCTTACATCGCTGACCCCAAAAAATTTGAGGCATTCTCTAACTCTGGAAAAGGTTTCTGTTGACGGTTGAACCAGCTTTCGCAGCGTCAATTCCTTGAATGGAATAATTTTCAGCCACTCAGCCTCACCTTCAAGGCGTTCTTTTTCGCGCAATCTGGCCAGCTGTTCCTGATATTGCGACTCAAGGTTGTTCCAGAATCTGGCCGGAGTTCCGGTTACCAGCTCAAATCTGTTGGCTGTGTCAGGGGTTATTGGCTGTTCGCCCTTGATTATTCTGATGATTGATTGCTGAGTAAGCCCGGTTCTTAATGAAAAT
>JAKQQP010000434.1 GCA_029564115.1 Candidatus Rifleibacteriota bacterium | reverse complement strand
CATTGCGAAATATTTGCAATTTGGCATTACTTTTGCGATAATGTGTGTGGCGGTAGCCAAAAAACTTATCAGGAGGATTCCCATGGAACTTATCAGACGTTTTGTCCGGGAAGAAGAAGGTCAGGGTCTCGTAGAATACGCACTCATTCTTGGCCTCATCGCGATCGTAGCCATCGCTGCTCTCACCACTGCCGGTAAGAAGATCGAAGGCGGTCTTAAATACGTCGGCGACAACATCAAAACTGAGCCGACGTCCTAACAGAAATGGCATAGAGCCGAAAGGCCGCAAAGTTGCCCTTTGCGGCCTTTCTTCTTGGTAGGGATCATTTTTTTCGAGAATCTCCAGTAAAAAGAGAAAAAATATGAGTATTTTAAAACAAAGAAGGGGACAGGGACTTGTAGAGTATTCCCTGATGCTGAGCCTGATAGCGGTTGTCGTTGTGGCTGCGCTGGTTTTTCTTGCCGACATTATCGAAGGAAACTGGAACAGCTATTCTACCGCTATTTCGAACGCAATGCAGACATCAACCTGACTTTCTGCTGAAAGTCCTCTTACCTGTATTCTGCTGTCTTAGCGTATTAATGGCTTTTTTTGCGACTTCATTAACTGCAAGCCTCCAGCTATTGACATGGTGATGCAATCGTACTAGACTCGATTCACCTAAATTTTGGAGGGGCAGTCTTGAAAAAGGCCAAAATTATATCAATAGTCGTTATAATGCTCTCAGTCATCGCACTGGGAATTTTCATGGGCAAGCAGATGTTCAGATTGATGGAAGCAGGCAGCTCGCCATCTGTGCCCGGCAGCCAGACCGCTCAACCTCCTCAGGCTCAAGACAACTCGAATGTTAAAGTTCTCTACAGCTCTGACGGAAAAGCATCTTCCGATCCTGTTCAGGCGGTTCCTGCCGAAGAAGTGACCGGCGATGCCGCCCAAACCGTAACAGCAAAGAATGTTTCTGCGGTTGTACCGGCCCCGGAAGCAAAGAACGTTTCTGCAGCCGCCGGCCCGGTTTTTGACCCGGCGGGCCCGAAATGGTATGCATACGCATCAGGAAACGGCACCAATGTTCGTACCGGCCCCTCAACCAGCGAAAAACTGCTTTTCAAGGTAAGCAAGGGCACCCGCGGTGTGGTAACCGAAAAGCGTGATGGCTGGACCTCAATAAAATGGGATTTTAACCGTAAAACC
>JAKQQP010000639.1 GCA_029564115.1 Candidatus Rifleibacteriota bacterium | reverse complement strand
TCGAAAGTGCCGTCAGAAAAAGCAATGCAAAACAACAATTCAAAAATGGCTTTTTTGGCAGTCAGGTCAAGCCTGGCAAGTTTTGCAACCGGAGCAAAAGCTTTTTCGTTGTTATCAAGGTAGAATTTAAGCCTGTCGCCGGCAAGTTCGAAAGAGTCCTTACTTTTAAACACATTGATGCAGAAATCCTTGAACTCTCTGACCTCTTCTTTGAGAATCTGACCATCGGCTGCAATAATAATGGCAGCGCAGGCTGCAACTGCATCGACAAAAAGACTTTCAGAGGCTATTTGTGGCTGACTTGCAAGGTTGATCACCCGATAGATTTTTCTGATCCTTGAAATATTCTCAGCTATTTCTGAGGCTTTTGAGCAATTACTGCAGGTGATGCCCACCTGAGCCGGAATTTTATTGCCATACAGGATTATTCCCACATTCCAGACCTTCTGGCAAAAGGGACATTCATAAACAGCAGTAAAATTTTTCCCCGAAGTGCTTTCCGGAGTGGTTCTTTCAGACTCCAGCAAACTCGCCAAACCCTCAAACATACTAGTTTTCCATTCTGTTTAAGCGAAATTAGATATTATACTGCCCGGAGACAGGCTGATTAAACCCGCCTCCGGCCTGAGCAAGCAACAAATCCGGTTCAGTTGACTTTTAATTCAACCTTTGGCTGCCCCGAACCGTCAAGCATAACCTGAATTGGCTTTTCGCCGTGTTTGTTCGACGACGCAAATGTCGGCCACTTTTTCAGCAAATTGCCCACAATTACATTTGCGATTCGAAGCACCGCGTCGGCAGGAGACAAACCATCCTGCTTACGCCTTACCTGGCCCTCATTGATAATCTTGTTTTGGTCGAGCTTGAAAATTGAATAATCAACATTCATGACCGCCAGACTTTGCGGCATCCAACCGACAAATGGAACAAAAACCGGCGAAGTATCGATGGCAAAATGATTGACCTTGCCGAAAATGACAGTGTTTGCGCGGAATTTTATGGCAAATTCTCTCGCCTTGTCTGCATCAAACGTAGCAAGCATACTGTCGTATTGGTCACCCATGGATTCCTGAAGGTTTTTCATTACCGTCTGATGATCGACCACAAAAAGTTTTTCATCTTTGTAATTCGCCTTCAGTCGCAGAATGAGGGCGGCGAGAATTTCGGTGCCAACATTGGGCATGAACTGGCAAAACCCGCTAAATGGAACTATCACGATTCTTTTTGATATATCAGCATCCGGGTGCGCAAGTTGTTCATCGCTGCGTTTGGCATCGATGATCATGTGTTCCATTGTCTGGCCACATACAGATGAATACTGCGTCAGAGTCATTTTTTTATCATTCTCAAGCATACCCAGAACATAATTGATCGGCACGGCGAAATTAAGATTCTGGCCCTCTAAGTTTGTTGCAGTAGAAACACCAATCACCTCGCCTGTTTCTGAAATCACCGGGCCACCGCTGTTGCCTGGAGAAATCGGTGCAGAAATCTGCAGGTAGCGATAACCTTTTTCGTTCTGGCGAACGCCACTGATAAGACCATCAGAAACCGTGTTTGCATATTCGCCCAGACTGAAACCGCAGGTCAGAATTTTTTCGCCGCCCTTGAGAGAGCTTGAATTGCCGAGTTTCACGGTTGGAAGGTCAAAACCACTTATTTTTATAATTGCCAGATCTTTAACTTCGTCAAAGTCTCTGACCATAAGATCTTTGTAGGTATCACCATTGGCAAGCCTTATCAAAACAGATGCGGCGTTGTTAAGCACATGATTGTTCGTCACTATTATTCCGGTTGGATCAACAATGAACCCGCTGCCTGAACCTCGCTTTGAACCGGCCTTGTCAAATATTTCAATCTGAACGGTAGCATCGATAACTTTTTGAATTTCATTGCCGGGCTGTTTTGCCTGATGCTGTGACGCCTGGTTACCCGAAACAAGATCAGGCTTAACGGTCTCGTTTTTGGGAGTCGGCTTATTTTCAGAGTCAGAGCGCTTTGGTGAAACCGGCTTTTTTTCTGCTTCACTGGTTTTCAGATACCTGGTTTTAAGCTCTTCTCTTCTGGTGTTATATTCATCAGCGCTCAATTCACCACTTGCCTTTAATCTGGAAAGGTTCTGCAGTTCCTGCATGTAGCTCTTCATGTCAGTGCTATCTGCAACAGCCTGCGTCGCGAAACTGAAGAAAATGGCAGAAAGAAAAACAACTATTTTACGCATTTTAACGCCCCTTCAAAAAATGATCTAATTAGACTGAAAGGCCCCGGTAACAGCAACTGCAGATAAATGCATCATATCGGCTGAAATAGGCACAAAACCCCGCGTCACCTGCTCTCTCGATGTCTATTTTCAGCTATCTTAACACAACAGGCAAAAATTTCAAGCTTTTCTGTTCGTTGCAGATGAGAGATATTGGCTTGGACAGGCCAGTTCAGCATCTTCAAATTATTGAAAATGCCAATCCTGAAAAAGGTGAATAGCTACCTTTTCACCTTGCAAAACCAGCGTGCAAATGGCTATTCTATTTTCGATTGCTGTAATGGTCGTCGCAACTGGTTGACTTGAGCAGAACTGGCCTGGCGGCTTCAGCTGGCGAAATCTGAAAAAATTTAATCAACCGGGCTTTATGATATTTCAGGGCAGATTCAAAGGGAGCAGACGTGAACATACTGCAAAGATCGCTGATAGAAAAAGCCGGGTGTGAAACCGGCTGGGAAACGTCATCGCTCGAATCTGACGGGCGAATTCTGCTGACCTCGGCACGGCACAACGGCAGAATATACATAGGGCTGACCCCGGACAGATGCTATCTGGTAAAAACCATGTCGGCGGCTGTTACCAGTGAACTGGCTCAGGCTTTCGGGGCGATGATAACCGAAACAGAGACTTTCAAAGCTAAAGACGCCGGGGAACTCAGCAAAATTCTACACCGGGCCGCGCAGCTGTATTATTCGCTTCCCGACCAGCCGGCAAAAAGATTTGCTGAGCAGGTTGCCAGAGAAGTTGCCGCTCTCGACCCCGTCGGCATGAAAACCGAGGTCGAGCGCGTGGTATCTCAGAGGCTTGGCCAGCAGGAATTTCGTAATTCTCTGCTCAGTTACTGGAAAAACGCCTGCGCCGTAACCGGCATAAACCTGCCCGAAGTTCTGCGCGCCAGTCACGCCAAACCCTGGGCAGAATGTGAAACTGATGCCGAACGCCTGAACGTCTTCAACGGTTTTCTGCTGGTGGCAAACCTCGACACCCTTTTCGACTGCGGCCTGATCACTTTCGACGACGAAGGCAGAATGATCTGTTCGAGCAAATTGTCGACCAGCCATAAAGAAGCACTTGGCCTGACCGTTTCGCCAGGCCTGCGCTGGCTCACTTCCGACCATCTGCCCTTTCTACATTGGCACCAGACTCGTGTTTTTCATAAATAGAACGGCTCACCCAATTGCGCAAAATTTTTAATACGGCTATCATTCTTATAAATTGAGAACTATCTGAAAGTTGAGAAGAACGATGAACTACTGGTTAATCTGCCTGCCACGTGAAGATATGGATCATTGCATGAAAATCGGAACCTTTGGGGCAACACGACGAATTGGCGTTGCCAAAGCCAGAAAGGGCGACAAGGTTGTCTGTTATGTTTCCAAAGAGTGCAAAATTGTTGGCCTTGGCGAGTTGACCAGCGATTATTATATGTCTGATGAAAAGGTTTTCAGGGCAGATGATGTCTTTCCAGACAGATTTAATTTTAAAGCCGAAAAGCTTGGATCAGAAAAGGAAATCGAAATTCGTTCTCTAATCAACGACCTGGGTTTTATAACCAATAAGGCCTACTGGTCTGTATTTTTCAGATTGAGCAATCGCCAGCTGCCGGAAAAAGATTATCTTCTGATAGCCCGACGCTGCGGCCGTAAGGCCTGAGAACTTTTCGTCAACAGTCGTTCTGGCCGACCAAAACCAGGATATTATTTGAAAGCAAACCAGGTTCAATAGCAAGAGGCTTTTTGGAGGGATATTTTATGGCTTTGTGGCTTGTGCGAAGCGGGAGACATGGTGAATATGAACAAAGGTTTCTGAGTGACAACCGCATTTATCTGAACTGGGACAAGCTGAACCAGAACCTGTCAGAGATCAAGCAACAATCAGAGCTTTATGAGCTGCTGGTAAAAAC
>JAKQQP010000395.1 GCA_029564115.1 Candidatus Rifleibacteriota bacterium | reverse complement strand
TCCATGTGCTCAAAAATCCTCGAGGATTCGGGCGTTTCTGTCTTCTGCGGTCAGCTTGCCGGCGAGATAATCCGTCATGAAAACGGCCTTCCAAAAGAAGTTTTATTGAAATCCGGAATCAGACTGTCGGCAGACGTAGTTGTAGCGGCCGCCGGAGTTAAGGCCAACATGGATTTTGCTGTCGATGCAGGACTGAAATTCTCGCGCGGCCTGCTGATCGATGAAAAATGTGAAACATCGGCTCAGGGAATCTTTGCGGCCGGTGATGTGGCCGAAGGACGGGATGCGTTGATGGATCAGGTTATTCCGAGTGCCATCTGGCCCACAGCTGTAAGACAGGGCAAAGTGGCGGCGATGAACATTCTTGGAATCAGCGGAGCGGCTCTCGAAAGAAATACCGGTTTCAAAGCATCGGTAGTGCTCAACAAGACTCAGGTAATTTCGCTGGGTCCGGTTTACAAACCCGATTCCAGCTGGGAAAAGCGCATCGTCAGGTCTACCGGCAGCAACGGGCAGCTGTCGATCAAAATCTTTTACCTGCACGAAGGCCTTTTGAAAGCAGCTCTTCTCTGGGGAGACATTACCAACTCAGGTCTGTATTTTGAGGCCATTGTGAATAAACGACCGATTCTGGCCGACCTGCCTTATCTCGATCAATTAGATGCGGCTAAAAGAGGCGTCGAGCAGCTACAGGTTCTTTGAAAAAAAACTGGCGTGAGCTATTCACGCCAGTTTTCATTTTTAGACTCTTTACCCGGTGTCAGTCAACCAAAGCGCTGGCGGCGACAGCGTAAAGCACGCATATAAGCTTCGCGATATTTGGCGTCGCGCGGGTTTTCGGTGTTATTGCCGGATTTGTAGCAGATTTCTCGGTCAGGACAATTACTGCAGTTCATATTCATAAGCATCTCCTTATTTCAAATCTCTACTTAATATATCGGCAAAAAACAGTCAGAAAATAAATGTGCCGCCAACCGTGGGCAGATCAAACCGGGAAGCCCTGGAACAAGCGGGATATAAAAAAAAAACATAATCAGTTTTTTATACGGCAACGCTCAACCGGCGCTGAAAAAGTTCGGACGTTTCCAATGCCGCTTCGTCAATCAGATGCCTTGTGAAAACTGCGGATTGCAATCGATATAAACAGCGCAGCCAGAAAGGTCTGAACGAGAACCGGGAACCAGAGCTCTTCCAGACCGCAGCCGCGGCTGATAATGCCATTGAGAATCTGCAGAAACCATCTCAACGGATTCGCAAGCGTGAGATACTGAATGATTTCAGGCATGTTGCGTATCGGAAAAAG
>JAKQQP010000377.1 GCA_029564115.1 Candidatus Rifleibacteriota bacterium | reverse complement strand
AGCTGGGCCTGCGCCTTTTTCAGGCTGTCGACCCCGGCGTCGAGGCGGCTGAACAGTTCTTCTATCTCAGTAACAATTCTGCTTTGTTCTTGTATCGGAGGAAGAGGGCAGCAAAATGTAGCGACCTGGTTTGGGTTGGCTCTTGTAAGGGAACCTCCAACTCCAGACAAGGTTGTCATAAGCTTTTTATGGAACGAGTATGACAATAGGAAAAAACGCAAAAATTTAGGTATAAAGGCGGGACTTCTGAAAATAATCCATTCGCCTGACCCAATTTGTCTTCTTCCCTTAGTTGGTCCTACAACCCAGCTTCTTTGGATATGCGGAACTATACGGGAAAGTAATACGTCGTGCGTTTGAACTACCTTTTTTGTTGATCCAATTTCAGAACCTCTCAAGACTTCGGGTTCCTGGGCATCGTAAGAAGGAATGCTGTATAAATCAAATAACTCCTCAGAGAATTTCGATGGATCGACCGAGCCGCCTCCTTTGACCATTATATCGCCCAATGGCATCAACAACCAGTTTGGTGGCAATCCAGTATTTTTGCTTATTTGATTCTCGTTTAAATTTTTTAGTGCTTTTATTTCATTCATTTCTTATGCCGCCGAGGTTTTGTTCTGTTTGTTCATATTGTTTGTTTTCGATGCGGTTTTAAACCTATTGAATTCGATAGGTTTAAAATCAGGATTGTTGATTTGTTCGGGTTCTTTAGTCATCAATCTTTGCCTTCATTAGTTGTCCTGTAATTTTCTGGGCAAGTTAGCGAAAACAAATTTATGGAATCGCCCATTGGGCAGCTTATACCCGGTGATTCCTTGAATTCCAGGTGATGGCCCTCACCGGCCTGAATAAGTTCGTGAATCTTGGTTAAATCGTGCATATTATGCCGCCAGTGCTTCGTTCAATTCTTCGAGGATGGTTTCCATGCTGTCGCCGAATAACTGCCACATGCGGCCGCGGCCGCCGCTGGCGTCGAAGGGGGTGTAGTCGAGGTCTTCGAGGGCGATGTGCACTGAGTTGGCGATCTGGTCTTTGAGCATGTAGAGCCAGTCCATCTGTTCTTTTGTGAATTTCAGATTACCGGCCTGCTTCTTGAACAGCCAGGCCTTGAAGTTACGGTCTACGGTTATATCATAGTTTGTCAGAGTTTCGTCGATGCCGGCAACCCTTCTGATCAATGCCACCAGCGCCATCAGCTCGTTTTTCGGCTGGCCGGCCACATTTTCTAGTTGTTCGTAGGCACGCCATACATTCAGGGCGGCAATCGCCGGGCGGTCGAGCAGCATCTTTTCCGACAGTTCCCGGATCATGGCAAAGGTCAGATCGCGGCGCCGGTAGGGCTGGTCGTAAAAAATGCGCAGCGCCACAAACTCATCACGGTGCGCGGCGACCCACTCAGCAAAAGCATCGACCAGCGCCTTCGCCTTCTCAAGTTTGCTCTTTTCCCAGCCGACATCTTCGACCTCATCGGGATTGATGGTGTCGATCTTCTGCTCGTGAACCTTACGCAGATTTTCGATAAATTTGTTCATCTCGCCGGAAAAAACCTGCGCCGCCTGGTTCTGCAGCCCGGCATGCAGCTGCTGCACTCTGGCCTCGATCGCCTGCGGGGCAGCGCCGGGCATTTCCTTTTCAGCCTGTTCCTGCAGCGCTTCGATCGTGTCAGGGTTATAGGCGTTCAACAGATTTTTTACCACCTGCTTGAGCGAAATGCCGCCG
>JAKQQP010000344.1 GCA_029564115.1 Candidatus Rifleibacteriota bacterium | reverse complement strand
TCATGAATTTCTTCTTGCCGAAAAATCCAATATTCTGCTTGCCGCTTCACCGGTGCAGAACTCAAGCTGGGTATTGCTGACCGTCGTTGACACGCAGGGCCTGATGGGCGCACTCAACAAGGCTCAGAACTTTTCCCTTTTTCTCATCATCTTCGGCCTCGTAGTAATGACCGGTATCACCATGGTGGTCATCAATGGTGTAGTTAAGCAGATTCGCGGCGTATCTCAGGGCCTCGAAGAGATCTCACGCGGGCGCGGCGATCTGACCAAGCGCCTTGCCATTGTTGGTAAAGACGAACTGACTGAAGTATCAGAAAGGTTCAACCGCTTCATCGGTTACATTCAACGCCTGCTGTTGCAGATTCAGGATGTTATCAACCGCCTGTCACACATGGCCAACGGCATTTCGAATCTGACCTTTCAGTCAAATGAGTCGATTCAAAATATTTTCGGGAATACGCAGCGCATCACCAAAGCCTCGAAAGATTCAGCCACCACGCTTGAATCTACAGCAGCGGCCATTGAAGAAATCTCGGCCAATTCTCAGCTGATCGCCAAGCGCTCGAACCGTGCCTATGAAGAATCAGTTCAGAACCGCCTCAAGGCCACTCAGGGCATGGAAGCCGTCAGAGAAGCCTCGACCACAATCAAAGAAATTGAACGGGCCGTTGGTGATTCTTCGAGGGTTCTTGAAGAACTCAAAGGGCAGTCACGCAAAATCGGAAAAATCGTTCTCACGATCACCGCTATTTCGAGACAGACAAACCTGCTGGCACTCAATGCCGCAATCGAAGCTGCCCGTGCCGGGGAACAGGGCAAAGGCTTCGTCGTCGTTGCTGCCAACGTCAAGAAGCTTGCCGAACAAAGTGCCAAGGCCGCCGAAGAAATCGGCGCCCTTATCGGAGAAATTCAGCACAAGACCAATAAAGCCGTTGAAGAAATGAGCCTTGGCAAAGACAAGGTTCAGGAAGGCGTTAAAATCATCAATCAGGCCGGCGGTTATCTCGATGAAATCGGCATGGCCTCCGAAAGTGTTAACGTCCAGGTTCAGGACATCAGCAAATCATCGGTTGAGCAGAGTAA
>JAKQQP010000315.1 GCA_029564115.1 Candidatus Rifleibacteriota bacterium | reverse complement strand
CCGCAGACATAGGCAAAAACCAGAAATGGCGTGGTTGCAACGATCATGCTGCCGGCAGCGAGACCGTCGAGCCCATCGGTGAGGTTTACTGCATTTGACGCCCCGACAATTACTGCCACTGCAAACGGAATATAAAGCCAGCCAAGGTCAAGGGCTCCGAAGATTGGCATCTGGGTTGCCGTTGGTGACATTTCAATGCTGCCTGAAGCTGTGCTGGCAAGCTCAAATCTCAGTCCCGGATAATAGTTGATTGCAAGGGCGGCTGCAAGCCCGGTAAAAATCTGACCGGCAAGCTTCTGGCGTGGCGTCAGACCAAGAGATCTGGCTCTGACGACTTTGGTGATGTCGTCGAAAAAACCGATCAGCCCCATTCCGGAAGTAACCAGAAGGGCAATGACGACAAAAGCGTTGATTTTGGTCCAGAGAAGGCTGGTTATCATAAGCGGAATCAGAATGATGATGCCGCCCATAGTCGGGACCCCGGTCTTTTTAAGGTGTTCCTTTACTCCTTCTTCGCGAACCGTCTGGCCGATCTGTCGGTTCTTCAGGTTGAAGATGACTCTCGGGCCAATGATCATTGCCAGCAAAAAAGAAGTTACTATTGAAAAAATAATACGGATCGACAAAGGCTCAAAAACCGAGCTGAACAATTAGGGGCCTCCTGAAATAGAGGTTCAGTGCAGATCTTTGCCCAGCTGTGGCCAGAGCTTCTGCACGATTCTTTCGAAGTGCATGCCCCGGCTGGCTTTGAAAAGAACTGTTGAACCCTTCTGCAGTCTTTCTCTCAGTAATTCGGCAGCAGCATCACCAGAATTTAGCGATATTACACGCGCTTCAGCCAGCCCTTTTTCACGGGCAGCTGTTGCAATATGTGCGGCATCGCTACCGACGCAGACCAGCAGGTCGGGGGCAGCTTCTGCTGCCTGGACTCCGAGCTGCCGGTGCAGCGACTCAGAAAGTTCGCCAAGTTCGCGCATGTCGCCGAGAACTGCGATTCGCGGCGAAGAACAGATTGCCAGATAACGCAGCGCTTCCTGCATTGAGCCAGGATTGGCGTTGTAACAGTCGAGCAATACAGTGAGTCCATCGATCTGCACGCGTTCCATGCGGGCACCAACTGGCGTAAAGGTTGCGATTCTGGCAATTGCACG
>JAKQQP010000310.1 GCA_029564115.1 Candidatus Rifleibacteriota bacterium | reverse complement strand
GAAGCTTTCGACCAAATGAGTTACGAGCATATCATTGTCAGAATGATAGAAGAGATAACTGCAATCGAAAGCCCGGTAAGCCTGGCGCAGGTCGCGAGAAAAATCTGCACCCAGTTCAACATCAGTCGCGCAACCCAGCGTGTGCTGACAAGAGTTCAGAATCTGGCGAAAAAAGCGAATGTTCACATCGATGAGCGACATCATCAGATATTTTTCTGGTGCAACGCCGATCAGATAAAAGATTTTTCGATTTTCAGAAAACACACGGCTGAATTGAAACGGCGGCCCGAAGATATCTGCCCCGATGAACTGGCAAATGCCGCACATGCCGTCTTGAAAACCAACATCAGCATGAGTGAAGAAGAACTTCTCAGGCACACTGCCCAATACTTCGGGTTTGCCAGAGTTGGCCAGAACGTCGCAGCCGCCATTCAGCAAGGGCTCACCCATCTCTGCACCAGCGGCCGCGCTGAATCAAGCAATGGCAAGGTCTCATTAATCTGAAAAAATTCGACTCCCAATAGACAATTCAACTAACGCTCTTTTTGCGTCAACGGGGCTCGCCCTGTCTATTTTGGCTGCCATATTCATGTCTTCTGTTGGTTGGTATAAGCTAGACGCCAAAGAAAAATTCACTTTCCAGTTTATTTACATCTGGGTAAAAAACACTTCCTTCTTTTCGCGAGCCAGCACTTTTAAGCCTGCTAAACTGCCTCATGAGCATCGTTATTGATGCCCTTTTCCGGTATTTCAATAAATTCAAGTCAAAATGCAGCAGAAGTTTCAGTTTTCTTTTTTGTTACTGATGAAGCAGCAACAAGTTCGCCGCGGAAGGCTTTGGCGAGGATGCTGGCGGTTAGATTGTCTACCCGCTCGCGAGCAGCAGTGAGCTTGGATTCCATTTCATATGCTTTTTGGAAAAGAGCTTCTGCTCTTCTGACGATCTCATCTTGTTCTGTTCTTGAACAAATGGGCGTGGGAAATGCGCATAATTTCGAGGCATTTATATTTGATTGGCTCACTCCATCAGTCTTCACCTGCCATGAAAAATGGCGTCCATAAGAGCTGTTCAAGCAGTATGTTAAGAACTGAGGATTTAAAGCTGGCAAGGTTTTGACTCTTATGAGATAGCCGGCATAGATTGCTTTCGGAGCCCCTTCTTTGTACATAGCAGTTTTGCCAACAAGTTCTGGGCTATTTGTCCTGTTAAAGAGCACGTCGCCTGGCTCAAGAAGGTATTTATCAATTTCAGTTTGGTCGGAAGTATAAACGAGATCTTCCCAATCTAGTATGCCTGACTGGATGTTGCCCATTCTTAAAACAGGTATTAAGCCTGTTTTTGCAGATTTTTGCGAAGAGCCGTAGGAACAGGCAGAAATCAATAGACCCAAAGGGGCTGTGCACCAATGTGGTGGCAGGTCATAATCTAGAGATACAGTCAGTTTGTCTGTTTCGTTCTTTTTCAAATTACTTTGTTTGCTCAGATAGTCTGCAATCTGCTCTAGATTTTTATTCGTTGTAAGATTTAGTTCATATGTGAGTTGGCCGGTGACGGCGGCGTTGAGGACGGATTGGCGGAAGCGTTTGATGGCGGCGGC
>JAKQQP010000302.1 GCA_029564115.1 Candidatus Rifleibacteriota bacterium | reverse complement strand
TAAGCTTTTGCTGGCCCCAAAGGGCAAAATGCGCTACACGCTCGATGGTTCAGGAGCTCGAAACGGCACCGAATACACAGCCCCAATCGAAATTGGCAAACAGGCCGCCTCGGTTTATGTTTTTGCTGAATGTGATGGCCTCGAAGCTCAGGCAACATTCAAGTTTGCGGCAGCAGGCTCAAAAGAGGTGCTCATTGCCAAAGACAAACCAGCCAAAATTTTCAGTGTCGTTGCCAAGAAACTCGATAATTCAGCGCGCACTTACGAAGGTCTCAAGTTTGCCTCCGAAAAGGGCATTACCTTCGAGCACGTAACTCTACAGATTGGCTCTGGTTCAAAAGGCGTTCACCTGACCATGGGTGAAATGCGAATAACCGCAGAATTCATCGAAAAAGAGCTTTCGCACCTGCAGACACTTGTCGGCGAGAACGCCCCGGTTATCTTTTCGTTCAAAACAGCCTATATGCAGACCGGCTTTGACCTCGAACAGTTTTCAAAGAGCCTCGGCATCGAGATCAAGCCGGGCGAGGTGGTTCAGGAATGAGTGATACTATCGACTTTGGCGCTCCGGCAAAATTCGGCATGCACCATTTTTATGTAGAGATACCGGCGAACCCGAAAGAAGCTGTGCTGATCTACGAAGATTACGGCTTTGACGGCGACGAAGACCGGCGAGAAACCAAAGAATGCCGGGTTATTCTCGCCCGCGAACTCTGGACAAAAATTCGCGACGATGCCCGCCGCGACTTTAATTCCCGCTTAAAAGCGAAAAAGCTGAGTTCGGGTTCATGGAACACCGGCACCGTTAAGCTCGACAGATTTTTAGGTCGGGAATTATGTGTTCTGGCCTGGGCAGCAGAGCACGCGTCGCCAGAAGAATGCGGGATTATCGCTCAAAAATGGCTGGCCCTCAGGCCCGAAGAACGCTGGTGGCTGTATGCCAAAACGGCAGCAGAGGCCGGCAACGCCGCACAAACCACTCGCGGCTGGCGCAAAGCGCTTTATTGTTCGCTTTCTGACGGAACCAGCATAAGATTGGCTCCCAAGACCATGCCAAAACGCAAAAAGAAAAAAAGTGACGAGCCTGTCGTCGATCTCTTCAATTTTGTTGAGAAAGGTGAAATCTGATGTCGCTGCAACCCTTCGCCTGGAAAGACAAACCTGCATTGATCGAATGCCTGTTACCGGTGCAGAAATTATCTTCAGAGAGCTTTAAAGAACAGATGGCGGGAGCTGGCAAAACACTGACCGCTCTTGGCAGTTACTGGAAAGGTCGCAAACCGCTAATTCTGAACAAAGCCTGTATTCTTGGCTCTTTGCTCCCGGTTTCAGATAATCTTTTTCGAGATTTCGAAATTTTTGAACTGTTGATGGGTATGGACAACCGCTCAATGGCGATTCGCTATGGCCGCATCAAACCGGCCGATGTTGCCCGTCGCGTTACTGGTCTCAAAACTGATAAATTCTTTGAAGTAAACCAGCCCGTATCTTTGCCAGAAAAAACACCTTTCGACATTAATGACTACCCTTACCATGAAACAGATGCGAAAGGGGAACTCAGGCTGATAATCCCAAGACTGTCATGGTCGGCCAATATATCTGATGAAGAGCGCCTCAAAATTGAGGCAAAAGCGTTGCCATATAAAAGTTATAAAGAAAACGTATCTGCCGGCAAACGCCCCGAAGAGATTGCCGACAAGGTTCATAACCACATATGGGCCGAGGTTAACGCACACCTTGGCACTTCAGCAAACAGCTTTCCAGAACTGGTTGAGCAGATGGGCATTGCCAGGTTCGGTCATAGGCCGAGGGTTGCCGATGTTTTCTGTGGCAGCGGTCAAATACCTTTCGAAGCCGCCAGACTCGGCTGCGATGTATATGCCTCTGATCTTAACCCGATTGCCTGTATGCTTACATGGGGTGCTTTTAACATCGTGGGTGCCAGCCCAGAAAAGCGCGCTGAAATTGAAAAAGCGCAGCAGGAATTGATTCGAGAAGTTCAATGTGAGATTGATGAACTTGGTATCGAAAGCGATGGCAATGACTGGCAGGCAAAAGTTTTTCTTTATTGTCTCGAAGTGGTTTGCCCCGAAACCGGCTGGAAAGTGCCTTTGCTGCCAAGTCTGATAATCAGCAAGGGTTACAGGGTTATTGGCAAACTGTTGCCACAGCCCGAAAAAAAGAGATACGACATAAAAATTGTTTATGTAAGAACAGATGCTGAAGTTGAAGAAGCCAAAACCGGAACCGTTGATGATGATGGCTACATGGTGCATTCACC
>JAKQQP010000293.1 GCA_029564115.1 Candidatus Rifleibacteriota bacterium | reverse complement strand
TCTTTTCTGGTTATTTCAGGGTTTTCTTCTATCAACTCAATGATTATCTGCGCAGCGGAAGTTTTTGGGGTAGTTTTTGGGGTAGTTTTGCCACCCGCCACCTTTTCATCGGCAAACCTGAAGGTAACCCAGAAACCATTTGCCTCAACGACGAACTCAGGCTCAGGCATCGATTCAGCTCGACAACTTTCAATCATTTTGTCTATTCCTCTGCCCCAGAGTTCAACCATTCCGGCACGAAAAAACGTATTGGCAAGATCAGGATTAAAAGGCTGAGAAGAATGCTTTTTAAGTAGATTCGCCAGATTCTGATCCGGTAGTAACTGGCTTGAATTCCAGATCATCATACGGTCAGGGTAGACGCTGATCTGTATCGGAGAGCCACTGCTGTAGTCCTTGTGGGCTACGGCATTCAACAAGGCCTCGCGCAGAGCAGGTTCTGGTGGACAAAGGGTTTCTATGCGATGTAAACCCCGGTAGCTGATCCATGCTTTCAAATACTTTGTTCGAAGTATTTCCACCGTCTTTTCAAGCTGCTGGAAAAGATTACCATGAATCTCATCCTGATAACGCAAATCGACATTGTTTTCGAAATAACCGATTTTTATAAAGGTGCCGGCAACAAAACGCTCCGGGTCGTCAAAAAAGAGCAGAGCAGCGGCGCGCTTCAGCATTTTCCCATCAAAAAGATGCAGTTTTTCAAGCAGATTTTCAACAGAATCAGATATAAGATCAGGCTGAATACGAAGATTCCTGATAGCCAGACTGCGGAATTTTTCTATCGCCGCCAGATTGAGCATTGAAAGCGACAATCCGGGCAAAGGCAATGAGTCCCAGTGCATGCCCTGGCGTTTCAGAAGAAAACGGTTCAGGGCTGCACCTTTCAAAGTCTGACTGGTGCTGCCAACACGCAGAAAATATTCACCTTTGTAACTGACAGGGAAGAAATATGGCTCGACAACAATCTCAATAAATTCATTTTCGGCCTGCCTGCGTATGTTTACATCGACCAGGATTCCGAGAATTTCTTTAATTTTGTTCGGGATATCTTCAAGCAGGCGCTTTGAATTCTTCAGGCCGACCGGGTTACCGTTGTCGTCTTTTCCGATAATCAGTTTACCACCCGTTGAGTTTGCAAACGCACATACCGTGCGCAGATACTCATCGCGCCAGCTCTCTTTGAATTCAAGAATCTGGGTTTCAGAATTATCGGGCAATAAGGGATTCCCCCTGGCTGTTTTTAACATTTGCCGCGGATTATAACACAGGCACGAAACAAGCGGCAACCAGATGGCTCTGGAGCAGAAACCCGTGAAGGGACTGGTGCGGGCGTGGGCTTTTTCCCTTAGGGATGAGCCCTGCGACAGGCTCAGGGGTCGCTTCAATGGAGGAAACCGAAAAGCCACAGGGGGATCTTCCGGCCGACACCGACTTCGACATCATCCAGCGCCAGAAAAGAGTTTGGCACAGTGCCAATCTGCGAAAAGCCCTTGCCTCTTCCGCCGATCTCGACAATCTTGTCATTGTCGACGCGGAAATCGCCGCGGGCCGGAATTGAAACAGCATGCCGCGAAGCCACCGCATTGAGGAAAAAAGTTTCCCGCAAAGTACCGGGGTTGGGAGGGCGGCCACCAGAAAGGGCATACAGCTGATTCGGGTTATCAAGATAGATCTTTTCGGGCTTTTCAAAGGCACGCATACCATAACCGCTGCGGGTGACGGTTCTGAT
>JAKQQP010000286.1 GCA_029564115.1 Candidatus Rifleibacteriota bacterium | reverse complement strand
GATTCAACAATACCGGGTCAGTGATTTTGCTGGCATCCTGAAGCGAAAAAACGACCTTTTTATTGTCAACTGCCAGTTCAGGCCAGCTAATCTCCCACCATGACCTTTTTTTAACCGCACTGCCACCATGTGAAAGAATGTAGCCTGTTGTCATCTGTTCAACCCAGTGAGGCAAAGGGTGTGATCTGATCGTTTCAGCAAGCGTGGGCTGC
Source organism: Candidatus Rifleibacteriota bacterium (assembly GCA_029564115.1). Next base: position 2,386 of record JAKQQP010000286.1, on the reverse strand, counting down.
AGAGGCTCGCCGGCGGCAAAAATAGAGGCGGCTTCTCTGACCTGTTCAAATTCATGCCTGATCCTGTCTACGGTTGAATCGACATAACTGGCAATTTCCCCCGGATTGATGATCGAAGCGGTAAAAACATCTTCAAAAAGCTCGCCGGCCTGCGAGGAATCGAGAACGTCGCCGGTTTTATCGGTGCCAAATTCTTCGAAAATAATCTTCAGCTTTTCTTCAAGAACCTCTCTGACACGGTATTCTACAGATTCTTCAAGAGTAAAGTTTATTGCCTTGACGATTTTTTCCTGGCCGATACGGTCGACGCGACCGATTCTCTGTTCGAGCCGCATCGGGTTCCATGGCATATCATAGTTGATGACTATATGGCAGAACTGCAGGTTGAGACCTTCACCGCCGGCATCGGTCGACACCAGAACCCTGGCATCGCCCCTGAACTGTTCCTGAACCTTTATTCGTTCTTCCATATCCATTGAACCATTCAACGCGACAACGCTGATCGCCCGGGCATTGAGAAAGTCCACAAGCATTTCCTGGGTAGAGACGAATTCGGTAAAAATGAGCACTTTCAGATCTGCATCATTTTCTTCGGACTGCAGTTTGTAAAGCCATTCGATAAGAGCTTCGGCCTTGGCGTCAGAACCTTCGCGTTCACAGCGCTGTGCCAGCTCAAGAAGTGTCTTTACCTCAAGTTTTTCGTTGGCGACTGCAGAAGAACGCATCTGGGTAAGAACTTCCCATAATTCCTGGCCGTTCATTTCCTGCCATTCTTCAAGAAAAAAACGGCCACTGGCAACGGCAGGGTTAACGATGCCAGGATCATCGCCAGACTCTTCAAGAATCGCCAGACGGCGTTCAAGGGTATTCCTGATGGCCCTGGTGCTCGAAACAACCAGCCGCTGCATGAGAATCATTAAAAACCCGACATAACTCTTCTTTTCGCGCACCGCCTGATTGTATCCCTGCCTGACATAGTCAGTGACAGCATTGTAGAGAATTCTCTGCAAACCATGTCTTGGATGATAAGCAATCGGTTCGAGATGAGTCACTCTTGGCTTGAACAGCGGCCGGCCATCAGCACCAACCGCCCGGCGCTTTTCGGTGCGAATCACCCAGGCAGCAACCCGTTCGCGCGTCACGCTCTGCATATCAGGAAACGCCTCATGATCGAGAAGACTGACCAGTCGATGAAAAGAATCAGCTTTGCCCTGATGCGGGGTTGCGGTAAGCAGCAGCAGATACGGTGCTGCCTCGGCGAGACCTCTGCCAAGCTTGTAACGGGCGACCTGCTCGCTGCCGCCACCCAGGCGGTGAGCTTCATCGATTATGATAAGATCCCAGTTGGCAGTGATCAGGTCTTCGAAGCGCTGCCGGTTGTATTCGGCCACCCGTTCGGCCGGCCAGCCCTTTCGGCCGTCAATGGGCTTCACCGAATCAAGAGTGACGATAACCTGGTCAAACAGCAGCCATGGCGAGTTAAAGGTTCGCGCCTCAGGAATACCAGGGTTGAGACGCTGCAGGGTGTTGATATCTTCGCTCAGCACCAGCTGAAAATGTTCATTGAAATGGGTCTGCATTTCGGCCTGCCACTGTGTTGCCAGACCCTTGGGCGTAATCACCAGAATTCGCTGTGCCAGACCGCGCAATTTAAGTTCGCGCAATATCAGACCTGCTTCGACAGTTTTGCCCAGGCCGACCTCATCAGCGAGCAGGTATCTTATGCGATGTTTCGAAATGGCCTTCTGCAAAGCACTCAACTGGTGCGGCAGAGGTATTACATTTGATTCCATGGGTGCGAGAAGAACCTGATCCGGTCGGTTCTGTCCGGCAAACTCGAGTATTTCGGCAACTCTGGCCCCTGCGGTGACATAAGTGATGCGGTGGGCTTCCCGCTGCGGGTCGATATCGCCATGCAAAGGCAAAAGATCGCCCGCATCGACTTTAACGACCGTATTTTTATCGGGCAGCCAGACATTGTAGTAATGTCTGCCCCAGATCGTCTGTTCATCGATTACCCGGCAGGCACACTGCCAGGTTCTGCAATATCGCCAGGCGTTCATCAGTTGCTTTCCCCGACCGCAAGAGTCTGCAGCTGCTTTTTAAAATAGGCAAAGCTCGGCGATTTGTTTTTGTCGACTTTCATATATGCAGAAATTTTTTCGGCCCAGTCGTTTTTCTGCAGGCCGATTTCATGCCATGGCTGCGTTTTAAGCCGGCGGGAACCGCCTGGCAAAACTGCGTCAGCCAGTTTTTCCCAGGTGCCACAGATAGAATCGTTTTCATAACTGCCCAGAATGTCATTTTTTGCCTTTGGATAAGCCTTTTTGACCGCCGGTTTGTCACCTAACAGCCAGGCTTCCATTTCTTCGACGGCGATACAGAA
>JAKQQP010000237.1 GCA_029564115.1 Candidatus Rifleibacteriota bacterium | reverse complement strand
GACGAGTGGGTGCTCGAAAACGTGGCGCCATTTCTGCCAAACATCGTTAATAATGGTCTGCGGGCAGTTATTTCCAAGGTGCAGTATCACAAACACCCGCTTGTGTCGCGAAAAGCCAGAGAGGCCCTGAAAGCGCTCGACGCGATTCCCTATCAGACAAAAAAAGAAAAGGAAAAAGCGGCAGAGGAGAAAGCCGCCAAAGAGGCTGAAAAAGCCGACAAGGCGGGAGAAACTGCTGAAAATAAAGGACAGCCGGAAGAAAAGGGGCTGTCTTTCAAAGAGCAGATGGAACTCAAAAGGGTGCAGAAAATCGAAGAAGAAAAGCGCCGCAAAGAGGAAGAAGAAAAACTGGCGGTCGAGCTTGCAGGCGTGAAGCCCGAAGAGATTGCCAGCTTCGCCGATGAACTTGCCGGCTTCGAAGAAATAGCCACCGGCAAAGCAAAACAGGAGCATAAAGACGGGCTGCCAGCCAGTGAAGAGGCCTTTATGTAGAACCAGAATTTTGAAACAGAAACCGCCATGCTCGATGTGGTCGACGCAGACGGGATATCCGACGAAGAGATACTCAAAACAAGGCCGACAGTGCTGAAAATTGAAAGCAGCAGGCCAGAGGTGGCAGCTCCGGTGATTTCTACAGACATCGATCTTGAAGCGGCACAGAAAAGTATTGCTGAAAAATCCGGTGCTGGCCCCGGCGATATCGACTCAGCCACCAGCAGTGCTGCCACTGGCCCAGCCAGGACTGAAGCAAGCGCGGCCGAGCCAGTTGCCCGGCCTGAGGCAGTGACAGTCTCAACACCACAAAACAGAGAGCCAGGCAAGGTTTTGTCGACGTCTGCCACTGCTGAGAAAGCTTCGCCTTTTGAAAAAAATGCCCGGCAACTGGCCTCGGAAACAGCTGTAACAGTGTCGGCAAAAAATCGGGTTACGGACCAGGTTCAGCCGGCATCGGGTTCTGGTATAGCCCGGACTGTAAAGCCTGCTGATGCAGCTGGCATTCAAAAAGGTCCGCAAAGAACTCAGGCGGCATCTGAAGATGGTAAACCCGCGCCTGAGGCAGCAAAAGTTAATGCCTCGACTGGGGCCGCCGCCGCCAGACCCGGAGTTGCTGTGCCCGGTCCGGCCCGTGAAATTATCACCAGATACCCTTCTTTTATCTCTGATCCTTTTGCCATGCTTTTTCAGCCGGCAAAACCAGAAGTGCAGCTGAAATACATCGGCCAGACCGCCGACAATCTGATCGCCTTTCTTAATCTGTGTTTTCTCCAGTCGTGCCTCTTTTACGCCCAGGAATCGGACGTGCTGGCACGCAGTATCCGCGAGTGCCTCAAAGGCTGCCTGGTCGGACCGACCGCTCTACGCAGTCTGCATAATTTTTCTCTGTCAATGAAGGCGGCGCGAGGCAGCCCGGTTTTTTTTACCTTTTCGCTGGCCGGTATTTTCAGTGAATCGTCTGACACAAATCCACTGATGCTGCTGCGTGAACTGAAAGAGTTCCTGCGGGAGCCGGTCGAGCCGCTGTCTGAGAGCGTGCCGCAGGCTATAGAAGGCCTTACCGATATTCTGCGCGGTGTAAAATCCATTCTGAACAATCTGATCGTGATGAAGACGCCGC
>JAKQQP010000236.1 GCA_029564115.1 Candidatus Rifleibacteriota bacterium | reverse complement strand
TATCAGACAAAGAAAGAAAAGGAAAAAGCGGCTGAAGAAAAAGCCGAAAAAGATGCTGAAAAGGCTGCTGAAAAGGCCGCTGAAAAGGCTGCCAAATCAGGAGAAGCTGCTGAAAATAAAGGGCAGCCGGAAGAAAAGGGGCTGTCTTTCAAAGAGCAGATGGAACTCAAAAGGGTGCAGAAAATCGAAGAAGAAAAGCGCCGCAAAGAGGAAGAAGAAAGACTCGCGGTCGAACTTGCAGGCGTGAAGCCAGAAGAGATTGCCAGCTTCGCCGATGAACTTGCCGGCTTCGAAGAAATAGCCACCGGAAAACCGAAAGAAGAGCGCAAAGACGGGCTGCCCACCAATGAAGAGGCTTTTCTACAGAACCAGAATTTTGAAACAGAAACCGCTATGCTCGATGCGGTTAACGCAGACGGAGTATCTGACGAAGAAATACTCAAGGCAAAGCCGATTGCCCAGGAAGCGGCAGGCGGCATACCAGATGCATCAACTCCGGCGATTTCTACTGAAATCGACCTGGAAGCAGCGCAGAAAAGCATTGTTGAAAAGTCAGGTGCCGGTGCCGGCAACCTCGATTCAGCCGCCAGCAGCGTTGCTACTGCCCATGTTATGGCTGAAACGCTCGTGGCAGAGCCAGCTGCGAGCTCTGGGGCAACAACAGCAGCCTCGACAGCACAGGATCGAGAGCCGGGCAGGGTTTTGCCGGCTCAGACCGGTGCCGGCAAAACTTCAGTTTCTGACGGAAACCCAATGAGCCCAACCTCAGAAGCAGATAAGATAGCTCCGGTAAAAAGGCCGGTGTCCGGCCAGGTTCCCCAGGAGTCGGGTTCTGGTATCGCCAGGGCTGCACAACCTTCTGGTGAAGCTGTAGTTCAAAAAGTTCCGCAAAGAGCTCAAACAGGACAAAAAGCATCTGAAGATGGTAAGCCCGCGTCTTCGACGGCAAAAGTCAATGCTTCGACTGGAACTGTCGCTACGAGGCCAGGAGTTGCTGTTCCCGGCCCGGCTCGTGAAATTATCACCAGGTATCCATCTTTTATCTCTGATCCTTTTGCCATGCTTTTTCAGCCGGCAAAACCAGAAGTGCAGCTGAAATACATCGGCCAGACCGCCGACAATCTGATTGCCTTTCTTAATCTGTGCTTTCTCCAGTCATGTCTCTTTTACGCCCAGGAATCGGACGTGCTGGCACGCAGTATCCGCGAATGTCTCAAGGGCTGCCTGGTCGGCCCGACCGCCCTGCGCAGTCTGCATAACTTTTCTTTGTCAATGAAGGCAGCACGGGGCAGTCCGGTATTTTTTACCTTTTCACTGGCTGGCATTTTCAGTGAGTCGTCCGACACAAATCCACTGATGATGCTGCGTGAACTGAAAGAGTTCCTGCGGGAGCCGGTCGAGCCGCTGTCTGAGAGCGTGCCGCAGGCTATAGAAGGCCTTACCGATATTCTGCGCGGTGTAAAATCCATTCTGAACAATCTGATCGTGATGAAGACGCCGC
>JAKQQP010000227.1 GCA_029564115.1 Candidatus Rifleibacteriota bacterium | reverse complement strand
GGATAAGACCCAGAAAAAGACCCTGGAAGCATACGGGTGGGAAATCAATAAGGCGGGGGTCTTACAAAAAAGACCATCTTAAAACACAGACAGGGAGCTAAAAGCTCCCTGCTTTTATACCGTCAACCAGTAAACTCCTGTATATGGTTTAAACAGGGCCTCGATAAATCTAAATTTCTGGAAGAAACCTTTTCAGCTCTTCTTTTTAAAATTCGGCAGCTTCTTGAACGAAACAGCCTCTCATCAGAAAGATTAGAACAGCTTCTTAACTTTATGAGTTCCGGAACTGAAAGCCTGAGATTTAATTCTCTTCGAGTCGACACAATCGAAAATCTGTTGATACCTTTTGTGAACCGAACACCAGACACACACATGAAAGAGTTAATCTCAACTTTTTTGATCAATATTTTTGGACACCCACACTTACGAACAGATGTATGGAACAGAGTTTGGCCGCAAGCCCATTCTATTATCATGTCATGGCTGACAGAAGAAACTCTCGAAGATTTTTTCAACGTTCTAGATATTACGGCTGGCGATCAGTGGCAGTACAGAAAAGATTTCTGGCAAGCAGTTTTAAACAGAAAAGTGATTAAACGCGCATGGGTAATACTGGGCACAAAAGCCAGAAATATGGCATCGAATCTACCATCCAGAGCCCGGAGCTATGGAAGCCTTAATGGTGCAAGCAGTGATCAGTCCGCTCTGTTAATGGAAATTGGCGGATTTGTTGTCGCTGAATGGAGTCATCAAGGGAAATGTAGATTTTGGCAATCCAACTCCAATCATGCCCCAAAGTTTTTTCAGCTGGACTATTTATCAACAAGTCTGAGAGCTGAAAGTTACGCAGATTTTATTCATTCAGGCTCTGAAAAATTCGCTTGGCAAGGCAGCATTGCCGACTTTTTAAAAAGAGAAATGGGTATTACAATTTCTTTTTCTGAATACGCGAAAGGTAAATAAAGCATTAAGCCATGAACCTGATATGGGAAATTGAAACTGGTAGCGAAACCGATAAAATCATTTTCAAAGCTGCTTTTTCAGCTGGAAATGCGCCTCTACTGCCATTGCTGAACAATGACGAAAAAATTTTTCTTGCTAATGGTTTATTATGCAAATTTTCACCAATTTTTCTTCTTCTTGAAGAAGGAAAAGCAATAGAAAGATTTGATGGGAGCATATAATGCTCCCCGATGATGAGACAAAAAATGAAAAAAAATAAGGTAGAATGAATCTACTATGAATAAACGAAATTCTCATTCTCCGGAATATAAAATGAAAGCTGTTCTTGAACTTCTGCGAGGTGAAGAAACGCTGAGCCAGATTGCTCAACGTTTTGAAGTTCACCCCAATATGCTCAGTCGTTGGCACAAGGAGTTCCTTGAGCGTGCCCCTGAGCTTTTTAAACGAGGGCAGACCGATGCAGAGAAGGCCTTGAAAGAAGAAATGGATCGAAGTCAGCAGCTAGAGAAGTTAGTTGGCCAGTTAACCTATGAAGTTGACTGGTTGAAAAAAAAATCTGCACAACTCGGCATCAAAACGGGAAAGGCTTAATATGATTGAACCGGGGAATGACAATATTGCCCTTACACGACAAGCCGATCTTGTTGGCGTCAACAGAACTGGAATCTACCGAAAGGAGGCTGAACATAAAGAGTCTGAAGAAAACATAGTCTTGATGCACAGAATCGATGTCATACACACCGAATTTCCTACCTACGGCTACCGTTTTATTACCCGCCTTTTGAGAAATGCTGGCTGGGTCGTTAATCGAAAGCGCGTCAGGCGCTTAATGCGCCAGATGGGTATCTATGCAATATACCCCGGCCCCAATCTCAGCAAAATGCTGTTTGCAAAGTATAAAATGCCCTATCTGCTGCGAAAACTGGAAATTACACATCCAGACCATGTCTGGGGCGTAGACATTACATATTTGCGCATGGGAAAAGGGTTTATGTATATGTTCGTGATCATCGACTGGTATAGTCGGTGCATCGTTGACTATGAGCTTTCTTCGACTCTTGAAAAGACCTTCGTCATGAACTGTCTGAAGCGAGCCCTTTCCAGCAGGAAACCTGAAATCATCAACAGCGATCAGGGTTGCCACTTCACAAATGCAGATTACATAGACCTTCTCAAGTCACACGCCGTTAAGATCTCAATGGACGGCAAAGGCCGGGCGACCGATAATGCAAGAACAGAGCGATTCTTCAGAACCATGAAATACGATTGTGTGTACATTAACGAGTTTGACAGCCCGAATGAGCTCCGAAAGGCTATCGACAGCTACGTGCAGCTCTATAATTATCAAAGACCAAGCCAGGTGCTCAATTATGAGACTCCTGCAACTATCTACTTTGAAAACGCCCTTAAAAAGGCCGCTTGAAAAATCATGAAAGGAACCACCTTAAATTTTTCAAAAAAATGTCTTGACGGCGGGGGGCATTACAGCATAGAGATTGATTGCAAATGGATCGCTCAGCTCAGTAACAACGCATTACGAGGTCTCGGCATACCCGACAGAATTCCATTTAGTTTTGAAGTAAGAGGAAACTCTTCAATTACCAACCCTGGTTTTCGGTTTGAATATGATTTTATCAATCCGGACTATTCTCCTGTTGCGGGGTGGAAAAGAAATGGAATTATTCTGAAAGCCGGAAGAAAAGAATATACTTTACCAGAACCATTTTATTCCCTGACGACGCAGATGGATAGATTTAATAGCCTCTGCGAAGATATGAACAATGACGAAAAATTCATTATCTGGGCTAACTTGAAGGAACTACTGCCCGAAAGTGCAATTAAGGACGATTATCTTCATCGACTTGAAATCAGACGTGCCGATGCTTTTACTCTGATTCCAAAAGTTGATTCTACAGATGCGGTGTTTGTAAAGATAGTTGTCGCATTCACCTTATGCAACCTTTCTCAATGATTTTCGAAAATTACATACAAGAACATCTGGATTGAGCTGCACAGCATCAATCTTTGCCCAGTTTCTGGTTGCTCTAGCCCATCTTTCTGGATGATGATTCCGGGCGCTTTCATAAAGATCTTTTCGAGCAGCGAGAATTGCGACATCCTGCCCGGTGTGCCGCTGATTTGGAGTGACGAATTTTATGCCGCTATGCCGGTGAACGAAGTTATACCAATGCACGAATGATAAAACCCATTGTCTTGCTTCCTGAAGCGAAGTAAAGCCTTTGTATGGGAAATCCGGGCGGTATTTGCAGGTGCGAAACACTGATTCTGAATAAGGGTTGTCATTGCTCACTCTCGGCCGACTATATGATGGCTCGATGCCGAGGCTGATGAGGGTTTCCTTTAAAGTAGAACCTTTCATGGGACTGCCATTGTCAGAATGCAGGACAAGCGGCTTACCAATGCAGTTTTCAGCAAGCACAGCCTTTTTCACAACAACAGCTGCATTTGAGCTGCTTTCCGCGTCAAAGATCTCCCAGCCAACAATTTTACGGCTATGCAGATCCAAGATCAGATACAAATAAAAGAACAGGCCTTTTATCTGAGCAGGCAGCCATGTTATATCCCATGTCCAGACCTCGCAAGGGCCATGGGCAACATGACTGGTGGGGCGCTTACGTGACTGCCGTGGCTTAGCCCGACCGCGATGGCGCAATTCCTTTGCTTCGCGAAGAACAGAATAAAAAGTCGACTCTGATGCAAGATAAACGCCTTCATCAGCCAGTCTTGGAACAATCTGGCTGGGAGGCAAATCTGCGTAAACAGGCTGATGACAGGTCTCAAGTATTGCAGACCGTTCTTGCTCTGAAAGTTTATTAACTGGCGCACTCCTCTTCACAACAGGCCTTTGATCGAACCGAACATCGCCATCTTTCGACCATCTCTGCAAGGTTCTGATACTAAGATGAAGGACAGCGCAGGCCTTTTCTCTCCGTGCGCCGGAGCAGCAAGCCTCATTGATAATCTCAACTATTTTCAGGCGATCTGAGGGAGTCGTCATTCGTCCTCGCCTTCCCCCCAGATCGCCTGGGCTTTTTTTGTTAATACCAGCAGGGCAGCGGCTTCAGCCAGTGCCTTGTCTTTTCTGTGCAGTTCGCGTTCAAGTGCTTTTGCACGTTTCTGTTCATCTTTAACTGAGTCACGCAATTTTTTACGACTGGCATTATCCCAGTCATTGGCCTGTTCACAAGCCGAACGCCAGGCTTGAACCTGTGCTGGATAGATACCGTGTTTGCGGCAGTATTCTGCAAGCTCAGCTTCATTCATAGAAGCCGTTTCCAGAACAGCAGCAAACTTATCCTGAGAACTCCAACCCTCAGGGTTCGCTTCACTGTCAGGCAATAGACGGCCTTTTTGCCTGGCTGCACTCCGCCAGTTATATAGCGTGCCGAGAGCGATGCCTTCGCTTTGGGCAATCTCCTGCAGAGACTTGTTCTCTGGCGGCAACATCTTCTTTAAAATTGCTTCCTTACGTTCTTTTGAATACTTCATTTCCGAACCTTTTCTCGCCACCCATAACTTAATTGGAATTTTTCTGAGGAGACGCGACAACTATCCTAACACAGGGGGGATGGTGTCAGTTTTAATCCCCAGCTGCTTCGACTTGGAAAAGAAATTATCTCTTCAGATGAGGAAAGCTATAGCCGAAGTTACTGCGATAGTCTGCCACCGGCCGTACAAACAAACTTTGACGATCTTTTTAATCGGTTTGAGAGCGTCAGAAGTATATACTCGCTCAAAAATGGAATTTTTTGCGTTATCGATAAAGATCTTCAAAAAGTTCTCAATGTTGTCAAAGAATTTCAAAGAAAAAGACCCGCTGAAAGGCTCGCTTTTGCGCGAAACCCGAAAGTATTCATTAACGAAGCTCTGGCAGATAAAATTGAAACGGACAAGCTTGAAGAAATTTTTCAAGAAACCGAAGGTTACAGCGAAAGAGTAAAGGAAATCGGTATCTGGTCGCCACCCATTATCCCTTTTTTAAAAAATATTTCCGGCAACTGGTTCCCCGATAGTGAAATTATTTTAAAAATTGGCGACATTGAGTTGTCAACCAGCCTCGACAAGCTCCTAGATTTAGAAGAAAACCTTCAAAAAGCAATACATAATGGCGAGCCAACCTACAAGGTTAATGGGCAAAACATAAATGCTATCGATCTTCTGCAAACCATTCAAACGCTTAAAAGCGAACAAGCAGAAATGTCCGGAAACCTTTCTCAAAAAGAAACAGAAACAGTTAAAAATAGATTAGCTCTAAATGTGTTCAGAAATCTTGAAAATCAGGAATTCAAATATTCAGAACGCATAACCCGTGACGCAGCTAACTATGAAATTAGAGATCTGGAGCATCAGCCCTTGGCTCACCAGAATGACGCTATAAGAATTTTACAGAATCATTGGCAGACTGGCAGCCCGGGAATACTTATTGCCGACGACATGGGTCTTGGAAAAACTTTTCAAACTCTGGCTTTTCTCAGCTGGATAAGACAAATAATCAAAAACGGCCTGTGGCCACAAAGACCAATTTTGGTGGTTGCACCAACAGGCTTAATTCAAAACTGGTTCGACGAAATAAAAAAACATCTCAAGACAGGCTCACTCGGAGAAACTTATAATGCTACAGGCCAAGGGCTTGCCGCTTTAAAAATGAATTCAAGCTCCGACAGATCTGCAGAATCAAACTCAGGTTTTCCAACCTTGGATTTAAGCAAATTACGAGATAGCGATATTGTAATTACAACCTACGAAAGTATACGTGACTTTCAGTTCAGCTTCGCAAAAGTCCACTGGTCAGTTCTTGTTTTCGATGAAATGCAAAAAATAAAGAACCCAAAAACTCGAATGACAGATGCTGCAAAAGCTTTAAAAGCAGATTTTATAATTGGATTAACAGGAACTCCAGTAGAGAATAGACTGTTGGAACTATGGTGTCTGATAGACACAATCAAACCGTGTTATCTAGGCTCTTTAAAACAATTTATTCAAGAATATGAAGGCGACCAAAATCTTAATGAGGCTAAGCTCCTTGAATTAAACATAAAATTAACAAAACATAACCAAGATACGCCACTAATGCTTAGAAGAATGAAAAGCGATGTTCTAAAAGGTTTACCCGAAAAAAAGATAGAGCATCTTGAACAATTAATGGAGCAAAAACAAGCGACCGAATATTCCAAAATTATAAAACTGGCCAAAAATCAAAAAGGCGAAAAAGGAAATATTCTGGCAGCTCTTCAAGGAATCAAAGCCGTATCCCTCCACCCAGACCTGATAAAAAATGAAATTTCATCTGACGAATGCTTTTTTTGTGACTCTGCCAGACTCACAAAATTACTGATTATTCTGAACCGGATAAAAAAAGCCGATGAAAAGGCTCTTATTTTTTGCGAAACAAGGTTGATTCAAGGGGTTCTCGCTGACTTGCTCAAGCAACATTTTCACATGGATCACCTGCCATTTATCATTAATGGAGAAGTGCCAGGCAGAGAAAGAAAAAAAAAGGTAGACATTTTTCAGTCTAAATCCGGGTTTGACATTATGATCTTGAGTCCAAAAGCAGGCGGAGTCGGTTTAACTCTAACCGCAGCAAACCACGTCATTCATCTTACTCGCTGGTGGAACCCTGCTGTGGAAGATCAGTGCACAGACAGAGTTTTTCGCATAGGACAGGAAAAAACCGTTTACGTTTATATCCCCAAAGCTATTCACCCCGATCTGAATGATTCAAGCTTTGATTGTCTGCTCGACGAATTGCTTACAAGAAAACGAACTTTAAACCAGAAAACCCTAGCTCCAACAGAAATTAATCAAAATGAAGCAGAAAGCCTGTTTAAAAAAGTAACTGGAATAGATAATCTTTGAATTAGCTGAATTTCTAACCAAGAGCCTTAGTTTTGATATTGCCGCAACAGCGCGGGGTTTTAAAGCTGGTCGTGGCTGGGGGGAAGCGAGGCGGCGTAGACTTCGAGGGCGCCGCGCAGTTCTGAGAACGATTCTGGCAGCATGGCGGCGAGTTTTCTGACTACCATAGCGTTGAATGGGCGGGCCAGCAGCAGTTCTGACATCAGGTCGAGAACGGTTTCGCTGTCATTTTCGAGCACCTTCAGCTGAATCATGGCATTATAAAGATTCATCGAAGGTTCGCTGAGATGATGCAGTTTCTGCATCATCAGCTCGGCACCAGAACCGCGCAGTGACCGGCAAAGATCGATACAACCGGCGAGAAGGGCGGCATAAAGGCTTTTGGCACGTTCGCCAAAATCGGTGGCGCGATCGAGATCGCCGAGTTTCAGAGCCAGGCGGTAAGCATCGAGAACATCGGCAAGAACACCGGGATTTTCGGTCAGACAGACCTCGATCAGGCTGGCCGCCCGTTCTGTCTCACCCTCAACGGCAAGCAGCGAGGCGAGCATACGCCTGACCGGGTAAGAAACAGGGTAACGACGGTATTTTTCTTCGAGCAGCCAGATAAGCTTGGTGCGATTACCGCCGACAATGGCCATTTCTTTTAAAATACCGGCCAGCTCAGGAACATTGAGCAAAGATGGGCCATGCTGCCGGGTTTTTTGCTGAATTCTGGTTTTGCGGGCCACCGCCAGCGGCAGCGGGTGATCAGAACTCAGCATCGGCGGCTGAATTCGCAGCAGCTGACCGAGGGCGTAACAGCCCGAAAGAACCGACAAAGGCTCAGGCACAAGCAGCATACGGTTCAAAGTTGCAACAATATCGAGCTGCCCGAGTAAAAACAGATTTTTAGCGGCAGCACCACGAACACGCGGCGCCATGTCTTTGAGGGCGCTGGTAAAATACGAAACGGCTTCGCCGCCGCAAACCAGCATCGCAGATATCATGTTGGCACGAACTCTCGAATCGATGTGATCATGAAACCGCGAATAAACCAGCAGACGATTACAGCCACAACTGCCGAGAGCGCTCAACAGAGAAGCGATGACATGCGGATGATGCTCTTTTTCGAGGGCATGAACCACCAGATCTTCGGCAGCACGACCGACCAGCCCACAAAGAACGGCACATTGACTGCGTCTAAAAGCATCTGTGGACTTGAGCAATCGCCCAAACCACGGCAGAAGCATATCGTGCAGCCGCACGTTGCCACGAACCTGCGGCAAAAGCCGGCGCAAACTCAGGATCATCTGCCTGATCACGTCACCACTTTTTTCGCTGTCAAAACGCCCTGCCAGAATGGGAACGGCGGTCTCGGGAGCGACATTACCGAGAGCGCTGGCGGCTGCGGCGCGATGATGCCTTGAATCGCTGATGAGGTGACGTTCCAATAATTTCAGGGATTTCAGGGAGCCGGTGTTCCAGGCCAGCTGAGCGGCGAGACAGGCGACGTCAGGGTCTTCACTGCGCATGGCATCACGGTAAAGTTCGGCTCGGGCCTCTATCGGCGCCGCAAAACTCTCAGCAGCATATAGAGCCGCCTGAGCCAGGTTGCTGTCTTCGCTCGTTACGTAATTTATGATGATTGGCCAGACTTCTTCGCGGCCGGTGCCGGCGGCGAGTGGCAGCAACCAGGCCTTGCGCTGCGGGTCAGAAGCTTCTTTTAGCAGAGAGAGTATAAACAGATAAACTTTATTGCCGCCACAGGCAAGCAGAGCCCTGGCCGCTTCGAGTGCCACCCGTTTTTCGGCCGAACGGGCAAGAAGCAGTACCTGGTCGGTAAGTTCAGCCACCGGGCTGAGCTGCAGAGCAATAAGCACCGGCAGCAGACGCATCGGGTCATTGGAAGCCAGTTCGCGGCGCAAAATATTGACACGATTATGCCCGCCGGGCAAAGAAGCGAGAAGAACCGCAAAACCCTCCGGAAGGAAAAAATTCTGGGGACGCTGCACCAGCGCCAGTGATGGCGACTGGCCGGCATGAACACTGTCATGCATCAAAGGGGCGTCGAGAGATTCGAGCACTCGTTCAACCAGGCCAAAACTCAGGTGTTCCGGCGCAAAAGCCAGAGCCTTCAAAGCGGCAATTCGCAATTGAACTGGGCCAGAGCAGGCGCGCCGCGACAACAGGTCGACGGATTCGCCGAACATTTCCTGCCAGACGCTTTTAACTGCCAACGACGAGGGAAAAAGCTTCTTTAAACCCAGAAACGCCATCAACGAGATGGTTGTGTCTTCGCTGTCGACCATGTCTTCAAAGACTTCCCGGTCGGCAGGAACAGGCTCTCTGGCCATGGCAGCCAGAGCTGTGCGTCTTGTCCATGTGTCGGGAACACGCACTACCTCGCGGGGATTTTTAAGAAGCTGATCTAGTAGCATGTTTTGATTTTATTCCGGAAGCTTCAATTTCTCAAGTTCGCTGATTCGCGCCGGCAACTCACCCGTGTCCCAGGAAGAAACCGGCCAGACACGCACAGAAAACTTTCCGAGCATTTCGATGGCTGATTTTCTGGTGCGTTCAGGCGACTCTGTCAACAGAATGCCCTGCAGATCGGCTTTTTTATGATTCAGTTTGCCAAGATTTCTCAGGTAGTCTCTGGCAAGCGACCGCAGTTGGGTGTTACTGCGCTTGTCAACTGACAGTTTCAGCTGATTCAGCAATGTCGGGTAAAGCCCTTCCTGTTTTATGAGGCGCATCGGATGTTTGAGAACTATATGCATTACATTGCGGGCCAGAATAAAATCACGCTGCTCATCAGTGGTTGCAAAGGCGAGCAACCCGGTTGTCAGCAGCAGGGTTCCGCCCGGCAGCGGAATTTCATCAACCACATCGCTTTCGATGACTTTAACGCAAAAGCCAAGAGCGGGCCGCGAAGTGTTTTCTGCAAGTTTGAGCATTCTTTCGCTCAAAACAGTGTCATCGGTCACAGTTATACTTTCGGGCATATCACGCATGAACTGGTCGAACAACAAATCGCCGATGGCTCTTTCGGCCCTGGTTTCATCGAGAAAACGCGAAAAATACCTGACAACAGGGTTAGCGGCTTCAGCCAAAGACGGAGCCAGCATCAACAAAACAGCCAGCAAGACGGCCTTGAGATTATTCATCATCATCAGACTCTTTCTGCGGCTCAGCCAGCCGCGAGGCAATACGCTTCTTGAGCAAACGTGCCTGTTCCATATTACTTTCAAGCTGCGCATTGAGCAATTCACATTTTTTTACCTGACCGGGGTCGACCGGCATAACCGTCGACAACTGCAGTCTGGAATATTCAAAACGATGCATGACAGTATCTATCACAGCTTCGATCTGAGCGAGTCCCTTGCGTAAAACCGCTTCGTCATCGGGGTTAGAAGGGTAAGTTGAAGTCATTTCCATTACTGAGCCGCCCAGACGACTGAACAGTTTTTCGACATCGGCCATGGCGCTGCTGGCGTCTTCAATACTGGCCATCATTTGAGGATTCATCTGCTGCGCGGTGACCCTCGCATCGGCGTTGGCGATTCGGGCAAAAGCATCTGCCCGGTATTGAGCGTCCGGCATGCGTTTTTCTTTGAAGCCAAGTTCGGGGGTGATGGCAACAAGCTGCTGTTCTACTGAATCTGAGTTCAGCTGTGTGGAAACAGGCTGACCAGCCTGAGTGCTGACCGGTTCAAAAACCGGCAGAGCCTTCATTCCTGAGCGATCTTCCTGTTTTAAGACACCTTTATCGATCAATGTCTTTATGGCATGAAAAAGAGTCTGGCGGCTGATCAGATGGTTTGGCTCAAAACGACCGCGTTTCAGGGGCAAAAAAGCACCGCCGACCTTTTCCAGAGGCTTCTTGAAGATAGAGTCAGGGGTGATATCGGCAAAGGCGCGGGGCAGGCGGGCAGCGGTGCCGGCCTGCAGACTTAAACGATAAAATGCTTCAGCAGCCATGCCCCGCGATATGGAAAAATCGAGATGAAAGCTGCCATCATCGAAAGCGTCGATCAGACCACTGTTAACCACTTCAATTTCAGTGAGTTTGCGATTATAAACGCGTTCATAAACGGCAGAAACAAAATTGTAACGGCTGATGCGGTCTTCCTGGGCATCAGAGGCCGTTGCGGGAAAAAACATGCAGCAGACTAAACAGACTATAAGTACCTGCCGATAAGTGCTTTGCCATATTTTACGTATGACTGGAGACACTGCTATGTCAGAAACGCGTTCAATAAGTTCTTCCATTGCCCCTCCGGAAGATGAAAAAGTTGTCATGGCTCAAATTCAGAAATATTCTGAGTTAACCGAGCGCAGTCTTGATATGATCGAAAAACTTCTCCAACAGGGATACGCCATGAACTCTCCAGAGGTCAAGAGGCTTCAGAACAAACTTCATGACCTCGAAGTCAAGAGCAACTTCTGGCGCACCCGCATGATGAAGTATCTCTGAAACCTCGACAAACCGCAACCCTAAAGAAGTTTCAGCTGCAATCGCCGTAGCCAGCAGCGGGCTGCCACAGCCAAACGCCAGCTTTCCGGTTTCCTGAAGCACCATAGGGTGGTTTTTGAGAGAATCAGGCAGGGAATTGTATCGACTCAGTGCAAGTCGATGGTTTCCTGCCTGTACTGCATCGTGCAGATCTGAAATTTTCAGCACCGCAGCCGCCGGCGAAAACGCAGCCGCGAGCATTGCCAGGCCAAAAATCACCAGCAGCAGACGAGTACGCCCCGCCTGCCTGATCAGTTCGGGCAAAGTTTGCGCCGGGCCGTTTCTGGCCCGCTCTATTCTATCGCTGATCAGCGGGTGTGTCAGCAGCCACCCGGGAATAACCGCCGGAGGGGGCAGAGTCATGCTTTCTAGCGTTTCCAGCCCTGAAGCAAAATTCTGGCGATCGGTGAGAGTAACCGCGAAAGCATCAGCCTGATATTCGCTGAACCTCGCCAGAGCTGTGAAAGTCAGCGAAAAAACCGCCAGAAAAAAAAGCATTTCTGCGAACGACACCCAGGCTGATTCTGTGTAATACTGCGGAAACCAGGCAATGATTCCGAGCTTGTAAAAAACCGAAACAAGAATCAGAACGATTGAATACAGCATGTAAGTCGTCACATGCCCGAGACGCAGATGCCCAAGCTCGTGAGCCACAACGCCTTCTACCTGTTCAGCCGAAAAAAGACTCAAAAGGTAACGGGTAATATAGACATAACGAAACCTGGCAGACAAACCAGCTACGGCTGCATTGGCAACCGGTTCATTAAAAGTATCCCAGATTTTCAGACCCGACACCGGAGCTTCGGCCTGTTCAGAGATCTTTTTGATTGCAGCTTCGAGATCGGGGTATTGGTTGTCTTCGGCGCGCCAGGCAAAGTTGAACAACTTGGGCGAGATCAGATAAAGTGCGATAAAAAAAACAGGAGCGACTGCCATCAGCTTAATCTCGACCAGCGCCGGCATGCCACCGCCGTTGAGATCTTCAATAAGCATCCAGAGCATAATTGGCGGGAAAAACAGTATGGGAATGGTCATTCTCGCCCGAAAAAAGTCTCTGCTGCTCTGCCTCGGGTCAAGAACCGGCTTGAACAACCGATACATTTCGAACATTACCGGGTATGCCAGCCCCAGATAAAGCGCGATAGACACAAGCATCGGCAGTATCTGCGGCAAAACACCAACGTAGTCAGGCAGCATCAGGCCAACAGGGTCGGCTGTCGCGTGCAGTAAAAGTATCCATGCCACTATTCCCCAGAAAAATTTTTCCTGGGTTTTGACGAACGACGGCACTCGACCGGCAGCAACCTCGGCATCGACATAGCCCGGCAACCATCGCATGATGATGAGAATGGTCAGACCAGACCAGGCGACCACTGAAGCAAGAGGCATGAATTCAAGAGTGCCGCAGAGGTTGACCGTGCCGTACGACAGCGCCAGCAGGTGTAAAAATAAAGAAATCATTTTCGGTCAGGTTTTTCTTTCTTTCTTTTTGGCCGCCGGAAAAAGAATATTATTGAGAATCAACCGATAACCAGGGCTGTTTTTATGCAGCTCGAGCCTTGTCGGCCCTTCACCGACGATATGACTGACGTCGGCAGGGTCATGGCCGCCGTAGAACGAAAAGAAACCCTTGCCCATATCGCCACGAATGTATTTTACCGAAACACCATCGTTGTTATCGCCCATGACAACGACGTAAGGTTTCAGCAGCGACTTGCGAAACGATGTTGTCTGGCCGAAAAAACCATCGATAACATTGCGATGATTCTGCGTCAGCATTGTCGGAATCGGGTCTACCTTGGCAGCAAATTCGAAAAGCCTCATGGTTCCGGCGTCACCGGTGTAATTGTTAGAGACATCGATATCTGAAAATTCGTAAATCATTGGATCGACAATCAGCTTGAAATCTTTAAAAGCAAAACACTGGTCATAATCGAGTTTACTTTGCGCCATGGGGTCAGGGTCATCACCATCGAGTTCACGGGCAACTATATCGATGCCATTGGCGGCCAGAGCTATATCGAGCGTATCGGCAGCCGAACACATCGCAAAAAGAAAGCCGCCATCGAGCACAAACTTTTTAATCCCACGGGCAACAGCCAGTTTAAGCTCACTCACTTTCTTGAAACCAAACTTTTGAGCTTCGAGCTGCGCTCTGGTAACCTGTTTGCGATACCAGTCGACAAATCTGAACGAACTGTAAAATTTGCCAAACTGCCCGGTAAAATCCTCGTGATGCAGGTGAATCCAGTCATACTTGCTGATTTCACCATTAAGAACCTTCTCGTCGTAAAAACTCTCAAAGGGTATCTCGGCATAGTTCAAAACCAGGGTGACGGCATCGTCCCATGGCTCGGCATAATCAGGCGAATAAACAGCCACTTTCGGCGCCTTTTCCAGAAGAACTTTTTCCATGTTCTCTTCTTCGATCAAGGCATAAATCTGGTTGACCTGAGCAGCCGAAACGGCCTCGAGCGTAACTCCGGCGGTTCTCGCCCGATCGCGAATCTCGGGCAGATCTTCGGTTAAAAAAGCCCCGCCCCGGTAGTTCAACAGCCACTCAACGTCTGTTCCGGTCTTGTCGAGCACCCAATAAGTGACGCCATAACTGCGCAAATGGTCAGACTGCGTATCATCCATGGGAATCAGCAGGTGCTGCCCCATAACGTCAACCGGCAACGAAAGCAGAAAAACCATGAGCAGGGCGCCGATAAACTTTTTCATTTATTTTTCTCCCGATTGGTCTTGCCGTTGCGCATGGCCGCCAGCACCTTTCGATACCGCCCACTGCGCAAATCTGAGGGAAAAGTCTCAACGAAAGTCTGCAGACTTTCGATAATTTCAGCAGCCGGCGCTGATTTTGCCGAGAGCAGGCGCAGGCGCAATTCAAGCAGATCGGCATTTTTTGTGCTCTCCGGGTTCTCGTTGACGTATGCCTCGATATCTTTGAGCAGAGTTGCTGTATCCGGGTCGTTACGGCGCAGCAGCAGCAGATCTGCCTTCATCTCAGCCACAAGCACCGTGGCAGAAGCATTTTTTTCGATAGCCTGGCGCAGTTCTTGAGCCGCTTCATCGTATTTGCCGCTAAAAGTGAGTCTCTCGGCCCGCAAAGATCGCTTCAGAACATCAAAATCACCCAGCGAACGGCGGGTTATATACAAAGCCATTTCGAGCCCGTCGTTAACAAAGTCACCTTCAGCAGTCTCTTCGACTATTTTTTTAAGTTCGGTCAAAGCCTTCTGAAAATCACCCTGATGCATGGCCAGTCTGGCGCTTTCAAGCTGATAAAGACTGATGTGATCCTGATGAATCACCGCGCCCATTTCCATGCTTTCAAAATCGGCTTTTTCGAGATTTTTACCCGTTTCAGACAACAAAGAAACGGCGGCCGTGAAGTTTTCTTCGCAGATCAGCACTCTGGCCTTAAAAAGAGCCGCAGCAACGGCCGTTGCCGGAACCGCCTGCAAAAGATTCGTCTGCAGAATACCATCGATGAAAGAGTGGGCAGCAGCAGGGTCATGATTCTGTTCGAGCGCAAACCTGGCCAGGTCGAGCAGAAGAACAGCCTTGAGCTCTGCGTCTGCAACCTGCTGGCGCCGGGAAATCTCCGCAGCAGAGGCATAAGCCCTTTTTTCCCAGGCATCTTCGTGGGGTGCCATACGCAACAGAAGGTCAGCAAGCATCAATTCAAGAGTTGTGTGCGGGCGGGCCTTCATTACAGCTTCTGCCAGATCGAAGTGAAACGGCGTCGGAATCAGCAGGGCTTCCTGCTTGATTCGCTCATAAAAGACATAATCATAGCCACCTGACGCAGAAACCACGATATTGTTGATTTTATCGATATCTTCAGGCCGCGACTGCCTGAAATAAAATTCAAGCAGAGCCTGGGTTATCGCCGGGTTATGTGTTTCAGAGTGCAGCTGCATCAGCCTGGCTTCAAGAGAAAAGTTTTTGACCCTGGCATCATAAAGCTTTTCGAATATTTCAGGTTTGTAAATGCCGGCAACAAGAACGTGCAGATACTCTTCGAGCGCCTCTTCATTGCGGCCCATGCCGTCGAGAACCGTGGCTTTCTCTTCAGAGAACAAAGTTGCGTCATGCAACAGACTGCGTGCTTCTTCGAAGGCCTGCAAAGCCTCTTCATAAAGTTTGTGCTCGATCAGAACAGTAGTGAACTCTGTGTAAAACTCACGACCGGCCATGCTCTGTCTGGAAAGTGGCCGCCGCCAGACTGCCAGCGCCTCCTGTTTGCGACCCTGAGCAAAATGACAATGCCCCATGCGGCGCAGAGTGTTCCAGTCATCGGGCAGAATTTTCAACACCAGTTCGAGCGTTTCAATGGCCTTGTCGAGAGCTCCCGTATCTATCTGCAGATCAGCGAGTTTTCTCAAGAGCATAAAATGTCCCTGAAGATCACCGGCTTCCTGAATCGCTTCGATTGCCTTGTCTTTGCGCCCCAAAGCAATATAACAATCGGCGACATGATCGGCAAAAACGTTGCTGCGATATCTACTGCGCCGGCTTTCAAGGGTCTGCAACAGTTTTTCGACTTCGGCAGTGCGCACCGCCAGCTCAAGAAGATCTTTGAAGGCTTCTGGAGCATTGCCGGTTTCGACAAAGCTTTCGAGCAGCAGCCAGGCTTCGTCTTTACGACCGGCCTGCAGATAAAATCTGGCCAGATGTCTACCCAACTGCACATCAGTCGGACGGTCGCGCCGCCATTTTTCGATCAGCTCTATGCCCTGCCTGAAGCGCTGCAGTTCGAAAAGCACGTCGAGAAGCTCTTCGCGGGCAACTCTGACGTTGTCTTCAGCTTTGTCGTTTGCAATGATCGACTCGAGTAATTCTATGGCGGCATCGAATTCTTTCAGGTCACGCATCACAGATGCCAACTGTCGCCGTGCCAGCGAAGCATGCACGTCTTCAGGGTATTTCTCGATAACCTCTTTCAGCTGCTGTCGAGCAAGGTTAAGACGCCGCAGACGCAATGACCCGATGGCATTCTGGTATAGATCGGCCGCCTCCGGAGAATACGACAACCGCTGAGAATAGGCTAAAGAGGCACACAGCAGCCATAAAACAATCAATGACAACAATCTGACGCGGGGTAAGTTGCGACTTTTCATTTTTCGCCCCCGTAAATATTCAAAGATTTGTAGTAGTCATTCAGCATTGGCTTATAAGCCGGCGGGAACTCTTCTTTCAGATCGCCGGTAAAATCCCTGCTCAAATCACGCGTCTCCGAGCCTATTTCACCGATCGGCTGATCAGGCTGCTGTTGCGTGATCTCTGCAGCCTTGCGAGCCTGGCGTTCTTCGCTCTCTTCGTCGCGGTCTTTTATCGCCTTCTGCGCCCGCAACATGCGGTCATAGATAGACTTCTGCTTTTCGGCTACCTTCTGGCGCAGTTCCGGGTCGAGAATCTGGGTTTCGACATCCTGCATATCGTTGATGACATCGTCGAGACGCCCCATGCTGTTCATCTGCTGCCGACTTTCGCGCATCAACTTTTCGAGGGCCTCACGCACCTGGCGTTGTTCCATAGCCATGCGCTTTAGTTCTTCCAGCGATTGACCGCTCTGTGGCGACATCTGCCGTTTCATCATCTCCTGATAGAGGCTGAGCTGCCGCCTGGTAAGGTTTTTAAACTGCTGCAGCGCATCTGTAGGGTTCGAAGAAGAACCCGAGTTGCCCGCCTGATCCTGGGCACGCATCAGCTCTGCCGCCAATCGGTTGAACCGCCTGATAATTTCCTGCTGGTCTTCCCAGGCCTGGCCCAGAGAACGATCCTCAAGATTTTTAACGATATCGGCAAACATCCTCTGCGTTCCCTTGATTGCTTCTACAGCCGTTGGATCAACGGCAAAACTGCTTTTAACAAGCTTTTCAAGATCATATTCAAGCTCATTACCCTGCTGCTTGACCAGAACCTGCAGCAGCGAAACCTGATCGATAATTCCTTCGATGTGTGGCTGTTGGCCACGCATGAACTGGGCGGGCATTTCGCTGATTTCGCGATGCAGGTATTCCTGATCGTGCGACACCCGCAAAGCCCGGCGCACATAGGCTGATAAATCGAGCTGACTGCCGGCACAGCTGTTGCATTGCTGGCTGATCTGGTCGGCATTCTTCTTCAGCGCCTCGAGAAACTTGAGCATGTTCTGCTGCTTTTCTCCAGCCGATTCAAGATTCTTTTTCGCCATGTCTTCTTTTATTTCATTGCCCTGCTTCTGGTAATCTTCGCTCTTCATGCGGTCACGAATATTCTTCACGTCCTCGAGCATCGGGTTGACCTTGTAATCTTCGCTCTTGCGGTTGGCCGTCATTTCTTCTGCCTGTTTCTGCAGCTGTTCAAGTTCCTGATTGATTTTTTCCTGCTGATCCTGCAGATCTTGCAGCCTGGCTTCGTCTTCTTCACCAGATTCGCCGTTCTGCATTTTTTCTTTGAGGTCGGCGGTTTCAGAAGCAATCTGCTGCTGGCGACGGAAAAGGTCTTCGATAGCGTTGGCGAGCGAGTTGAACTTCTGCTGTTCACGAACCTGTTCGAGCAGATCGATGGTGCGGTCCAGACCCTTCAGATACTCGTCCATTTTGAAGGCCTCTTCGTATTTTTCGATATCCTTCGGATCGATCTTCAGATCCTGCAGCGAATCACGCAACTGCTGCATGATCCGCCTGGTTTCTTCGTCGAGCACCTGGTTCAGCAGCTCATTCACCTTCTGCATGCGTTCAAGAGCTTCAGGGGAGCTGAAAGGGTTGTTCTCCATGCTTTCCTGGAGCTTTTTGAAATCCTCGAGAATTTTTTGAGCTTCCTGTTGCGACTTTTCGCCTTGCTCGATGGCCTTCTCGATAGCCTGTGAAGCTTCGAAATCGAGTTTTTCCTCGTGCTTTACCTGCTCATAGGCCTTCATCAGCGCCTCTTTGCGCAGCTTCTGATTTTCAAGATATTTTTCGAGATCTTCATTGACCTGGCTGTGAGAGGCTTCTTCCCCGCGATAAAGATCATACATCGAAGGCATGTTGATAAAATATGTCGGTGTCGAAGCGACGTTGGCCGCGGGCTGCCGCGCATCTTCAACCTGAACGAAATAGCTGACACGCGTGCCTGGCTGCAATGCCAGAGTATCGAGCATCCAGGGAAACTCGACTTCGTATTCCGGCATAGGCCGAAAATCAGACTTCATGTTTAGTGGCACTATTGAGCTGCGCTCCCCAACGCTGTAATAGAGCACCATGGTTTTGACCCCATAGTCGTCACGGGCAACAGCTTTGAGATCAAGACGGCGACTGGTAGGGAAAGGGATATCCTGAGCCGGCCTGAGCAATTCGACGGTTGGCGAGGCATCATGTCTGGCTTTGAGTGTATAAATAACGGGCTTTTCGTTTGCCAGACCAGCTTCGTTTGCCATAAAAATCGAAAAACTGGTGTCGGTAGCAAGCACAAAATCATGGCTGAATTCGGTGTCTCTGCGAATTTCGCAGGTCTGCACCCCGCCAGGCAACAGCGAAACACTGCCAGAAGCAATTTTCTGGTCGGCCACAACCTCTATTTTGACGCGACTATCAGTCAGAGCCTCGCCGTCGCCGGTGTTGGCCGGCAATCTGACAGGACTGGTGGCTACATATGCCGGTTGAAAAAGGGTGACCTGCAGCTGTCTTATCTGCGGGCGCGGCACAACTTTAACCGAGAATCTTTGTGAAACGAATTTTTCGCTTTTTACCTGATAATCGAGGGGCGACTGCAGAGAATTCAAAGTGTAGACAAAGCGGCTTTCTGAAGCAACACCGGCAATATCAGGGTACATCTCAACCGAATTACCTTCATTGGAGCCTGGTTCAAAAAGTTCGAGAATCACGGCTTCGCTGACCTGACGATTGGGTATCGCCGCAATTTCGACGCTATCACCCATCGCCGCAAGGGCATGCCCGGGTTCGACCTTTATTTCAAGTGTTGACCAGGGAGCAATTGCCGCAAAGGGCATAATCAACCTGCGAGCCCCGGTAAGAACTTCGACGGGAGAAATAAGATACCAGACGCCAGTCAGCAGAATAAAAAAAAGCGTGGCATAAGCCGATTGCCGCCGTGAAAACATTTTAAGCGACACCCTGACGTCGTCATCGGCGAGGTCTTCGGCTACCGCAGCCACTGTAAGGCGACGCATGGTCTCAGAAGTTCTGTCGTCGGAGGCAGCACGACTTGTATCGATAAATTCGGCAGCAGTGGACAACCCCGAATTGAAGCGGCCGGTAGACTTTTCGATTTCTACTGCCAGAGCGGTTGTGGGCGGCGGGTTGAACAGGGCGGTCAACGCGTGCCACAGCCACCAGAAAAGCGTGTAATAAAGAACTGCCGCGGCGAAAACTCTGAAGTGTTCAGACTGCAGCGGCGTACGCTCTGCCAGCAGAAAGACCAGCAACGCCATAAAAAATGAAACTCCGGCCCAGAATACGCTTTTCATGACCACCCGCAGCTGCCGGCCGTAACGGTATGCTTTCAGAGTGTTGTTAAGCCGCTCACGCAGAGCCTGGTAGTTTTGCAGAAAATTATTCAGTTTGCCGTCATTTTGCATCTCGATTCCTCACTGCATCATCGCATAAACCAGGATATTGAGAGCCATCTGCATGGCTTTTTCCCTGATTTCCGGAGTGTCGGTGGGGTGAACCCCCGCGTCTTCGAGACCATCGCCAATGTCAGATTCATGAGTATAAAGAATCTTCATGCGACCCTTGTCGAACAGAGCCCAGGCTGCCGGCGGCTTGCCGTCGTGTTCGTGAATTTTCGGCAGCCCGTCTTTAAAATCATACATCATGGCAAAAATGGGGTGGTCGGGCGGCAGAAGCACCAGTTCACGGTCGGGGTAGAGACGCCTGATCTCGCGTCTGATAAACTTGTCGATGCCATAACTGTCGTTAACCCACAAAAAGCCACCATTGTCGAGATAAATCAGCAACGTGTTCAAATCATGGTCTTTGAAGCGCACCTGCCCATGCCCCGTTAAAAACAGCATCGGGTATCTGAAAAGTTCGGGGTCAGAAATCGACACAGCTATGTTTTCGGGCTGTACTGCCATATTGAGCCGTTCACCCGCCTGCTTCAACAGATTCGGCATTGAAGTCGGGCCAACATACCAGTCGCCGCCGCCATCATATTTGACCCGCGGAATCGCCAGCCGGTCGAATTCAGCAGCCGGCAATGCGGATGAACAAAAGCAGAGGGCGACAACAACAGAGAAAGCAAGCTTTTTAAACATCAGCTCAGACCTCCGGTGCGCCGCAGATACCATTCAATCATGGGTAGAACGAGAAGAACGAGCAACAGCAGCCAGCTGTCACGCAGATCGGCGCTACGACTTTCAAGTTTTTGCCCCGGAACTGCGTCAATAGCGGCGATGATTTTATCAGACTCGTTATCGCCTGCAAACAGCCCGGCGGTCTCACTGGCAAGCTGGCGCATCAAAGCTTCTTTAATGACCGGGTCGTCAAACTCGGCAGTGGGCATTTCGACAAGCATTTCGCTGCTGGCACGACCAAGCTCACGACCCTGATACCGCGCCTCAGCCTCGATCTGGTAAAGCCCCCTCAAAGCTGGCACAAATGCCGCTTCATAACAGCCACGCTCTGAAGTTTCGATGCAAGGCAGACTGCTGGCGCTGCCTTTTTCATCCCGTAAGGTCAGCATGACCTGGGCATTCGCCTGCAGCTGGTTTTTGCTGTCGAGCACCCAGACACGAATGTTGCTTGCCTGGCCGACATAACCGCGTGATGAAGGCAGATCGATGCTGACCTGGGCATCTTCGCGTCTGTTGGCAAGCCACTTGAACATGTTCACCAGCATGGCCGAGAAAGGCGAAAAGCCCCGGTCGGTGGGCACGAGCCTGAAACCGTTTGGCCACAAGGGCCCACCGGTAAACATGATGATGTGGCCCTGACCAGCCCGGCACTGCAACATAAACGGCAAGAGATCCGAGCTGCCGCGCACTGTCGAATTCAAAAGTATTTCAGAACCCGGTTTTATGCTGTCATATTCATATAGACCATCGAATTTAGGCAAAGTTGCAAAAAATTCGACGTTCTGCACCGGGTCATCGACCAGCCGCAAAAAGTTATAAGGCGTTTCGGTCGATGGCAGAACCATGTTACCCGGATTACCGCGCCACAGCTCGCGCCCCGGCACCACCGGCAATCTGGCTTCGATAGCTGTTCCAGTGTAGCCAAGTTCGGCAAAGCTTCTATTCGCAGGCAAAACCAGCATACCAAGACTGCCGGCTTCCAGCCTTCTGATTATTTCGCCTTCAAGCGCCTGCAAAAACCGGTGAGAAACCCCGTTGAGCACCAGAACATCGGCATTTTTGAGGTCTTCGGCAAACTGCGGCACATTGACGGCTCTTTCAGGCTGCAGATCACGAGAACATACCCAGCGGTCATCGCGAATTCTCAACCAGTGAACCATGTGGGCATTCGGATCTATCGCCAGAGCATTGCCGATGAATTTCATATCCCAGTTGGGGTGGCCACTGACGGCCAGAACATTCAGTCTTTCGCGCACCACTTTCAGCAGAAACCCGGCGGTATTGTTGTCAGCGGTCAGTTCATCGGCGACTCCCGGTATGCTGAGCTCAAAACGAAAGTTACCTTCGGTATCGCACGGAATGGTAAACGCAAAAGGCGCACGACCGGCATCTTCAGAAAAGGTGGCCACGGCAGTAGCGAATGGCTCGCCATCACGCAGCACCTTTATTTCTACAGACTGCGTGGCAAGTCTGTGCAGACTGACTTCGCCCCTGACCCTGACACTGGAATTCAGGTAGCCAAGCGCCGGCGGCCTCGGCAGATGCAGAGCCAGATCGGGGGATTCGCCATCTGCGCCGGGGGCGATAAAATAAACCGGAGTTCGCATGTTGCTCAACGCGGTGAGCGGGTTTTCGCCGCTGGTGCTGACACCATCGGTGAGCATGATCAGGCCAAGCAGGCTGCCTTCACCAAGGTTGCCCGCGACGTTACGAACAGCGCCGCTGATATCGGTCTGGTTACCGTCGGCTGTAATGCTGAACTGGTCAATTTCCTGGCGCGAAAGGGGAGAAACGTTGTCGGCAAAGCTGAAAACTTCTGGAAAAATGCCGGTTTTATCGGCAATTTTATTGAGAAAGCCGCCGGCAAAAAGTTTTTTGACACGCTCGATACGACTTTCGCCCTGAAATTTTATGCCCATGCTCCTGGAAGTGTCGAGCAGCACCGCCAGCCGGTTTTTTTGCGGAATCCATCCGGAAATAACCAGAATCGGTCCGGTAAGAAGTATCGCCAGCAGAGTTGTCCAGCTCAGGCGCAGCAGCAGGAGCCGGCGCCGCATTTTTGCCGGCACACTTTTTCCTTCACAGCGGTATGACCACCAGACGAAAGGAAGCATTGCCAACAGAGCCAGAATCAGACCGGCCCAACCCCAGCCAAGATGAATTGCGATCTTGTCTATGGCGCGAATCGGGCCAGGATTGAAACCAAGTAATTTTAAAATAAACATTTTTTATCAAACCTCGGCTTTTCTGGCCGCCGGGCGGTTGGCAAGCCAGCTTTCAAAAACGGCAAGCAGTGCCAGAAGCAGCAGAGCGGCACCGCTCAAATCGTAGCCGTCACGCAGCAGCGCCACTTTTTCTTTGACACTTCGGCCCTGCCCCACTTCGTGTGCCAGAGGTATAAAACGCGGAATCTTTCTGAGATTGATACGTTCGAGTCGGCTTTCTTCGGGAGGTGGGTTGACTGCGAAAGCACCCACAAGTTTTCGGCCACCGGAACTGCTTATTTCGTAATAGCCCGGTTGGTCGGTATCGCGGCTGCTGAAATGAATCAAACCCTGAGCCGCCGCCTGAGTAGAAACGGTTTTTTCGCTGCCGTCGGGCAGTTTGAGTATAATTTTATCGTTGGCTTCTGCACTTATGGTCGCCGAAACAGGCATGCCCGGCCTGATGCCGCCAATATTCAGATCGCCGCTGGTAATCATCGCGATCAAAGTCTGATGCAGAAATGGCAGCCAGGTTGGCCGCACCGGCCAGGTCGACCAGGAAGTATCGGCAGAGAAGGTCACGAGCATCGAGCGCCCGCGCCCGCGCTTTTCCTCGACAATACCCGGCAGACCATGGCTCATACGGCTCAAAATCAGTGCTCCGGGGTTTGGGCGCACCTGGAAAAATTCATAAATCTGCGCTCGGCCAGGGTCGCCGTTACCGTCACGCGCAAAAATACTGAAAGCCGGGTGCCCGGCATCAAGATCGGTCAGCTGGTAACCGATCGTCTTGCTGACTGCATTGCCAACTCTTTTGAACACCCGTGCCGGCAGAAGATAGCCGCTGCCCTGCTCATCGACAAGATGTCTGTTATACCATTCGGGCTCGATACGGTCGCCTAGAAAAGTTATCAGATTACCGCCACTCAGCAGGTATTCAGAGAGGCGCTTCACGAAATTCAAATCGAGATGGCGCTGGTTGAGCATTACCACAGCCGCGTAGTTTTTGAGG
Organism: Candidatus Rifleibacteriota bacterium; assembly: GCA_029564115.1. The sequence goes on along the minus strand of JAKQQP010000227.1, from coordinate 31,875 downwards.
TCAAGATTGTTCACTTCGCTTGTGCCACGGGATTCAACGACAAAGTTATTTTCTTTGCTTTTATTCAAGGGGTTTAGAGCAAATCTGACAAAAATATCCTCGCGGTTTTCGGGCTGCCCCGGCAGATTTTCGGGCTTGATTACCAGTATGCGGCACGGCTCGAATACGCGCAGAGCCAGATGACGCTCGTCATCATAAGGCATGGCATCGGCTGGCAATGCGGCAATCAGATGGTTCATGCCGGTGCGCGTAAAAACGACATCGATAGTCGTTTCTTTTTCCTGACCAGCTTCGACTTCCACTTCAGAATCGTATTTTCGCTCGCCGTTCAGAGAAACAGTGAGTCGGACTTTGCGGGCCCGCCCCGAATAATTGGCAACTTTGGCACGCAACGGCACTTTGCGGCCAGTCATGATAACCGGCGCATCCACTTCCAGGCCGGTCAGAGCGACATTCTCTGGGGCAGTACCGCCAACCGGCACCATTACCAGGTCAATGCCAGCTTCAACTCTGGCGAGGTCATACTTTTCAATAAAAGGCTGCCAGGCAGATTCTGTCATGTCTGTCACAACATAAATCGCCCGGCGGTAATTTTTGAGCGGTGCCAGAATTTCCAGGGCCGGCAGTATCGAAGATGCCAGATTGGTGCCGGCCATGCTGAGCGGCGCGTTGGCGATGCTCTTTTTCAGAGTTTCCGTATCCCAGGTCAGCTGCGGAAAAATAAGTCGGCCCGGGTCGTTGATCAAGCCGACGGTGGCCCGGTCTTCGGCATTCATCTGGTCGAGAATCTCGAGAGCGCGTGAACGGGCAGTGTTATAGATCGAAATACCCTGGTGACTGCTGCCCATCGACATCGAGTTATCGAGCAGAACGACAAAAGCTGCGGGTGTTGTCGAAGCAGTCGAAGCGCCGGCACTTTGCCCGACGAATGGCCGTGCCAGAGCCATAACCACCAGAATCACCGCCAGCACCCGCAACAGCAACAGCAGCAGATTGCGCATTTTCCGACGACGGGCGACGTATTCGACCGAAAGCTTGATCAGCCGCAAGCTCGGAAACTCTTTGCGCACCGGTGTTTTGCGATAATACAGATGCAGATACACCGGCACCGCGATGCCGAGCAGGCCTAACAAAAACCAGGGGCTGATGAAACTCATGGTTTATAGCCTTTCGCTGACGGCCTGACGGCGAGTGAAGAAGCTGCGCAGATTGGCCTCGAGAGGCGTAGAAGTGTCAGCAACCAGATAGTCGATGCCTGATTTTCGTAAGGCCGACCTGAACGTATTCATCAGACCGCGCACCCGCTTCAGATATTCGCTGCGCAGAGTGAAAGCATCGGTAGTAATTTCGCTGCGGTCTTCGAGATCTTGAAAAATCGTGGTATCGTCGAAGGGAAAGCTGATTTCGTCGCGATCGAGAACGTGGTAAAGCACGATTTCATGCCGACGACTGCGCAACTGTCGCAGCTTTTTGATGATAATGTCAGCGTTGTCCATCAGATCTGAAAACAATATGAAAATGCCGCGCTTTTTCATGCTCTGGCCGACCATATCGAGACTTTCACCGATATCGGTTGTCGCACAGGCCTTTGTAGCTTCAAGCTCGTTGCATACGGCTTTCAGATGAGCCATACCGGTGCGGGGCCTGATCATCTTGCGCAGACCGTCGGCAAAAGTAACCAGGCCGACTGAATCCTGCTGTTTCAGCATCAGATAAGCAAGTGAGGCTGCCAGAGTCGAGGCATAATCTATCTTGCTCAGGCTGCCGGCACCTTTGTAAGCCATCGAACCGCTGGTATCTAAAACCAGATAACCAGACAGGTTGGTTTCTTCTTCGTGTTCCTTGATGTAGAACTTGTCGGTGCGGGCATAAACCTTCCAGTCGATGTCTTTGAGCGGGTCGCCCGGCACATACTGCCGGTATTCAGAAAACTCGACGTTAAAACCCTTGAACGGGCTTTTATGCAGACCTTCAACCATGCCCTCGACGACAGTCCTCGCCTTGATTTCCATCGAAGAAAGCGAAGCAAGCAGTTCCGGGTCGAGAAATCTTGAAATCCGTCGAGTTTTATCCATTTGCCTTCAGCTCATCCTGTAACAGTCGGTTTCTGGTTGCAAAGCCTCATCAGGCCGCCGGCTCCGGAACAGCCTTCAGCAATTTTTCAATAATGGTATCAGCAGAAATGCCCTCGGCTTCAGCGCTGAAATTCAGCATAATTCTGTGCCGCAACACCGCATAAGCCAACGCTCTGATATCTTCACAGGCCACATAAAATCGGCCCTGCAGAACAGCTCTCGACTTGGCCCCGAGAATCAGATACTGGCTGGCACGCGGCCCGGCGCCCCAGGTAATGTAATCGTTCACGAAATCAAGCGACTTTTCGCGGCCCGGCCTGGTTGCTTCTGCAATCGAAACCGCATAACGAATAACCCTGTCGGAAACAGGCACGCGTCTGACGATTTCCTGCAATTCTCTGATGCGCTCGCCATCGAGTACCGGGTTCAAACTACCGACAACTCCGCCGGTAGTGGCTCTGACCATGGTAATTTCTTCTTCGAGAGGCGGGTATTCCATGCGCACGTTGAACATAAAGCGGTCAAGCTGCGCTTCAGGAAGCGGGTAAGTGCCTTCCTGCTCGATCGGGTTCTGGGTGGCCAGCACGAAAAACGGCTCTTCGAGCTTATAAGTAGTGCTGCCGCTGGTAATCCTGCGTTCCTGCATGGCCTGCAGCAGTGCCGCCTGCGTCTTGGGCGGTATACGGTTGATTTCGTCGGCAAGTAGAATCTGAGTGAACAAAGGCCCTTTAACGAAGCGGAAATGGCGTTCGCCAGTCTTCATGTTTTCTTCGATAATTTCAGTGCCAATAATGTCGGTGGGCATCAGATCAGGCGTAAACTGAACACGCTTGAACTGCAGGTCGAGCAGCTGCGCCAGACTGTTGACCAGAAGAGTTTTGCCCAGACCGGGCACGCCGATCAGCAAAACGTGGCCCTGAGCAAAAATGGCATAGAGAACTTCTTCGACTACTTTTGTCTGGCCGATGAAAACTTTGCTGATCTCGGCAAGAATCTTTTTGTGAGCGTTTTTTATGTCAGCCAGCGCTTTGACTTCGTCAATTTTCTTTTCGGGCGCGGGCTGGGTTACAACGTTGTTTGTGATGTCCTCTGCCATGTGGGCCACCTCCTGCGGTTTCGCGTCAACCTTATCACGAAACTGATGTCAGTACAAGCCACCATTTTGTCTGCGGATGAACTCGGATGGATGTGGAGAAAGAGAGAGAGCCACGGATGAACTCGGATAAACGTAAATGAAAAGAGAGAAAGAAAGAGAGAGAGAGAGAGAGAGAGAGAGAGAGAGAGAGCCACGGATGAACTCGGATAAACGCAGATGAAAAGAGAGAAAGAAAGAGAAAGAGAAAGCCGCGGATGAACCCGGATAGACACGGATGAAAAAAGAAGAGAAAAAGGAAAAAAAGAGTGGGAGAAAGAAAGGAGAGAAGAGAGGTCGAGAGGAAAAAGAAAGAAAAGGGACATTACGCCGGCAACCGGTAGAATAGTGCATAGAAAGCAGGCCGGGAAGGCAATTGTCACTGTAGGCGAAGCGGTTCGTGCTACTGCCAGGCCACGTCGATGCGATAGTGACGGCAACAAGTCAAGATGTCGGTTAAAACTGCTTAAATAGTCAGAATGAACCAAACTTTATCATTTGGCTGATTCTGGGGCTGAGTGTACGAACCGCTGCCATTGCCAACAATGTTTCAACGCGGTAAGCCCGTTATTGGAAAGATTGCTCGTCACCACCATCGTCGCAATTACCATTTTTTACGCGCAGCTCAAGTGTAACAAAAATTTTGTTGCAGGCAAATCGGGCTTTTGCTGAAGCAAAAACTCTCTTTTATTCGACTCTTTTGAGTTCGCCGTTTTCGAGGGTGAATACCGCAGTTTTTTCGCGAACGGGGGTGACTTCGGTGTCGGCGTATTCGATATACAGATTGGGCCGGCCTGAGCCTTCGCGGTCTTCGACAATGGCGTTGCCGGCGCAGAAACCTGATTCTTCCCAGATCGGGGTGTAGTTTCCGTCGATGTTCCGCAGCAGAGCAAATTCTTTAAAACCGCCTGAGCCGCCGAGATCCATCTGAATCAGAATCTCTTTGCTACCGTCGAGGTCGAGATCTTCTTCGAAGACCTGCTCGATAGCGCGGCCCTCTGAGGCAAAAACTTCGATGGTATCGCTGCCGTTTACCAGCAAAACCCGGTCAAAACGGGCAAAGCTGTCATCGGCCTGACGCCGTTCGAGAATAAGACGCCCCTGTTCACCGGCGGAAATGTCACTTTGCTCAAAAAGCGCCGCCCGCAAAGAATCAGAAACCGAAAATGCAATAATAGCCGACAGCAGAGAAAAAACCGCAAATTTACTTATGATGGACTTTTTCATTTTTTGTTCCTCAGCGGGCAATGCCCTTGGTGTTTGCGTAGTTTTCTTCGATGAGACTGTCAACCGTCTGCCCCGGGCCAACCAGAAGTTTCTGAACCAGATCGCGTTCGTCGGCAGTCAGTTCGAGACCGAGGCACATTTTGAGTTTGAGGCCGTAACCACGGGTTTCGGCCGGCACTTTTTTATTGCCCTTCAACTCGTTCCAGGTCATTTTCATGCTTTTCGAGAAAGGCCCGAGGTTGTAAGCGCAGGCTCCCATAATCAACTTTTCGGCACCGTCTTTTTTGCCAACCGCACCGCTGTTGAAAATTTCGGTGAGATATTTGGCGCCGCCTTTGAGGTTCTGAGCCGGATCTTTGGCATCGACCTTCAGCCCACGCGCCGTGTTCGGCATCAACTGCATGAACCCCATGGCACCGGCCCAGCTCTTCGTAAGGGCTCCACGTGGATTCTGGTGTATACCGCGACTTTCGATCCAGATGATGGCACGCATATAATCTTCGCGACTGATTTTTTCGCCATATTTGTTGGTGACATCAGGGAATTTCCAGTCTGAACAGTGCGCGTCGGTTGCAGCCTTGAACCACTCTTTGAACCTGGCAGAACCAATAGTTACAGCTTTACCTGCAGCTGTTTCAGGGGAAACGGCGCTCGGAGATCTTGTAGTCGTCGCACCGCCTGCTGCTGAAGAGCCGACAGGTCTTGCCGCAGCAGTAGAAGATTCCGTTGAGGTCTCTGCAGCCTGGGGTCGGCTTGTCGAACGTGTTTTGGGTTCTGTTGCCACTGCAGCAGTCTGAATTTCATCAATGGTGGCAGCGCTGGCAGATGGAATCAGCCCTTCAAAAATTGCCTTGAGAATATCGAGCACACCAGCGACTATTCTGAAAAAGCCTTTGATCTCTTTGTCTTTGCCGCCAGAATTGTCGGCAGCCTCTTCAGCCGCGATAATCTTCTGTGCCGAACTATCGCCACTTTCTACCGCAAACGGCGTCTGCGACATCCCGGCCACGACAATAAACCAGAAAAACACTGCCAAAACAGCTGTTCGCTTTTTCATGCAAATTTACTCCATACGCACTGTCGATAATACTGTTCTGCCACATTATAGCCCATTCATCGAATCAAAACAATAATGCCAGTAGATAGTGGATAGTGGATAGTGGATAGAAAGCAGGCCAGAAAAACAATTGCCAGGGCAAACGAAGCATTTTTTCAACATAGATCATGTCGCTACGCTCGTGATAACACACAGACGTCTGTCACTGCGAGCAAAGCGAAGCTTTCTCGTGTCGCTGCAAAATCACACTGAAATAATCCTCACGACAAATACACCAGAGGATGGTTAAAACTGCTTAAATAGTTTTTGTATGGCGCAATTATAGTGTATAATTAGAAAAGAGGGCAGTCGGCAAAAAACAAACACTCGATAATTCTACATCCGAGCCAGGGTACTGTTCTTTTGAATCCGTCAGAGAAGGGGCTTTGAGCATGAAAAATCTCTGGGCACTTTTAAAAAAACGCGGTTTTACGCTGATCGAGGCTTTAATCGCCACGATTATCGCCGGCTACTGTATTCTTCCGATTATGGGCACGCTACAGAGCGGCATGGAAAAAACGCAAAGTTTCGACCACCGCGAAAAACTGCGAATTCTCGCCAGATCACGTCTCAACAAAGAAATTTCTCAGGCAGCTTTCGATCATGCGGCAATCGACACTTCAACGGTGTTTCACTACGTCTACTACGACAATTCAACCGAGCCTCAGCTGCTGACAACAGACTCTCTCATCGATCCGGCAAGCTTCACAGAAAATACTGCCACAGTCTCAAGCTTACTGTTTGGCTACCGGGTGAGCGTAGCAATCGACGAAAACCTCAAACTGGCAACAACATCTCTGGCCATCGACGAAAAACACATAGTTGGTCTGAGCGGCCTCAAAGCCATAACCGTTTTTGCCGAAATAGCGACAGCCCCTCAATCACCAGATCTGGCCTCTGAATCGATCAGCCTGTTTTCATTGTTGAATATTCCAAGCTTCAGCGATGACTACATCTGGCTCTCAAACCCCAAAAACGTCGAAATTATCGCAATAGACCCGATTTCACGCACCAAAGCCGACAGTTTTCTGCTGCCGCTCGACAACACTGCCAAGCCTCGAGACGACAGCAGCAATGATGGTGCCCGCCCCTGGAATATCGCCGTTCACCCGAACCAGAGGTTCATCGTCATTCAATGCAAACATAAAATAAAAGCCCTGAACATAGACAGAACCAGCCCCAACTACGGCGACTGTAAAGTGATCTGGCCCTCATATTCAATCAACGGAATCGGTAATATCGGAGTTTATGCCCCAAAACTCGCTGACGTCAATAAAGACGATAAAAACAAAGCCGGCGAAGACCGGGCAATAACCTTCAGACCCGACGGAAAATTCGTCTACGTTGCCGCGCACGACGAAAAGAAAATTTTCGCTTTTCTTGCTTCAAACACCACCAACTGGAACAACCTCGCTCTTTTGAACCAGCAATCTTTCGAAACCACAAAAGACAAAAACACCGTTCTGCACGCCGGCAAAGACGGATGGCTGTACATCGGCCCCAAAGACGGTAATCGTGCAATCCGTTTTCCGATGTATTCAGACAAAATTTTTGCGAATCCGCCACACGAAATCACTGACGCCAGCAATAAAAACATTCTGGCCCTCGACACCACACCCGATGGCCAGGAATTTTATATTCTCTGGGCCGATAACATCCTTACCCGACACAAATCAGACACCGGCAAACGCATCGGCATATCAACCATAACACCAACGCCAAGCGGGGTCTGCAGCGACATCAAACTAAGCGGCGACGGGCGATATCTCGGCATAGTCGATGCCGGTTCTGGCGCCGACAAGGGCGGCTTTTTTCTGATGCACCTGCAGACTCAACCGATTATCAGCACAAATTACAACCTCACAAACACAAGCATTTTTAAAAAAGCCGACCCCAATAACCTCGGCAAAAAAGAAAAGCTCGAATACTGCCTGTTCGTGCCGCAAAGCGGTGATTTTGTCATCGACGAAGAGAAAAAACCCTTTCTGTTTGCAGTTGACCTCGCCGGGTTGAAAAATAATACATATACATCTGGCATACCCGATGACCGCACCATCAATTTTGCGCCCAGCGACAAGTCACAGGTCAACATGACAGTGAGAACCCCTGAGTATGTCCTGGTGGGCAGCGTCGATGGCGGCAAAAACTTTATTGAATATGTCGATATCAACTCGATGACAGAAGCAGACCCTATCAAAAGAAAACCGACAGAAGGTCTGCGAATTGACCTGGCAGCCACACCCGTATGCATCGCTATCAGCCGCAGCGGCGAGAAGATGCGGGTTGGTTATGGCCCCAATCGTGCCGGTCTCGACATTTTCGAAACCTGGGGGGCACGCACCGCCCTGAACGCCTATCCGCACGGCGCTCAATGGATGTACGGGGTTGCAACCCCGAACGAAGACCTTATGATCGACACGACTGCCGAAATGTTCATGAGTATGGACTACCACCCCACAACCGGCTGGGCCAACGGCTACTGGGCGAATATCCCTTTGCCTTCACCGCTTCCTGTCGGTTACAAAAGTCCGAATGACGTGGATATCCCAACCGGGTGGCGAGGCCATGACATTGAAGCTCTTAAAAATGGCGGCTTTCTGATTCTTTACACCCACAATACCAGCAAAGCCTCGATGCTCGAGTGGGTTGGCAAACACAGTTTCGGCCCATATAAAGGCAAATACGAACGTTTTGCCCGCTGGTACAGCACTGAAAACAATTTTCCGCCGCACAATTCTTTGAACATTGCGTTAAGCGCCGACGACCGTTATCTGGCCATCGAATCTTCCGGCAGCCCCAATGTGATTCGTATCTATGATTTTGCCGCCAACAATTTTAACTGGCAAACCCAGCTCAACGGGCTGCTTGTCGATTATCGCGAACAAAATCATGAGCCATGGAACTTCAATAAAGTAATGGCCAGCTGCACCTACTCTTTGAACAATCCGTCTCTGCTGAATGGTATCAGATTACAGAACAGCACCACGGCAAGCGATTCGTGGGTCAGTCACCAGACTTCGCCGGCAAACTATTATTTCGATTATAGCAATGCTCTGCTGCCCAATACCAACCACGCAAACAAAAACAGAGCAAACAAACGTTTCATTGGCTATTTCAAGCCAGATTACACGGCAAACATGCTCTCCATCGCCCAGATGGATTTCAGCCGCCTGTTTCTGAATTTTGAGCCGATAGCAGAAAACCCGGCCAACTCTGAAACAATAATGGAAACAGCCCCAAATCTGCCTGCTAATAGTCAGACCCAGATTCAACTGGATGTCTGCAGGGCGCAGACCACAAAAATTCAGATGTATTGCGGCACAGCTGTAACCGGCTGGGATGCTGACATCTCATCAGCGGGAAATTTATGTCCAACATCAGACCCGGTCACAAATCTGAACGGCATTCCCGCAGCGCTTTATCAAACCCACCGCTGGATCGACGGCACTCTTGACTACAACTTCAACTGGATTCCTGATGGCCCGGCCCTGGTCAAACTTCATTTCAACGAAAATTTCTTTGATGCAGCCAACGCAAGAAAATTTCACATCAACATCGAAGGGGTAACCAGAGAAACTGAATTCGACATTTTTCAACGGGCCGGCGGCAAAAACATCGCGCTGGTAATGGTCTATGACAACGTTGTTGTCAGCGGTGGCAATGGGCTGCAAATTAAACTCTTAAAAGGTTCGGTTAACAACCCCTGTATCTGTGGCATCGAAATTCAGGCCGGCGGCGCGAGCTACATGGGCATGTTCACACACCAGACAGCTGGTCAGGCAGTCGGCACACTCAATAAAACAGTGGCCACACCGTTTGAAAGCAGCTTTATGAGCATGACCGGCTGGCGAAACATCGCTTCGGCATCGACAATGCCATTTTCTTTTCAGCCGACTTTTTTGCGAGCATACCCAATTACCGGTACCAGTAACAGTATTTTAACCTGTATGCAGTTCTCGCGTGACATCGCCGACCCGATTCTTTATATACTCGACGGCACCAACGATGCTGTCTGGTGTCTGAAGCCAGGCAAGCCAATCACCAGAATAAATCTCGCCTCTATTGACATCACCGATAAACAGCTTCTTATCAGCCAGGACGGGCAAAAGCTCATTTACGCCAGAGAAGATGCCAACAAAGAAACCATAATCGTCGATATTTCTGAGCCAGAATCATTCAATTTTAACGGTGTCACACGTAATCAATCTGCTTTAACCGGCTTCGGCAGCATTGCCGGAGTGGTAAAAATGCAGGGAGCACCTAAAGTTCTTGCAAACATGCCCTTCAACACAATCAAATCCACTCCCGGATCAGGCACCTACGAATGTGTCGCGACCTTGTCGATCGATATCTGCGGAGTGAACAACGCAGCTGTGGCCAGCGGCGGCATTTATATTCTCGGCGGCTCTACCCTCGAAAATGCAGCGGCGACCAATACCATCTTCTGTTTCAACCCGCTGGCTTCGCCTACCGGCAATATTACGCCACTGGTAGCGACCCTGCCACGCAAAATCAACATGCATACGGTTGTTGCCTACGATAACGAGCTATATGCCTTCAATGGCTTTGATGGCAACATCGGCACCATAACCAGCCTGGTGCAAAAATTCAACCCGGGCACCGGCAAAGTTCTCGCCTACCAGGAACCAGTCACCGGTGCGACAACAGAGTTCAGAGTTTCAAGCAAAATGACCGGTTCGACTGTTCCGGCACCATACAAAGTTACTCACACCGGGTCGGTTCATTCTTATGGTTTTTTACCAGTCAAATACCAGGAAGGTTGGAAAGCTTTCGATCACGATACCTCTGTCGGCTGGTCTTCAACTGCCAACAACAACAGCATAACATACGATTTCGGCTCAGACATTCTAGCCCCAATAGTTAACAAGCTAATTGTCACCAATAACCAGACCTTCGCAAATACCGGCGTTCAAGGTTTTAAATTTGAAGGATCACATGATGCCTCGACCTGGCACCTGAAAAAAAGCGGCAACGTACCCAAAGACAGCAGTGCCTGGCCATGCGAATTTACGAACACTACGGCATACAGATATTACAGATTTACAGTTACCTCTAATCACGGCAGTTCGAGCCTTTGGGGAATGCGAGAGTTACAGCTCATCACCGGTCAAGTGCGCAAAATATCGCCTTCCAACATGACCAGCAACATCAAAGACGGCAAAACTGTCAGTGCCAGCGCAGCCGGTGCCGGCGCTGCCTGGAAAGCCTTTGACGGCAATGCAAACACCTCTAACGAATGGGACACTGACAGAGCTGTTCCAGCGAGTGGAGAATGGCACCAGATCGATCTTGGCACCGCCGACAATATAAACATTGTCAGAATCATTTGCGGCCCGGGCAACGACAAGGGCATCAAAGACTTCAAACTTCAAGGGGCAACTTCTCTGTCGTCCTCGAGCGGTGCCGACACAACAGGCGGCTGGACAGACATCCCCTGCATCGCCGGTGGCGTTTCGCCACAAAACCCCAGCAACGGGGTCTGGAACACCTTTTATTTCAACAATACAAGCAATTACAGATACTATCGCCTGCTCTGCAACAGCTCGTATGGCGACCAACTGGAAGTATGGGAGATCGAATACTACTCGACCCAGACAACTGTTCCCGCAACAAATCAGACTTTTATGACCAGAACCATGACTGACAATCTGTCGCTGGTCAAAGTCAAAGAAAACGCCGCCTGCGTCACCCCATACGGTATTGTCGTTGCCGGCGGTGTTGTCGATAACCCCAGAACCACAGCAACCTCTACCAGCCTTGTTTACTGGCCGCACGGTTACCACGAATACAACTCGGCAAACGATTTTTCGCTCGGTATCAGCCGATCATTGCCGAATATGGTTGAGCCGGTAGCGGATCATTGTCTTGTCTGGCACAAAGGCATGGTTTATCGAGTCGGCGGTGCCAATGCTGCCGGAACCGCTTTGTCTGAATATGAACGATTCAACTTCGATACCAATACATGGCTGCAAATGACCGTGCATTCGGCAATCAGACGCCATAAAGCCGCCGCCTGCTCGCACGGCGACGAAATCTTTATCTTTGGCGGGCGCAGCGGAGGCGCCAACATCAAAACGGCCTTTGCCTGGAACCCGGAAACAAACATGGTAAGGCAGATTGCTGATGTCCCCAAGGCCGCGGCCTACTCGATGACCGCCGTTTCATGCGGTTCTTCAATTTATCTGATAGGTGGCTCCGATTCAGGTACTTCTGGCCCGAGCCGCTCGATCTGGAAGTTCACGCCATGAAAGACTCAACTCTGCGTCTTTCGCCGGGCAATATGCGCTTATCGACGGAGCCGGGGCGGCATTTTCCCTGCCGATGCGGCTTTACAATAATGGAAGTGCTGACGGCCATGGCGATTATTTCGATCGTCAGCAGCATCGTTCTGCCCGGGCTGGCGAATTTTTATTCTTCAGAGCGGGTAAAGGCCGAAGCCGAGCTGATGGTTCAAAATATCAGGTTTGCCAAATACCGGGCAATGCAAGAACAGGCTCTGCACCGCATGATTTTTTCTGTTGACGGCGAATCTTACAAAATACAGATGCACGCTGGCTACCTCGAGGGCAACACGCCACCCGACCTGAATGCGGCATTGAATGATGATTCTTACGACAGCGCCAACTGGGAAAGCGTTCTCGATTTCGAAGAGATCTTTATCGAATCTGGCGTGGAAGTTGTTCGCGAAGCCTGGCTGCAGCCGCGCATCATTTATTTCTGGCCGGATGGCTACCTGGTTACCCATGATGGCACCGGGGTAAGTGAAACATTGAGGAAACTGCTTTCAGAATGTCATATACTCTTCGAATACGGCAATGCCCGCATCAGGGTGTATCTCAACGCCGTCGGAGTATTGTCTTCAGAATCTTACGCTGTCGATGATGACGGCGACTCGGACACGGACGTATTATGGTAAAAATCTTTTTATCGGCACCTAAAAAAGCTTTTTCACTGGTGGAAGTACTCACGGCGACTATAGTCATGACCATGATAATGGTCTCGGTCATCGCCTATATTCAATATGGCTCGCTCGTCTGGCAAAAGGGTCACACCAAAGTCAGCACCGAAAATTACAGCCGCACGACCTTCGACCTCATCAAACAGGACCTGCTGAAAGCGACGGAAATAGTACACCCAATCGCATCCAGCTCACCGGTTCTCAGTAATACGCTTGGCTACACACTTCCGGGCGTGACTCCTGAATTTAAAATCGGTAAAGTCGCCGATAATACGATTCAACGCCGGGTCGGCGGCACAGACACAACTCTGCAGAAACAATGGAACACCCGGCTGGCCAGAAACGCCGGACTATTTCTGGTAGAGCGGCTATCAACCTGGACCATTAAAATATACCTGCAGATAAGAAGCGATATTGAAGCCACTGAAGACGTCAATTACGACGGCTACATCGACTTTAGTGACCGCGAAATCATCAGCAGTGAAAGCATTGTTCTGACAGCGCCGGGCGCAGGAGGCTGAGAAGCATGAACTCACACAGCAAAAGCGGTCAGGTCGGTCTGATAATGGTCATGCTCATTTTTGGGTTGTTGATGACCGTATCTATGGCTTACATGAAAATGGTGCAGACCGAAATAGAAGTCCAAAATATGTCTGACCACACAGACAGAGCTGTAGATGCCGCTTTTTCCGGGGTAAATTACGCCATTGCGCTTTCACAGACAAACCGCAACACCTTTATCAACAGTACCGCTGCAGTTGCCAGCCGCACCTATGTAATTCACTCGACCGCCAGCGACTGGACAGGTATCAACTCATACTGGACCAGCACCAGACGCAATCAGGTTGCTTCAGTCCCTTCTGACTGGCTGTTTTTGAACGAATCGCTGACCAACTATTTCGTTAACGAGACGACGGCGAGCCCGCCTTACCACTTCAGGGTGACTTCCTACCCAGCCGCCAGCTCAACCGCTTATACCGACCCGCAGAAGTTTCTGATCAAATCTCAGGGGCGATTTTTAAACTACACCGACGATCGAAAAACTGTTCTGGCAACGTTCACAGCGCAGCTGATAGCCGAGTGCGAAATAAATTTCAACCGCAAACTCATTCAGTTGCGCCGCTACCGCTTCATGCCCTTCGAAAACGACAACAACAAATTCTTCAAGGCCACAACCTATTAGTTCACGGCCAGCACGCAGAAGCAATACTATGCTACCCGAACAGATTCAGGGAACTGACTTCAGCGCAATTCAAGAAGCTCATACAATGGGTACTCGCGACTTTTGCCTTTGATCTCGACGCGTTCGATGAAGGCGACGCGGCCCTGGCCCCTTAAACCCCTGATTGTGGAAGGGGCAACGATGATGCCGGTCGTGCCGGCCTTCGCCGCCTCAGTCTTGAGCCTGGCCGCCAGATTGACCGTATCGCCGATTACGGTATAATCAAGTTTGCCAAGCCTCGAACCGATTCGCCCCGAAACGACGTTGCCACTGGCAACGCCGGCACACACACCGTAACCAGCAGCCCGCACGGCGGCGGCCAGTAGCAGAGTGGCTCGGCAGGCCTGCAGCGAATGTCGTTCACCCGCTGTAGCGGCACGAAATACCAACATCAGCGTATTCTCAATAACCTTGTCAATAACACCGCCGCATGATCTGGCAATCTGGTCGCCCTCGCCGATAAACCGGTCTAGAATGGCAAAGCGCGTCTCGGGTGCGATCTGCTCATCTGCAGCAGCCGGCAGCAACTGTATAAATACAACCGTAGCAGCGAGCCTGACACCGCCCGGAGCCATATCAACCCCTGAATCACTTTCGACAGCGCTTAAAACATCCTGAGATACGAAGTGCGTCAGTTTACGACGCTGATCGAGTCCTTGAATCATCTCAGAAAAAACTGCCTTTAAATCAGCAAATTCGTCATTTGCCTGCAACTGCACAGCAACCTGCAGATTACCGCTTTCAACTTCGCCGGTAACTCTGATAAATTCACGCAAAGGCTTCAGATAAATCAACTCGAATACAAGATAAACAAAAACAAGCAGCAAAATCCCATAGCTTAAAAGGATGCCGGGCCAGACCCGAGCCGATGCTTCGGCAGTCAGAGCCTCTGAACTGACCAGCATTACCAGCGGATAATCGTTGAACCAGCGAACCTGCAGCAGATTTTTTCCCTTTTCCCGCCAGACAAAGCTTTCGACGTCTTTGGCAAGCTTGACCTTTTCGAGCAGTCCACCGGCGGGCAAAGTTTTGCCGGAGGCAAGTTCTGCAAGGCTATAACCGGCGCCGTCTTCAATTACTTCGAAAAATCTGGCATTGATGCCGGCAAATTCGGCAGACGGTTTGAAATGGTTGAGAATGTAATCTCGAATCAAATCACCGTCGTGGTATTTAAAAGACAACAAACCATAGAGGCTATAGTTGTCGTCATTGAACACGAAAGCCGTCGAAAATCTGGTTCCGACATTTATGCGCATCATTTTGAACGGGCGCCCCCAGCGATTGCCGAGTTCGTTGACAAATGACGAATCCAGGGTGCCAGGTTCCCTTTCCTTGCCACGAGCCTGGCTGATAAAAAAATTGCCACTGCGGTCAAAACCATTTAAAATTGCCGATGCCACGAGCCGCCGACCAGACTCTTCTTCTCTGGAAGAAGGCTTGAAAAACCTGCCAGACCTGGCGTATATGCGTTTGCCACTGTCAAGATCATAAAACAGCTCTGAAGCAACCGATTTTTCGAGCCCGCGTTCGACAATCCGACGGTATTCGGCTTCACCAGCGTTTCTCATCTTTTTTAAAGAATCGGCCACATTTACAGTATGCCTCTGTAAAGAAGCCTGATAATGAGAAAAGCCCTCATACAGCTCATTAAAATACAGCCGCTGCAACTCTTCAGCCTGATACCAGCCATAAACCTTGTTGAACTGATTCCAGGTTATCAGGCCGGCCAACAGAAGACTTACGGGCAAAAGCAGCATCGCCGAGGTGCCAAACAACACTTTCGGCCTGATTCCCATTTTAAAGTCGATGCCAAAAAAATAGAGCCGCAAAAGAAATACTGCGCCAAAACAGACAATAAGGCGGGCCAGACCAAAAATGAGTGAAGCCCTCTCTGCAAGAGGATGCCGCAATTCAGAAACGGGCATCGTTACCCGCAACAACGGTAGACGTGCCAGAACCCTGTCTAGATTGTGCGGCACCAGGCCACCACCCTGAATCAAATCAACAAGTGCCGAATCAGGAAAAGTAGAGATCATGTGCTGGCCGGTTTCATCGGCAAAGTAATCGGTTATAATGCTTCGTGTCAGGTGGTGTTCGCGGTCAAGCGCAATATTGAGACGAGCGAAACTGCGTCTGATACCGCGAGCCTGTACATCGACAGCTTCAGAGAGGATCCGTTTCTGGTCCAGGTCTAAACCGCGCAAAATCACCAGGCAACCGCCGACCGTCTTCTTATTGAGAGTATCTGAACTTGCCGGTGACCAATAGAAGAAAAATACCGGGCCACCGAACTTTGCCGAAACAGTGCGGCAGACAAGCCCAGGCTCAAGCGGAATTTCAGAAATCAGACCAAATTGTCTGCGAAAAAATGTATCGGCGTCTTTGCGGGAACGACTCAGAGACTGCGGGCGTTCTATGGCAGTCTCGGCATGCCACTGGTTCAGAACGGTGAAATAACGCCGCAACATACTTCGCGACAGAGTCGGCAACTCCTGTTGCATGTGTGCTGCGACAAAAGTTTCCAAATCATCAACGTCAGACGAATGAGTCACAACAATGGCCGCCTTGAGACCTGTCGCACTGTTCAACGTTTCTGCAATTTCTGAAGCTCCAGATTTAGAAACACCGCTGTCTGCAAAAAAACGCTGCAATTTTCTTTCAATGAAAGTTTCGGCCTTCAAATCATGTCTGAAACTGTTCATTTCACCCGGAAGAGCGGCAATCGCCGCCTGGCGGTTAGCCTGCAATGTGATAGAAAAAAGATATTCCAGGCTGATTTGCAGCAGAACTGCCGGTATCGCAAAAACAGTGAGCCAGGCGAGTCCAAGAGAAACAAACGAAAGACGGCGGCTTATATTGATGCTTTTTTCAGCCATTGTTACCTCCGGATGTTCCGGGGTCACAAAGCTCAAAAGCCAGGCCCGCCGAAGATTCAAGACTGCTGCCTAATAAGAAGTGATCATCAATAAGCTTTCTGGTTTCGGCACAGACGAGCACTTTAGATGATACCTTCCTGGTCAGACTCTCAAGAATTTCGGCACGATGAGCCACTTCGCCGATAACGGCAAAAACCATGCGGCCGCCTTCCCGTCCGACGATTCCTGAAGATGCCTCTCCGGTTGCAATACCCACACCGTTTTCAATGGTAAAAAGACCCCGTTCTGAACGATCATGGTTGAGAGCAACCAGCTGACGCCTCATTTCGAGGGCAGCTGCAGCCGCCCGAACTTCGGCAGCCTTTTCCCCGCCAGAATAAAAAACAGCCATGACGGCATCGCCGACAAAGCGCTCGATAACACCACCCTGACTATTGATAGCTGTTTCCATGGCTGTGAAATAGTCGTTGAGCAAACTGACTATCTGATGCGGGTCATATTGCTCACTGAGGCTTGTAAAGCCGCGAATGTCCGAGGCAAGCATGGTAACCCGCGAAGACTGCACCGAACGAATCTCGTTAAGACCAGTGGCTGCACCAAGGCGGTCATAAAGGTTTTCAGAAACGAAGCGACGCATTTTCTCACGCTGCGCCAACCCATTGCTCATATCGTTGAATGCATCGGCAAGCAGAGAAAACTCGTCTGTTTTCTCAATAGCCAGGCGATTGTGGTAATCACCGCCGGCAACCGCAGCGGCAGCCTGTGCAATGCCTTTTACCGGGCTGATAAAAAGTGCCATGAGAGCGTCGGTAAACAACAACAGCGAAGTCAGAGCAAATATCAACAGCAAAAACGGAAACAACCACGCCAGCAAAGCAACCAGCAGATCAGGCGAACTCGACGATACGCCCGAATATACCATTGCATCCTGCTCACTGAAACGCTGCTTTTCATATCGGTAGTAACCGCCGGCACCGGTGAGCTCACCAGTGCTGATACGCTCAGCAACGGTCTTGTCGAGCAGAAGCTTGAGTTTGTGATCGGGGCTGATATAGTCTGGCCACCAACGCAACACCATGTCGTCATACCGCCGCTGCCCCATGATGAAGTGGTGACGGTTACGGCCTGAAAAACACGAAAATATGCCGGGGTCGAATTCCCAGGGGTTGTAGATAACGTAATTCAGATTGCTGACATTGGTCGAAGCCATCGCCCGCACCGGGCCTGTTCCGCTTTGGCCCGGCACCAGAAACCAGATCATCCGAGAAAAATCGTCGAACTTGTTGAGATCATAGGTTTCGTTGGCTTCATATCGCAATACCGTGTAATCAAAGTATTCATGACGAACCGTATCCATGATTCCGTCGGCAACGCTGGTCATGCGCTGTAATTTTTTGACAGCAGGCATTGAACTATCGAGGCAACCCAGATTTTCAAGATACTTGACCGACAGCAGTTTTTCCAGCTTCGGCGGCTCTGTATCGGCCGGCTCACGAGGCTTGAACGATCTGGCAACACCATCGTCGCGAAAAAAATAAACCTCTGTAAACGGATTTTGGCCGACAATGGCCTGGGGCGGCAGACCCATGATTGTTTCTTCCGGCTTATCAACAACCGCTATCAGGCGGTTCTTCATCTTTAAAGTCTGCAAAAGATACTGCTGACACTGGTCATTATAATAACTGTGCAACCGCTGCATCTGGCTCTCTGAGTCTGCCCTCAGTTCATGACGCCCGAGGCTCTCTATTCGGTCGAGCAGCCTCAGGGAAATATAAGCGAGAATTGTGTAAGGCAGCAGAACCGCGAGACTGATCGCCAGTAACATACGCAATCGCAGCCGCATAACCGCCGGAAACCCATAAAGAATGAAATAGGTCGAAATGAACAGACAAAGCAGGAACAGCGCCTGTTGGATAAAAACGACCTGACGAGTGCGAGAAGTCGATTCAGAGATTATTGCCGAAACATCGAATGAGGCAAGCAAAGCCCCTGGCAAAGCAATTTTTTTTTTAAAAAGAGAATTGTAGCCGATAAGCTCTGTCGGCAGATTGCTTTCAACTTCAAGACTATTCTTGCGTCTGATCACCCGACCAACTTCTACCGGAAACCGCTGCAGATAACCGCGCCGACAACCTTCAGTCTGAGGACGAAGTGAATCTTTCAACAGTTTTTCAGGTGGAAAAGAACGGCCACCAAATAACACACAGTAACCGCCCATAATTTTCGGGCCGTCCTTCACTCGACGGTAATAAAAGAAAAGTCTGCGTTCACCACGCTTTCGCGTCGCTATTTCATAACAACTGCCCTGAAAATGGGGCTGATAAATCATATCAGAAAACAGGCGCCCCATAAGCTGAAAATAAACCTGAGCCGGGCCACCCGAATCAAGCAAAGCCAACTTTCTGGCTTCGTAAAACCTGTGCCTGGCATCTGGTCTGGTTGCATCAACCGGAACAAATTCAACCTGCTCTGAAAAAATGACGCTCAACAGGCGGGCAACACGCTCACGATCATATTCTTCAATATCATCCAAATCAGCAGCAAACCATGACCAGATATTATAAATATCAGCACTGAAAGCCACCATCATCAGCGGCTCGACCCCCGCAAGTTCCCGATAATGCGCCATCAGCTCAGCAATCGTCTGCTCGGTGAAAATCTGCGGATCGACACCAGAAGCAAACCGCGGCCGCTCAAGAGTCGGAAAACTCAAACCAGCTCGCCTTTCAGCCTTCTTGATCAGCTTTTCGACGTGCAACCGGGCTATCAGATCTTCCTGAAAAAACTTCGCCTCTTTCTTTAAATCGTGTTCAGCGATATTCAGCCGCATCTGACAGGCCTCAGCAAAGGCTCGACGCAAACCAGTGCCTATAAACAGAACCGGCAGCATCACCAGCAGTATAAAAACCGCTGCAATCAACATGCGAAGCCTTATATCACCATAAAGTTTCATCAAACACCCTTCCTTCTTCCTTCTTCCTTCTTCCTTCTTCCTTCTTCCTTCTTCCTTCTTCCTTCTCTTTCTCTTTCTCTTTCTCTTTCTCAATCCGTGTCAATCTGTGTTCATCCGTGGCTCGTGTCTTACCTGTTCATCCGTGGCTCGTGTCTTATCCTGTTCATCCGTGGCCCATAAAAAAAACAGCCCTGAAATAATCTATCTCAGGGCTGCTCTAATCCATCAGTGTATCAGTTCTTCATGCTGTGAACCGGGGCCGGTATTCGGCCGCCACGCCTTACGAATACCGAAGGCGAATGTCGGCCGACTTCCATTACCGGCCCTTTACCAAGAAGCCCACCAAAATCTACCACATCGCCGGCTTCCATACCAGGAACAGGAATCAGACGACAGGCGGTAGTTTTATGGTTGATCATGCCGATAGCCGCTTCATCAGCGATAATGCCGGCAATAACATCTACCGGGGTATCACCCGGAATAGCTACCATATCGAGACCAACAGAGCAGACGCAGGTCATGGCCTCGAGTTTTTGAATATTGAGAGCACCGGCCTCAACGGCCCGGCACATCCCGGCGTCTTCAGTAAGAGGAATGAATGCGCCAGAAAGACCGCCAGCGTAGGTAGCCGCCATGATGCCGCCTTTTTTAACAGCATCGTTGAGCATGGCGAGCGCAGCGGTTGTGCCATGGCAACCGGTTCTTTCAAGCCCCATCAACTCGAGAATATCAGAGATCGAATCGCCTTCGGCCGGGGTCGGCGCCAGCGAAAGATCGATGATTCCAAACGGAATCCCGAGCATTCGCGAAGCTTCGCGACCAACAAGTTCGCCGGTGCGGGTAATTTTGAAGCTGATCTTTTTGATCAATTCTGAAAGCTCACCAAAATTGAGATGTTGAGCATTTTGCAGTGCGGCTCTGACGACACCGGGGCCTGAAATACCGACGTTCAGAATGGCTTCGGCTTCGCCCGGGCCCATAAAAGAACCGGCAATGAAGGGGTTGTCTTCGACGGCATTGCAAAAAACCACCAGTTTGGCACAGGCCAGACCGTTCTTGTCACGGGAACGCTCCGCCGCTTCCTTGACGATTTCGGCCATGCGGTAGACGCCGTCCATATTGATGCCGGCCTGTGAACTACCGATGTTAACGCTCGAACAGACACGCTCAGTGCAGCACAGAGCATCGGCAATCGAATTGAGAAGAATCTGATCACCTCTGGTAATGCCCTTGGGAATCAGCGCAGAAAACCCGGCAACATAGTCGATTCCGAGTTCTTTGGCAGCTTTGTCGAGAGCCTCGGCGATCGGCACAGCGGTAGGTTCAGTGAATGCGCCGGCAAGAAACGACACCGGGGTCACTGATATGCGCTTGTTAACGATCGGAATCCCGTATCTCTTTTCGAGTTTACGGGCAACCGGCACCACATCGTGAGCGACCCGCACCACTTTTTCGTAGACTTTGGCTGCGCATTTGTGAACGTCTGAGTCAGCGCAGCTCAGCAGGTTGATGCCGCATGTAATTGTGCGAATGTCGAAGGTTTCAACCCCGACCGCACTGATGGTTTCGAGAACTTCTTCAAGAGAAAAAAGCATTGCAGACCTCCGTCACAGCCGATGCTGGAAGCGAAAAACGTCTTCGTGCTGAATAAAAACTTTAACACGCAGCTGTTCAGAAACCGTCTGCATACGGCTTTGAAAGTCTTCAAAACTGCAGTTGGCCGTCGAAAAATCAGTCATCATCATCAGGGCAAAGAGGTCCTGCATGATTTTCTGGCTGACATCTTCGACATTAACGTTCGAATCGGCGATAGCGCGGGTTATGCCGGCAAGAATTCCGGGCTTGTTGGCGCCCAATACCGTGATTACAACCTGTTCCTTTTTCCTGTTCAAGGCAAAAACCTCCCCTTCGGGGTGTATTGATTACAAGCAACAAATGTACGATGCAATATAGCAGAACAGCCCCTGAACGTAAAGCAATTGTGTATTTCCCACCAACGTTTCTCTCAGTGTTCTAAAACTCAAAACCACTTCGAAGACCAAAAGTCTCCGAAGCAGAGGCAGACTACCTAAAAAAGCGACGAGAGAGTTTGATGAACTGGCTGTTGTTTTTTTTCAAAATCTTATGAGCTTTGCTGGTTTTCTCATTGATAGCAATAAATTTTGCCTGCTCGACACCCTGAACGCAAGCTTCTAATTCTGCATGAAAAGAGACATCGATCAGCGGTGCTATTTCTTTCATGGCATTGGCCATAGTAGTGCAAAGTTCGATATATTCTTTTTTGCCACTGTCGAACAGCCCCCCCTGAATTGCTTCGGCACGCTCGTAACTTTCGCTGATTACGACAAGCTTCGGGTGAATGGCCTGTAATTTGGCGGCTTTTTCTTTATCGCCCCAGCCAAAAATACGCGAAACAGTGGGCTTGAGTTCTGTATGGTTCTGAACCGGCACATCAGATGCCATAACCACGCCTGAAAAAGCCATGAAAAAAGCTATAACTGCAGATTTATTTTTGGTCATTATTGTATCCTCCAGAAATTTTTCTTTGATTCAGAGCAAAAATCATGCCTAAAATAAAATTTTTCAATTATCCTGTATCGATGAGTATTTTAAGTTGCCCAAAAAACAAAACCAGGCATGATTTACAGTTTTTTCAGCACAACCTCTGCCTGTTTTTTTACTGTTCAAACCACAGGCGACTCCATAGCAGAAACTGTTGCCGACAAAATCCCGATAATCGAAAATTAGTCACTGCAAGCACAGCAAAGCGGCTTCTCGCTGCCGGAATATCGCTGCGCTGCCAGTTCCTGGCATGGCCGCTTAATATCTGTCGAGCTTTGCTGTAAATAAAATATGTCGCCACTTCTCACATTTTTATTGTGAACTAAGTCGCAACCGTAATAGTATTTTTCCTATTCTATTAAAATAAAAGCTATTCAACGAATTGGAGAATAATCACACAATGTTGCCTCGCTTACGCCGTAATGCCGCACTTTTTTCTGTTTTCATCTTTACCATTTTTCTTCTTACAGTCGGCTGCAACCCGATTTATCGCATTGGCGGCGATGGCGACAACTCACCGGCGTCCACGGTTATAAGAGGCACCGTAGTCAGTACCCTGAGCTTAACACCCGCCAGCATGCGCGGTGTCGCTGGGCCAAAACTGCCTGTATCCGGAGCGGATGTTTTTATTGAAACCATGCCGGATCTGGTAGTTAAATCAGACGCCAACGGCGGATTTCTGATCGGACCGGTGCCACCAGGCAACTACAGAGTTATTGCAAGGGTTCGCTCGAGCGACAATAAAACCTACAAAGAAATTTCCAGTTTTGTCGATGCCGCTCCGGTAAATGATAACAACGCCGGTGAACTAGAGCTCAAAGAAGCCACTTTAAAAGCCAAAGGGAAGCTGACTAATCCTGATGGCTCACCCCTTGTAGGAGTGACAGTGCGCATCTGGGGTGAAGATGTAACCACCGATGAAAACGGCATGTTTGAAAGCCCGCTTATGCCCCCGGGAACCACTGTAGAATTTAAAATCGTTTCGGGCGGCTACCAGAACATCGACCTCAAACTGCCTCCGATCGTTTTCGACTTTGAACCCAACGATAATCCCCCCTTCGTCGAAACAACGATTCCCAGTTCCAGCGATCTTAACAGCAACAGAAATCTTCCCCCCACTGCGATTCTTCAATCTGACAAACTTCGTTATGTAACGGGAGAAACCGTAACTTTCACCGCTACCGCTTCTGACCCCGAAGGCAAAACACTCACTTATAGCTGGATCAAGCCCGAAGGTGCCCCAAACCTGAATATTGCTTTAAATAATCTTTCAGCAACCTGGGTTGCTCCAGCCAAAAGCGGCATCGCCACCTTTTCGTTCAAGGCCACAGATCCTGAAGGGCTCGAAACAATTCGCAGCGTAGTCATTGCCGTAAACCCAGGTCTTCAGAAACCAATCGACATGAAGCCTCTCGATTTCGATATTCCTGCTGCACCCACGATTGTCGGGCTGACGGCCGGAACCCACAGTTCAGCTCAGAGCTTCACTCTTACCGGCATTGAAGCCGGCGCAACAGCTGAATATTCGCTCGATAACGGCCAAACCTGGCAAACCTACAATTCTCAGGTAAACATTTCTCTGCCAGGCATCGGGCAAAACGTTACTCTGGTCATTATAGCCAGACAGACCGACGCATCAGACAACACTTCCCCCAATTCAGAAAGCATTACAGTCATCATCAACGGCCCGACGCCAACATACACAGTCACCTACCATGCCAACGGTGCCGACGGAGATGTTCCGACCGATACCACACCTTACGCATCTGAAGAGACCTTTACCGTTAAGAATGCCGGAAATCTCAGCAAAACCGGCTATGCTTTCGCCGGCTGGAACACCAGCGCCAATGGTAACGGTGACGCTTATGCCATTGGCGCTGTTTTTACAATAGCAAACAGCAACGTCAATCTTTACGCACAGTGGGCCGTCAATTCATATACCATCACCTACAACCTCAACGAAGGCACCAACCACAACGACAACCCAACAGGCTTCAACGTCGAGACGCCGACTATAACTCTGCAGAGCCCAACAAAAACTGGTTACACATTCGCTGGCTGGTTCAACAACGTAGGTCTGACCGGTGAAGCGATAACACAGATCTCTCAGGGTTCGACTGCCAACGTCACTCTCTACGCAAAATGGACAGCTGTTGCCTATACCATCACTTACAACCTCAACGACGGCACCAACCACAACGATAACCCAGCCGGCTTCAACGTCGAGACACCGACTATAACCCTGCAAAGCCCCACAAAAACTGGTTACACATTCGCTGGCTGGTTCAACAACGAAGGTCTGACCGGTGAAGCGATAACACAGATTGCTCAAGGTTCGACCACCAACGTCACTCTCTACGCAAAATGGACACTGACAAACTATTCAATCACCTATAACCTCAACGAAGGCACCAACCACAACGACAACCCAGCAGGCTTCAACGTCGAAACCGAAACCATAAACCTTCTCAGCCCAACAAAAACAGGTTACACATTCGCTGGCTGGTTCAACAACGAAGGTCTGACCGGTGAGGCAATAACACAGATTGCTCAGGGGTCAACCGACAACGTAACTCTCTACGCAAAATGGACTGCTGTTGCTTATACCATCACCTATAATCTCAACGAAGGCACCAACCATAACGATAATCCGACTGGTTTCAACGTCGAGACGCCGACTATAACTCTGCAGAGCCCAACAAAAACGGGTTACACATTCGGTGGCTGGTTCAACAACGAAGGTCTGACCGGTGAGGCAATAACACAGATCGCCCATGGGTCGACTGCCAACGTCACTCTCTACGCAAAATGGACAGCTGTTGCTTATACCATCACCTATAACCTCAACGAAGGCACAAACCACAACGACAACCCAGCAGGCTTCAACGTCGAGACACCGACCATAACTCTGCAGAGCCCAACAAAAACTGGTTACACATTCGCTGGCTGGTTCAATAACGAAGGTCTGACCGGCGAAGCAGTAACACAGATTGCCCAGGGTTCGACTGCCAACGTCAATCTCTACGCAAAATGGACTGCCATTGCTTACACAATTACTTACAACCTCAACGAAGGCACCAACCACAACGACAACCCAACCGGGTTCAACGTCGAAACCGAAACCATAAACCTGCTCAACCCCACAAGAAATAGTTACACATTCGCTGGCTGGTTCAATAACGCAGGTCTGACCGGCGAAGCAGTAACACAGATCGCCCAGGGGTCGACTGCCAACGTCACTCTCTACGCTAAATGGACTGCCATTGCTTATACAATCACCTACAACCTCAACGAAGGCACCAACCACAACGACAACCCGACCGGGTTCAACGTCGAAACCGAAACCATAAACCTGCTCAACCCCACAAGAAATAGTTACACATTCGCTGGCTGGTTCAATAACGAAGGTCTGACCGGTGAGGCAATAACACAGATTGCTCAGGGGTCGACAGCCAACGTCACTCTCTATGCAAAATGGACAGCAATTGCTTATACCATCACCTACAACCTCAACGAAGGCACCAACCACAACGACAACCCAGCAGGCTTCAACGTCGAGACACCGACCATAACCCTGCAGAGCCCGACAAAAACTGGTTACACATTCGCTGGCTGGTTCAATAACGCAGGTCTGACAGGTGAAACGATAACACAGATTGCCCAGGGCTCGACCGCCAACGTCACTCTCTACGCAAAATGGACTGTTATTGCTTACACAATTACTTACAACCTCAACGAAGGCACCAACCACAACGACAACCCAACCGGGTTCAACGTCGAGACGCTGACTATAACTCTGCAGAGTCCGACAAAAACTGGTTACACATTCTCTGGCTGGTTCAATAACGCAGGTCTGACCGGTGAGGCAATAACACAGATTACCCAGGGTTCAGCCGCCAACGTCACTCTCTACGCTAAATGGACTGCCATTGCTTATACAATCACCTACAACCTCAACGAAGGCACCAACCACAACGACAACCCAACCGGCTTCAACGTCGAGACAGCAACCATAACCCTGCAGAACCCCACAAAAAATGGTTACACATTCGGGGGCTGGTTCAATAACGAAGGTCTGACCGGTGCGGCAATAACACAGATCGCCCAGGGTTCAACCGCTAACGTCACTCTCTACGCAAAATGGGTACTGATAAACTATTCAATCACTTACAACCTCAACGAAGGCACCAACCACAACGACAACCCAGCAGGCTTCAACGTCGAGACGCCGACCATAACTCTGCTGAACCCAACCAGAGCCAATGCCGATTTCGTAGCCTGGTATGGCAACGCTGATTTCTCAGGAGAAGCTATTACGCAAATTCCGCAGGGTTCGACTGCCAACGTAACTCTCTACGCTAAATGGATTATCTATTACACCGTTTCATTTAATAATAATAGTGGCGACACTCAGGCTGTTCCCAACTCGAAACAAGTTGCCCAGGGAACAGCTCTTGGCGTGCTACCTGCCTCACCCAGCAAAAACAGAATGTATTTCAGAAGCTGGAATACTAATTCATCGGGAACTGGAACGGTAATTACCGCCGATAGCATCATCAACGCTAATACAACTGTCTATGCCATATACTCACATTTTGAAGAGGGTAACGGAACAGCGGAGAATCCCTATCATGTAAAAACACCTTACGAGCTTTATATGACCGGTACTTCATCATATTGGAGCAAGCATTTCATCCAGGTGGCAGACATCGATCTCAGCCACGCCACCTTATCCGATGCTTCCAACAGTGATTGGTACAGCTCAGAAAAAGGCTGGTCATCTTATCGAGGTGGCGGAGTCAGAGGTGTTTATGATGGAAACAACAAAACTGTCTCCAATCTCTACATGAAAGACACCCAGGCGTATATTGGTCTTTTCTATACAATTTCGGAAAACGCCATAGTCAAAAATTTGAAATTAACCAATATAAACATTGAAGGCGGTCAAATGGTTGGTGGCATAACCGGAATGAATTATGGGCTGATCCAAAATTGTTCAGTCAGCGGAAATGCTAAGGGAAGTAACGCCGTTGGAGGCCTTGTAGGCCTAATTTACGCCGGCAGTGGAATACTTGGAACTGTTGAAAGATGCAGCACAAACTGCACTGTTACAGCCAGCATTTTTGCCAGCGGAGGATTGGCTGGCCATAATTACGGTTCAATAAGCAACAGCCACTCTGCCGGAACAGTGAATAGCACCAGCACTCAGGCCGGCGGCCTTGCTTACACACAGGGTGGAACGGTTACCAATTGCTATTCTATTACCGTTATCAGCGATAAAGGCGCCGGATTCAGCGGGGGATCTGGCACAATCACAAATTGTTTCTGGGATACAACGGTTTCAGGAGCAGCAACATCCGGCGGCGGAACAGGCAAAACGACCGCAGAAATGAAGACTGCAGCAACCTTCTCAGCGTGGGACTCAAATATCTGGAATATCCAGGACGGAGAATACCCGACTCTCAAATAATCGCGCATTTGCACTCATACTGGCTGCCCTGGTTTACCAGGGCAGCTTTTTTATACCCAAAAAATACTATAAGATGCCGGGGGCCTCACCCGGCAGTTTTTTTATAGATACACGCCATCTTGTATAACTGGCGCTTTGCAGCTTTTTGCATATATTTTATTTGAAAGCATAACAGCATAAGCAGGAGGCGACACAATAATGACACAACGCTTAGCCTTTTTCGATGCCAAGCCCTATGACCAGAAATCATTCAATGAAATGAATCAGAATTTTGGTTTTGCCATAAGTTATTTTGAGACAAAGCTGAATGCGCAGACTGCAGAACTCGCCGCTGGATACGATGGCGTCTGCGTCTTCGTCAACGACGACCTCAATGGATCGGTTATCGACAAACTCGTGACCGGCGGCACAAAAATTATTGGTCTGCGCTGCGCCGGCTACAATAATGTCGACTTCAAATCTTCCTACGGCCGCATTCACGTAGTCAGAGTACCGGCGTATTCACCCTATGCCGTGGCCGAGCATGCAACAGCGATGATGCTCACTCTGAACCGCAAAACGCACAAGGCCTGGCTGCGAACCCGCGAGGGCAATTTCTCTATTAACGGCCTTCTGGGCTTCGACATGTTCGGCCGCACAGCCGGCGTCATCGGTACCGGCAAAATCGCCCGCTGTTTGATCGCCATTCTCAAGGGCTTCGGCATGAAAATTCTTGCTTACGACCCAAGACCAGATCATCAATATGCTTCGCAGAGTGGAATAACCTATGTTGAACTGCCTGAGCTTTTCGCCGCAGCTGATATTATCTCGCTTCACTGCCCGCTGACACCCGAAACCACACACATGATCAACGCCAAAACGATTAAAATGATGAAACCGGGAGCAATGCTTATAAACACCGGGCGCGGCAAACTGATAGATACCCTGGCCTTGATCGATGGCCTGAAAAGCGGCCACATCGGCAGCGCCGGCCTCGATGTCTACGAAGAAGAAAGCGAATACTTTTTCGAAGACAAATCAGCCGAGCCAATCACTGACGATGTATTAGCGAGACTGCTGACCTTTCCCAATGTTCTGGTCACTTCACACCAGGCATTCTTCACGTCAGAAGCTCTTTGCAACATTGCTGAAACCACGTTGCAAAACTTCCGGGAATTCTTCTCTGGCGGCTATATGACAAACGAAATCTGTTATCAATGCAACCGCACCTGCGTTAACAAAGAATCCCGGAAGCGCTGCTTTTAAAAATTAAAACCGTTAACTCAGCTGACAGCCGGGTTGCCCAGAGGCATGACGGTTCGACCATAGACTTCGTTCAGAACCTGAGCCATACCGGTATAGATGGCCGCTGCGCCGCAGATGATGCCTTCGTAGCCGGTAAGCTGCTTGAAAGCTTCGTTGCCGGTTGCATCACCAATCGCGAGCATGAAAAATAATACGGTCAGAGAACCAAACACAAACTGCAGGGCCCGCGACATTTTAAGAGTGCCGACAAACATCAGCAGCGTAAAAATGCCCCACATGCTGAGATAGCAGATCATGGCATTTTTCGAAGTTGCTTCAACCAGGCCGAGTTTTGGCATCACCAGCAGCCCCACCAGCGTGAGCCAGAAAAACCCGTATGAACCAAAAGCGGTCATGCCAAAAGTGTTGTTTTTCTTCCATTCGAGCAGCCCAACCACGATTTGAGCAACACCGCCGTAAAAAATCCCCATAGCCAGAATCATCGAATTGAGTTCATAAAAACCAGCATTGTGAATGTTAAGCAGCACTGTGGTCATGCCAAAGGCCAGAAGGCCGAGCGGCGCGGGATTAGCAGTAAGATCAGACGTATGGGTGGTTGTGCTCATAAAAAAACTCCTGTGACAAAATAGTTCGAATGTGGGGCGTAAAGGGCAGTGCAGCATATTACATCAGCGCATTGCCTATTTCAAGCGAAATCGTCGCAATAAGAGACCACAGGGAAAATCACCATTGTGGCTGGTTGCCAATGCGGTTGCCGACAACTTCGCTCGTCTCGTTGACGACGATAAAAGCCCGCGGGTCTTCGCGCAGCACCACCTCTTTGAGCTGATGCAGTTCTCGCCGCGTAACCACTGTATAAATCATCTTCACCGGGTGTTGCGAAAACCCACCGCTGGCAGCAATCAGCGTAGTACCGCGCTGTGTCTCTTCAAGAATGGCGGCATTGATTTCCTGCCAGCGCTCTGACACAATTGTGATCGCTTTTCGCTGCGAGAGGCCATAAATGACGAGATCGACCATCCGCGACGACACAAACATAAAAATCAGGGTGAACAGCGCCTCATCGATACTGAAAAAAACCACCACACAGGCCAGAACAATAACGTTGAAGGTCAACAATGTCGTGCCGAGCTTGATGCCAAAACGACTTGAGAGAAGAACCGACAAGATATCGGTGCCTCCAGCCGACCCTCGCGACCGCAGAATCATCCCTGAACCGACGCCGTTGATCAGGCCAGCAAGAATCGCCGACAACATCATATCGTTCACGGCAATGCGATAGTCGACAAGGCCAATGGCAAGAGTATAAAAAACAGTACCGAAGAACGAAAGCATGAAGAAGTGACCGCCAAGAAGACGATAACCAAAAATAAAAAGCGGAATATTGAACGCAAAATACAGCCCCGACACCGGCGCTGCCGGAATCAGACGATTGATAAACAATGTAACACCGGTAAGTCCACCGGAAAGAAAATGCTTCGGAACGAGAATACCGTTAACGGCCAGAGCACAGATGCATGAGCCAACCAGCAACAAAGCAAGGCTTTTAAGGGTAGAGCGTAAATCATTCTTTTTCATGACAACAACCTTTCATTGATCGGGGCGCAGCAAAACACACCCATAATATTGCAATTAAATCTGAGGTTTTATGTTAGCCCGCGTAAGATCAACAATGCATTCGCGGGCATTTCTCATGCAAGACAAAAGAAAGAGCTTTCCGGCGCAGATGAAGTCTCTGAAAAAACACAATAGCTCGTCTTGGGGTGTACATGGCATTTTCCAGTCAGGTGTAGTAAAAAAAGAGTGATTGAAAAAGGTCACCCCCCCAGCATAACCAATTTCTATAAATAAAGCAAATCTGGCAGCGAAAAACCAGCGCACTCGCATTACCCGCTCGATCTCAATGTTGCTACAAATACCAGATGATTTTCTCAGAGTACCAGGATGCCATATTCTGCAAAAATTCAGAGGTTTTGCCGCAAATTCTGACAGCCGGAACAACCTCAATTTGCGATCAGTATATTTTCAGCTAAAGATAACAGTCCGAAATGCCGATGTAATAATTACAGACGGGGCGTAGTGTCAAAATTCTTGTCACGGAAGACAGCCATGGAGACAAAATCATGTATTCATCTGTCATAAACAGGGGTGCCTTGCCGACAGTATCCCCTCTCGTCAGTCAGGAAAACGCACCACAGAATTCTCTGAGCCCGTTTACCGGGGAATTTGCCGAATCACTTACTTTAGCAATCAATCGCAACCCTGAAAATACAATTCAGACTCAGGTAGACGTTAAAGCCCATTCACAGGTCAATGCGGCGATTCAGCGTGACCTCAAAGAGGCCTTCGGAATTGAACTACACCAACCAGGTGAGCCTCTGAAACCGCTGTTAAAATCAATGTGGGCTTTGCAGGATCTTGACAACAACGGTGTCATAAGCGGGTCAGAAATAAAAAGCAATCTTTCGGCGGCATCAGATATTTTTCAGAAGCATCTGGGCAGCTTCATAGACAAAGAAAACATCTCTACAAATCCGCCGATAGAACTGAGCATCGCCTCAGATGGCATGGTCAGAGTTCAAAACGATCACCCCGATAAAGAAAAGATCGAAAAACACATCAACGATAATTCTGAATTGCGTAATCTCTATGCCGGAATCAACAGTTCCAAAAATCTGTTGGCCATGGCAGAAGAGTCCTTGCGCTTCCAAAAACGATATGCCATCGACCCGAAAGCCGCCGTAGCAGAATTTTCTCATCTTTTCAGCGGCAATTACAGCTACAAAACCAAGTTGACCATAGAAGGCGAAAACTGGAATTATCTGACCAGTTCATCATTTTTTGTTTGAACAGCCACCTTAGAAAAACCCGGTCGGCGCAGGACAAATTCCGGAATGCCCTAAAAACAAAAGCGCACCCAAAGGGATTCGAAAGGTTTTCTTTTGCCAACGGCAATTTAAACAATCTCTTATTTGTTTTTGCACACAAAACGACAAAGTCTTAGGCAAATTTTTCTAGTGATTCTCGGACTTCTTCCC
>JAKQQP010000199.1 GCA_029564115.1 Candidatus Rifleibacteriota bacterium | reverse complement strand
CTTCGCGTGGATGCGCCTGCCGTTGCACCTATTGTGCCTCACCAAAACTCTGGCCTGGCAAGGTCAGGCGCTATTCAGTCGCTCGCGTGCTGCGCGAAGTCACCTTTCATGCCGCTCGCTATGGCCGTATCAACATCGGTTTTCTCGATGATTCGTTCTTCAGTGACCGCAGGTGGCTTACCGATTTTTTCAACGGTATCGCGAAGCTCGACGTCACCTACAGCTGTATCGGGCGTGCTGATCACATCACTGCTGAAATTGCCGATGAACTGGCCAGAACCGGTTGCAATTTCGTTTCAATGGGCGTGGAAACAGCCAGTCGAGAGCGGCAGAAGACTTTGCAAAAGTTTCTCGATCTCGATCGGGTACGCAGCACCGTGGGTTTTTTAGGGCAGCGCCGCATTTATTCGCGCGGTTTCTTCATGCTCGGGTTTCCTGACGAAAGCGCCGAAGAAATGGCAGCGACCGTTAATTTTGCCATCGAGCTGAAACGTCTTGGCATGAGCGATTGTACTTTTTTCCCGGTCGTTCTTTATGCCGGAACCCAGCTGTCACAGCAGTTTGGGGCTGATCTGTGGCAGTCGCAGATTCATCAGGCGATCAGCGTTCCATCTGAGAAGCGCCTCGCCGATGCCAAGCTGGCGCGGTATTCAAGCGTACCCGCATCTGATGTGAATGCCTTTTTCAGGCATGATCAGATGGTGAAAATTGTCAGAGCGGCTTATGCAGCAGTTGAAAGCATGTGTGAAACCAGTGGTGAAGCTTTGCAGGCCACAGCGGTCGGAGAAAGCTGAACATGAAGTTTTTCAGGCCCGAATTTTTTGGCAGTGTTTTGTTTGATACGCAGAATTTTTCTGCGTTTTTTTCTGAAATCGCTGATTGCCCCTCTGATGCCAAACCTGTCAGTCTCGTCTTAAACGGGCGTAGAGACATAATATCGTCGCCGGTGCTTTTGCTTCAGTGCATCGTTCGCTGCAGCTTTTTACCGCGAACCGGGTGCCGGTGCGTATCAACCTGCTGGCGCACCGCCAGAATCTTGCCCGTCTCGAAGAGATTTTCGCCTGGGCAACCCCCTGCAGCGCCGGCATGAATATTTTTCACATCCGCCCGATCGGCAGGGCGAGAAACATGCAGCATCTGCTGCTCGATGAAAATGCACT
>JAKQQP010000198.1 GCA_029564115.1 Candidatus Rifleibacteriota bacterium | reverse complement strand
TACCCTTTCAAGGTCGGGGCTTTTCATTGTCCGCGGGTTAGACCGGCACTGGCGGCTGATTTGCGCCTGAATTCAGAACGGGCACTGCATACGATTTCGGGCTCGATCACTGATGATTTTGTTAAGCCCGGCTTCTCGTATGAAAACTGGCTTAACTGTTCCGGATGGGAAACCCGCTGGTGTGATTTTGCACCTCTGATAGTCAATGTTGAACCGGCAAATATCTGCAATGCTTCTTGTGTCGGGTGTATTTACCCTGCAATGCAGAGGCCAAAGATAATCATGACCCCCGAAATCTTTGGCCGGGTGCGTGAGGCATTTGTGCCCGGAGACGACTGTCGCTGGGTTTTTTCGGGCTGCGGAGAGCCGCTGTTGAATCCTTTTATGGCTGATATGGCCACATCGGTTGCAGATTTCAGCGCCATGCTGATAACATCACTGCAGAAACTGCCGCCGGAAGGGTTTCCAATTGCAGCTTTCGATCAGATAAGAATCAGCGTCGATGCCCTGGCAGAAGAAGACTTTTTGAAGCGCCGCCCCGGTTGCAGCTGGAAAAACGTCGAGAGTTTTCTCAATTTTGCCCGGGTCGGCAAAGCTGCAGCTCCAGATAATTTCCCGGAAATCGGCGTCAGTTTTCTGCGGCAGGCGGTTTCTGAAAGTCAGCAGCAGGCCTTTCTCAACTACTGGAAACAGGTTGTCAGGCCTGTATTTAAAGATTATTTTTTCAAATGGCCATTTGACAGTGCACCCGAAGCTGTTCAGTGGTATCAGATTCTCGGTGATTCGACATTTGCCGGCGCCAGAGCGCGCACTTCGAAGGTTGATTTTACTCCGGTGCGACGGCGCCCGTGCCGTAATGCGGTTTTGAGCCTGACGGTTCTCTGTGATGGCCGTGTTTCAGCATGCCCATACGATTTTGATGGCAGAATGATTATTGGCGATCTTAAGCAGAACAGCCTCAAAGATATCTGGAGCTCTGATTTCGCAAAGCAGTTCAGGCAAAACCACCTTAAACTGAAATTCGAGTCTGAAGCAACCTGTTCAAGGTGCACCGACTGGTATCACCCGGTCTAACGCGGGCTCTGCTCAGTAATTCTCGGTGAGTTATAAAACATTGATCAATAAATGATTTTGTTTAACGGCTTATTCTTCTTAAGGGTCAGCTTCGGCCTATCAGCCGGGTTGCTTTTTTGCTGACAGGAGGTCAGCGATACTCGGCCGCATCAGGATAGATGTGGCCGGGTGCTCCAGCCGATTTTTGTTATTAGTTTTCGCTCAGCAGAACCGCTCTATCCTGCGCGGTTCTGCATAAGCACATCCTGTGCAAAACAAGCTTACGAAAAAGCAATCCCGTCTTCTCGCCTTCGCAATTTTGATATTGAAGATTGGATTTTTGACCGAGAATTGCTGGGCCCGCTGCTGGCAGGGGTTGAAAAGCGATGGCGTAGGTGTGTTAAAATGATGGCATGGGAGGTAAAATATGACTGAGCATCGTACCTGTGTTCCATGCAGTTCTGATATGGAGCCTCTGACCCGTGAGGCGTGCG
>JAKQQP010000165.1 GCA_029564115.1 Candidatus Rifleibacteriota bacterium | reverse complement strand
ACATTTATGGTTTCTTAAAACTGAAAGGAACAGAAGTTCCATGAATAAACGGCATAATTCATACCTTCTGACTGGTTTTCTGGTTCTTGCTCTGGCAACTTCGGCCTTTGGCCAGTATGATTACCAGATTCCGGAAGGCTACTCAATGGCTCCGCCGCCTGAGACCGAATACTACTATGAGGCCGAGCCTTCTACCAGTGCTGACAGCAACTGGGTAGAAGAAGATTCGGTTTCTACCGGTTATCAGACCTACACCGTCAAAAAGGGCGATACCCTCGGTTCAATTTCGAAGAAATTTTTTGGTACAACCACAAAATGGAAAGAAATTGCCAAAGCCAACGGTATCAGCAATGCCGCAAAGATCAAAGTTGGCCAGGAACTGCAGATTCCCGGAACCAGTTATGAAAGAGGGCAGGGCGTGACCTACCGCCAGCGCACCCGCTATATTGCTTCGCCGCCTCAGACTGCGCCGAACCCGGCACCGGCGACTGCTTTGCCGCTGCCACCGGTAACCCAGAGTGACGATGCCGTACTTTACTCTGAATCTGGCCTGCCGCAGATTATTCTTCCGGGCGAACGCAAAGTTCGCAAGGCATCTGACGATAACCATGTTACTTTCAACGGTCTGACAGGTCTGGTAAATACCTTTGCTGCCTACCCGCTCGGTGAAAATCTGTTTTCGACCGGCTTCGGCATGGTCTGGAACAAAATCACCCGCCGCGACGGCAATCGCCTGAGAAGTGGTGAAGATGCCGACTACTGGGAATTTCCGATGCTGATGACCTACGCCGGCGAAAATTTCGAAGTGGCATTCAAACTGCCATTTGAATCTTACGACGTCTTTGCGCCGATCACCTATAACTTCAGAGATGGCTCTGATTCAGGCATGGGCGACGCATCGCTGCGCCTCAAATTCACTTCGCAGAATGATGAAATGG
Organism: Candidatus Rifleibacteriota bacterium; assembly: GCA_029564115.1. The sequence goes on along the minus strand of JAKQQP010000165.1, from coordinate 4,204 downwards.
CTTCGGCTCTAGGCCTGGGCGCGATTTTTCCAACCAGTGACATCGATATCGGCAACACCGATACCAACAATGCCTGGGAAATCTTTGCCGGGCTTTCGAGCAAGCGCAAAGAAGGTGGCAATATTCACCTCAACGGTGGTTATCAGGCTGGCGATGGCAACACCAACCACGAAGGTGTTTTTGTGAACGCCGGTTTTGATTACAGCGCCAACGAATCTTTCACCTTCATGGGCGAAGTGAACTTTTACAACCGTGTTAACAACGGCAGAAGCACTGATCTGACTCTGGGCATGCGCTATCACGTAAAACCCGGTATGTCACTGACCCTTGCTGCCCCGATTGCACTGAGCAACGACATGTTCTTCGGCTATGACTATCGCCTGCAGAGCATGCTTCAGTATCATTACTGACCCAAAACCTTTTCTAAGCGATGCGGGCCCGGGAATTTGACGGGCCTGCTTTTTTTATTGCTTATTCAAGCTTACCATTCGTAGTAGCTGTTTTTGCCGGAAAGGTCCTGAGTCTGGCCCGGCGCAATGATTTTTGCTCTGTCGCTCCATGATGTTGGTTTTGTCTGGTTGAGCCTGGCTTTTTCCAGTTGAATGCCATCGAACCAGGCCGCGTGTCCAAGGCCTTCAGGGCCAGTATTCTGCAGAAGAATATAGGTTTTGCTTGCAACTCCAGGGTCGAAACCATAGGGAAACTGCATGAAGACTCTATACCATGGCAATTCTACTCCGGGGGCATATTCAACCAGATGTTTTTCAAGGACTGATCCGGTTGCGCCAATAAGGCTGGTATCGCCATTCTCGTCTACTTCAATGCCGCTGTAGCCGGTTTGTATACCCACTTCATCGGTCATGAGAAACCCGATTCTGGCTGAGCCCGAACCAGGGCAGACGTAGGCCGAAAGAAAGTAATTACTGTTAAGTGGAGCAACCGGAAAGGTTTTTGTTGCAACTTCCTGCCAGACGCTGCCTTTATCAAGACCCTGCGGGCCGCCGGGTATAATTTCGCAGCTTATGAAAACTGAATCGACGGCGGTACCGGCCTGCAGAAACTGTTCGCCGGGGCCGTATGGTCCGCCGAGTTCCTGGTCCGGGGAAATTCTTCCGATTATCAGTTCTGCAGTGGCAACAACTCCGGGGTTTATTGGCTCAGGCTGTGAAAATGAGAATGCCAGGCTTGCGACCGGTATCAGAACACCGGGAGCCTTGAACAGATCGCTTTTGCTCCAGATCAGGCCGTTCAGTGGCGTATTGCCGGTGTTTCTGAAGCCGAGACGCAGGACCGGCGAGAATGTATTGCGGGCAATTTTGCCTGCATCAAAGGTTGCCGGAATAATGTCAAGGCGCGGGTAAGCTTTAACAGTGATGTTGACCGGAACAGCCAGAAATCCTTCGTGGGCTTCGAGGACATTGTTGTTATTTCGATCGTCATAGATGGTAAAGATGCCTGAATAAACACCCGGAGGATACACTGTCGCCGGCGAAACGGTTGTCGATATTTCTGCCGATTCGTTTTGTCCCGGCAGAAGGGCACTAATTGCAGGGGGTATAATCTTAATCGTTGAAGAGGCTATTGTGGCAGCTCCGTTAACAAGGTTAGAAACACTGTAACGGGGTTTTTTGAAGGCGATGCTTCCGGTATTGTTTATTGTAAAAGTGCCCGATGCGGTGGGGCCGGTCGGGTCGCTTGCCGGGATAACTATCGGGTCTGGGTTGACAGAGAAGAACGGTGTGGCTACCTGAACCTTGACTGTCAGGTTTGCAAATTGTTCACCGGCGTCGAAAAGATTGAGAGCCGGGTTAATGTCGTCATCATAAAAAACCACGATACTGGTTGCAGCTCCTTCTGAAGCACCCGGATGAATGCTCAAAGAGAAGGTTGAAACAATGTTTTCGGGAAAACCCGGTATTGGCGCTGCGACTGCCCCAACAGGGTCAGGGGTGATAGTAATATTTGTCGGTCTGAACGGGTTGTTGGCCGGCAGGCTGCCTTTATACCATCTCCCATCAACCAGGCTGGTATTACCAACATTCTGGGCGAGAAATGATACTGTCGCCAGATCATCGCGAGCCATAATTCCGAAATCAATCAGAGCCGGTGAGGTTTGCAGGGCTTTAAGACTAATAACTGTCAACTTAACCGCAATAGACGCTGCAGTTTCTTCGGGCTGCCTTATGCCATCGTTGTTAGCATCTTCCCATGACCAGAGGGCGCCCTCATAGAGTCCTGGAGACTGGCCAAAAGGCACGAAAACATTTGTCGAATTCGAGCGGCTCTGGTTGATTACCAGTGATCCAAGGAGCGAAGAGGGGAAATATTGGAAACTGGATGAGGCGATTACGGCACCGGAAGTCGCTATCAGATCGGTTCCCTGGACTCTGACTTTTGAAAGGGCCATTGAACCTGTATTTTTGGTTGTCATAGAAATCAGATTGGTTGAAGAAGCCGCGTTTCCGGTCATTACCGCTTCTACCGGTGCTGTTATGGCAATGTCCTGGTCGCCGATTTCAATTCTGAGCTTGATATCGCACCATGGTTCGTCTGCTGTGTCAAAAGTATCGTCAGTATCAAGATCGCCATAGACAGTCATCGAGCCGATGAAAACTCCGTTTGCGTGGGCGGGTGGAACTGCTGCACCGAGGTCAAAGTAGCGCAGTTCGCCGGGAGCTATATTCAAGACATCAGCAGGAAAGATTATATTAGCGTCATCAAAAAGATCAGTTCCGTCTGAAAGATCGCTGGTGATGAATCTGAGCCTGTTTATGGGCAGACTGCCTGCATTTCTCACACCTACTGAGATGGTTTTGGTTGTGTCAGCTTTTACTCCGACGAAGTCTTCGGTTGATTTAAGTGAATAGAGCCTGTGAAAAGCTTGAATAACGAACGATGCAACTGCCATATCTTTTGCTTCAAACATTTCGAGATTTTGATTAAGATTCAGGTCTTCATACCAGGTAAATGAAGCAAGATAGGTGCCGGTTGCCTTGCCGCCGGGCACATAAACGTATACGGGCGTGGTTTTTGAATCGGCAACATCGATTAATGAAGGCGAAGTGAGATTGATATTATCCGAGGCTATTGTTCCGGTCTGGCTCTGGTTGATAAACTCTGTCGAAATTCCCTTCAGCCTGGAAAGCGGCAGTTCCCCGGTATTGTCAATTGTGGTCATGAAAGTTGGCAAATAGAAGGTCGGAGTCGCATTGCCAAGTGCCATCGGGTCAGGAGTGACGACAAGAGTCTGGGTTCCAACCGCCCACTTGACCGTAAAATCTTCGCTTGCTCCACCTGGTATGTCGTCGCGTATCGTGCCGGTTGCATAAAAAACCCCAGGCGCCTGTGCCAGAGGAACGGTTACCGAAATGCTGGCGGTCTGATAGCCATTGTAGGCCATCACTCCGAAGGTCAGAGGTGTAATGGTGATGCCATGAGCAGACATGTCGTCGAACTTGAGATCGGTCAGATTCTGATTGCCGACCCCGATGATCTCGAGCCGCAGTTCCGGGCTGGTTCCGCCCGCTTCAACAACGCCGAGGTCTATGAGGTTGTCGGTGAGAACCGCTCTGGCGATGGATTTGACCTCTACCCTGGTCATTATAAGATTGTGAGGTTCTCTCGACGGCAGTGAAAGATCCAGAGCCTGCGAATCATTATAATCTTCGAACATTGCCATTGTTGCCACGTAAACACCTGGCGGTTGATAAAACGGTATCTGGATCGAAACATCAACCATCTGATTTGCTCCTACCGCTATATTTAAAGGAAATTCAGGGGAGCTTATCAAGTTAGAACCAGAGATGATTTCACTGACCGATTTGCGCAAATCAACCCTTGCCAGTTTCAGCCGGTTAAGAGTGTGGTTGCCAGTGTTGGTGAATTTATTCTGTAAAGTAATACTGCTGCTGCCTGGCTCGGCAATACCGAAATCCCACAGGCCGGGAGCATAGGGCTGATAGCTGAGATTGGCTGCCGGAATTATTGTTTCGGCAGTTACTGGGGCAGTTGGCGGTCTTTTCCATTTAAGTTCTGCTCTTGATGTTCCGGTGGTTGAAAAGAATTCCATGACTATCGGTACCGCTACCCCAGCAGTCAGGTAAATGCTGCCTGGAGAAGTGGCTTTTGTGTAGCCCTGCACTACCCAGTTGTCAACCATCAGGTTATTATCGACCCAGATTCTGGCGCCATCATCGGTGTGGGC
>JAKQQP010000112.1 GCA_029564115.1 Candidatus Rifleibacteriota bacterium | reverse complement strand
CGCTGCATTCTCACAGAGGTGCAGGCGCTCGTCACTCAGTCGTTTCTGCCGATGCCCAGGCGCGTCGTTGCCGGCCTCGACAGCAATCGTCTGAGTCTGGTTATCGCGGTTCTCGAAAAGCATGCCGGCCTGAAATTCTATAATCGCGATGTTTTTGCGAACGTCGCCGGCGGGCTCAAATTAACCGAACCGGGTGGAGATCTCGGTCTGGCGATGGCCATGACCAGCAGCCTCAATGATCAGGCGATTCCTGCTGATGTTTTACCGATCGGCGAAGTCACCCTGGCCGGCGAAATTCGGCCGGTTACTCAGATTGCCCGTCGCATAGCCGAAGGCAGAAGGTTTGGGTTTAAAAGATTTGTGGTTTCGGGGTCTTGCGATTTACCAGAAGAAAAAGGCATAATTAAGGTCAACTCTTTACGTGAGGCGGTTAAATCGGTTTTTGCGTAAAAAGGATAGAGATAAACAAAAATAGGTGATATTATATAATGCCGGAGGTAGAGATTGAAAAAGGCAGATACCGTAACATTCAAAGTAGACCCGAATCTTCTCGAAATCCTGCAGGCGATGCCGAACCGCTCAGAATTCATCAGATCAGCGATTCTCAACGCCCTCGACCACGTTTGCCCGCTGTGCAGCGGCGCCGGCGTGCTCTCCCCCTCACAGAAAAAATGCTGGGACAAGTTTGCCGAAAAGCATGAAATCAAGAAATGCTCAGAAACAGACCAGCTGGTGTTTCTGTGCAATGTAGAATCAGACTGATTCAGCGGCGAATATATGCAAAAACCCTGGCAGTCCGGTCATGATATTCAGTCACAAGTTCTGCTGCCTGTCGGTGCTTTATTAAACACAGGTTTCGGACTCCCCCGGTTAAATAGAGACCGAAACTGCCAGTGGAAAAGTTCTTTTCGCCCATCTTCAGCAGTGATTTTGACAGTTCTGGCGTTTTTTATGTCTTGTCTTTGCGGGCCCGCAGTCGGTGCAGCGGCAACCAGCACCGCCAGAATCGAGATTTTCGCCAGTATCCTTCCCCAGAAATTCTTTATCGAAAAGCTTGTCGGCGACCTGGCCAACGTCGAAGTCATGGTTGGTCCCGGCATGTCGCCGCACACCTACGAGCCTCTGCCGCAGCAGATGAGCCGCATTTCACGGGCCCGGCTGTTTTTTACCATCGGCGTGCCATTCGAAAAAACGCTTGAAAAGAAGCTGCAGGCGGTCTGCCCCGATCTGAAGATCGTGGCAACCAACCATAACGTAGAATACCGCATGATGGAAAGCAGCGACCAGACACACGTTCATTCAGAAAGCTGCACGCACGGGCATGG
>JAKQQP010000105.1 GCA_029564115.1 Candidatus Rifleibacteriota bacterium | reverse complement strand
TTTTCTGAAATCTGGGTCAGTCTGGCCATTTTTACCGGACCACGCTCAAAATTCATCAGAAATGGGTTACTTTCGACTCTGGCACCGAGAATATCTGTATAGAACAGAGGAATCGAGGATTCTTTACAAACTTTGGCCTTTATGACCCCATCAAACGACAGAATATATCGCCCATGCTGTTCTGAGTCATTGCCTTCAATGGTGCCCGGCACAAAATCAAGCCGCAAAAAGCGACTGCCATCACTCTGGCCAAATGAATTTCCCAGCCCGAAAGCGAAATAAACTACAAAAATTGCAGCAAGCGCTGAAACAAAACGCGCTGCCGAAAAACTGCCCCGCATACGGTTGTTGAGTTTATAGAGTTTCACACATCAATTTTCGGCATTCTTGAGTTAATACTGAAGCATTAAAATCAGCCGGCTTCTGCCGATTAATTGATATAATAAAATGATAAATATCTATTCTCAGGGATAACCATGGCAAGATTAATTTCGGGCTCGGCTTTTCAGCGGCCACTTGAACAGTTCTTCGAAGAAAAGGCGGTTTTTGACAAGGCAACCCTCGCTGCCTTGAAAAAACTTGCGATAGATTCAAAGCAATCGTTTGAAACGGTATTGATAAGAGAAAGCGGGCTGCCTGAAGAAACTCTTTTCAGACTTCTGGCAGAAGCCTACAGTCTGCCATTCTGTGAAGCCGACGACATTGTGCCATTCAGCGATCTGCCCGAACGTCTGGCCTCAGTCTGCGCCCGTGAAAAGCTTCTGGTAATTTCAATTGCCGACAAAAACCTTCTGCTGGCAACATTTCAGCCAGCACGCATTCGCAACATCAGCCCTCTTTTTACGACCCTTGGCTACGAAACCTCTTTTCAGGTAACCACTTCCTCACGCGTCGCTCTTCTGATTGCATCGGTCCCGGAAACCGACAGTCCACAGGATGACCTTTTTTCAGGCATTCACTCGCTCGCATCTACCCTCAAATCCTCGGAAAACAAATCCCGCGAAGCCGAAAAGATAAATGATATCAGCGTCAGCCTTGATACCCCTTCAGTTTCAGAGCTTGTTAACAAGACGCTTCTGCTCGCTGTCAATCAGGGTGCCAGCGACGTTCACGCCGAATCAACACAACATGGTGCAAGAATACGCTTCAGAATCGATGGAGTTCTCATTGACAGACTCGAAATCGATGCTTCTACAGCCGCTGGATTTTTCTCGCGCCTGATGATCATGTCGCATCTTGATATTACCGAAAAGATCATGCCGCAGGATGGCAGCTTCAAGGTTACCTGCGAAGACCGCGAGGTAGAATTCCGTATTGCCTGCATGCCCGGTATTTTTGGCCAGAATATTGTGCTTCGCCTCCTTTCTGGAGCCGAAGCGGTAAAACTCAGCCTCGAAACCATCGGTATGCTGTTCGATGAACTCGAAATCATCAAAAATGTCACCCGTTCGCCACATGGCATGATTCTCGTAGCCGGCCCCACAGGCAGCGGTAAATCAACTACCCTCTACGGCGTCCTTGAATCTCTTGCTGACCCACGCCTGAAGTTCATCACGATTGAAGACCCGGTTGAAAGAAGAATTCAGGGTGTACAGCAGATTCAGGTGCGCATCAACCGTAACGAACCTGACCGCTCACTTACCTTTGCCCGAGGCCTGAGAACCATTCTCAGACTTGACCCTGACATCATCATGGTAGGCGAAATACGCGATGCAGAGACAGCGCAGATATCGATGCAGGCAAGTATGACCGGTCATCTGGTGCTGTCGACAGTACACGCCAACTCTTCGGCAGAAACACTCGGCCGACTGCAAAACATCGGGGTCGATTTCCACCTTCTGATGAGCTGCCTTAATCTGGTATTTTCACAGAGGCTGATGCGCAAACTCTGCCCTGAATGCAAAAAAGGCCGGGCACCGGATGCCAGAGAACTGGCTCTGTTTGGAAAAATGAAAGTAGAGCAGGTTTTCAACGCTCAGGGTTGCTCTAACTGTCTAAAAATGGGCTACACCGGGCGAACCGGTATTTTTGAATTTCTGCAGATTACCGATGAAATTCGCGATCTGGTAGCCCAGAATGGTCTGATCGAAAGTATGAAATTTATCAGGGAAAAGCGCCTGCGCACCCTGTTTGACTCTGCCCTGATCAAGGTCAGTCGCGGATTAACCGATTTCAGTGAACTTGAAAGAGTGTGTGGCCCTTGTCTTTAATTGAAAAGCTCAACGAATGGCTGATTGCCAGAAGCCCCGTATACCTTCTCGAATTTTCCGGAAAAAATATGAGATGGTGCGAAGGAAGCTGGAAAGACAACAACTTCGACATACGTCGGCTGCAGCCGGCTGAAATCGTCTACGAATCGACCCAACCTGATGCGTTGCCAGACATTGCCTCAACAGTAAAACAACTGCGGGCAATTTCCGGTTACCGCTTCCCGTTTGAAAAACATGTGGCAATAATACTGCCAGACCATTTTTTCACCTTCGGCTCTTTCCAGGTTCCGGCAGTAGCAGCAAGATCCGGCCTGCAGGCATTTCTTGAAAGAGAGATTCACAAGACCACCACATTGTCATTTAAAGATTTTCATGTCAGGTATGAATTTGGCGAGAAACGTGAAAACCGGATTCCAGTGCAATACTGCGCCATCAGCAAAATCAGAATGCAGACTCTGTTTAAAATAACTGAACTTTCAGGCATCGTTCCGGTTTCTGTTCAGCCGGCCTTCACCGGGCTGACCAGAGCGTTAAGGGCAGCAAACGTAGATGCCCGACACCCGTCGGTATTTGTGCATCTTGGCGAAAAGACCACGACAACCGGCATTTTCAATCGCGAAGGGCTTCTCGCAATCCACACAATCGACCGTGGAGTCAATGACCTGCTGCTTGCGGTCAAAACAGCCCATAACTGTAATAATGAAGAGGCTCTTAATAAACTGACAGATGAAATCGTTCTGCTTGAAGACCCGAATTGCGAGGCCCAGGGCGAGATCGAAACTTATCAGAATATAGAAGCGGTTTTGATCGATCTGTTGCAGAAAATCTATGGTTTTTTGCTTCTTTTCTCAAACGACCACCCCGAAGAGAGCGGATTTCTGAAAATCATTCTCAGCGGTGAAGGAACAAAAATCCGCAACATCGATCGCCTGATAAATGCCAACCTCGGGATTCCAACAACTTTTTTCCGTTCAGAAATCGACACGATGGTTTCTGCCTTGAGTTTACCCGAAAAAGAAACCGCCTCAACCATTGCCACCCTGCTCGGCAACCTTATGCTTGCCCCATGGCAGCTCGAACGTTATGACAGGATAATGGCCGCATGACAACCGCTTTTGAGTTTCTTGAACGCGAAGAACGTCGAATTACCCTGCCGGTCTCTTCGGCAATAGCCGTTCTGGCGACATCGGTGCTCGCCTTCTCTGTTCTCGCCTGGATGTCTGTGTATTCAAAACAGCTTGAAAAAGAATACGCAGCAGCAGCAATCGCCATCGAAAGCGACTCAAAGCAATTTCTCGAACTGGCGAGTGGCATGTTGCCGCCAGAAGCAAGAATAAGCGAACTCGAATCAGCAATTCAAAAGCATAATCTCGCAATCGGCGGCATTTTTCCCGTCTGGACCCGGCTTTTCAATTCAATCGAAGCCTCGCTTCCAGATGGCGCAATAATAACGGCTATTGAAAACCCCTTTACCAAAAAGCCGATTTTTGCGGCAGAAGACAGATTTTTCCGTTTCCGAATCGCCGTTACTGACCCTGAGCATGCAAATGCCTTTTATCTGAAGCTTTCAGAAAACCACGCCCTGGAAAACCTGAGTTTTGTTCCGAAAGGAGAAATCAAGTTTCAGGGTAAAACTGCCTTCAGCATCGAAATAGAGTTCAAATTCAATGATTCAGTTTGACAGAAAAAACAAAGCCCTGATTCTTTTCCTTGCTTCATGGGCAGGGGTGACCTTTCTTGCCCTGCTTCTGATAGTAAAATTTCCTGCCTTCATTTCAGAAACCAGACAGCTCACCTTGAGAAAATCGCAACTTTCTGACCGCAATGATTTAAAGGCAAGAATGAATTCATTTATTGAAGCTTTTAAAACCAGAGCTGAAGCCATCGAAAAGGACCTCACCGCAAGACAGAGTCGTATTTCGACCACAAGCTTTTCCAGGCTTCCAGAAACCGCTCTGCCAGAATTTGTCGACAATTTGCCCAGAATGGTGGCTTCTGCCGGTGTTAAACTGGCGAACCTTGGCTACAAACCTCGCGAAACCCTTGACGGATTCGTTGATCAGGCATTTGAACTCTCTCTTTCCGGTCAGTATCAGCACATCCGAAAACTGCTTTATATTCTCGAAACACACCCGGCAGCGATCAGAATTGAGTCACTTGAATTCGTGAGCCTCAATAACTCTGATCATGAGGCGCAGATAAACCTGCAATGCCGCGTAAGGTTTATTAAGAATGGCTGATCAGGAAAACAACAACCGACGGGCTCTTATCGGAATCGCAGTTTTTGCGGTTCTGATCATTGCCAATCTCGCGGTCAGAAGCAGAGGAAAAGGCTCACCCACCCGTGCAGCAGATACTCCCATTGCCGCACCCGCAATTATCAACACAACAGGGCCTGCAACGACGCCGGCTCAAACCGCCCAATCTCCGGCAAACCCGCTTACGGTGAATATTCCTCTGCCAGCCGAAACCGGTGGCATTAATGAGCAGATCCTCCTGCTCAACCAACAGGCCGAGAATTTTGCTCAGAGAGTGGCAGCGGTCGCAGAGCCATTTCTGCCGCCCGAAAGAAATATTCAGCTGCCTTCCGATCTGTCTGAGCGTTTTCGCTGGTCTGATACGGGCAGTGAGACCACTGTGATTCAAACCGAGGTCGGGCCGATTGCTCCACAGGCAAAAACCATAGCCATTCTCGGCGAATTTAAGAGCGGAGAACGCCGTAAATTCCTGGTCAGAGAAGACACCAGAGTCTATATAGTCAACGAAAACCAGCTCCCGCAGGAAGGAATGATTTCAGTATCAGCCGGTGGCGATGGTAATATAATGGTCAAAGACACAACCGGTCAGCTGCATGACCTGCCACGCATTACCCAGCCACGCGACCAGAAGCTTGAAGATGCCATAAGAATTCTTAAGGGCGGAATGACAAAACAGACCGCCATCGAACTGCTTAAAACTTCTGAAACCGCTTCTATAACGGCCAAACCATGAGGCAAAAACATGAAAAAATTTAAAGTCAAAGCCCAGCGACCCGACGGCAGCACTGAAATACTGACTATTTCGGCTGAATCACCACGAGACGCCATGGATGCGGTTTCCATCCGTGGTCTGAACCCTATAAATGCCGAACTTGAAGTCGAAAAAACTTCGATCTCATTTGGTGGCGGCGTCAAAGACGACGAGCTCTATCATTTTACCCGTCTCTTCGGCACTTTGACGCGGGCAGGTATTCCGATCATCGAAACTCTCGAAATGCTTGTCAATCGCGCTGACAGCCAAACCATGAAAGACGCCCTCAAAAATATCGTCGCCAGTATCAGCGACGGCAACAGCCTCAAAAGCTCGTTCGAAAAATATCCGAAAATCTTTGACCGCACCTATCTGCAGCTTCTCGAAGTCGGCGAGGAATCTGGAAAAATGCCGCAGGTTCTCGATCGTCTCACTGGCCTGCTTAAAAAGCGCATTCAATTGCGCGGCATGATTATCAAGGCCCTTACTTACCCAATGCTGGTGCTGGTTCTGTCGTTCATCGTCGTCGTTGCCATTCTGGTGAAAATTGTTCCGCGTTTCAAGGAAATCTATTCGAAATTCGGCGGCGATCTGCCGGCAATTACCAAATTCACTCTGGCCTGCAGCGATGCTCTCATCAATTATTTCCCGGCATTTGCCGGCGGCGCCGTTCTTTTTGTGGTCATTCTGGTGCTGTTAAAACGAACCACCACCGGAAAACGCCTTTATGATCGCACGGTTCTGCGAATACCCTTATTCGGGCAGATGTTTCACACTTATGAAATCGCCGGTTTTGCCAAAAGCTTTTCGATGCTGGTGCACAGCGGTATTACGGTCACCAGCGCCATGGAACTGATCAGGCAGTCAATCGACCGTGAACCGATTCGAGAATCAATCACCAGTGCGGCCGAAATGATCAGGCAGGGCAAAGATATTGCACAAAGCTTCGACAGCCAGCTCCCCTGGTTACCAGAACTGCTCAACCGCATGGTTGCAGTTGGCGAACGCAGCGGCAATCTGCCCGAAATGCTCGACCACGTTTCGGATTTTTATGAAGAAGAGTTCAACAACAAGGTTGAAACACTGGCCTCTTTGATAGAGCCGATGCTGATAGTTTTTCTCGGCGTCATCATCGGGGGCATTGTAGTTTCATTATATCTGCCGATTTTTGGCATGGCCAAGCTGATATCACGTAGGTAAACATGGACTTTAACGACATATCGCAACTTATCAGAAGCGGCAAGCCGGCGCTGGCCCTGCATGCGCTGCAGGAATGGGAAAAGGACTTCTCACGGCACCCGGAACCTCTGCTGCTGGCACTTCAGCACCATGATGCCAAAGTTATCGAGGTTGTTCTGGGGCTTGCAGAGAAATATCACCCCGCCGCTTGTGGCATACAGGTTTCTTCGCTTTTAAAAAGCGAAAATGCTCTGATCAGGCGTCTTGCAGTTCAGGCAATGGTCCCGGCAATGGGGAAACCGGCCCTCGAAGCTCTCAGACTGCTGTTTGTCGACGAGCAGGATGTTTTTGTGCTGGCTTCAGCCGTCACAGCGGCAGCAAGGCTTAACGCAGGCCTGGAGCTGGTAGTTCCGTTCATGCAGCACCCCGATATCCGTCTGCGGGCCAACGCGGTAAGAGCTGCGGCAGCGCTGGGCAAAGAAAAACTGCCCGGCCTTCTCGAACCGTTTCTCAATGACACTGCCCTGCGAGTTCAGAATGAAGCACTAAAAGGCCTGGCAACCCTTGCACCCGAGACTGAACTCGAAAAACTGGTTCTGCAGCGCCTCAATTCACCAGACGCTGCAACCAGAGCCGCAACCATTTTTATCACCGGTGAGCTGCCGCTGAGCCGCCGGGTCGTTTTTCTTATCAATGCTCTGACCGATGTTGATCATCGGGTAAGCGGCTGCGCCATAAGATCACTTGCCATTTTAAGAGACCCGCTTGGCATAAGGGCTCTGATCGAGGCTTATCTGACCACACCTGACACGGCACAGGCCACATCGATTCTCAGACAGCTCAAACCGGAAGACAGCGAAAGAATAGTGTCTTTTGCCGATGGTATCGCGAGGCCTGTAACAGCCCAGCCGCTTCTGGCAGAAAGAGTGATAATGGCCGCCGCACATTTTCCGAACTGGGAACCCTTTTTACCATGGATTCTCGGGGCCGCAAACCGCAAAGAACCCCATATTCGCCAGACAGCGCTGAAGATTATCGCCGGCCAGATTGAATTTTTCAGGGGCAATATCAACCCATTGATCGAAAAGGCTGAAAATTCAGGCGACGCCGCTGATCAGGCTCTTGCAGCACTTATAAAATGGAAAGCCGGGCACACCGATGGCCTTAGCCGACTGCAGAATCTGCTCTTTTCACTAAAAAGCTCAGAATCAGAGGCAGCGCTAAAAATTCTGCAGCACGAAAAGGGTCTGATCGCAAAAAAACTGCTCACCGAGGCCGCCGCCCGCGGCATTAGACTCAAAGACTCAGCCGAACAGGCAAAACCCGCCTTCAAATTGCCCGACCGCTGAAACTTCGTCCCATGCTCACCATTCCAGATAACTCGTTCCATCAAGAGCCTTGTCAAGCTCAGGGCTGCCCTGAGAAGGGCAAAAAACATCCACAACAACCGTTTTGGGAATGCCTGTGTCAAAAGTACCTGTGGCATAAGTCCAGTGCTGTGAATTAAAAAACGAATTGAGCGGAATGCGCCGCAGGTAAAACCCATATTCTGAGCCATTCAGCAAGCGCGGCTGAGTTAGCAATTCAGTAATTGTAGCTGGAAAACTATGCTGATCTTGAAAATACAGATCAAGTGCGGCCCGCATTTCGAGAAGAGAATAGCGCAGCCTCTCTTCTTTTTCTCTTTGTGAGACAACATCTGCCGTCTGAATACCAACCAGCGAAATCAGCAGAATCAGCGCCGTAACGACAATTACCTCAACAAGCGTAAAACCACTTCTCACAGAAATCTTACAAAGAAAACGGATTACTTACGCCACCAGCGGCAAGGGTTTCCGGATTATTGTCAAAGGTTGGGCGGCCATCCTGTGCAGGGATAGCGTTAATTGTAATAAAATAATTTGTGGCAGGATCAGTTTTTACCAAGGGTTCCGAGAGAATAAATCTGAATATCGTATCTGAAATTTTCTGAACATTTGCAATTATTCTGGCTGGAGTTAAAGCACCAGATGGAGTTCCATCAACTTTTCTGCTAAATGTTACCTCGACGGTAGTCTGATTAATTGCTCTTGCACCAGAAACATAATAAGGCGGCTTCCAGGTAACGAGAATATCATCATCTGCGCCAACTCTGGTAGTAAAATCTGTCGTGTCTCTGATACCGTCTGGACCGTTGGAAAGAATAACGCCATTGGCGACATCAAAGAAATAATCATTTCCCCAAGGGTCAACGGGGTTCACCTGTGCAGCAAAAGTTCTGTAGTCCTGAAGATACTTACCTATCAAAGTTGAAAACTTGTCTGTAGCATTCGCACCAAATACTTTTGGTTCAAGCTGATCATACATTGCGAGAGCTTTTTTAAAGGTTTGAAGATCAGCTTCGGCCGCTGTCATCTTCGACTGGTTTACATAATCTTGGTAAAATGGCAGCGCCAGAGCCACCAGGGCGGCCAGAATGCCGACTACGACAAGCAGTTCCAGCAAGGTAAAGCCGGACCTGCCACTATTATGCCACTTTGTTTCGGTTTTCACCATTCAGTTTTGCCTGTTACTCTGCAAACAGATTTTTTTTCTAAACCAAAGAGATAATCGGCAAAACCAATTTGATCACTTAGCATTTTCTGCACAAAAAAATTGATCTCAGATTCTCACTTTGTCGAGTCTGTTATAATAATACAGAGAAAGCTTTTTGTCTCGCAAATTACAAGTTTTACAGGGTAAATGCATTAAATCCTGGCTTCCGGGTTTACGCCCGGATTGGCAGAACCGGATTTCGTCATCCCGCGAGCCTGCACTTGCAAAGGTGGGTGGCGAAAATCCAGGATAATTGCAAATCTAATGGGTTTCAGTATAATTGCCCTGAAGGTTCTACTGATAAAAGGATGTCTGGATGAAACTGCGGCGTGGTTACGTTCTTCTTGGTTTGCTGCTCTTCTTCACTGTCCTTGGCCTTTCTGGCACCGTAGCAGTTCTTGAGCAGGATACCCGCCTGAAAAGGCTTTCAGAAGATGAGTTAAAGCTGAATCTTAATGCGCTGAGGCGCGGCATCGATCTTTTCCGCTTTCACTATCCGGATAAAAGTCATCCGACACGAATTAAACTCGAAGATTACCTGAAAAATGCAAACACGAGCGCTGGAATAGCGAGTCTCACCGGTTTTCTTGCAGAAAAGAGTTTTATCAGACAGCGTGCAGACACTGTTAATGTTGATCGCCACAAAAGGAAGATTGAATGGCAAACAATTGAAAACTTGATTTTCAACTCGAGTTTTGAAATTGACAATCATGAAATTGCCACCGATGCTGACTTCGGCGAATGGCACGGTAATCACACTGCCAATGACGGTATCCCAAACGGCTGGAAACTTAAGGCCGGCGGTGCCGAACAGAAAATAAAAATCGATAGAACCGGCACTGGTATACCAATCTTCTATATAATAAGCTTCTGGGCAAGAGCTGAAAACCCAGACGCAGGGGCAACCATGACGGTTAAAGTTGACGGCAGCACAATCTTGAATCTCAACGCTAACAGTACTGAATGGAAAAGATATTTCAACAGTTTCCCCCTCACAGATTATTCCACAGATCCAGATCCTGCAATTGTGAGTATTGAGCTGTCAACTGATTCCAGCGATGCGACTTACATTGACGGTCTGATGCTTGAAAGGTGGAAAGGAGCTAATAATGCTGATGTTAAGGCACCATCGGCATGGACTGAAAAATACCAGATAGTGGCAAGCGCTACCGACGAAGCATTGCAGGAAAGGAGCTTCAAGACAGAACTTCTTCCGGATCCCACAATCACAAACATTGCAAAATACAGTCACAGGTGGTTTCAGTGGTAATCGAATCAGAGCTATGGCTTGACCAGGCGCAACGATGTACCAATAGCAGTTGAATTGGTTGCGCCATACTTGTTCTGGCCAGAATATTCGTCGTAGGTGTCGGTCGGGTAGATTCTTTGATCATCGAAACGGGTTCCGGTGGCAACGTGATATAACGGCTGATATTCAATGGCCTGAAAGAACTCCTGCGATATATGCCCAATCTTGTCAATAAAAACAACACCTACCGTTGCCACCCCCGGGTTGGGATTCTCCCAGAGACTCTGGTCTTCCCATGGGTTCGGGCCAAGCGACCATACTTCGGTAAAATTGTAGGGTTCGATAATATCGATGGTTTTGGGCGTAGCTATTGGAATGTTGCGAATCTTGATTGTTGCGATGCCGCTCGGGTCAGAAACCGTAAAAGTCAGGTAAACCACCGATGTCGCCGTCGTCGACTCGCCAAGATAAGCATCAGCTTTTTTATTGATGTAGAAAGCCGCATCGAGTGGCGAGGGTGGCGTCAGGTCGACCCGGATACCATCAGAAGGTGCCCCGAAGGTCGCTGCCGGGCTGAAAACAGTAGTACCATCACTGTAGCGGCCTGATTTGTCGCGAACCCTGATGCGGGCATAATAGGTCTTGCCGTCTTCGCCAAGCGTGTACAGATATGAATTAACGGCGCTGCCAATCAGTGTACTGGTCACAATCTGCGTAAAGTTCACATCAGTTGCCACTTGAATATGAACATCAGCAACGCCGGACACCGCATCATTATGGCTGAAGCCAAAAAAAATCCAGGAATCTGCTGAGATTTTGTGGTCGGGGTCATTGTTATTGGGAAACATGTCGGTCGTTGCCCCGACAGAAGGATCGACCAGATCAAGGATAATGCCATCGGTGTATTTCCAGTCCGGGGCATAGTTGCCGGCTTCGTCTGCATAAAGGGCTCTGGCATAAATGACATTTCCATCTACTGGTGAAGGAACAACGAATGTTTTGTCGCCAGGAGGCCCAAGCGTTTCTGAAGCTATAGGTGATGAAAAATCGTTTCCTTTGGCAATTTGAACCATTACTTTAACCGGCGATTGATTAAGACCGGGGTTGTTGTAGCCAACCGGCGCAAATGAAACTGTCGCATCGCGTGACCATTGATGGTCGGGGTCATCATTCGAGGGAGTGTTGTCTGTATAAGAGGTCGCATAAGGCGCAAAAGAATCTTGTTTAGAGGTTACCGCAATAGAGTTGCTGGAAGCGTTCAAAACCGCATCACGGGCACGAACTCTGAAATAGTAGGTGATTCCATCATTCAGGCTGGTAAATGTATGGGTAGTCGCGGTTATCCAGCCGGAATTTGCAGATATCGTTGCAAATGTCGACGAGTCTGAACATTCGAAATAATAGGTCACACCACCAGAAACCGGATCAGATACGGTATTGCACGAAACAATGTTTACTGTTCCGGAGGTGTAGGCGGGTTCGGCTATCATTGTCGGCACCGGTAAAATGGGAGCAACCGTATCAACAATGATGCCGTCGCTGGACGATATGGTGTAGGTGCCGCCGCCGTTATAAACGCGCACATTTATATAATACATCGTATTATAAACCAGGCTCAGGCCAGTTGCCGTGTAGGTCTGCGCCAGGCCGACGTTTGTCCAGTTAAGAATATTGGTGCCGCCAGAAGTTGTGCCCACAGAGACTTCGTATCGGGCAATGCCTGAATCTGGGTCTGAGCTGGCTGTCCAGGTGGCGACCAGCGTATTATTGCTGGCCGTGAACGCGCCCGCATCCGAAACAAGAACAGCCGTCGGCGGCGTCGGGTCACCGCCCTTGATACCGTTTGAATAGGCGACCGTTGATTTGTTACCGGCACGATCAACTGCAGTAACCGTAAAATAATACATGGTGGCGCCGGTAATATCGAGCGGCATCGGCCCAAAGGTAATGCCGAGAACATTACCCACATTGGTTTCAGCAACGACATCCTGTGCCCCGGCAGTTTTGCCAACTTTTACAAGATAATGGCTCAGACCAGACTGAGCATCTATGCTTGCTGTCCAGCTGGCGTGCAATTTATCGAGATATGGCGAGTAATCACCATCGTCGGTCACTGTTACGGCAGGCGGAACCTGTGTGTCGACGCAGGTTGTCGCAGCATAAATTGCAGAGATATTACCCAGCTCATCAAGAAATTTGACCCTTACCGTGTGAGTGGCAAAAGTTGCGGCAACTGTCCAGCCAATGTAGTTAGCATAGGCAACTGATGTATAAGCCCCCCCATCGTAAGAGAGCTGCATCGTCGGAACCTGGCTGGCATCAGAAACGGTAAAGGTAACATCAAGAGTGGTCAGATTGCTGTAGGGCGAAGGCGCAACAGCAATTGTGCCGGCCGGACCCGTGGTATCAAACAGAATGTCGTCAGAGTAGATACCGATATTGCCAACCGTATCGCGGAAACGAGCATAAACGATTTTGAATTCATCGCCGGCAGTCAGTGTCCAGCTTATTGAAGTTGCATAAGGGACCCAGCCGCTCCAAGTGACGCCGTCATTACTGAAGCTCATGTCGGCGACGCCCTTCAAATCAGACGCCGAAAGGGTGAGAGTAGCCACAGGGTTTTTCGTTCGCAGGGCACCGGCGTTGATAACTATCGAGCCAAGAGGAGGTGTAGTATCTACTTCAGCCTGGACAGTGGCACCACTGTAGGCACCAACGTTACCAGCACCATCAACCGCTCTGACCCTGAAAGTGTATTTACCCTGGGGCAAACCTGAGGTGATGTAACCGGAAGTCGTAGAGGTTGCCAGATGTGTATAAGCCCCGCCATTTAGACTGGCTTCAATGCCGTAAGCCGCAATGCCTGAATTGGCAGGGTCGGTCGGTGCAACCCAGATGAGGTTAAAAACACCGTTATTATTCAGAACGTTATCAAGAGAAGGCGTGCCAGGCGCATTCGGCGGGTAGCGGTCGACAAAGTTTATGGTTTTATAAACATACCGCCCGCCC
>JAKQQP010000055.1 GCA_029564115.1 Candidatus Rifleibacteriota bacterium | reverse complement strand
GGGTCGTGGTCTGCGGGATATCGGCGCGGTCTCTGCCGGCGAATCTCTGAATTTTCGCGATCTGGTAAACGGCATTTCGGGCATCTGCCTGGCGCCACATTTTCATAATCAGGCCCCCGATTACCCGTTCTTTTCATTGATGATGACCGCCAGAAACCGCGAACAGGCCGCTCAGGATGCACTCAGAGCAATTGCCGGGCAGAGCCGTACGAAACAGGCAACTGCCGTATTAGACGCGCTCGAACTGCTAGATGGCGACAAGATTGACCCGCACAAATCAAAATATGCCAGAACGGTGCTTGCCTTGATGAAAAACAAGGGGCATGGTCAGGTTACCAATTATGGCGAGATCATTCACGATGTTCTCGGCGTCGAATACATGGACCCTGAAAAAGCCCGTCTCGAACCTGAATTTGCGGTAGTTGTGCTGGCTGCTCTCATTTATTCGGGCGAAATAGTGCTGGCGGTGCCGGGCAAAAAGTTCGATGCCGGCTCACTGGCTGAAATGGCCGCGACCGGGGTCGCCGATCTGTGCAGATTCAAGCACCTCGAAAAGCCAAAAGACTGGAACATGCCGGGCCTTACTGCTTTGTTCGAACTGCTCGATATTCCGCCCGGTATGGTTCAAATGCTCACACAGGGCAAAGATGAACCGGTCAAAACTCTGCAGCAGGTGCTTGGCAGGTTTATCAGCCAGATGGTTACCTGTCAGCAGATGTTCAACGACGGTCTCAACTTCTGGGGCCATGAGCTGACCTCGGCAACCGGTCTGGCCACTCGAAAAGAGAGCCTCAACGATGCCAAAAAGTTCTTTGAAACGCTGCAGGTTTATAACTCACCGGGCAAATTCAAGAATTTTCACCATTCCGCGGCTGATATTCGCGCCCATTCAAAGGTTTTTGGCCTGTTGAGTGACCTCGAAAGCCTGCGCGAGTTCGTGATGAACCATGGCCCGCTGGTTAACTGGCTGGCTGCCGCAGAAAGCGCCTTGCCAGAAGGGCATCAGTGGGTCGAGCAGGTCAAGGCGGCCCGCAATGATACTTTTGAGGCATTAAAAAAGCTGCAGAACAGCAAAACCGGTTTTGCGCAGCAGATGCAGCAGATTGCCCAGGGGTTTCAGAAGTTAAAGAAGGCCTACGTCGAAGAATATCTGACCCTGCATAAAAAGGCCCGCCTCGGCAGCCGCGAAGATAAGCAGAAAGCCGCTTTGATGAGCGATCAGCGCCTGCAGCTGCTCAATCGTCTGGCAACCATCGATTTGATGCCGCGACAGCAGTTGATGGACTACCAGAACCGTCTGGCAGAAATCAAGACCTGCTTTGCGCTGACCGAAAAAGAACTCGAAACCACTCCGGTCTGCCCGCACTGCTTTTATAAGCCGGCTTCAGAAAAGGCCTGCTTTGTCGGGGCAAAGCTCGTCGAACAGCTCGATGATCAGCTCGAAGAACTCGTTGCCGGCTGGACAAAAACCCTGCTGACCAACCTCGAAGACCCGGTGACCCAGGGCAATGTCGGCCTTCTCAAAGATGAAGAACGCAAAGTGCTTGAGGCATTCATCAAAAGCCGCAAACTGCCGGCGCAGCTTGACGGCAGCTTTATTCACTCGCTCAAAGAGGTTTTGTCAGGCCTGGTCAAGGTTATCATCAAAGTTGGTGATTTGCGCGAAGCGCTGAAGA
>JAKQQP010000053.1 GCA_029564115.1 Candidatus Rifleibacteriota bacterium | reverse complement strand
CAAGGATCGCATCTTCAGAAAGCTGTTTGCCGCCGCCGAGATTGCAAATTTCACTCCAGAAGAGGCCAGAGCCTACGAAGACAGCCTGAAAGTCTACCGCGATCTGAAAAACTCGATCGACACCGCCCGCGAAGAAGGTCGTCAAAAAGGCCGTGAAGAAGGTCGCGAAGAAGGCCGTGAAGAAGGCAAACAGGAAACCCTCGAGCACACCACTCTGAAAATGCTCAACAAAGGCCTCGATCTCGAAGTAATATCAGAAATCACCGGCCTTACTCATGAGCAGATCGAAGCTTTGCGTAAAGACGAAAACAGCGTAAAAGAACCCGCCGTTCCCTACAAAACCGGTAGAAAGCTTAAACACCCACCATCCCGCCCGAAGAAGCAGAAAAGATCATTACCCACCTGAACCGAGAGCTGGTAGAATAAGAGTAGACACCTGACAAGAGATAAGTAAGCTGTCCCCATATTCCCTAGGCGCCTCACTGTCCAATGAGTTATGGGTCTGGTCGGGAAGTTACTTAAAAGGAAGGTGGGTCAACGAGCGAACGAGTCTGCCACGCAGACGCGCCATATCCGAGAGTTCTCTGTGGTATCGATAATTTCCAGGGTTAAAGCCCCTCTCCCAGGTTCGGTCGCTTTTGTATATGAAGTGGAGAAGGTCGGCATTGTAGACTCCCTCGGCATCTGGTGGGTTAAATCTCACTGTGAGTTTCTGATCACCCGGCACCGGTTCAGTCGGATCCGTAATCATCTCATGATAGGCACGGCGTTCCATGAGGGCCATTTTTTCGCGCTCGGCAACATCTTTTTCCACCACGCCAAATTCTTCTGTCAAAACGAATACTTTTCCATTGACAGCTTCTTTGACAGATTCGAGGAGACGCTTCGAGAAGTCGCTGTTGCATTTGTCCGTTATCACAACGTGAAACCGGATGGTCTTTTTGTTTTTTGCATCTTTAGAGGCTTTTTCAGCATAAGACAACGATTCAAAGCCGGCAAAAATACCCATAAGCGCCAACAGCAGACAAATACCTTTTCTTTTCATGGAATGTTTCCCCCCGTAAACGATTTTTCAAAAAGATCAATCCACGACAAGCTGGACCGGTAAAATAAAATTGGACACCGGACAATAGTTAAGTAAGATGTCCCCGCATCTCGCCCCGACGGCAACAAAGTCAGTGCTTTTCGCTGTTGAACTCAAACTTGAGACGTTTATTAAAAGCGGCTTTAATTTCACCAGCCGGGCCGTTCTTGCTCATCAGACTGACGATATTGTCGGCCAGCTCCGAGATTCCGATCAGATGTAAATCTTCGGCGCCATGCACTTTTGCCCCGGTGCTGACCATAACCATATCGATCAGCTGAGAATTATTGAAAAGCCCGTTAAAAAGCTTACGACATTCAGGGTTCTTCGACTCGACAAACTCGCGAGGAAGCTCAACAGTTGCGGCAAAAGCCAGTCTGCCGTTCTTTTTCTCGTGGTATTTCCTCATGTGTAATCTGGCAACAAAAACCTGCCCGGCAGCCATGAAGCGAACTGCGGCCGGTGGGCTGAAAGGCCAGAAATCAAGCAGTTCCGCATCGATTTTAAGCTGGTTTCTGCTGATTGTTCCTGAGAATGAACGGGTTTTCGGCCGCGCATAAAGCTTTGCCGCCGCAATATTTTTGTCGATTAAAGAGCCGATAAGAGGGTGGCCGGTTTTATAAAAAGACCATTCCGGGCCATAGATCGGCTTTGCGAAATAACCGGTCTGACCGTCTTCGTCGATTCCTTCGACGCGTAATTCAAAAGACGAATTGCCTTCGCCGGTCTGGAAAATGGTGATCAGGCTGGTAATTTTCCCGGCAATCTCGGGCTGCAGCAGCCAGTCTTCGGGCGGCAGACTCCTCGTTTTCTCTCTGGTGGTATCTTCGCGCTTTTCCCTTTTGTACGAATAAGAAAGCACCGGATTCTGGCCGGAAGTATCGTAGTCATAAAGCCTGGTATACATTTTTCCGGCGGCATTCATCAGAAAAACGGTTGAACCGCTGACGCTCATCGACTCGGCGACGAAGCGACCTTTTTCGGGGGTGTCGAGCATATGAGCGAATTTTGGAGGAAGCCAGGGGTCAGCGTAACGAATGGTGTGACCGTTGGCTTCGAGCAGATAAAGAGTGGTCACGCCGGCACTGACACTGTGAGCATTGCCGTCGATATCGCGGTAAAAGCGCATGAAACTGCCCCGATGCGAGATTCCGAAAGCGCGACTGCCCGGCGGAATGGCAAGCTGCCTGGTAAAGGGAATTGCAGAAAAATGGTCTTTCCATTTCCAGTTGTAGGTCTTGGTGTAATAAACGATGTTCTGTTGCGAAACGGCAATAAGATTATCGCCATCAGCTGAAATGGCCTGAATATGAGTCAGGTTTTTCCAGGGGGCTTTATCGGTGGCCGGCGACGGCAGGCCGGTGCCGTTCAGAAGTTGCCACTGCCCATTCTCGCCGGTTTCAGTGCGCGATTTCAACCAGATGCGGCCCTCTTTGAGCAGAAAATAAAATTTATGGGTAAAGGTCTGTTCAGGCGTTTTCAGCTCGACGGTTGCGGGAAACCCGCCCGCTTCGGTTGTCGGAAACCCTGACGCCAGAGCCGCCGCCTGAAAAAAAGTTGCGATCAGCGCAAGGCAGGCACATCTGACGGCTGTTTTCCAGAAAATTTTACGCATATTCTCTACCTCTCTTTGGTCTACAGGCGATTATACCCATAAAAACATCATTTTGTCGCGGGTCTTGTTTTTATCCGAAAAATAGCAACGCCATTTTTCGGCCCTTAATGCAATGTTGCCGTGGAAAGGGCTTTGCGATATACTGGTCGTGCAAACCGATTTTGCGGTAGTGCGAAGGAAAACGGCGATGACAAAACCACGCAAACTGGTCAGTTTCGACTGGGCCACGGCGAAGATTACATCTATCGCGGCCAGACCGTTTTCACCGGGCTGCACCGCCATGACGAACTCATGCTCAGCAGCGAACAGCGGCTGCTCTACCGACAGACCTCGCCGTGCGAGATTTTTCCGGAATACTATCTGATAAAGGTCAATAACTTCGACAATGTGGCCCGCAACACTCTCGATGAATGGATATATTTTCTGAAGAACGAAGAAATCAAGCCCGGCTTCAAAGCCAGAGGCCTGCAGCAGGCTA
>JAKQQP010000009.1 GCA_029564115.1 Candidatus Rifleibacteriota bacterium | reverse complement strand
AGATACCCGACCTGTATGCTGGTGTTGCCGCTTCAGAACCGGCAATGGCCAGATGGAAACTGGATTTATAATGGCAGCGAGGTTTATAACCTTGATAAAAATGCCGCTGAAGAGTTCGACAGTGGGTTTCCACCATTCGTTAAAAAGCACCAGCCTTCTCAGGAAGAATTTGCGATTCTCTGCCGGTCGGTAGTTCTGTAACTGTGAGGTTTACGGCCGGTGATGGCCGTGAAGGCGGGGGCGGGGGCCGTGGCCTGACTGATGTTTTCTCTGAGTATCTTTTCGGGAACGATCTCGAACACGCTCAGGTTTGCGAACCCTGGTGCGGGTGATTCTGGAAGAAGTTTCCTTGTTGGCACGCCGGCGGGCGCGCAGATAACGTTTGCGATCGTAGTCGTGCCGGGGGTTGGTGATTTCGCTGAAGATGACTACTCTGGTCGGAGCCGTGTGCAGCGCAGAAAAGGCCAGCGGTTTAGAAGGCGGCGCATGAAAAATTGCCGGGTCAGGGCGCCAGTTGGTTCGCCGCTCAAGATCGTAAAGTGTGACCCAGCCAACCAGCGGGCTTGAAGAATTGCTTTCGCCCATATGCATTATCCTTGCGAAGTTACTGACGACTTCGATGACCCAGATCGGTTCGCCACGGGGCAGTCGTTGCTCACCGACGACAAGATAGCCGGCCGTAACCCGATTATTCTGACTGCTCTCGCGCATGCGCCGCTCGATCGCTTCGACTCGCCTGAAAGAACTTTGAGTTCCATTGCCGGTCACCAGTTCATCAATGGCGAGGTTGATCTGTGCGACCGCAAAAGCGGCCCGCTGTTTTTCGGCAGTCGCCATGGCAAGGTCGCGGTCTTCGGTTTCCCGACGCCAGGCTTCAAGGTAATTGTTGAGCAGGTCAAATTTTCGGGCATGCAGGTCGTGCATCTTGCGTTGATACTGATTCAAATTCGCTCTGGCCGAAATCACTCCCGCTGCACGGATGTCGTTGAGGCGCCAGTAGTCGCGAACTTCGCCTATGACTGCTCTCAGGTCGTTTTTTCTGAGGAGTTCTTCAAACTGGCCGACATAAAGATAATCGGCCGGGGAAACACCCGGCGTTGGCCGGGCGGTATCGCGGGGTCGAAGTGCCGTTTCCATAGCTGCAGCCGGAGTATTGGCGCCATTTGCTGCGGAATTACCACACCAGGGGCAAAATCTTGCCTGGGCAGGAAGTGACCTGCCGCATTCTATACAATAAAGACCATATAATGGCGCGATTGCCACGAAAAGCAGCAGAACTAAAACCATTGATATCCTTTTCATGGTTTTTCTCCACTGTCTCATTTGTCTGTCCTTATAATGAATATGTTTAAAAAATAAGAAATTTAAAGCCCTACAAAGAATCAGATGGGGTGGTATCGCTGGCTTATCCGCAACTATTGCGGGAATTCAGGCCTGTTTTATCGTAAATGATTTTGTGTACATTTTTATTGACATGGTTGAGCTGATTTGATACAATGAACTTCCTGCCACGGCAGGGGTGACCAAAAGTCGCTGAAGCTCATTGAAAATAATATCCGATGAACACATCCAATTAAAGGTCTTTTTAAATGAATTTGCGGATTACGAAA
>JAKQQP010000605.1 GCA_029564115.1 Candidatus Rifleibacteriota bacterium | reverse complement strand
TCGCCGGCGATGTCGTTGGTTTTGCTGGCGACTTCTTTAACCAGCTGAGCGCCCATATTTTCGAAGCGGTCTTCGACTTCGATTTCTTTGGCGATCATGACGCCGTCATTGGTAACGGTGGGGCTACCAAAACTCTTGTTGAGGATGGCATAACAGCCTTTGGGCCCGAGGGTTGAGCGTACTGCGTTGGCAACAGTGTCGACGCCTTTTTCAAGGGCTCTTCTTGCGTTTTCACCATATCTCAGTTGTTTTGCGGCCATTTTATATATCTCCTTAGTGAATGATTTTGAACTTGATTGATGTTGGTTTATTCAACAGCCAGAATTTCATCTTCTTTCATGATCAGGTGTTTTTCGCCCTCGATCATGATTTCAGTGCCGGCCCATTCGGTAAAAATGACGCTGTCGCCTTTTTTAACCTGCATGGGAATAACTTTGCCCTTGTTATCAGTCAGACCGCGGCCGACAAAAATAACCTTGCCGGTTTTCGGGCGGGCTTTCGAAGCAGTATCCGGAATAATGATGCCGGTGGCAGTCTTTTTCTCGGCTTCGGTGACTTTGATGACAATGCGGTTACCCATCGGGGTGAGGTTCATGATGTCCTCCTTGTTGAATTTGAACTTCTGGAAACTTTACTTGTTAGCACTCAAATTGATCGAGTGCTAACAGATATATATAAAAACTTTTTTACAGAATAAAGTCAATAGAAAGTCGAAAATAGATGAAAATAAATAGCTGAATAAAGTTATTGGTTAAAAATCAAGCCAGACTCTCGCAAAATCTAAAAATCATAAAATTTGTTTAAAATAGCACTGTGATCTGCAGACATCGTGAAAATTGTCGCAACTTTTAGCCTGCATGTGCCGTATTATTTGCAGAGAGATAAGCGTTGGTCTGATTCCAAAGCCGGTTTCATTTCAGTCGGTCATTGTCGGGGATACTGACTTTATAGCTGCAGACAACAGTCTGTCGGCCCGGCAAAACTTGATCTGTGGTTTTCGATAAGAGCCTGGATCGTCACTTTTACCAATCCTGGGTGCAGGCGCTGCGATAATGCATCAGAATTTCGGATTAAGTGACTCATACTGTGAACCGGAAATATGAATTAATGCTTCAGCACTGCATTGTTGAACAATAGGTTTTTGTGCAGCTGTGTCGCAAAAACACATTCTTTTGTTGCTATTGCCCCGGGAATTAGTGTAGATTATCTGTATACAGAGTAGCAGAGGAGCAGATGATGGCGGAAGAAAAGGATTTCAAAAAACTGCTGAAGAAAGTCGACATGAGCGACATTCGACTGCTTGCTGCCGGGGTTGCTCTGCTGATTGTTCCGGTTGTTTTCCTGATTTTCTTTTCTGGTGGCAGTTCTAAAAAAATCAGCCAGGAAAAGATGAAAACCATGGTTGCCCGCAAAAATGTTTTTAATTTTGGCACTTCATCTGGCTCCGGCGCCTCTTCCGCCCCTTCTTCAGGCAAAACATCCGGCTCGACCTGGTTTTCGTCGACTTCACCAGAAAAGCGTGTCGAGCAGGAGCTTGAAGATGCTTTCAAACTCATAAAACGCAGCCAGCGCTCAGACCGTTTCCCGCCCGGCTCTACAGAAGAGCAGCGCGATGCCTACAAGGCCGAACATAACCAGTTTTTGCTTGAGGGCAGGGGTGAGCTTGAACGTGGTAATTTTGCCGAAGCCGAGGCTATGTTCCTGAAGGCTTTTGAAGAAGCGAACGGCAACTCTTTTCAGCAGGTTTATGCAATGGGTGCTCTTTGTGAGCTGTATGAACTGACCCAGGATCGAAAAAAACTTGAGGCAGCCTTCAAGCAATTTATGGAACTGGTAGGAAAGCTGCCGCCAGATTATGGCGGCGGCGATCTAGCGGCTTCAGTTCGCAATGCCTATATGGCGCTCAAACAGCTTCAGGAAAGCGCCGACCCTGCCAAGGTCGCACAGGGGCTTGCCGATGTCGAGGCTGTTAAACAAGGTGCAATTCAGTCAGGGAAAGTATCTCAGGGCCTTGGCAAGAGCCTTTTTGCGTTTCCGGCCAAATTTGAATAGGGTGGGGGGATAATCATGAAACCAGCAACAAGAAGAGGCAGTGCGTTTATCATTGTGGTTGGCGTTCTTGGCGTGATTCTTTTCGCCTCCACCATGTTCATGAGTTCAACAATCGAAGAGGGTCGTCAGACAACACTTTCTGTAAAAGGGCTGCATGCAACCTGTCTTGCTGAAGCTGCTTTAGAGCGTGCCATGCGCATGATCGCCGACAATATCAACGATGTCGATCCGACCCGGGTAACCGCCAAAGATCTGTCTATCAAGCTGCGTATGCCTGCCCGTGCCAAAAGTGGTGTGACATTAGGGCTTGCCGGCAATCTCGGCGCTGACGAACAGCTTGATCTTGATGCTGCTGCATCCGAAGAGATTGTGCTGACGAAAGAAGATCTTCAAGACGGTGTTGATAACAAGGAACTCGATACCCTGGTGGCTTATATGACCTCCGAAGGCGCCAAGGAATATGATGTTAAGGTTAAGGTTAAGATCGACAAGGCTTTTCGTGTTTCTCCCGGCAAGGATTACGCCGACTTCAAGGTGCCAGGCGTTGACATCGCCTGGAATCTTCGCCCGGATGTGAAAACTTTTCTTGAGGGTGGCGGTTACTCACCGATCGAAATCGGGTTTCCGAAAGATCTGTCATGGCTTGACTTTTCGATTCCGGTTAAAATCGGGCCGATCACTCTTGTTAATATCAATCTTACCGGCGTTGTCGACAAACTGATGCCGAAAATCACAGTGGCTGGCAAAGAGCGCAGTTTTAAAGAGCTCACCAGTCTTGATTTTTTTGCCGACATGCTCGTAAATCAGTTGATTGGCGGTGGAAAGCAGCGCTACCCGATTCAGGTTAAATTCGACGCAATCCCAATGCCCACAAGCGTTAATAATCTCTGGCCGGCTGGGGTGAGCCTTACTCCGACTCTCGATCAGGGGCAATACCTTGAAAAATATGGCCAGCTGAAGCTTGAGTGTGAAGCTTCGATTACCTATCAGGATAACTACAAGGCAACTCGCAGAGTATCGGCCATAAAAGACTTCAAAACTGCTGACTGCGAGCCGCCGGCTCCGATGTACAGCTTTTTTATCGCCAACCTCAAGAATGACTACCTTTCTTTCAACAATTATGGCGGCACTTTTATCGTTAACAACTTCGATTACTCCGGTACTTTTTCAAAAATAAAAGAAGTCTTCACCGGCCCAAAAGAAGTTTCAGAAGAAGAACTGAAAAAACGTGAGTTTCCTGGCCTGGTGCGCGTTAATTATTCAGACAAAAGCTCTGACAGCACTCGTCCTTTGATCTGCAACGTCGCCCTTATGGGCGACTGGAACGCTCCGCCGGTAGCCGGCGACAACAGCGGTGCGGTCAAGAACATCTTTCAGGGGATCGAGCCTCTGCTGATTCTCAACACCAAGACTAAAATGGCGGTTGCCGGTGGCAAATACAATAT
>JAKQQP010000579.1 GCA_029564115.1 Candidatus Rifleibacteriota bacterium | reverse complement strand
TCATGCTGGTGGCGTCGAGGTTGTGGCGGCCCTGTTCGAGTTTGCCCATCTTGACTTCACCTTTCAGCATCAGGTTCGGGCTGACCCAGTGGTTGACTTCGGCGCGCCACGAAAATGCTTCGGCTTCGTCGAGATAAACGGTGGTGAAGCCACGGCGATAGGGTTTCGGGTCGAGCTCGGTTTTTTCGATGCCGACTACCGCGGTGGTGCGTCTGATTTCGCCGCCGTGGCAGTCCATGCACGAATTGCCGCCGGGCTGCATCTGTTTCGATCTGAAAACCTGCACGTCAAGAATGTCTTTTTTATAATTGAAATCAAAAACGGTCGACCGGCCGCGCAGTTCGACGTCACTGTCGCTGTGCGCGAAGCGAACCAGGCGGTTGTATTCGAAGCCGCCGGTGGTTCTGCGTTCGATGGCAGTGCGGCCCTCGAAAGATTTTGGCACATGCAGCTCGAGGTGTTCCTGTCTGATGAAGGCATTCTGCCTTATGTCGCCAGTGCCCGGAGGCGACAGTTCCCAGAGTTCTTCAGCCCCGGCTCCGGTCAAAGCCAGAACCAGCCCGGCAGCCACAACAAAAAGACGAAAAGCGGTTTTTCTGATCAAACAACCCATATTTTTCAAAGCAAGCCTCTATAAATGATAGTTTCCAGAATCCTACCACATATCGACCACCCCGCAAACATCCCTTATAAAAATCACAAAAAATAGTGTATCAGACGATGTCTTTTTATGAGTATCTGAATTGAGACTTTGACTGTCGACAGATATACGGCACCTGGTGTCTTCTGGGCTTTTCGAGAGAGTCGAATGGCGCCCCGATGCTTGTCTTGAGGCTGGTCTGATTGGTTTTTAGAATTTGCTTAAAAAAGCTTTGCAATAACCAATGATGTAATTCAACCGAGAATCGTGTTTAGGCCGGCGTGTATTTTATTTCATGTGACAAAGGAGAAAAAAGGCAAAAAAAAATCCCCCGCTTTCGCAGGGGATTTTTTTAAGAGTTACTGAGCGATCTTGATGAAATAAGCTGCTGGGAGAGAAGCTTTTAATGTTCCGGCTACTGCATCGGTTTTGGCAAGGGCGATGCTGTAGGTAGCGCCTCTGGTGAGGGGCTTAGCAGTGCTCGGAGTTACAGTGATCATAGCGATCTTTTTGGTAGAGTCCCAGTTTACGCTGAGAACAGCGGTATCTGCATTAGTGATTTTCTGAGCAGGAACGGAAGTGGTTCCAACATTGTCTACTTCAACTTCGAAAGTCGGGGTAGCGGTGTTAGTCCAGGCGCTGCTGAAAGTCACATCGAACATATACGAAGTTCCATAGGTAAGTTCAGTCGGAGATTCAGAATCGGTCGAAAGCACTACGCCAGTAGTGTGAACCTTTGCGCTGTCAACTTTGTAAACACTTACAGCGTCTCCAATTGCTTTTTCAACAGCTGTTTGGTTAACTACGGGGGTAGTAGTAGTCAGCTTCGGTGCTGTACCAGAGGTGATTCCAGAGGTAGCAACGGGAGTGCTGCTAACAAGAACAACTTCGCTGGTTGAGCCAGTCGGGACGATTGCCACTTCAGCAGTAACGGTTCCAGCTGCAGCATT
>JAKQQP010000573.1 GCA_029564115.1 Candidatus Rifleibacteriota bacterium | reverse complement strand
CATGAAAGCACCCCTGAAAACGAAGCAGACCGCGCAGACCCAGAACTCGTGCCGCCAGGCCATCAGCGCCATGAAGGGCAGCGAACAAAGCTGTGAATAAACGACGCCGCGAATGAGGCCGAAGCGGCCGGCAATTGCCGGGGAAAGAATCGAACCGAGGGCGGTGCCGAACTGACCAAGGGCAAAGACGAAGCCGATCTGCGGAATGCTCGACCCGACCCAGTCGCGGAAATACAGATTGAAATAAGGCACGATCATACCGGCGCCAAAGCCGATCAGAGCGTTACAGAAAGCAAAGCGGCCGATCAGCAGCCAGGGTGTTTCGAGCGACTTTTTATCGGGGTTATCACGATGTGGTTCTTTTTTTTCATTGGCATATTCGGCCTTGCCGGCCATTCCGAATGAGGGTATCAGGGCAAAGAAGATAAAGATAATACCGACCCAGAGCGAATATTGCAGCCGGTCGGCATCGGAAGCTGCGCTCTCTGGGTTGAGCAGTTTGAAAATTTTCGGCAGCCAGCCGGCGATGAAACCGGCAAAAACGCTGGTTATCCACATCAGGGTGACGTTAACGCTGAAAATATATTTGCGCTGGCGGTGCCGGCCGTTTTCCTGCAGATAGGGCAGAACCGAAACCATCATCGCGCCGCTGCCGGTGCCGGCAAGAAATGCTGCCGCAAACAGCGGGTAAAGCGAGCGGGTCAGTCCGAGCACCGAATAGCCTGTGCCGAGAAGCAGAACACCGAGCAGATAAGTGGTTCGACGCGAGGCCCGGTCTGCCAGCCAGCCCATCGGTATCGACATGACGGCGGCACAGAGTGACTGAGCAGCGAGCAGCCTGCCGATCATTTCCTCAGAATAGCCGATTTCGCGCAGATAGAGGTTGAGCAGCACCGAAAACACGCCGGTGCCGATGCCAAGAAGCGCCTGCGCCGAAAACAGCCTCAGAATCGAGGCCGGAAAAGTTCTGATGATCAGCAGCATCTTGTGCATTGTCGAGTCGTTCCAGAGCCGGAACCAGGCAGTCAGAGAGGAATGAAGTAACAGCGTTTTAATGGAGCCGGAAAAACCATCAAAAACCCGGTTTTTTCGCCCCCTGATTCTGCTTCAGCCCGTTCATAAAGTCAAGAGAGGGTAATTCAAAAGTATCTCTATTTGCGAAGCGGCTTTGATAAAACCACATAATGGCAATTATTAAAAAAATGCTCAATCAGGCCTGAAGCGGAGTAAGTGAATTTTTGCATATTGTTCTTATTAAAAAAAATTAATGCGTCAGAATTTTTCATTTCGCTATGTGGCGAAATATAGTATGTTTAAAATATCACGAGGTGAATAAATTGAAAGAAACTTTGAATACACTCAAGGTTCTCGCAGAAGAAAGCCGCCTGCGCATTTTCATGGCTCTGAATGAACATGAACTGTGTGTCTGCCAGATCGTGGTGCTGCTTGGCCTTGCGGCCTCAACCACGTC
>JAKQQP010000570.1 GCA_029564115.1 Candidatus Rifleibacteriota bacterium | reverse complement strand
CGGGTGGAACGGGTAAGTAGCTTCGATTTCGCTGGCAAGTGCTTCGGCGCTGCGTTCAACCGTTTTGGCTCTGGCGGCTTCGGCCAGTCTGGCAGTAAAAGCTTCGGCAATTTCGGCAATATCATTTTTGTCAGGAAGCTTTTGAAACAGGCGTTTGCGCAAAATCTGGTAGATTTCGTTCGATTCAAGGTTAACCGGGGTGATGTTGATTTCGGCGCGGCCGAGTTCCTGGGTAGCGTCATCGAGAGCTCTTTGAATCAGCTTGCCACCAGTGTCATAAGCGGCTTCAAGGTCTGACACGACAATACAGATATTTTTCTTCTTCTGGGCAGCAGTCAGCATATTGGCAAAGGCGCGGGTAACTACGTCTGCGACAGTGCCGTGGCCGAGAACCTGGGTGCTGTAGTAATGAAAATATGGTGGTATTTCGTCGAGAAGAATCAGAATTGGCTCATCAGTAGAAAAAAGCTTTACCCATGCCTGCTCGTCTGGAGCTTTGGCGCCTGATTCCCAGAATTCTTTGAACATGGCTTCTTTGCCGAGCTGGCGGGCAATTTCCCCCCAAAAATAAGTGTGGGGGTTATTGCGTCCGTTAAAAGCGGCAATTTTAGCCGTGGCAAAGCCGTTCTGGTGAGGGATCTCGCCGATCAGTGCAGAGCGCAGAGTTGCATCTTTTGCCAGCAGACCAAAGCCGACCATCAGGTGAGTTTTACCACCGCCCATCGCCTGTTTGAGATGAAAAATCGAATCGTTCGACTTGCCGGCCAGGCGGGCCATGCCTCTGGTAAGCATGGTTTTCATGCCTTCGGTAATGAAGGTTTTGTTGAAATACTCTTTGCCGTCAGTATTGTTGATTATCTCGTCGAGTTTTTCGATCTGGTCGCCGACGTTAATTTCGAGGGCGTTAGGTTGTAGTGTGCATGAGCTGCGAATGGTTTTCATAAATCACTCCTGACTGATAGCCTCTTTTCTGTTTCCATTCTCTTATCACCTTGGCTTTTTTTTGCCATGGAAGAAAGAGATCCCCGGATCTTGAAAAGCATTATGCAATAAACTGAAATAAACGGCAATATTTAAGTCGGCCTCGCGTCTAAATATGCCGCAAAATCGTCGGCGGGTATAATGCTGTCATGGACGATTTAACAGACAAATCTGTGCAGGAAAAAGCTGATCTGCAATCTCTGGTGAATAATGTTGCACCAGAACTGCTGGAATTCCACGCAGGCCCTGCTCCAGGCTATTACGAAATTATAGCCAGGGCTGAAGAAACGCAGGCAGACCCGTCTTTGATGCTGGGTGAGCGAATGAGACATCTCTTCAGGCCCGGCGAACTTGAGCGCGATATGCTTGGCATCTCTGGCGGGGGTTGGTCTGTAGATCAGGTTAATAGCCAGCTGAGAGAGGTTGGCGCTAACTTGCATCTTCTTGCGCAGAATGTCGGCGAGATTGCCATCATGAATGGCGAACCGCACATACAGTTCCCTGTTTACAATGCTTCGGGGCAAATGCTCTATTATCATCAGGTATCTTCAAAGATGCTGAAACTCTTCAGCTTTGAATATTACTTCGCCCGCCGGTTCAGTCTTATAGCCGGACATCATATTTACCCGCTGGTTGTTACCAGCAACCCTTTCTACACTATGGCAGTTATGGCCGGCGGTCAGTATTCATTTGCTGTGTCGCCATATTTCAAAAACACCGAGCTGGTTTCTGATCTTCCGATAAATTTTATGGGCCGAGATGTTTCAATTCTGGCAAGAGGGTTTGACCGTAGAAAAGTTTTTTATCTGGTAGCTCAGCTGTTAGCGGCCGGGGCGAAGGTTTCTTTATTAAGGACCCCAGACGAATTCGGGTCTTGGCTGCAGTCTTTTGATTGCTTGGCTGAGGGTGTGAATCTTTTGATGAAAAAACGATGCTCCTGGGAAAAATTGCCCGGCGCGGTTGAAGCTGATTTGTTCGTCGAAGCGCTGTGTTCTAGAGGTATGAATGCTGTATTACTCGATCAGTGTTTAATAAAGCTTGCGAAGGTTTGGGAGGTGCCGTTTCGATCTGTAAAAAGGCTGATTAAGCAGAGCCAGATAGAATGCCTGCTCCTCAAATTCCTGGAGAAAAGACTTTCTGGTATGACTTTGCGTGAATTGAAAAGTGCATTGAGATCTGTTGATAAGTATCAGCTTCAGTCAGCCGTCAACAGCCTGCTTAAACTTGGTTTGATAAAAGAGAGTCCCCGAAAAGGGTGCCGGGGGCCTGCTACAACCAGCCTAAAAATCGCGGGTAAAAAAAGCCCTGAAGGCTTGAATAAAGGCAATCACGTTTCGACTTAAAAATTTTCTCGTTTAAGCAGCCGGGTCTCCCGGAAAGCTTGCAGATGCTGATAATAGCGAACTCCAGCGCCTCCGAATCGGGGGAACTGCTCTCTCAGGCTTGCTGTTTGCTGGTTGAGCATGGTTACCTTCGCTTTCAGGGCGCCGGAGTTTTCTGCTATAAGGCCGGCGGTATTCTGCACTTCGGCCAGAGATGCCAGCAGCGCCCCGCGATTTTCGGCAGGGCAGCGTTCCATGTCGTTCAGAAGCCGGCGAATGCAGGAACGAAGTATTTTCAGGTTTTCTCTTTCCTGCTTTAAAAAAGCCCATGTTGTATTGGCAACCTTTATGGACTCGATATAGGCAGCTTTTGCAGCGGCAAAGCGCACGGCATTATCGGTCTGCTGTTTTCTGGAAACCATTCTTTCCCGACACTTTAAGATTGCGTCTGAATGTCTGTTTACTGCTTCCTTGTATGATCTGCTGGCAACACTGCCAAGAACAGATGCTGCGGCAGCGAGCCCCAGATGTGCCAGGAATGTCAGAGCTGTAACCATAAAGCCTCCTGCCTCATGTCAGATAAG
Source organism: Candidatus Rifleibacteriota bacterium (assembly GCA_029564115.1). The sequence continues at coordinate 7,006 of JAKQQP010000570.1, read as the reverse complement.
CGGTTATCGATTAGCACATTGAACATTCTGGCCGCAGAAACCGACTTTTCTCTGAAAAGCTTGGACGATACTTCAATCACCTGCCGAAGCTGCTTTCGCTGGGCAGGTGATTGAACTGACCGCAGGCTTCTGCAGGCCCGATCAATCAGTTCCAGCAACTGTAGCCGGTTCTGATTGTTTTCTACCAGAAACTGTCTGATCTGAATAAACCTTTGCCCGATCTGAGCTGCTCGTTTCTCAATTCTGAGAACAGCCAGCCTGGAGGCTCTTGCCATCTCATTGCCTTGCCGCCTGCTTTCATTTAATATGCGCTTTCTTTGCCGATGCAGTTCCAGGCTTTCCATCTGTAGTTTGACCGCTTCAATAACCACAGGCACAATGCCGATCGCTGGCAATATTGACCAGAGCAATTCACCAGCTCCTGCTGGTAGAGTCGCATTAAGACCAGTTTTAAACATTTGAATCCTCCTGCCCGACAGGATCAGATTTCCGTATGAACTTTTTAGAGTCCTGGTATCCGGGATCATTATTGGGGGGATTGCTGTCAGCCTGGCCGTCGCAGATAACTTCGGTGAGAGCATGCAGCAGTTGTTTCAGGAAACGCCTGTACTTAGGTTGTAGGCTTTCCATGGCGTGTTTTCCTTTCTGGCCTTTTTGCCAGGCCGAGAATCTGCAGAACTTTCGACCAGATCGAATTGTCGGTATCATCCTGCGCCTGATTTTTTCGCCTGAGTAGTCGTTTCCCTTCTGCCTCAGCGAGCGGCTTCAGAATTGTTCTAAGCAGCCGGGAATTCTCGACGAATTCAATGTTTTCCTGATTGCGGCGTCCAAGCTCTTGAACAGTTGAATTCCACATGGTGGTCTGTTGCACCTGGCATTGCTGTTCCATTTGCTTTGCCTGGAACCATAGCTCGGCGCACTTTCCGGCGCACGAAACGATCTGTGCCAGCGGTAGCGAATGCAGCAGGCCAGAAGAGTTCTGGGTCTGCGAATCGCGCGGAACGATTATGATTTCGGTCATATACCTGCCTCCTGTTTTGATGAGAAATGGGTAAGGGCTGTCATCCTTACATAAGCCTTATAACAGGAAAATAGCTTGTTTTCTGTTATAAGACTTTGGAGTGATCAACTACGTCATATTTTCGATATGCGAAGGTTGGCTACACATGATCGTTTGGTTATGAAACAGGCACTCTGATGCAAGTTAAATTTATAAAGGAGAAAGGTTTATGGAATTCAGGTTTAATGCCCTTAAAGAAAACAGACCCATGACTCTGCAGACCCTTGCAGAACATATCGGAATCGTGGAATCCCACGACAGGCCCGATATAATCACGAATCTTTCGGATCTCAAAATGAACGACGACCTCAATATCATCGTTCCGGGCGAAGGTAACTATGCCCTCACGCCATGGAGTCGAAGGCAGATTGCCAATCTTCTCGGTGTCAGATTTGACCGCTGGTTCGAAAACGCCAGCAATGACGAAAAAGCATACGAACTCAACAGGCGCTTCAATCGCGCCACCGGTCAGATCAAACTCAGACTGACTGACCTTACAGACGCAAATGCTGACGGAGCGATTAAAGCATTTGTCAGCCCGACCTACAGTGCAGTATCAGACTCGATGCTCAGCAATCTGATTTTGCATTCGATTCAGCAGGGCGACAGCCAGATCCCCGTTATCCGGGCAAACTTTACCGACAAGACGGTATCGTATTCGATAAGAATCGGCGAGCCCGTTGATAACAAAGGCAGTTCAGCTGTTGGCACTATCTGGGGCGGCATTCTTATCCAGAATTCCGGGGTTGGCTACGCCAGCCTAAGCATCAGTCTTCATTTGATGCGTCTTGTCTGCACTAATGGTATGACGGCTCCAGTAGCGGGCGCGACTCTCCTCAGACGCCGCCACAGCGGCAGACCGGAAGCAGATCTCTGGAACCAGATTTCTCATATTCTGCAGCATGTTCCCGAAAGGCTCAGCATCGCAGTAAACAACCTCAGGCAGTCTCAGGAAAAGCGTATCGCCAATCCTCAGCATGCCATAGAAAGCATTATCAGAAAGGCTCACATGCCCGCCAAACTTGTAGAGCCTTTCATGCTCGCCTACAACAAGGAACCGCATGACACCATGTTCGGCGTTGCCCAGGCGGTTACAGATTTCCAGACGCATGAGCAGCTCGACCTTATACCCGAAGAGCGCAAGCAGCTCGAAGACGCAGCAGCGGAATATATTGCCAATGCTGCGTGAATATTTCCGTTAGTCGGGGGAGTGGCCATCGAGAGCTGCTCCCCCTTTTATTTTCAGGAGGAACCATATGGAAAGAAGTGAAACAATCGGAAAATTGTCAGAGGCCCTGGCTAAAGCTCAGGGTGATATGAAACCGGCGGGTTTTGACGCGACCAACCCGCATTTCAGAAGCAAGTATGCGACACTTGCCAGCATCATGGAATCATGTCGCACCGCGCTCTCACAGAACCAGATCGCCATCGTTCAGGGGACTTCAGTAGTTGAAGATCGCGTTATTGTAACCACCATGCTTATTCACGCATCGGGGGAGTTCATCAGCGATCAGCTTTCGATGAACATAATCAAGGACAGCCCCCAGGCTATCGGTTCGGCCATAACCTATGCCCGGCGCTATTCTCTCGCCAGCCTTGCCGGTGTTGTATCAGATGAAGATGATGACGCAGAGGCAGCGATGCCCAGAAGCCAGGCGAAAGAGAATGCTCAGAAAGCAGCAAAGCCTGCGCAGGTAACCAATCTTGATGAGCACAAGAAAACCCGCATCAGCAACCCGAAAGCAGAATCAGCTGAAAAGGGTGAAAAGTCGCCCCAGAAGTCGGATAAAGTGGCCGAACAGACCCAGAAAAGGGTGCAGAAAATCAGAATGTTGTTTAATCTCTCTGCGAAGCTCGGCCAGACACCCGAGGAAATGAAAGCCGTTATCGGCAAGCTCATCGGCATTGGTCGACCCATCAAGGAATCTGCCGAGATCAAGGATTCAGATATCGATACCATCATCGATGCATTCAGCAAAGACCTTGAAATGAAGGAGGCTGCCTGACATGCAGATCACCAACAAGTTCAATCTCCCGCAATCTATCGTTAACGCGATCAGAAATGATCCTTATACTTCCGGGCCGTGTGACATCAGCGTAACCCGCTTAATTTCGCCGCCCAGAAAAGTTGCACTCGAAAGGGCGCATTACAAAGACCTCAAGGAAGACGCCGCTGACCGGGTATGGTCATTGTTTGGCCAGGCGATGCATGTCATTCTCGACAGGGCTGAAATGGAAGCCGACACAGAAACCCGGCTTACCGTCGAACGCCAGGGCTGGAAAATTTCCGGGCAGTTTGACAGGTTTGATCCGGTGTCTGGAATACTCAGTGACTATAAGGTAACGTCATGCTATTCAGTGAAAAACGGTTCAAGATCAGAGTGGATTGCCCAGATGAACATTCTGGCAACACTGCTTCGCGAACACGGCTATGCAGTCAGTCAGTTGCAGATCGTAGTAATCTTGCGCGACTGGAGCAAAAGTCAGGCTCAGCGCAGCTCAGATTATCCGACTCAGCCGGTTGTGGTAATCGAAATTCCGCTCTGGAGCGAGGAAAAATGCGAAGAGTATATCGACGAACGCATTCGCCTTCACCAGGCCGCCCGCGATAAATTACCAGAATGTTCAGCAGAAGAGCGGTGGCAGACCCCTAACATCTTCGCCCTGATGAAAGAAGGCAGAAAGACCGCAGTAAAGCTGTTCGAAGATGAAGCTGAAGCAGAGGCCGCATGCAAAAACGCCGGCGACAAGCACCGCCTTGTCTTCCGCCCAGGCAAAAGCATACGTTGCGAATCTTACTGCCCTGCTGCTCCATTCTGCGAACAGTATCAGCGTGAGGCGCCTTTGGCTGCTGAAGAATAAGCCCGAAATCTTTACGGGTCGACACTGACCCGTTTTTTAGCATTGTTTTTTGCGCCCTTCATTGAAATCTGATATTATAATTGGGATCTTACAGAAAGCCATAAATGGCATTATATTATCTGCTAAAGTTGAGGATAAACTATGAGAAGATACAGTTTTCTGCTGATGATATCGTTATTTTTAGCCACCGTTCAAATGGCCGATGCTAAAAGACTTGTCGAGGCTTTTATGGAGGAATCACCTTCAGCAGTAGAAATTAAAGCATTAATAGATGCCGGAGCAGATGTAAATTTTATAGATACAACAGGCGGGAACACTCAGCCTCCGATTGTTTGGGCTGCAAGAAATGCCAAAGATCCAGAGATAATTGATATTCTTTGCAGTCACGGTGCGAAGCTGACCGATGGCCCGGCAAACAACCCTCTCTTATGTGCCGCATCAGCAAACCCAGAATTGGCTGTTATTAAGAAGTTAGTCGAAAGGGGTTCGAACCTGACGGCAAAAGATGACGAAAACAATACTGCTTTGATTCTGGCATTAAAAAATAACGAAAATCTTGAAGTCGTACGTTATTTTTTAAATTCTAACATTGATATAAACGAGAAGAATAAAGATAATGAAGCCGCTCTCTTTGTCGCGATGTGCGGGCGCGGTTTCGAAGAAGAAGAATTAATACCAATCACGAAGGAAATTCTACGAAAAAGCATTTCAGCTGATCGCAATGAAGCTATCGAGCAGTTAATAAAAGTTTTAAAATTGAATTATCAAGCATCACAAGAATCTCAAATGGCACCAGAAGAACCAGTTGTTGCATGGGTAAAGCAATTGGGGATACCCGATGCAGAACAGATAGTAGCATATTCTTTGAAGGCAAATAGTTTGCTGTATGCTGCAGAACAGATTGTCAAACATTACGAGCCATCATCACCCCCATTATCTCCAGATCCGGCTCTTGAAGCAGTTTTGACGACAGCCTCCGACTATTATAGGGAAAACGGCTTTAAAGAGTTTATTTTTGGCCAACCAGCAGACAACTTTCAACTCGAAGATCCGAGCAGAGATGAAGTCTTTGACCTGATAGGGATATGTAAAGGGTATTCACTGGGCTTTAGAGACAGGAAGCTTGTACAAGTATTTAAAACCTATGCTCCTGTAGCCGATTATACCAGCGTTATTAAATTTACTTTTGGTGAAATAACTGAAATAGCCTCTGGCGTTTGCAAAGAGTTTGGTCCCCCGACCGCACCCTCAACTTCATTCTCTTATGGGAAACAGGTATACCCAGATGCCGTATTAGTTACAAATCTTGTTCGAAATCAACGGGCAGATGCTATTAGCATCGGAATTAACTCAAAACCATTTATTAAGGAATTGTTTTACAAACTCAGTCCAGAAATGGATATGCATCTCAAAATATTTAAAGATATTGTCGTTGAAAGAAAAAGCAAGCCGTTTTCAAATTTAGACCAAGACAATCTTCTCCCTCTCCCAGACTCTGCGAAATTAAAAGACTATCTAAGCAAAACTTCTTACGGGTTTTCGCTATCAGTTTTAAATTCAAATAAAGACAACTCCAGTGACCCAGGAATTTCTTTCAATCAAAGCATATCAAATGGAGCTGTATCTGGGTACAAGGGTTATATATCGATTAACCAACTATTAGACACATCCAATACCAAGCTTTTAAGGCGAATAATGGATTATCGTTGTATCAAACCCATTTTTAACGTATATTTCGCCAGCCTCGCAATGAAGCATTTCCCCCCAGAAGGCGGGAAATATTATATTTCGACAGATAGCATTTCTTTTGACTTTTCTTATAACTGGGTTTGCGACTCACTAGGCGCTATAACTGTAACCAACTCAACGGTTGTTGTTTCTTCAGCCGGCAATCGCAAGGAACTCTGAGCCGACTCTATGCCAGACAACAAGAGGGCTTAAAAATCCTCGAAAATTGATTTTCTGGACTTCTTTATTGGATTCGCGTTATTTTTTGCAGGGGCCAGGTTATGAATCGGAGCGACCGGGAAGGGTTTTACAAACAGGTGACGGAGGAACTCCAGTGTGGGGGGCAATACGATCTGGATCTCTGGGAAATGGCGCTGTATTAAGCTCAGAACGACGAAAACATTGCTCTGGTTAAATGCAAAGTAAGCGCTTCGAAACAAACATAGAAACCTGGCTTAGCCATTTACGGCCTGCCGCCAACCAGCGACTGACAAACATTTTTGCTTGTCTTCATTACTGGCCATCGTGTTGATGTATTTGTTTCACCCCGGTCCCCTCCCCCTTATGTCTTCGCAGTTCTACCATCCCGGCAGCTTCCATCTTGTTTAAAGCTCTATACACCTGGTGCCTGTTTAGCCCCAGTTGTCTGTATATCGTTGGGGCAATTTTTACATATTCGGAGCTTTTCTGCCAGTTTCTGCACATGCGCAGCAGCAAAGATACCGCCAGGCAGGCGCCACCGAGGGTGTTTGCTTCGCGGATTTCGGTCAGGTATATCGGGCCTGGTATATAAAGGGATTTCGGCTGCGGCGGCTTTTTCCTCGGTCGCGCAGGAGCATGTTCTGCAGTTATTGTCAGTTCGGAAAGGTCTATGGTTTGGTCGATCGCGGGTGTTTCATTATTCATAATAAATTATAATATTATTGCACGGGTGTGCGTAGGCGCGCAGGTTGTGTTGCGCCAGCGCGCACCTTAGCATTTTTCCTCCTGTAAAATTTTCAGAACCAGATTCCACATTGCTCTGTTTTTCTCGGGCACTTTTCGGGTTTCTGCCGGGGTGTGGCGGTAAATTTCGGCATCCACCCCTATTCTGAAGCCCTTTAACACTTTTTCGGACGCGTATTCCATGCAGCACTTCATTTTCAGGATCTGGGCTTCGAGGTCACTTACGTCTGCCTCTATCAAGAACGCATCATGAATGGGGGCGCATACGGCTATGTTTAACTTTCTTGCGAAAATCGCGGCCAGCCTGAGAATTTCGGCGCCGTTTGCCTGCACCGGAAAGTTTCTCAGGGATCTTGGGTTGAAGACGGGTCCGACGTTTACTCTCCAGCCAAAAGTTGTCTCCAGGTATCA
>JAKQQP010000558.1 GCA_029564115.1 Candidatus Rifleibacteriota bacterium | reverse complement strand
CGCAACATTGCCATCGAAAAATTTCTGAAAGATTCTGACCCGGGCGTCAGGCTTGCGGCCCTTGAGTTCGCCAGCGAGCTTAAAATGAACGGTCTTATTGAGCTGTTAAAAGCTTCGACAAAAGACCCGGCCCCCAGTGTCAGACAGACTGCCCTGAAATGCCTTAACCTGCAACATTTTCCGCAGATTCAGACTTTTCTGCTTGAAGCCCTGCATGACCCTGACGAAGGAGTCGCTTTCTTCGCTCTGCAGGCGCTCAAGGTGCAATTATCGCCAAATCAGCTCGCCCCTCATCTTGTCAGATTTATCAACAGCAGCTCCGAAAAACTGCGTAATTTTGCCCTCGAAGAAATTGCGCGACTGACCAAAGAGCGTTATAAGGCCAATTTTGCCAAGCTGACTCCTGAAGTTAGAAAGCTCGCCGGTAAAGTAATTCAAAAGCTCGATCAAAACTTTACCGAACAGGTTATTCAGGATCTCTCGTCTCTCGACCCGCAGACCAGGCTGCAGGCAGCCCTGCTCCTCGAAAACATTCAGGTCGATGACAAAGGCAAAGACGCTTTGCTCGCAGCGATGAAAGACCCTTCCAAACTTGTCAGAGCCGCAATCGTTAAAACGCTTGGCGTTATTGGCGATCAGGATCTGATCAAACATCTTATCAGTTTCTTCAATGACCCTGACCCAAGAGTCAGAGCCAACACCGTAGAAGCCATATCGCAACTTGGTGACCGGCAGGCAATTCAGATACTGCTGCCGTTTCTTGAAGACGGTAACAACCGAATCCGCGCCAATGCGCTCGTTGGCATCCGAAAAGTCGGCAATTTCAATGTTATGCCGATTATCCAGAAAATGCTGACACACCGCGATCCCAACATGCGTGCGAGCGCTATCTGGGCCATGGGTGAAATCTGCGACCCTAATTTCCTGAATTTCATCTTTCCCTATCTGAATGACCGGAATGAGATGCTGAGATTCAACGCAATAAAGGCGGTGGCCAGGATCAACCCGCAGATGCTCTCGCAGTATATGCCGGTGCTGCGCAAAGACTCCTCGCAAAAAATCAGAAAACTCATTGCTGACCTCAGCTATAAGGTGCTTTAAATGGTTTTGTCCGGACGAGAAGTACTTCAGGCGCTTCAGGATTACTTCAACAGCTCAAATCAGCAGGCTGAAACTTTTCTAATGCTTATTTTACCGGCTTTTCTGTTAACCATTGCGCTGCTCTACGTTAGAACCAAACCGGGCAAATCCGTCGACCCATATTTTGCAATCTCCAAGCAGGATTTTGAATTGCTTGAGCATATAAGAATCCAGAAGGGTCTTGAAGAATTTGACCGGGACTTTCTTATGAGTGTTGCCTTCACCTGGTCGATAAAGCCCACCCGCATGCTTCTTGATCCGGCCACCTTTGGCAGAGTAGAAGAAATGATGACCGAGAAAATCAAAAAAAGCGGTGAAGACCCTGCAAACAACAAGAGTCTGATTTATCTGAAAAATCTCAGAAAGAAGCTGTTTGGTTCCTGATCAGTGTCTTAAAGATTTCGCACC
>JAKQQP010000638.1 GCA_029564115.1 Candidatus Rifleibacteriota bacterium | reverse complement strand
CCGCAAGTATGCCCGCCATGAATATCTGATTCACCTGATCCAGGCATCTATGGAAATGGCCGAAGCTTCCGGCGTTTCTATCCCGGTCGTTCTGCATCTCGACCATGGTGATGATTTCGAAATCTGCAAAAAGTGCATTGACGGCGGTTTCACTTCGGTCATGATCGATGCTTCCAAGCACCCCCTTGCCGAAAATATCAGAATCACCAAAGAAGTGGTCGCATACGCCCACGCCCGCGGTGTTACCGTTGAAGCCGAACTGGGCAAACTGGCCGGCGTTGAAGACGAAGTCAAGGTCGATGCCAAAGACGCAACTTACACCGACCCCGACGAAGCTTATGAATTCGTGACCAAGAGCGGTTGCGATTCTCTCGCTATCGCTATCGGCACCAGCCACGGTGCCTACAAATTCAAGGGCGAACCAAAGCTCGCTTTCGACCGCCTCGCTCAGATCGAGAAAAAACTTCCCGGTTTCCCGCTCGTACTGCACGGTGCCAGCTCAGTTCCCCAGGATCTGACCGATATCTGCAATAAATACGGCGCCAAGATTCCGGGCTCACGCGGCGTTCCCGAAGATATGATCGCCCAGGCCGCCAAAACCGGCGTCTGCAAAATCAACGTCGATACCGACCTGCGTATTGCCATGACCGGCATGATCCGCAAGGTATTCTTCGAACATCCTGAAGAATTCGATCCGCGCAAATACATGGCTCCGGCCCGCCAGGCCATCAAAGAAGTCGTGCAGCGCAAAATGCGCATCATGGGCTGCTCAGGCAAAGCCTGATTTAAGTTAACCGATTTTCCGGCCCCACGCGTGATTGTGGGGCCGGAATTTATCAGGACCGATTTTGGGAGGTCGGCAGCTTTGACTTCGGCAAAAAACAGACTTGTTCTGCTGTTAATTCTGGTAGTTGTCCTGGTGACTTTTACCGGCTGCGGCGGCGGTGGTGGCGGAGATTCCGGCCCAACCCTCGACCCTGACCAGCTTGAAGTCGCGGCCGCAGTTGATACTTTTTCTGCTGCCATCAGGGCCGAAGACTTTGCTGCCGCCAATAATTTTCTCGATTCAAATATCAAGTGGTATCGAAGTGATGGTACTACGCTGGTTATAGATACCCTCAAAACCAAGCTGGAAAACTTTTTTAACAAAGCTGTCGTTAAAAATTTCACAATTTCCGGGGTGGGAGTGAGTATGCGAACAGAGACTGACGCTGAAAGCCGGGGGAGCTTGAGCCTTACATACACAGACACCACCGGATCTGACAAAACTATCAATGAGAATATTGAAATGGTTCTTCAAAAGGCGCCGGGCGGGCCGTGGGGCCTGACAGAATTTGGCGTTTACAGTACTTCCGACAAGGGTTCTGCTTTTCCGCCAGAACTGTAAGATTTTATACAGATTACAGGAGCGAGCATGAATATCTCTGCCAGGCTGATTGAAAACGCACAATTCGGCTGTCTTGTTTTCTCTGCTCCTTCGGCGGTCTGGAACGAACTGCTGGCCGACAATCTGTCGTTGCTTGCCGATACCGGCGGGCTCAGTATCTTTTCGTTTGCCACCGGTGCTGAGTTGT
>JAKQQP010000637.1 GCA_029564115.1 Candidatus Rifleibacteriota bacterium | reverse complement strand
TCGTGAATCACGCCGCGGACCCGCACCAGAAGAATTTCGTCTGCTGCGTCTTCATCGCCTTCGACGAACTGTACCCTGATCTTTTTCTTTGTTTCCTGACCGCCGCCGAGAAGGCTGCCAAGCAGACCCTGAGCCGAAGCGGCAAGTGAAAAAGCAAAAACAAAAAAAATGGTGAGACAAAAGGTTTTTTTCATTCTGAAACTCCTGTTTTATTTGGCATTTTGAATTATCAGCCAGCGATTAAGGCCTTCACGATCGGGGCAGCCATCTGCTGCTGCTTTGCAGATCGCACAGCGCAGGCAGCGCTGCCATGGCAGAAGATCACTGGCAAGTCGGCCGCCCAGCCAGAGAGGCTCGCGATTCAATGTCCGGCCAAGGGCGACAAAGTCGGCTGTTCCTTTTTTCAGGCGGTTGAGGGCAACCTGCGGGGTGCTGACCTTGCCCGCAAGAACGGTGAGAAATCTTGTTTCATTGCGAAAGATATGCGTATCGTCAGAAAAAGGGGCGTCGGGGGCGGTTTTATCGAGTGCCGGGTGCAGCAGCAGAGGGTTGCCGAATTTGAGCCCTTCGGTCACTCTGAACAGCTCAACCCCTTCGCTTTTGATCGACTGGGCTGTTTTTATGGCATTGTTCAGGCCATAGCCACCGGGCAGCAGGTCGCGAAGCGGCATGCTGACAAAAAGCAGCAGGTCCGGGACTGCCTGTTTTACTATTCTGACCAGTTGCTGTAAGAATCGGTCGCCGCCGCCGGTTTCGAAGGCATAATCATCGCGTCTGGTATTGGTTATCGGCGATAAAAACTGGTGGGGAAGAGCGCTGCCGGCTGCCTGAATTTCAATCCCGGAAAAGCCGGAGTTCCAGGCTAGTTTTGCCGCAGCGGCATATTCGCCGAGAACCTGAGCGATTTTTTCTTTCTTCATTTCGACGATGTTGGCTGAAATTCTTTTGATGCGCGGCTGCCCCGCGCCATAAACCGTCTGGTTCAGCCCGGGTATTGCATTGATGCCGCCATGGTAAAGCTGCGCGACCGGAAGTGCGCCGCGGTTTCTGATTTTTTCGACAAGGCGTGAGAGCCCGCTGACGGCTTCAGGTCGAAACAGGCTCAGCTGTTTCTGCCATGACTGGCCTTCGGCAGAAATGGCGGCAGCTTCGACAATTACCATGCCGACGTCGGTGTCGGCGAGGTTATGGTAGTAATCGAGCATGGAAGCGCTGACACGCCCATCCGGCTCAGCCAGATGGCTGGGCGGTGGAGTCGCAATGACGCGATTTTTAAGTTCGCAGTTGCGCAGGGTGACCGGTGAAAACAGGCTTGAAATCATAGGTCTGATAATACTGCCTCTTACCCTCTGCGGTCAAGACAGGAAAAAAAGTGATAAAAACAGAGTCATGTGATAAATTTGTGACATTATGAACAATATTCCAGAATTTCCAAATCAGACAGAAATTACCTCAGAACACGTTGAAATAATAAAAAAGGCTCTGGTTGACCAGGATATCAGGTCGGCAGATTACTCGGTCTATTATCTTACCGGCTGGTTTTATCATCGCCCGGCACGTATCAGCAGAATCGGCGACCGTCTGGTTCTCGATGTCGAGGGCAAACAGGGCGGGCATATTTTTCTTGGCCCGCTCGGAACAGGCCCGATCAAACCCGCAGTTGAAAAGCTGCTCTATCATGCCGAAAAAGACTTTGGCGAAGAGCGGGTTCTGCGGTTTATTCCCCATCGTCTTGCCGAAGCGATAGCCGCCGAAATCACTCCTGCCCGTTCAGAAGAGCATCGCAATTATTTCGATTATCTCTATCTGCGCGAAGAACTCGCCGATCTAACCGGCGGCAAGTTCGCGAAGCGGCGCAATCAGCTCAACAAATTTCAGCGCGAAAATAATGCCGAAGTCGTTATTTTGAAAGAAGAAGACAACGAACAGATTCTCAAATGCCTCGACCGCTGGTATGAAAACTACGGCGACGAAGATCCCTTCCTCGAAATGGAAAGAGAATCGGTGCGGCGCATGTTGCCAAACCTCTGGAAACTTGGCGGCATGGGCGTCAGAGTGCAGGTTCAGGAGCACATGTGCGGAATCAGCTGGGCGGTGCCGATCACTGACGAAACCTGGCTGGTGCCCGTCGAAAAAGCCCCGCGTGAAGTCAAGGGCATGTATCAGTATGTGAACTGGGCTCTTGCCAATAGCCTGCCGGCGCATGTCAAGATACTCAACCGTGAGTCAGACATGGGTATTGAAGGGCTGCGCATTGCCAAAGAGCGCTATAACCCGATGGGTTTCGAAAAGAAAATCACTTTCTGGTTCTGATTTTCAACCAGTCGGTTATCTGTTAGCTCAGGTCATGATCGAGAAGGTTTTCACAAACAGCGCTTGTTCTAGTCGCAGATGCTTATTGCTGCCTGTATAAATTAGCCGCGTTACTGTACCGGTAAACCGATTTAATTTCCCCGCAAGCGATGGCTTTTATTGCGGATCTGCAATGATTTTGACCCGGTATTGCTGCCGCCATAGCTTGCCTGTCTGGCATGACCCGGGTGTGGTTAAGCTTTTTGCACGTTTCTGCCGATAATTATAGTAAGGTTCAGCAGAAAAGAGATACCTATGACTATCAGAAGGCAGACAGATCTTGTTTGGCGCTGGTTGCGTGCGGTTCTTTTCTATTTCGTTGCAGCCGTGGTTCTTGGCGGTTGTGCTGCAGAATCACCTAACCCATTGGCAGTCGAAAACCTGAATGGCACACCGCCAAAACAGGAAAGTGCATCACTGCATCTTGACTGCAGCGGCATTCTCAATGGTTCGTTTTTTCCGGGCGGTAACGAAGTTACCCGGCCTTTCATGCATCCGATAAATTTCACCGGTAAATGGAGCATGAAACACATGGATAAGAGCCAGTGGTATATGGCAACGACCGCTGAAAAAGGCGCCCGAATCGATGTTGTGGCAACCATGACCCGCGTCGTATTTGATTTCTGGGATTACGAATTTTATGACAATCCTGGAAAAGTTTCATTCCTGATTGACGGAAAGCCTCTTGGAACCTTCGATCTTGTCAGACCGGGGCCGGATGGGCTGAAATTTCTCTATTATCAGGTTGCCACTCAGAAAAACACCGTGGCAACGGTTTCGATGATTCTGGAGTCGGGGCGGGTAACCCTTACCGGGTTTTTGATCAACACATTCGACCCGAAATTCCCTTATTGAGGCTTTTGCCGCAGTTTAACGCGCCGCTCAGCCGCCACCTACCATCAACATGAGTTCAAGCCGGTCGCCATTGCCGAGTTGTTCGCTGTGCGGGCAGCGTTTTCCGTTACGTATGACCTGTATGTAATTTATATGGCCTTTGTCAAAATGCAGGGTTTCGAGAAACCCCTTGACTGTGAGTTTTTCTGTCAGATCGAATTCCTGCTCCTTATTGTAAGGGCCGCTGTTTATGGCTCCGACAAATTCAACTCTGATTTTCATAATGGTTCCTTTGCGGGGTTTCAGGCCCGGCAGCCCGGGCAGCCCGGCGTTCTTTCCATTGGAATGCGGTGATATCTGAGTTCCCAGGCATCAAAGCAGATCACGTCACGTTCAATGTGACTTTCGACAAGGTATCTCAGGGCCATCGATACGGCAACCGATGCAATAATAGTCACAATCGGGCCGATAATGCCTGAATTATGAACAGAAGGAAAGTCATCGACCATCGTATCTTCAGGAATAAGACAGCGCAGACATGCTGTATCGAACGGGTTGATCATCATGCTCTGGCCTGAAGAGGCGGTGACACCTGAATATATCCATGGCTGGCCAGAGCTGAGCGTCTGACTGTTTATGATAAACCTGGTCGCAAAATTGTCGGTGGCATCTAGAATCAGGTCGCAGCCGGAAAAAATATCGGCAAAATTGGCGTCGGTAAGGCGCTCGGTAAATGCTTCGATTTTGATCTCGGAATTGATGCCGGCCAGCTTTTCTGCCGCGCGCTGGGCTTTGAGAGCCCCGATGTCAGATTCGTCAAAAAGCATCTGACGCTGCAGGTTAGATAGCTCGACCCTGTCATTATCGATAATGACGAGTGATCCTATGCCGGCGCGGGCGCAGAGACTGGCCATATTTGTGCCAAGCGCGCCGATGCCGACAATGCCAACCTGAGCTTTCTGAAGCTTCTTCTGGCCGCTCTGGCCGAGCGGTTTAAAAAGAATCTGCTTTTCGTAGCGTGCGAAAGGTTGCATCAGACAACTTTTATGGTTTCATCACCGACAGTGACAGTCATGCCTTTGCGGACTTTGCGGCGTTTTCGCGATTCAACCTCGCCATCGACCTTTACCATGCCGTTTTCGACAAGCAGTTTTGCCTGCCCGCCGGTTTCGCTGAGGCCCATGAACTTGATCAGTTTGATCAGTTCGATAAAGTCTTCGGTTAATTCAAAAGTCAGAACAGATTTGTTGTTATTCATCTTCAATTATCTTTTCGTCAGGCGTTGCGCCAATTTTGTTGAGAATTTTCTGCAGTATCTGAGCCTTGTAAAGCTTCCATTTCATGTCGCGAAAATCTTTGTCGTTGCCCCCGGAGAGAAAGCCAAGCGGAATCTCGAAGCCGCCGGCGGTTTTCTTGCCACCGCCGAAGTATCGGCCATTTGAGGCTTTGCCAAAGACTTCCTTCAAAAATTCGTCAGGATCGATAGTGATTCTTGAGGTGCGCATCGAGCCGATGATTGCTTCTTCCTGATCGCTCTGGGCAATAACACCAAATACAATCGCCGTGTGAATATTCTCTTCAGTAAGCAGAAAATCAGCGGCCTGAGGAATAGCGTCGCGGTCTTCACAGCGTACATAGCCGATTCCTGCGATCGAGAAGCTTTCTTTGATGGTGCGCGAGGCCAGCGCTTCCTGAATTATCTGCATTGTCTGTCGCGATCTGGCCTGACTGGTTATCTGAGCCAGCAGATCGCTGTCAACAAACCTGCTGAGAAATGAAGCCGCCCTGAAATCTTCTGGATTGGCGCGGATAAAACCGCAGGTGTCTGTTTTCAGGCCATGCATCAAAGCAGTAGCGACCATGATATGCTCTTTTTTGGAGCGTTCAAGCGTTACCAGTTCTTCACGAAAATAGTCAGCAAAAATAGTTGCGGTCGCACCGACCTTGCGAATGTCGGAAAATCCTGGCTTAAGACGATGCTGCAGTTCGTGATGATCGACAACGATCAGCTCGGGAACTTTTGCTGCCTGCAGCGCATCGACGATCGGTCCGGCGGTGGTGCCCTGGTTGTCGACAAAGACCGCACCATGATATTGCGACAGGTCGAGGCCACTTTCCCAGCGACGCATTTCTATGCCCAGCAGCTTAACGAGAGCGATATTCTCAGGGTGGCTGATCTGACCGGCGTAAAGGATGTCGACATGGATACCGTGCGCTTCAGAAATAACCCTGTGAGCAAGGCCGGTCGAAATCGCATCCGGATCCGGGTAATTCTGAATGACGACGACATGCTTCTGGCCACGGCAGCTTTCGAGAAGTGCCTTGAGCTCGTCGCGCCTTTTCCGCCCCAGGGTGTTGTCGTCGAATCGAATTGTCGAAACCACGCTCACCGGGGCTTCGGTCTGGGCATCCTTCATAAAAAATCGGCTCCTTGAGGAGTGGGTATACTTTTTTTATAACACAAAGCCGAGCTTTTTTCAGCCGGGCAATTCAAGGTTACTCATATGGTTCGATATGAACGAGTACGTCGACGATGTCTGGCCCCTCATCGATCAGGCGGCGTTTGCATATGCCTGAGATTGTGTGCCCTTCGCGCACCGTGAGCTTTTCGTCGACCTGAATGTGCAAATCTACATGCAGACCGGATCCATGAAAGCGAGAACGAACCGCATGCACCGACTCGACGCCGTCGACCTTCAGGACAATGGTTTCGATGGTTTTGAGAACCGCGGCATCGGCTCCGGCATCGGTAAGTTCGGCCAGCGAAGGGCTGCAGATTTTCCAGGCGGCCTGAATGATGAAAGCTGAAACAGCAAGTGTCGCTACCGGGTCCATGAAAGCCCATTTCGGGTTGTACATCGCCAGGCTTATGGCAATGGCAACCGGAATCGATGATAGACAGTCGCTGCGATGATGCCAGGCATTGGCCATGACCGCAGAAGATTTAACCCTTTTGCCGACTTCAGCTGTCCAGCGATAGAGCCACTCCTTGGAAAAAATCGAGATAATGGCAATGATGAGGGTAATGCCGGCCGGAACCACATATTGGCCGTGATGAAACTTCTCGATTGCTCCCCATCCGAGAAATAGCCCGGCAAGGCCTAGAACCACGCCAATGAAAATTGAGATCATCGCTTCGATGCGGCGGTGACCGTAGGGATGGCATGAATCTGGCGGCTGATTCCAGTATTTGACCCCAACGATCACGGCAATGTCAGTTGAGGCGTCAGAAAGACTGTGGACGCCGTCGGCCATTACCGAGCTGCTGTTACCCACAAACCCGATGAGAATTTTACCGAGAGTCAGAAAAAGGTTGATAACCAGACCGATGATGGTTACCCGTTTAACTTCGCTTTCGGTTGAAAGTTGAGGAGTATTTGCGGTGACAACAGTAGAATCATTCATAAAAAGCCTCCAGAAAGATTTTATGAAGATCTGACCAGAGGTCTTTGCGAACTGATCTTCGGAAAGATTAGCGGCAAAATGGAATCAGGGCTTGTACCAGGCAGCGTCGAGGGCAGCAATCAGATTGACCACCCAGCCGAGAAAGATTATCCAGAGCATCAGGTGACCAACAAAATAAAAGAAAGCAGCAAAAGGGCGACCCTGGATGAGCTGCCCGAGCCCGGGGATGAAAAAGCTGGCGAGAGCCGCGATTACATTGCCTGAAGAACCCTGGCCGGTCATGGTTTACTCCTGATAAAAAATATATGCTCGATTCTAAGTGAATCGCGTCATTTAATCAACCCCTGCAACTACATGACAGCAATTTTCGGTCAATCACTGTCATTAAAATTGAAAAGGGTGCTATTTCGCTTTTCTCTGAGCGGAGACAAAGCGGGTAAACCCGTATAGAGCAGATCGATCAGGGATGTAGCGAAAAATTTCACAAGCAATGGCGGGGTTATGGGGGGTAATGTCGGTCTGAGGTTGCAGATGCCGTGTTTTTAAAATTTGTGAAAAAAAGCTGCGGCAGAAGAGCAGTATTCCCGATACTAGATTTGAGAAAATTTTAGAAAATACGTTTTGCCTATGGAGGTAATTGTTGGAAGCGCTAGCCAGATTGATCGATACCGTTAATGGCTTTTTGTGGGGTTACTTTCTGATGTTTCTGATCGTCGGAACCGGCATATTTCTGACGATTCGCATGCGTTTCGTTCAGATCCGCTTTTTCGGGCATGCCTGGTCGCTGATTTCGGGGCGCTGGGCCAAACACGATGACAAAGGCGAGATAACCCATTTCCAGGCGCTTTCGACGGCGCTGGCGGCAACTGTCGGCACCGGTAATATCGCCGGTGTTGCTACAGCAATCGCCAGTGGCGGCCCCGGGGCTGTATTCTGGATGTGGGTAAGCGCTTTTATCGGCATGTGCACCAAATTCACCTGCTGCACTCTGGCAATGAATTTCAGAACTATCGATGCAGACGGCGAAGTTGCCGGTGGCCCGATGTATTACCTGCGTGACGGCATGAAAATGAAGTGGCTTGGGGTTCTGTTTGCCATATTCACTTTTGTGGCATCATTCGGGATTGGTAATATGGTGCAGGCCAACTCTGTTGCGGCGCCGCTGCATAATTACCTTTCCGATGCCGGCCTGGTACCTGCCGCAGTTCGTGATGGCAGCGTCGACCCGGTAAAGTTCGGCATCGGCGTGGTAATAGCCATTCTCGCCGGCATGGTAATTCTCGGCGGGATACGCAGAATCGGCAGCTTTGCAGATAAAGTCGTGCCATTCATGGCGCTTGGCTATGTGCTGTCTTCGCTCTATATTTTGTTCATTCAGCGCGATAACATCATTCCGGCATTCAAAATGATCTTTTCGTCAGCATTTGGCCTGCAGGAGGCCGCCGGCGGCATGCTTGGCTATGGCGTTGCCCAGGCAATGCGCTGGGGTATTGCGCGCGGTTTGTTTTCTAACGAAGCCGGTCTTGGTTCTGCCCCGATCGCGCATGCAGCTGCAAAAACCTCGATTCCGATACGTGAAGGCTTCGTTGCCCTGCTCGAACCTTTTATCGATACGCTGGTTATCTGCACCATGACAGCGCTTGTTATCATTACCAGCGGTTATCTCAACCCGGCCGATGCGCAGATCTTTGCCGGCCTGAAAGGTGCTGAGCTTGCCGCCGCCGCTTATCACCACAATGTTTCATGGGGTCACCACGTTGTCACTGTTGGTCTGGTGTTCTTTACCTTCACGACCATAGTTGGCTGGAGCTATTATGGCGACCGTTCAGTGCGTTTTCTCTTCGATTCAGACCCGGTTAAGGCAAAGAAGGCTGTTTTTGCCTACCGGCTGGTCTATGTTCTGCTGATCCCGATTGGTGCTGCTGTGCCTCTCGAACTCGTCTGGAACATGTCTGACCTGGCGAACGGGCTGATGGCACTGCCAAATCTCTTCGCTTTGATCGGCCTTTCTGGCGTAGCAAGCAACATGCTGCGTGACTATGAGTCAAAATTCCCGCAGATGCTTGCCGAGCGCGACCGCGGCTGAGCAATTGAAGAACGGACTGTAAACTATAAAACCCCGTTGAATTCAACGGGGTTTTATAGTTTACAGGACTTATTAAATTTTAAAAAGTTAACCGGCCGTTTAGAGTTACCGGTTGTGACCAACTGCCTGGGCTGCCGGCCAGCGGCCGACGTAAAGAACTTCTTCGCAAAGCTCGATGCCGAATTCTTTCTTGACCTTGTCTTTGAGCATGGCAGCAAGATTTTTAACGTCACTGGCGGTGGCATTGCCGGTGTTGATGATAAAATTGGCGTGTTTTTCGAAGACTGAGGCGCCACCGCATGACATTTTCTTGGCTCCGGCCTGTTCAAGAACTGCACCGGCAGCGCGACGACGATCTTCACCCGGCAGTGGCGGCAGATTCTTGAAAAAAGACCCGGCGCAGCCGATTTCGTATGGCGGGTGCTTGCTGTGGCGCTGGGCTACGATGTCATCCATCTTTGCCTTAATTTCGGCGGCATTGCCGGCTTCGAGCTGAAATCTGGCACTGAGAATGATGTGAGGGTCGGTTTTGAGCCGACTGGTGCGGTAGTCGAAACCAAAAAAGGAATTGTCTACTGTCTGAATGCTGCCATCCGGGCAAAGAACCCGGGCGTCGATGAGAACATCGGCAATGCAGCGACCATAAGCGCCGGCGTTGCCGTAAATGGCGCCGCCGATACTGCCCGGTATACCGGCAAATGATTCGGCACCGGCCAATCCGTTTCTCTGGGCCAGTTCGACAAGATATTCAAAGTCATAGCCAGACGAAATGTTTATCTGGTGTTTTTCGGTGTCAACGCTGTTGATTTCCATGCAGCGGTTATGAATCACCAGGCCTTCAAGGCCGGCGTCTGAGACCACCAGATTCGAACCACCGCCGAGAATGAACAGCGGCATTTTCTGCTGTCGGGCCCATTCAAAGGCAGCCCGCAGACTTTCACTGTTGTCGGCCGTATAAAAATACTCGGCCGGGCCACCCAGTTTGAAGGTGACGAGATTCTTCAGCGGAACGTTTTTCTGGATCAGTTCGGGCGAAAATTGCATTTGTAAACCTCCGGCGGTCTTTACCCTATAGAAACTATCGGGCAAAGACCGCCCGGGTCTTAGCTGTTTGCGTCAGGGGGCGACAGTGGCTGAAGCAGCCTTGTCCTGCAGGATGGTGATTTCCATGCGGTCATTGGCAGCAATTTTTTCGGGCACGTCATGGCCTTTTACGACCTGACCGAAAACCGTATACTGGCCATCGAGGTGCGGGATCGCATCGAGGCAGATATAGAACTGGCAACCGGCTGAGTTTGGGTCCATGGCGCGGGCCATTGCCAGGGTGCCTTTGAGGTGTTTGCGTGAATTGAATTCGGCATCGAGTTTGTAGCCAGCATCACCGGTACCGGGCATGCCGCTTGCGCCTTCTCTTGAATTGGGGCAGCCACCCTGAATGACAAAGCCGGGAACAACGCGATGAAAAGCCAGACCGTTGTAGAAACCCTTGCGGATAAGGTTCAGCATGCTTTCGACATGTTTCGGGGCGACATCGGGGTAAAGTTCGAGAACCATTTCACCTTTGCTGGTGGTGATTTTGATAACCGGGTTGGTGGCCTTCTCGAGAGTGACGCCTTCGGGAACCTGGGCCATGGCCATCGGTGCAATAGCGAGCAGTGCGATCAGAATGTAATTCAACATAAATGCTCCTGAGATTAAGATTTGCTGCGGCGTATTTTAACGCAGCGAAGCGACTAAAAGCAAGCCGCTGCAGTCGGGTTTGACTGCAGCGGTAAGTGAAGTGCTTAATAAGGTTCTGATCAGTTGAGCGAATACTGCACGGTGATTTTCACCCAGGTTTCCTTTGGTTCGCCATTGTTGAGGACCGGTGCAAATACCCATCGCCTCAGGGCCTGGGCACCATTGATGGCCAGTTTCGGGTCAATGGTCGAACTCATGGTTACAACGTCACCGACAGTGCCGCTGCGCTGAATCAGAACACGGTAGACCGCATTACCATGCACGCCGCTCTTGCGGGCCCATGCAGGGTAATCAGGCATTACTCTGGTAAGAATCGACGGCGGGCTGAAGCGTTCGCCGTTGCCGCCAAAAGATTCGATCGAACCGATTTCAAAGACACCGGCGCCATTATCGACCTTGCCATCTTCGGTTCCGGTCGGGGCGGGCATGAAATCTTCGGGATTGGCGGTGTTTTTTTCGTCGGCCAGCATCGAATCGGGCATCAGCATATCAGGCTGGCCGCTGGTCATTGGGCCGGTAAGATCAGGGGTCGGGTCGCTGGCACTGCTCTTGTCGATACTCAGGTTGCTCACCGCATCAAATGATGGAACGGTGTGGGTAGGTCTGACCGGTGCATCGGGTGTGGTGGTTTCCTGAACGACCGAAGGTTTGGTGGTGTCGACCGGGGTTTCTGAAACGATCGGGCTGTCGTTAACCTGTGCGGCGACGGGAGCTGGTGTTTCAACTTTCGGCGCTGCCGGTTTCGGGTTGGTGCTTTCGGGTTTTACTGCAGATTTGGGTTTGGTATCTTTTTTGACCGTGTTCTTCTGTTTTGCTTTGTTAACCCTGTTATCGCTGCCGGCAGACTTCTTTGAACCTGTTTCCTTTTTGTGTTCCTGGCCAGAACCGACGCGCGGTTTGCTGACCGGAGCAATAAGTTTTACAGGCACCACCGGTTTCTGCAGCGGTTCAGCACTGACAGAACGCCAGGCAAAGAAGGCTGAGAGGGCCAGCAGAAGTGAAAGATGCAGAAGAACGGAAAGCTGCAGCTCTTCCATTCCTTCAACATTTTCGGCTTTGAGTTTTTTCAGGAGTTTCATGGTTTTACTTCATTTCGG
>JAKQQP010000520.1 GCA_029564115.1 Candidatus Rifleibacteriota bacterium | reverse complement strand
AAATGTCGTCAAGATCGCGCAGTTGTTCCGTTGTCAATTCAACGGTTGCCTCATTTTTCAAATGCGTAAAAATCGCAGCAGCCGGGTGGTGAGCCTCAAAAGCTGACTGCCCGGCCAATGCCCTGAGCGCCAGGCAAACAGTATAAACCGGGTAGTCAGTGCTTATGCCGGACAGGTGCACCCGCATACTATCGTATGCGCCGGAATAAAAAGCGTGTATGGCCATAATCGCCCGGCGCCACGAAGACAGCGGCGAGTTGCGGTCTACGGCACCCTTCATCTGGCTAAGAATAGTCTGATCAGCCATTGAGCCGTTTGTGGTAACTTCATTGAACGCCCGGGAAACGGATAACGCCTGGCGTTTCAGAGGATGACTGTCATCAAGAATCTTTGAAAGTGCAATCTGTTGCGGATCAACCACAGTTCGAGCCAATTCTTCTTCGCAGGCCCGACAGGTTGCCGGGTCTGACGCTTCTATAAGCGCGATCAGAGCCCTCTCGACCTTACTGCCGCCGGTATTTTTCTGCGTCAGAAACAGCTGATGAATTTCTTCAGCGCTGCCAGGGAAACGCTCATCGAGCATCGCTCTGGTGGCGATTGCCGACGCAGTGTCGCCACGCTTTTCCAGTTCATCGATTCGGGCCAGATAGGCTGAAATGAGGTCGGCTCTGCTCTCGGGGCCAGGGTTGCGCTTGAAAGCTTTTTTTGCCGCTTCGATAGCTCGTTTGCATTCACCCTGCGTGATCAATTGTTGTATTTCATTGTCAACGATTTTATTCATGAAGGGCAAGAATACCGCTGAATGGTTTTGCAGTCAATAGTACAAACGCAACGACAGAACAATATCTGCTTCTTGCAGTCATTGAAGGTTTTTTCGAGATATTCTCACAACATAGCAGGCGGGGTTCCACGAAGAGAATATCGCCACATCTGTTATATTGCGGAAAATCCTCGCATTTTTTCATATTTTGTCAAACTTGACCTTAATAACGCTCGCCGTTACTATCAGGTTTTGTCTGGAACGAAGGCAATGCTTTCGAGGTTGAAATAGTTGATTATCATTAATTCGAGGTTGATTAAATGACAATTAGAAAGGTAAAGCCGG
>JAKQQP010000516.1 GCA_029564115.1 Candidatus Rifleibacteriota bacterium | reverse complement strand
AGGTTGATAAAAAATTCAGCCAGCTCACGAATGTCTGAACGCCTGGCACGCAACGGCGGCAGTTCGATCTCGACGACGTTGATACGGTAAAGCAGGTCTTCTCTGAAATTTCCGCTTTGAACTTCCCGGCTGAGAATCTTGTTGGATGCTGAAATGATGCGCACATCAGCCTGCAGCTGCTGGTTCGCCCCGACCGGTTTGAAGCTGCCATCCTGCAGAACCCGCAGCAGTTTGGCCTGGTTCGACACTGGCAGGTCGCCGATTTCGTCGAGAAAAAGGGTGCCGCCTTCCGCTTCTTTGAAGAGCCCGTGTTTGTCTGAATAGGCGTTGGTAAAGCTGCCTTTTTTGTGGCCGAACATTTCACTTTCAAAAAGCTGTTCAGGAATTGTGCTACAGTTCACGGCAACAAAAGGTTTGTCGCTGCGGGTGGAATGGGCGTGAATGGCTCTGGCGACCATTTCTTTGCCTGTGCCACTTTCACCGCTGATCAGCACTGTGCTGCTCGTGTCGGAAATATTGGCGATAAGCTTGTGGACCTTTTGCATTGCCTCTGAAGTGCCTATCAGACTGCGGGCGGGCACCGAAGTTCTGGTGGTGGCGGTTTTGATACTGAGAGCCTGCCTGACTGCCTGTTTGAAATCGGCCAGTTCGAAGGGCTTGAGCAGATAATCTCTGGCGCCGAGTTTGATTGCTGTTACGGCAGTTTCAACCGAGGAATATGCGGTCATAAGAATACAGGGCAGGTCTGGTTTGATTTTTCTGATCTTTCCGAGCAGTTCGATGCCAGACATGCCCTGCATGCGGATATCAGAGATGACCAGATCGGCTTCATGTGAACAGATATGATCATAACCACGCTGTGGGTCAGAAAAGTCGGCTACTTCACAGCCGTCAATCTCAAGTGCTTTTTTAAGCGCCTGTAAAAGCTTTGGCTCATCGTCTATAAGAACTATGCGACCCTTCATTGGTGCTACTCCTCTGTGTTTCTTTTGAATATTTCTGCGACAGGAAGCTGGATACAGAATTCGGTTATACCGGATTCAAACCTTGCCGCCTCGATTTTACCATGATGCCCATCGATGATTGCCTGGCAGATAACCAGGCCGAGGCCGGTTCCCTGGGCTTTGGTTGTAAAAAGGGGTTCAAAAATATGCTCAGGCAGGCATTCAAAGCCGCGTCCGTGATCCTGAACCTTGATTTTTATGTGATCCTGAAGAA
>JAKQQP010000493.1 GCA_029564115.1 Candidatus Rifleibacteriota bacterium | reverse complement strand
AATGATTGCTTTTCTTTCTTTCTTTCTTTCTCTTTCTTTTTCTCTCTTTCTTAATCCGCGCCCATCCGAGTTCATCCGCGGCTAAAAACGATTGCTTTTCTTTCTTTCTCTTTCTCTTAATTCGCGTCCATCCGAGTTCATCCGTGGCCAAAAACTATTGCTTCTCTTTCTTTCTCTTTCTTAATTCGCGTCCATCCGAGTTCATCCGTGGCTAAAAACGATTGTTTTTCTTTCTTTCTCTTTCTCTTAATTCGCGTCCATCCGAGTTCATCCGCGGCCAAAAATGATTGCTTCTCTTTCTTTCTCTTTCTCTTAATTCGCGCCCATCCGAGTTCATCCGTGGCCAAAAATGATTGCTTCTCTTTCTTTCTCTTTCTCTTTCTTAATTCGCGTCCATCCGAGTCCATCCGTGTCTAAAAATGATTGCTTCTCTTTCTTTCTTTCTTTCTTTCTCTCTCTTTTTCTCTCTTTCTTAATCCGCGTCCATCCGAGTTCATCCGTGGCCAAAAATGATTGCTTTTCTTTCTTTCTTTCTTTCTTTCTTTCTCTCTCTCTCTTTCTTAATTCGCGTCCATCCGAGTTCATCCGTGGCTAAAAAATATCCGTGTCTATCTCTATCAATAACGACAACACTTGAACCGATAGAGACACTATATGAAAAATCTGCAGGCTAAAATTATTTCCCCTGAAAAATTGTTAATACTTCTGGTTGCCGTCCTGGCTCTGACGGCCATCGGTTGCTCCGAAAAAAGCGGTGCCCTTAAAGAACCTTTGCCGCCCTGGTCTTATATAACTCCTACTGTTCAGAATCTCAAGGTTACCTCTACGAGTATCTCAAGGTGTGAAGGGGGGATTCTCGATCTTACCTGCGAATGGACAAGTCCGAATGTCGTGTCGAGTATTTCTGCCTATGTTGGTTTTGTTCGCACCATTCAGAATCCTAAAACAGAGCCTGTTGGTGTAATTGCATCTGGAGTAGCGTCGTTGAGCAAAAATCTGCGACATAATCTGCTCTGGCAGACAACTACGGCCACGACCACCTGCACCGCCTCAGATTCAACAGCGTTCTACAGCAAATTCAAAGATCCGATCATTGTTCCTACAAAAATTGGAACCGACCAGACCGCCGGACAATGGGCTGCTCAGATCCCATTCGCCCACGAAGATATTGCCAGCGCTCCGTTGGGTGTACATCAGATGATTTTTTACATGTACATCAATTACCAGAAAACCAACACTCTCTCATTTGAAGTCACTTTCGTCGAATAAATCTCGGCCTGTCACGTGTTGCTAACTGTCGTTGGCAATTCAGCAAATCGGTGACGACAAATGTTTGTAAACCGTCATTTTGAAAACGAAGCAACTCATAGTTGCAAGTATTAAAAAAGCTGCTTCTTTTGATTTTTTTCTTTTTTGCGACAAACTTTAGTTACATTGAGATATTGTCTCAGCCCGACTTGAGGCTGTTTTTGAGTTCTTCAGGCGTCAGGCCGGTTATTTTCATGATGAATTCGTCATTCATGCCTTCGCTTTTTAGAGCGCTGGCTATCTCTTTGGCTTTTTCAGCCTTGCCTTCCATCTTACCCTCTATTTTACCTTCGATTCTGCCTTCAGCTTTGCCTTCAGCTTTGCCTTCGGCTCGGCCTTCTTTTAAATAAGCGTTGCGCAGAAGAATTTCGTCTATCCTGGCGCGCTCTCGGTCTTCCATACGAATGCGCATTGATTCGTCGGCGTGCAGTTTTGTATGTTCGGTAAGTGCCATGGCCATTTCCTCCTCGTTGGGAAATAATTTGGTCATATCCACTTTCATTCTAGCATAGGCCTTGGAAAACTTCATCAGATGCAGCCACTTTTCGAATGGGCTCTGTAGCTCGTGTGGCTTTTTTCGATTAAACCTGGTCAGATCGATATAATGCAGAGACATGGTTGGTGGAAGGTTTAGAGAATTATCAGTATTGCGAAAATCGAAGATTTCCTGAACCCTGTTCGATTCTTTAAACAAATTGAAACCAAGAATCGAGATGCTGATAGCCGGCGTCAGTTCACCGAATTCTTCGCCTTTTTTGGCCTGGCCAGCATACAGACCTGCCACGTAAAAGGCGGTTCGCTGAATGTAGCCTTTGCGCTGCCAGACTTGCGCTTCGACTTCATACCAGTTGTTTTTTTCGTCTTTTACCTTGATGTCGACTACGCTTTTTTTGCTGTCGATGAAGCGTGCCGGGTTAAACGGGTTGAGATAGTGTATTTCGACGATCCGGTCTGCGCCTTCAAGATGCAAAAGCGCATTCAATAGGCTGCGAAGAATTTTTTCGTGCCCAGGCTGGTTGAAGATCCACTGAAATGCAAGATCGTTGAGCATTGAATAGGTTTTCATGGACTGCTCCCTGATTTAAATTCAGAAGCAGAAATTTTTTTGCGCTGCTTCTATAGATAAATCAATTGAAAACCAAAAAAGGGAAAACTTTTTTCCGGCTTAGCAATTTTTCACGATTTGTCTTTACTATAGCCAATCTTGAGAAAATTTTAAGTTGCCTGAACAGGGAAAGCATGCCGTTAACTGAAACCAATGGCTCAGATTAAGCAGATTGTCGGAATCTGTATTTCCGAGGTGAGATGGCTGGCTGACAACGGTTTTATTTCGTCTGCAGGGCGTCGGCGTAGGCAAAAAGCGCCGGTGAGCCGCCGGTATGCCAGAAAAGCACCTTTTCGTTCTTTTTGAAGGCACCGTTGCGTATCAGGCCAATCATGCCAGCCATCGCGCGGCCAGTGTAGACCGGGTCGACGAGAATACCTTCGTGTCGGGCACAAAGACTGATGGCTTCGCGTTCGGCTTCGCCGATGACGGCGTAACCAGCACCGGTAAAATCTTCGTTCAGGTTCAGATCGGCTTCGCTGAAGTGATGATCGAGTTGCAGCATCTGCCCGGCAGCATTCGCAAGCTCGATTATCTGCTGCCTGAAAGATTTGTCGGCGTTTCCGACCTTGTCGATGGCGATGCCGGTGAGTCTGCATGGCATTTTGAGCAATTCGCGACCGATCATCAGACCGGCGTGCGTGCCGCCTGAGCTGGATGCAAATACGATGTGGTTAAAGTCTGTGTGCATTGCCGCGGCTTGCTCATGCAGCTCGCGCAACCCTTCGACAAACCCGAGGGCGCCGATTTCGTTAGAGCCGCCGTATGGTACGATGAACGGCCGACGGCCAGTCGCACGCAACTCTTCGGCAATACGCGGAATATCCTCGCCCTTGCGATGCTCGCCGGCCCAGTGAATTGTTGCGCCGAGCAACCCGTCGAGCAGAAGGTTGCCGTTGGCAGTCTGTGGTTCCGACCCGCCCAGGACCAGATGGCAGGTCATGCCCATTCTTGCCGCCGCTGCGGCTGTCTGACGGCAATGATTCGACTGAATCGCTCCGGCGGTTATAAGCGTGTCGGCTTCTTTGGCGACGGCTGCGCCGACCAGGTATTCAAGTTTGCGGGTTTTATTGCCGCCAAGTGCCAGGCCGGTCAGATCGTCGCGTTTGATGAACAATCGCGGCCCGCCAAGGGCGGCAGACAGATTTTTCAGTTCATGCAGCGGGGTCGGGAAAAAGCCAAGCGATTGTCGCGGAAATTCAAAATGTTGCATATATGCTCTCCTGCATGTTTTCTGGCGGAAAATAGCAATATGTCGAATTATGGCACATTCTACCGGCTACTATCCACTATTTAATTTGTGGGGAAATTCGGCTATAATATCAACATGCAATTTTAAGGAGTCTGAGCATGGCCGATAAGCCTGATCTTTTTTCGCGACTTTTCAGAAAGACCCAGGATCACAAAAAGAGTCTCGAACAAAAAGACAAGCCGACAACGACCGGCGTTCCCCCCACAGCGCGGCCGACTCAGCCACCCGGTGCTCCCCGCCCGCCAGAACAAAAACCCGCTACAGGCAATGCTGCCCCGGCGAAAATAAAAACTTCGTTGAGCGGCAGCAAAATCGAACTTTATCAGACCTGCCCAAAAAAGTTTTACTTTACCCACATCAGAAAATTGCAAAAACCCGCAGGGGTCAGCCCGCATCTCAGTTTCGATCAGACGCTGCATAAGACTCTGCAGATGTTCTATCGGGGCAAAAAAGCAGATGAACCCTTCAGGCTCGACCGACTCTTCGCCCTGCTCGACCAGAACTGGGATACCAGAGGCTTTGAAAGCCCAGAACAGGAACAGGAGTTTCGTTCGCTGGCAGAGAATGGCCTGAGACTGTATTTTGAGCGCTATTGCCAGGGGCCTTCGCGGCATATCGAAGTCGACTATTTTTTCAAGGTTGATGTTGCTGGTGGTGAATACACCGGCAAAATCGACCGGGTCGACCGCAACCCCGATGGTTCGATAGAACTCATCGACTACAAATCGGGCAAGGCTCCCTACGGCGGTATCGACGAACTCGAGCGCTCACTGGCCGTTCAGATGCTCTTCCTGGCTACAGACATCGTCTGGCCGGGCAAAGTTAAAAGGCTGACGTTCATTTATCTCAAAGACGGCAGCAGCCTGAGCGTGGTGCGCAACAACAACGAAATGGCTCTGGCTAAAAAACGCTATCTCGACATCGGCGAAGCCATATACCAGGGAAAATTCGAGCCGATCAGGTCTTCGGCCTGTGCTTACTGCGATTTCCAGGATACCTGCCCGGTCGGTCAGATTCCGACGCTGAATGCTTCAAAAATCAGAACTTTTCTCGATTGCCCTCATAAATACGCGGCAATCTATGTCAAACACCACAAAACAAGACAGGGCGAAGAACCTTCGATAGATCTGGCGCTCGACAGACCGCTGCATGATGCTCTGGCACATTTTCACCGCGATTACAAGCCTACAGACGAGC
Source organism: Candidatus Rifleibacteriota bacterium (assembly GCA_029564115.1). The sequence continues at coordinate 24,889 of JAKQQP010000493.1, read as the reverse complement.
TTGGCCCGGAAAGTTCCCTGTTTACGGGCTTTTTCAAGGCAATTCCAGACGATCTGCCCGAAGAGCTGCAGCTCGAAATCAAAAGCCTGGGGCGAGAGTATCTGGCGAACTATCTGGCCAAATTGTTTCCGAGGTCACGCACGAAACTGGTCAATGAATTCATCGAATTCAACACTGACTCGTTTTGTTTTCAGACCACCATCGACCGCATCGACTCAGACCCGGTTGGCAATCTGACTCTGATCGACTATAAAAGCGGCAAACGCCTGCTTTCACAAAGCGATCTTCTCGCAGACCCGGTCGTGGCGGCAGCCTGCGCTGCAGCCGACAACCGCTGGCCTGGCAAGATAAAGAGTTTTTCGTATGTTTTTCTCAGGCATTGCGAAGAAGTGCGCGTCGAAGTGACTGATTCTTTAATCAGAAAAGGCCGTCAGTTGCTGCAAAGTATCGGCGACCAGATCAGAAAGAAAAATTTCGAACCGTTGGGTGGCCCGGCCTGCGCTACCTGTGCGGTTAATTCGATATGCGGCGAAAAACGCCTGATCGTATCGATGTCGAAGATCCAGACTCTGCGTGAATGCCCGCGGCGCTACCAGTTCAGATACATCACCAAAGCCCCGGTTCCTGATAAAGAGAAGCCGGCACTGGTTCTTTATCAGCTGCTGCAGGCAATGCTCCAGGAATACATCAGCGGCGGCAGGCTCTTAGACGCCGGTGCCCTTCTCGAAAAAGCGTCGGCCCGAATCGAAAAAGTGACCGATCTGAGTGCTGACGGCCGCCAGGACGTGCTTGCCAAAGCATATACCGCTTTCAACAATCTGAACGAACTCATCAAGAACAGTTTCCCGAAAATTCATTCTCTGGGCGAGCAGGCCCGCGTCGGCTTCGAAGACCTGGTTCTGACCACCAGGTTCGATCGCATCGACCTGCTGCCGAATGGCAATTTCCACGTCATCATCTATAAAACCGCCAAAAAAGCCATGACGCCGCATGAGGCCAGGCTCGATCTCAGCGGTGTCTACAACTGGTTTATCGCAGACCGCATCTACCCGGGTCGTATTGAGAAGCTTTCTTACGTTTACCTGCTGACCGGCGATGTGGTTCCCTTCATGCCCACGACCCAGGATGTCGAAAAGCTCAAGCTCTCATTCAGTGAATTCGTCAGGGAAAACCTCGAAGCGACTTTTGAAGGTCAGCGCAACCCTCTTTGCGCCTACTGCGACTATCTCGAGCTCTGCGAAGACGCGAAGAGTATGCTGTTGTCGCCCAGCAAGATCAATTGTTTCCAGTCATGTGCTCTTAAATATCGTATGAAATATATCGACCGTGTGCCCAAAGAAGCTCGCCCGACGCCCAATCTCAGCTTCGACCGCTCGATTCACTTCGCTTTGCGCGACTTTCACGAGAATTATGAGCGCGGCCGGCTTAAAGCCAACCCATTCAGGGGCATACTCAACAAATACTGGATCTCTGACGGCTACGCCGATCTCGAAGAAGAAGAACGCTTCAAAGTGCGTGCCAATATTATGCTCGAAGATTACTTCAATTCCCTCGACGGCAGCGAAAACCCGGTGATGTTCGAAGTCAGCGCCAAATGGAGCTGGAACGGCATCGATACCGTGGTGCAGATCGACCGTATCGACCAGCTCGCTGACGGTAAACTCGAGATTATCGACTATAAAACCGGCAAAAAAGTGCCTGACGAACGTGTTATCAACGAAGATGCCAGCCTTTTGAACATGTTTATGGCCGCCAGCCAGAAGTGGCCGGGGCGCGTGGGCAAGGTTTCTTATCATTTCATGGCGAATAATAAGCGCTACAGTCTTGAACCCAGCGACGCCGACATTCAGGCCCACAAGGTGAAAATGGCCGAACTGGCCGGGGCGATCAATAAAAACGAATTTGAGGCGAAAAAAGGTTCTTTGTGCGCCTGGTGCGAATTTTACGGCCCCTGCCCTGAATGGAAAGTCAAGCCGCACGAACTCGCCGGCGAAACCCAGGAACAATTCAGGCAGCGAATCAGGCTCAGCTACTCGAAAATGAGCCTGTATCTCAACTGCCCGCGTTCTTATCGCAAGCTCTACATCGACAAAGTGCCGCCGAAACCGCAGCCGTTCTTCAGCTTCGGTACGACAATTCACGAAACTTTCGAGCGGGTATACGACCCGGTCAACCCAATTCCCAAGCCCACTCTCGAAGAAGTTCTCAATATTTTCGAAGAAGTGCGCATGACCCACCGTGAGGGCTTCGATTCAGACGCGACCGAAGAACAGTATCGCCAGGACGGCATCAGGCAGATCACCATGTATTACAACCAGTTCATCAAAGATGTTGAATTCAAACCGGCCTATTCGATCGAAGATTATTTCGAGATACCCTGCGGCAAGTATGCTGTCATGACCGGTTTCATCGACCGCATCGACAAACTCGAAGATGGAACCTATGAAATTCTAGACTACAAAACCGAACCGACCATGCGTAGCCAGGAAGCCATCGACAGCGACAAGCAGCTGAGTATTTATTACTGGGCCTGCGAAGACACCCTCGGGCTGAAAATAAGCAAACTGTCGCTTCTGATGCTTGATCACGACGTCAAACTTGAAACAAGACGCACTCGCGACGACATACCCAAAGTCGTCGAAACCATCGATAAAACAGCCTACGAAATGATTAACGAAAAAGAGTTTGCGCCACGCAAAAACAAATACTGCAAAAGCTGCGACCACCTGCACGATTGCCCGCTGCGCGACGAAATTCTCTCTGACGAATCACTGATTTCGATGAAAAAATTCTAAACATAGTGGCTTGTCATAGTCATCGCATAAAAGTCTTTGCTCATCCGTGCTACATGGCAAGCGGGAACCTTTTTCTGTCCAATAACATCTTACGACATGTTGTCCGTTTTTAGCGGCATCGTTTGCAGGGAACTTATGGGGTGCTCGACCGCTTTCGCCATCCCTGTCTCACGCGGCGTAATGCTGTCCTGGCAAAACAAGCCTCGCTTATGCAATCGCCTGACCTGCCGAACTAGCATTAGAGATAGCTAATAAGCGTTTGCCCTGATCCGTGTTAATCAATGTTCATCAGCGGCCCGATTTTTTTTCGTCTTAATCTGTGTCTGTAAACAAAATATTGGCAAATATGACGGTTCTGAGTTAACTTGAAGCTATACCGTTTCTGTTTTTATTTTGGCAGAGCGGGCAATATTTGTCGGGAGGTTCGCCGATGGGCGCGTTACTGGTGCTTGCAGGCACGCTGTTGCTGATGATGAGCTCGATCTGGCTGATCGGGGATGCCCTCAAAAAAGATGTTTTAATCGGCGCCGTCGCTCTGCTGGCGTTTCCGATTTATGGTGTTTACTATACATTTTTTGTCGATTACAAGCGCGGCAATGTACCTTTTTTTTATGGCCTGGCCGGCACCGTTCTCATTATAATCGGCTACTTCACAGGAATATGACATGTATAAAAATCTGCTCGAAATAACTGTATCAGACGAAAACCCTAAAATGGTCACTGTTAAGCTGAAGGGCGAAGTCGATCAGCTCACCACCCGCGATCTGAAAAGCATTCTCGAAGAACACCATGTTGATAAGGCTGAAGAGCTGATTTTTGACCTCGACGAAGTAGAATTTATGGCCAGCGCCGGCCTGGCAATCTTCGCCTATTACCGCGAGCTGTTCAATAAAAACCAGACTGGTCAAAGACTGCGGGTTATCAACTGCAATCCCGGAGTTTACCGTATTTTTCACCTGACCATGCTCGATGAAATGCTCGACGTCAGCGAAAAATCCTGACCCAGAATAACCAACACCCACTATCACACTTGCGCAATTGCATGCATAATCAGAGCTGACCCTTTTTGTCAGACGGCCTTATGCATCTGCCCAAAGTAACCGGTGGGTAATTCTGTTTTCGGCAATCACAGGTTTGCCTCCCCGTCTCTTTCTCCGCTTTTGTTCTGATCGCCCCGCCAACAGGCCGGGGCGATCTCTTCATCCGTGTCTATCGGAGTTCATCCGTGGCCAAGCTGTCTTCGCCCATCTCATCCGCGTTTATCCGAGTTCAACCGTGGCTAAGCTGTCTTCGCCCTTCTCATCCGCGTTTATCCGAGTTTATCCGTGGCTAAGCCGTCTTTGCCTTTCCGTGTTCATCCTGTTCAGAAGGTGACCCCAAGAACCTTGAATATAAACGCATATTCAAAAGCGATCTCTTTAAGAAAATCATAACGCCCTGAAGCGCCGGCATGACCGGCATCCAGGTTGGTTTTGAGCAGCAGCAGGTTGTTGTCTTTCTTTGTTTCGCGCAGGCGAGCGACAAATTTGGCCGGTTCCCAGTATGAGACTCTCGGGTCGTTCAGGCCGCCGGTAACCAGCATGTCGGGGTATTTCTGGGCGCTGATATTGTCGTATGGCGAGTATGACAGCATGTAATCAAAATATTCTTTTTCTTCGGGGTTGCCCCATTCTTCGTATTCTTCGCGAACCAGTGGCAGACTGGGGTCTAACATGGTATTCATCACATCGACAAACGGAACATCGGCGATGACTGCCTTGAAGAGATCGGGGCGCATATTGACCACGGCACCCATGAGCAGGCCACCGGCACTGCCGCCATTGATGACCAGATTTTGTGACGTTGTGTAGTTTTTGCTGATCAAATGCTCGGCGCAGGCGATAAAATCTGTGAAAGTATTTTTCTTTTTGAGGAGTTTGCCGTCGTTATACCAGGGTCGCCCCATTTCCTGACCACCTCTGACATGGGCGATGGCGTAGGTAAAGCCGCGGTCGAGCAATGACAGTCTGATCGAAGAAAAATACGGGTCGAACGACGAACCGTATGAACCATAAGCGGTGAGATAAAGGTTTTCCGGGCGACGGTCGCTGTGCATGTCTTTGCGGTAAACCAGCGAAACCGGCACTAATGTGCCGTCTGTCGCCGTGGCAAAAATGCGCTCGGATTTGTAGTTTTCTTTTTTGAAGGTGCCCAGAACTTCAGTTTCTTTTTTCAGTTCGGCTTTGCCGCTGGCCATATCAAAGTCAAAAACCGATTCAGGGGTGGTCAGTGAAAAATAGTGGTAGCGCAGCAGGTCGGTTTTGTATTCGGGGTTGCTGTCGAGAGAAACGCTGTAAACGGCTTCTGCGAATGGTATATACTTGAATTCGGCAGTGCGGCAATCGAAATAGCGTATTTTCTGCAGCCCGTCTTCGCGTTCGCAGACAACCAGATAATTGGCGAATTCGTCGAAGTCGTCGATAAAAACATTATCTCTGGCCGGGATGAATTCTTCCCAGCTCGAAGTGGCAATGCTGTCTTTGGGAGTGCGCATAACTTTGAAATTGATCGCATTTTCGTTGGTCAGTATGTAAAAATACTGGTCATGGCAGACAATGCCATATTCAATGCCTTTTTCGCGTGGTCTGAACACTTTGAATTCACCATCTGGGTTGCCGGCATCGAGAAACCTCACTTCAGAGGTCGTCGAACTGCTCGAAGAAATCAGCAGATACTTCCTGTCTCGGCTTTTACCTATTCCGGTCCAGAACTGGCCGTCTTTTTCTTCGAAAACTTCTTTATCTTCAGCTGTATCGCTGCCAAGAACGTGCTTTTTGATCAGGCATGCACGACCGGTGTCGTCCATCAGCGTATAAAAAACCGTTTTGTTGTCGGCGGCCCATTGCACCCCATAGGTCGTTGAAGCGATAATATCGGGAAAAGTTTCCCCGGTAACCAGGCTGACAAAGCCGAGTTCGAATTTTTCGGCGCCGCTCGTGTCGGTCGAGTAGGCGAGAATGTTGTGATCAGGGCTGACTTTAAGAGCACCTACCGAAAAATACGCCTTGCCTTCCGCATACTTGTTTTCATCAAAAATGATTTCTTCGGGCGCGCCCGGTTCAACGCCGCGTCGGCAATGTATGCGGTACTGTTTGCCTTCTTCGGTGCGGCTGTAATACATATAGCTGTCGATGCGCTGCGGAACCGACAGGTCGGTTTCCTTGATGCGGCTCTTCATTTCTTCAAAAAGTTGCTTTTGCAACTCCTCAGTATCTTTCATCATTTCTGAGCAATAAAGATTCTCTGCCTTCAGATAGTTCATCACTTCTGGGTTTTCGCGGTCACGCAGCCAGGCATAAGGGTCAGAGAGCTTTTTGCCGTGCATCTCTTTGACCGTTGGTATCTTTTTGGCAACCGGCGGGGCAGGGCGCTCGCCAGCCGAAGCTGCGGTCGCGGTTAAAGCAGAGATTCCTGTAAGTAGAGCCAGTAACAAATAAAATTTCATTTTTCGCCTCGTTAAAATCTGGTATCAATCTATCTGTGTCTATCCGTGTTCATCCGTGGCAGATGTCTTTGCCTTTACGCATTCATCCCTGGCCAGCTTTCTTCAACTATCTGTGTCTATCCGCGTTCATCCGTGGCCTATGCCTTTGTCTTTCTGTGTTCATCCGTGGCCAATGTCTTTGCCTTTCCGTGTTCATCCCAGACGCTATTTAGACGATATTTTATAACAAATCGCCCCGCTTGTGTTAAATTGTTTTATCGTTCGTCTGAAAGGAACCATTCATGAAACGAATCTCATGTATACGCAGTTTTATGCTCATTCTTGTCTTGTCTGTCATGATGCCGTTCTCTGCATCCGCGTTGATGGTCCAGAATCCTGACGAAATCAAAGTCGATGGTCTCGTCAGCTTCGGCGAAGACGGCGCCGCCTGGCTGAGCTGGCAGAACAATGAAATGCTCGTAACAGCCGGTTTTATGATCGGAACAGACCTGCGCGTGGTTGCCGTGCGCCACGACAGCGTGGTGCTTTATCGGCCAGCGGCGCGGCAATATCATGTGTTGACCCCGGCGACGAATTTGCCCGAAAAAGACCGCACTGCCACAATCTGGACCCTACCGATGCAGATCTGGAAACTGACACGCATGGTAGCCCTCGCACACCGAAAAGATTACGTCTGTCATCATTCGACTGGCGCCCAGAATGCAGTTAAATTGCGTGCCCGCACTCTCGAAGACATGATGGAAAAGGTTGTTTCACCGCACCACCGCTTTTACCCACGCCGTGGCTTGATTTTCGTGGCGCCCGTTCACGTGCAGGGCACCGGCTGGAAGCATCTGCTGAGCCGAATACAGAAAAACCGCAGCCAAACCCTCGCTGAATGGTTCCCAACGCTTGCAAAGACTGGTTCTATCATCAGTGACGGCAAGCCTATCGATCAGACTCTGCAGAAAATTGCCTTCGCCACCGGAGTTAAAATAACCTGGCAGAAGCCCTTTATCATGCCGCTTTTCTGCTCTCTGCGTGATCGCCCCTGGCACGAAATTCTCGAAGCGATTGTTATTTTCAACGGTCTCGAAATGTTTCCCAGTCGTGAGGGGCTTGAAATAAGATGAAAAGCTTCTGGCGCCGCTATCTGCCTATGTGCTGCCTGGCCGGGTTTCTGGCTGCTGCAGTTGGCGCAATGGCGCAGGTTAAAGAGCTGCCGGTCTATAATGAATGGCACGGCAAAAATTCGACCTTCAAAAGCACGCGGCCGTTTTTTCTCATTCGTGATCTGCATGCCTTGAAAGATTTCTGGGGCAAATCAGGCTCAGACGAACCGACCCCCGGTATCGACTTCAGCCGCTATATGCTGTTGGTCTGGTGCCCGGGTGCGTCGCTTTTTGATTATGTTCCGGTCAGAATCGAGCGCCTGGTTTATAAAGAGGGTAGTTATTTCGTTCTGATGGACTTTCAACGCAAAGATACCGGCGGTTACTGGCGTCGTCCTTTTATGGCGACCATGCTGCCGCTGGCTGTTTCCGGCGACTTTTTCATTATGCGCAAAGTGATGCGTGGTGCCCACAAGGTTGAGTGGCAGCCCGTATACACAATGTGGGACATGTCAGGCAAAAGGCAGCGCCCCCTGGAGCAGGCGAGCTATGTCGAGCCTTCGACGCCCATAGAATTTATTGCTCATGCCCCCGACTCGAAGCCGGAACGACCGGCTGTAAGCCAGTCGACACCAGCCGTTTCGCCTCCTGCGGTGTCAGCTGCCCCGGTTGCCCCCGCAGCTCAGCCGCCGGCTGTCGTTTCCGGTGCTGCGTCTGCCAAAACAGAACCTGAGGCTCGACCGGTGCAGTCGGCAGTTTCCCCTCCGACGCCAAAGGCTATTGATGAAGACCCGCTCTTTGGCACTGAATTTGACATCACTTTTTAACTGAAGGCTGGTAAATACAATGATTCACGCATATATCGGTGACGGAAAAGGCAAAACCACGGCGGCGGTCGGTCTGGCTGTGAGGGCGGCCGGTGCCGGGCGCAGGGTGGGGGTGGTTCTGTTCGACAAGGGTAGCGAGACTTATCGCCACAATGAGCTTGTCGCTTTTGACAAGCTTGGTATTGAATACCATGTGACCGGCAACGAACGCATGAAACCTGATGGCAGTTTCAGGTTCGAGAATATCGTGTCAGATGTGACTGAAGCCGATAGAGGGCTGAAGTTCGCTGCTGATATGGTTGCCAGCGGCGGTTTCGATCTGCTGGTGCTCGATGAAGCTCTCAGCGCCGTGACTTATGGCATGCTCGACAAATCAGAGCTGCTTGGCTTTATTAAAAGTGTGCCGGCAACGCTCGAGCTTGTTTTGACCGGGCGGTGCGACGACGAAGAAATTCTTGGCCGGGCCGACCTGGTCACCTGCATGCAGAAAAGAAAGCATTATTTCGACCAGGGTGCGCCGGCCCGACCGGGTATAGAATATTAAATGTCGCTGATTACTGCTGTTTCAAGGTTCTGGCGCAGTTTGACGATCGAACCTTTTTCGAAATGGCCCTGAATGCTGGCGCAGGGGTAAACTTTGCAGTTCGGTTCCATGATTGTGCCTGGGTTGGTCACTGAATTGCAGCCGAGCAGGCAGTTGTCGCCGAGAATGGCACCGAATTTTCTGATGCCGGTGTCGATAAAGTGTTCGCCGATGCGGGTTCTGACGTTGCTGCCGTCATTTTTCAGGTTCGAAAGCTTGGTGCCGGCCCCCAGGTTTACGTGGGTGCCGAGTATCGAATCGCCGACATAATTAAAATGCGGTGCCTTGGCGCCCGGCATGAAAACCGATCTGACAACTTCGCTGGCATGACCTACCACGGCGCCATCTCCTAAAATTACATGACCGCGCACGAAAGCTCCATGACGTATTTCAACGTTTTCTCCGATTATGGTCGGGCCGCAGACCATTGCCCCGGCTTCGACGACAGAACCCTTGCCGATATAAATGTCGTTGCCTCTGATAAAAGCGCCTTCTTCAACCGTGCCGTGAATGCCGGGTTTGATGCGGCTGGCAACGAAACCTTTCTGAATGCGGCGCAGAACATCCCAGATGTTCTCTAGTTTGTCAAAGCCCTTGAGTTCGATGTTGAAAAGTTCGGGGCAGCAAAAATCGTGCAGGCGGGCAAAAAATTCGTCGATACTGAGCATGTCTCTCTCCTGAAGTGCTTATTCTTCAACCGAGCTTACCATAAATTCCCCCCTCCGTCGACCCAACGAAATTATGATTTGCTGGCGCGGCAGACTGGTGATAACAGGCAGCGGCGGCACAACGACTGGTCTTTGCCGTGGGTGCATTCGCCGGCGATGCCGAGGTGGCAGAGGGCGAAATCGTATTTGATCGGGTCGTCTGGCGAGAATTCGCGCAGTTTTGCAGCAATTTCTTCGGCGGTTTTCCAGTCATCGGCATTGCGGCTGGTCAGCCCAAGATTACGTGCGATTCGGCTGATGTGTCGATCGAGAGGTATCAGCAGCAGGGCAGGGCTGACCTCCGGCCAGATTCCGAGGTCAACGCCGTCTTCAGGCCGCACCAGCCAGCGCAAAAACATATGCCAGCGTTTGGCACAACCGCCTGCCGCCGGGTCTGGAAGCAGATGCCTGACTCCGCGCGGCACTTCGCCGTGAGCGGTTTTTACTTCGTCGTAAATTGCTTTTTGCAATGCCTTGAGACCGGTTTTTATGCAGTTGTCTGGTTTGAAACCGCTCATAAAAACATTCTTCAGGCTGCCGTGCTTGCTGATTACCCGGCCCATAGCGGTGGCAAACATGCCGATTTCGTTGGCAGTGCTGAGGCGGTAGGCTGGCCAGGCGAAATCAGCGGGTGGCCTGCTGATGAGCCGTAAAAAATTTCGATCGCAGGACACCATCGTCTGCTCTATTTTTTTGATGAACTGGGCAGCCGAGCCATAGGCAAGCATCGCTGCATAGGCGGCGACCGCCTCGATTTCTTCGCTTGGGCGCCCCTGCTCTAAAAACCAGCGCGGAAACTGCACCGGGTCAGCCTGCGTTCGCTCAACCGGTGGGTATTCGGTCAATACATGTTCGAGCAGAGTTTTAAGATCGGATCGTATTTTTTTCATTTTTACCTTGGTCGATAAATGCGCGGGGGCGGGTTTTAACCCGCCCCCTTGAAGTTAGAATAGCGTTAAAATATCAATACTGGAACGAACTGCCGCCGATGAATTCGCGCAAAATCGAAGTCGGGGGCACTTCTTTCGGGTCGAGCGGCGCAAAGAACGACAGGGTTCTCAAGATCTGACGAGCCTGTGAATAAGAGGGGCTTTCGGGAGGGATGTCGAGGAACAACGGTTCGGCGATTGGCCGCAGAATTGCCCATTCGTAAGGAACGGCAGAGTTGAATACAGTGTTGGCGTATTCCTGGAACGGGAAAATGTTGCGTTCTTCACCGCGTCTGACCGAAGCCCATCGACTGATGGTGTTTTCAGCTGAATAGCCGCGATATTTGCTGTCTCTGACTGTGCGTCTGATCAGGCGGGTGTCGGTGGTGGCAATTCGGTTGTAATCATCGATTACAAGTTGGGTGAGGGCGCTGATGTAGATTTTGTATTTGCACTCAGCCGGAACTGATCTGGTAAGTTCGTCGTTCAGACCGTGAATGCCTTCGATAATGATTATCTGGTCTTCGTTGATGCGCATCGGGTCGGTTTTGCTCTTGCGATGGCCGGTATGAAAGTCGAATTCAGGAATCTGAGCCACTTTGCCGTCGAGCAGTTCGCGCAGATGCTGGTTGAAAAGTTCGAGGTCGAGGGCATAGATAGATTCGAAATCGTAATCGCCGTGTTCGTCACGCGGGGTATGCTGGCGGTCGAGGAAATAATTGTCGAGTGACAATGCCACCGGACGCAGGCCGTTAACCTTCAGGTGTGTGCAGAGACGTTTACTGAAGGTAGTTTTACCCGAGCTTGAAGGGCCGGCAATCAGAACAATTCTGATTGAACTGTGGCTCGAAATTTCGTCGGCGATTGCCTGAATCTTTTTTGAATGCAGGGCTTCGGCGGTTTTGATGAAGTCTGAAATGCCACCGTCTTTAATTTTTTCGTTGAGACGGCCGACGTTGTTGACTTCAAGAATTTTGCCCCAGTGTTTGCTTTCGCGGTAAGCCTGAAAAATTCTCGGCTGGCGGCGAATCTGGGCGGGGGTGGTCGGGTCTTCGTGCTCAGGGAAAAGCAGCACAAACCCCTGGGCATACTGTTTGAGGTCGAAAGTTTTGAGGTAACCGGCTGACGGCACCATGGCGCCGAAATCGAGGTCAATGTATTTCCAGCATGAGACGATACCGACTTTGTCGGTGTTGAGGTTTTTCAGCAATCTGGCTTTTTCGGGGTAGCCCTCGCGGTTGAACAACGCGATTGCTTCGGTTCTGGTCATGGTCTTTTTGCCGAACGGTTCGTCTTTGTTGATGATTTCGAGCATTTTAGTTTTGATATAGTCAAGAATCTGCTCAGAAACGGGAACATCGGTGAACAGGTCGTAGTAGTAGCCGTTGCCGATCGAGTGGTCGATCGCCAGCCGGGCGTTGCGGTAGAGTTCCATGATGGCGCGGGCCAGAACGAAGGTAAGGCTGCGGCGATAGCAGTCTCGGCCATGCGGGGATCTGTAGTTGATAAATTCGACGCTGCAGTCCATTTCGGGGGCGAAGTCGAGGCTGAGTATATCGTTGTTTACTTTGGCGCAGATAAACGGCAGGCCGTCAGGGGTGGGTAGTTCTTTAGCCAGATCCATGAGCTGCTGGCCTTTGTTGAGGGTGTGTTTGCTGCCATCAGGCAGGGTGACGGTCACCTGTTCCTGGTTATCTTCGTTTTCAATCATTTTTTCCGGGTTTTCTTTCATCACGAACCTCTGAGATAAATATGGGATTCAAAAAACAGACCCCGCAAGTTTGGCGGGGTCTGTTCTGCACAATAAACCCGCCGTTCAGATTGTAATGCACCTGACGACGCAGACAGACGAATTTTTCAACGTTTTGTTAGGCAAATTAAGAAACAATTCTCATTCTGATCCAGATTAAATTTTGCAAGAGATCAGGCTATCACCCCGTCAGGTTTATGTCAATACGCTATTTTATTTCACGACAAACCATGAGACTGCTTCGCTCACGCTCGCAGTGACATAGTTCTGTCATCACTGAGCAGCGCAACGATCTGGTCATGATATTATGTCATCACGAGCGCAGCGAAGTGATCTGGCTGTTTTGCGCCCCAGAGACTGCTTCGCTCACGCTCGCAGTGACAGTATGTGGTCTCGCAGTGAGTCATGCGGGGGCAAGGCCTGCTTTTTAACCACTAACCACTAACCACTAACCACTAACCACTAACATTGAATATTCTGCCTTTACATCTTCTCTTTATTGCCTTAGAATTAAGTCAGAGGGTGTTGTACCTTTTTTTACCGGTAAATAACAGAGGTCATACTATGAAGCAGCCTATTGCACGGTTGTCGTTGTCTGCTGCCGGCCCGGCAGAGGTTTGCTGTTGTAATTTTAACAAAACATTCCTGGCGAAGATCGCACTGGTTGCGATTCTTTTTTTTAGCGGTGTTTTTCCGGCGCTGGCGATCAACGCCCCGACTATTACACATGTCGCCGGTGTGGCTGTTACCCCTGACACCACCATGTATTCAAACCAGGCTGACTTTCAGGTAAAGGGCAACGCCGAAGCCGACACTGAAGTTAAACTCTATCGAGGTACGACCCTTATCGGCACCACTACGACATCAGGCCTCGGCGTCTGGACGGTGAGTCTCACTTCACAGGCTGAAGGCACTTTTCAGTATACCGCCACCGCCTATGACGGTTTGTTTACCAGTGAGCCCAGTGTTGTTGTACCGGTTATCATCGATAAAGTTGGGCCAAGTATCAGTTTGAGACATCGCTCAGGAACTAATTGCCAGGAAAACAGGACTTTTCATTGTAATATGACCATTATCTGGGCCGATGTCAGCGACAGTCGGTCTGGTATCGACTTTTCAACGGCCGATTTTAAAGTTGATATTGCTACGATGTCTGCTTCAGGTGACCCGAATCTGCAGACACCCATTTGGAAAAATGTTCCTGGTCGAGTTGTCGATGATGGCTCTTCGCGTATCGACTATTTCCCAGATGCAGGCTGGTCGGTAATTTCACAGAATTATCGCAAGGTGCGTCTTACACTCTCTCTTTCTGATTTTGCCGGCAATTCTTCGACCGCAGTTAAAGAATTTTATGTTCATAAAATTCGTCCTCCCAAAGTTACTATTACTCATATTCGTGATGGCGGAGTTCTGAGACCTTATGTCGCTGGTATGACTGTTAATAACAACCCATTTTCTGTCCGTGGAACCCTTGAAAGCAGTAACCCTCAAAATCAGGGCTGGGATGCCTGGTGCATCGACGATGTTACCTACGAAAACAGGGGTAACAGGGTAATTGATTATGCTAACAACACTTTTGAATACACTTATCCCAATCCGGTTCCTCAGGGAAATACCACTTTGACCATAGGCGCCACAGATTCTGCAGAGTGTATCAGTCGAAATGATACGGCTTTTACGGTCTACGTCGCCAATGGCACTCCTTTACCTCTGGTCACTTGGGGACCTTATAGCGGTGAACAAAAAATTATGGGTTCGCGAGTCTGGCCTGATTTTTATGGTAGAGTAAACAAAATGACTTCTGATCAGGTTGTTCAAATTGGGCCTGGTGATTATTCTTACATCACCTGGACTCCCAGGCTTAGCCAGGTTGTATTGCCAGAGGGGCAGGGTAAAGCTCATCGAGCTGGACTGTATGACAGAGGTGACGTCTGGTATGATTCCAATGACAATGGTATCTGGGATGACGGCGAACTTTTTCATGATATGCCGGCACAGGTCAGCGACGGCGAAAGCTTCAACCTGGTGAACTTCAGGGGTTACGAATACAGTGCTAATACAGCGGGCAGCACTCTTGGTGGGCTGGTACGCAACAGTTATGGCAAGTCCGCCGCTAAACGTATTACCCGTTATCACCACAACGAAAAGAACGCTCCCACATTGAATGAAGTTACTTTGCTTCCGACCGTTACAACCGGTCAATACCGGCGTAATGCAAACAAGCCCTCGGAAATCATTGTGAAGACGAAGATCTGGGGAGCTACCTGGAGCGGTTTTTATTATCTAAAGGGTGATCCGAGTTCTAAAGTTCGCTTGTTCAATGGTACCAACAACGAAATTGCCATCCCCACCACCAGCTGGACAGAACCAAGCGCGTTGAACTATATCACATCTTTGAATCTTGGTGCTGTTACTTTGCCCGATGCCACCTATCGTGTCGATGTCAGAGTCGAAGACAGTTTCAATCTGGTCACTCAAGACTCGACACGCTGGTTCATCATCGACAACGTGCCGCCGGCGGCCGCTGAAATGGTGCCTTCTGATGGTGCAGACATGAACAGTTACACCAGTTTTAACGCCAAGGTGGTCGACCCCATGTTGCCGGACGGCACTCCGGGTTCCGGGGCTAACATCGACGTTGCCAAAGCTCAGATCTGGCCATATAAACAAATCGGTGTCGATACAACGGTTACTCGCGATGACCGCACAAGATGGGATTTTGCCCTTGCCGGCGGCGACAGCCGCCCCATAGATTCAGTTGGTAACCTGCTGGCTCGATATTCAAAACTGGATCTCTGGATAAATAGTGGTGGTACTTATGAAGCTGCTGGTACAGTCACTATCATAACAATCCCGGGTGATGGCACCATAGAAGTTAATAAAGATTCTGGCGAATTTATTAACGGCACTGTTTATGCTCTGGTGCTGCCGGTGCCATTTTTTACCTCCAACAACGGGGTCGACAGGGTGGGAGCCGTCCCGGTAAACCCTATAACTGCCGATGGTATTTATATTACCAAGGTTATCACCAGAGACCGCTCTGACAACACAGGTACATATTTTTCAGCGTCGAGTAAACTGGAAATCGCTTTCGATAATATCAGTTTCACTCTGAACCAGCCGTTTCTGTTTGCCGGGCTGGTACCTAACGACATCGCCACTTTCACTGCTTCCCCGATTACGACTCGAAAAGGTACGGCTGTTAAAGATGGCCAGTCACTTTCGCTGGTTCAAAGCACTAACAGCTATACTCGTCTTGTTCCTGACGATGCAAACGGTATTCCGGGTGATGGGCACCAGGTTTTGATCGGTAGAAATGGTGCTCCGACCGGTACCGGTCAGGCATGTTTCGGCGTCGAAGTAAATACTACTTCATATGATAAAAGTCTTACGGTATTCGGGGTAATTGGCCTGGCTTCAGGTACCAGCCCGGTTGTTACCATTTATCGAATCAACACTTTTACAGCCGCTCCCCAGCTTGACAACCTCGAAATCACTCCGGCTAACCCGAGCCCGGTTGCTCTTGTCTCTACAAGCTTTCTTGGGCGACTGACCCGTTCAGTTCCTGACGGCTCACTCGCCACCTGTACCACAAACTTTGGAACGGTTTTAAATGACGATGACCCTCTTAGAGACGGCATTCAGGTCGCGTCGGTTAATGGTTCGGCGACAGTCAGGCTGACATCTGACGTGAAGGGCACTGCCACTGTCGGCTTCAGTATGGGCGGCAGAAGCGCCAACGGCGTAGTGACCTTTGTCGATAAATACCCGCCTCCTGCACCTATGGGTCTTGCGTTGACTCCGCAGTTTTCCAACACGGGTTCGTCGCTTCTTACCTGGGAGGCAAGCGTGGATCGCGGCGGCGCCGGCACTTCGCTTTATACCATCGAGCGTTCGAGCTATTCTGGCTCTACCTGGTCTTCGTATGCCTCAATCGGAACCTCCGACACCAACTCTTTTCTCATTTCAGGCCTGGTTGACGGCCAGTATCGTTTCAGAGTAAAAGCCCAGGATGCCGACAGTAACGTCGGTAACTATTCGATTGCTTCACCCAATTTGATCGTAGACCGGGTCGCTCCTGCAGCTGTCGCCTGTTCTGATGTCGGCGCCGGCAATAACGACCCCGACGAAATATACTCATACGATTCCAATATCTATTTTTATTACACGGCGACCGACGATCGCAGCGGCCCGGGCGAAGTGAATATTCAGATTGCAATATCCACTGATACCGCAGACGTTGTTGAAGATGTCTGGGCACCTGTTGCAAGCAGCTATCTATTTGTCGATGGTCAGGGTTTCAGAACTTACTATGCCCGCGTCAGAGTCAAAGACAAGGCCGGCAACGTCGGGAACTGGGGCAGCTGGTCGAACGGCATGACCGTTTCAATATCTGGGGCGACCGCGCCCCCCAATGCTCCGACCATTGCCAGGATTGACGGTAAAAATGCGGTGCCCGGCGTGCCTCTGCCGACTAACAAGACCTCGAATATATTTATGGAAGGCCTGTCTGAAGCCTATAACCTTATTCAGCTGTATGTTAACGGTGTATATACGGGTTCAGTTATTTCAAATGCCGCCGGTGAGTTTTCGACCAACTTCAATCTTGCCGCAGGTACACATAAATTGAAAGTCAAAGCCCATAACGGCTTCGCTGAAAGTGCCTTTTCCAATACCATAACAATAGTTATTGACCAGACCAAACCTGGAATCAGCCGAGTCGTTTATGACATTCCCGGTTTTACACGAGGTGGCTACTATTTTGGTACTACCTCCAGTGATCATAACCTCGCTACTTTTGATTTTTATCTCTCCGACAGTGGTGGTTCAGGTTTTGATATTTCTTCATTCAAGGCTGTTTTGACCGAGATCGAAGATGATGGTACTCTTGTTACTCCTGTCGCTCCGTATAAAAACCCGGTTACATCAAGTATCGGTATCATTGCTGCCGACCGTGTCAGATTACTCCCTGACGGAGCCTGGAAAGATTGCCTTCAGACCGGCCATAGATACAGAATTGCTTATGAAGTGTCTGACTTTGCCAGTAATAAAACAACTGCCACTTTCGACTTCGTCATAGATAACACCAAACCTGGTCTGGCAGAAGAGGTGCCTGCTGATACGGCTCCAGCAAACTGCAATATCAAAAGTATTTATGTCTATGATTACGAAAAGTATCCTTCTGGTTACCCGCCTGTTGCGGCTTTGGTTCCATACAAATGGGATGCTTCTGTAAACGCGTTTATGATTGCCCCTGATTTTGTCGACGATACACTGGTGGATAGGACTACTACGCCTCATGCTCTTAAATTCAATACCCTTGCGTTGTATGGCACCCTCTACGCAGCTGACCCCTCTGCGCCGTCGCCTCAAAAGGGGCGTGATACGAAAACAGAGAGCATTAGCATTGCCTGGGGTTATGGGTCTGGTATAACTGCGGGGCCCGATACCCTTGGCAACTACAAGTCATTCAGATTTCCATTCAGAACTGTTACCAATGGTCTTACAAGCGGGACGTTGGTAGATGAGGATCGCGCTATCTGCCGAAATTATTATACGATAAGATTCTGGGTGAATTCCGGTGATCCTGCGCCGAGTGCACCACTGTCGGTTCAGTTTTGTAATGCATCAAATCAAGCCATGACCTATTCTGTCTGGACTTCTTATGGTTCCCTTTTCGGAAGCTCAGGGGGATCCATTCGTGACCGGGAAATAATTGTAACCGATAACAGTGAGGCCATGCTGGCAACTGTAAGGATTCCGGTCGAGATGTTTTCGCAAAGGGTAGAAGTTTATAGGAATGGTGTCGGTGTTATTGCTTCTGCAACAGTTTCTCCTGGTAATGATACGGCTAATCTTTTAATCGATTATCCTGAGCCATGTGGTAGTATGCTTTTTCAGATTAGAACTTACGCGAATGGTTACTATTCGACCAACCTTCCAAAATATCTAAATTACTACTGGTATTACTGGGTTAAGGGTGATACTGCGGCACCATATACTTTTGAGTTATATCCGACAGACACTTACTTCAATGGCTTGTCGGGTGCTGACGCTCGCCCATTTCCTTCGCAATTCTCTGTCAAGGCCAAGGATACAGCCAATGGTTCGGTGCTTTCCTTTCTTGAAATTTCTAAAACCGAGATTTCGTTTATCGGCGCCACCGGGGTGCTTTCGCGCGATTATGATACCAGCAGAATGGAATACGGTTATCGATATCAGTTAAGCGCTGTTCCCACTGCTGAAGGAACCTATTATTACAAGGTTGTTTTGCCTGACGCTGCCAGGCCGACTTCACACACCACTACGGCTCAGTTTCCGTTCAAACTCGATAAAACCCCGCCGGTGCCGGTGGTGGTCAACCCGTCAGACGGAACTACCACCAACTCACTGCCAAGTTTCAACGCCCAGATTCGCGACCCGAACCTGGCTGACGGAACTCCTGGCAGCGGTCCGAACATGGACCCGTCGCGTGCGCAGATTTTTCCCTTCAAGAGTCTGGGGTCAGCCGCTGCTGCTGCGACCAACGCTTTGACCGTGACGGTGTATGGTATCGACGTTATTGCCACTGACCATGTCGATAAGGCGATCCCTGTAAATACCGTAGTTAAATTTGCCAAAGCTTTGGCCGGCGGCAAATACGAGTTCCCGACCGTTATCGGTAAAATTACTGCTAACGGCTCAGATAAAATAACCGCCTCGGTAACTTCAGGCTCGCTGGTAGTCGGCACCACTTATGCCATATTATACGAGATACCTAATTTTGCCAGTAACGACGGTATCGACAAAATTGCCGCGGTTCCGGTTCAGGCGGCAACCAAGGGGGGCGCTTATCTCGTTTTTCTCAAACTCATGGACAAAGCGCTCAATCAGGGGGCATATTCTTCTTCGAGCAGTATTTATGAGGCCGCGTATGGCAGCTTTACTCTGACACCGTCGCGCACCAAGCTCTATGCCGGTCTTTACCCTCCTCATACAGCCACCGTTGTTTCATCGCCCATTCTGACTACCGAAGGTAACCCGATCATGGCGGGCACTGAAGTTACGGTGCTTTCTAACCGTGGTTCTTTTACCCCTGCCGACTCGAATGGTATCCCTGGTGACGGGCATCAGGTTCAGTCTGATTCAGCGGGTAAGTTGAATTTTGGTCTGCAGGCAACCGGTCTGAGCCTCGGTTATGCCAACGTTCGCGCGGTTCTTGGGCTGGCGAGTGCTACCAACAATGCGGTGCAGTTTGTTCAAATTCCGCAGTTTTCCGTAAGCTGTTCTGTTGAAGAGCTTATTATCTCGCCTTCAACACCGAATCCTTCGACCACTTTTACCACCAGCGCAATTGGTAATACTGGCGACCTTGTTCCTGCGGGTACTGCAGTCAATGTCTGGAAGGACATTGGCACGCTTGCGCCGGCCGATGCTTACACGACTGTAGAGGGATATCAGGCCAAGACAAACTCTTCGGGTATATGCACTTTCTCGTTATCTTCAAGTGTTGCGGGTTTTGCCAGTATTACCCTGGAAGTCGGCGGTCGCTACGTCTACAAAAATATCAACTTTGTCGATCGTTACCCGCCGAATGCTCCGACCACACCAACTCTCGACAACGTTCTCAACAACAACGGTGTTTTCAGCATGTTCTGGGCTACGCCGACCGACCCGGGTGGCTCGGGTATCGCTGCATACGGCGTGGAATACAGCTTGAATGGCGGTGCTTATGCTCATCTCGCCACTTCTACCACCACCGGGTTCGTTACGTCCAATCTGGCGCAGGGTGTCTACAAATTCAGAGTCAGAGCTGTTGATGGTGCCGGTAACGTCGGGGCCTACAGCGGCGTCAGCGTTCAGGTCGAAGTCGATAAAACGCCGCCAATCGGCTCGATCGTAATTAATAGTGGTGCTGCCAGAACCAAAGACCCGAACGTTACTCTTACCCTTTCGGCAACTGACGCCAAGGGCGTCGCCGACATGAGCTTCAGTAACGACGGTATAAACTGGAGCGGCTGGGTCGCATACGCTACTTCCCGCTCCTGGATACTTTCAGCCGGCGACGAAAACAAGGTTGTTTATGCAAGGTTCAGAGATACGGTCGGTAATATTTCGATCAACACCGACGACATTCTCTTCGATACGACTGGCCCGGTTGGTACTGTCAATATTGCTCCGTCGCCTTACAGTAATGTTACAGATCTCGACGTCACTTTTACGGCAATCGACGTCAGCGGTGTTTCGAAGATCACTTACAGGTATGACGGCGAAACCTGGAAAACGGAAGCCTTTACTTCCTACAAAGTCTGGCCGGTTAATGGTAGTTATGCTACAAGAACAGTCGATGTAAAATTCGAAGACTCTCTTGGCAACATTTCTGCAATATATACAGCCAAAACCTGTGTCGATACCACTAAGCCTGCAAAAATCAGCAGCGTGACGGATGACGGCGATTATTCGCCTTATCTCGACAAACTGCACGTCACCTGGGCGGCATCTTCGGATAGTCAGACTGGTATAAGCCATTATCTTGTGCGCATCGGCAAATCGCAGGGGGCCGCTGACGTCGTTGCCGAAACGAACGTGGGCAATATAACCGACAAGACTTTTGGGCCAATGACTCTGGATATTACTGGTGCGACTGTTTATTACTTTACTGTTTATGCTGTAGACAGGGCCGGAAACAGATCAGACGCCGCTTATTCAAATGGTATCAAGGGCGGTGACCCCAGCCCGCCACTGGCTGTTACCGTAACTGATGAGGGTAACTTTACCGCCGACAACACTAAATTGAGTGCCACCTGGAATGCCAGCTCCGACCCAGATTCGGGCATATCGAGATACGAAGTTTCGATCGGCACCACCGCCGGTGGAACCAACGTCATGGGTTGGGTGAACAACAGCCTTAATCTCAGCTATACGGCTACTGGCCTAAATCTGGCACATAACACGACATATTACATCAATGTACGCATTTATAACGGAGGGGGCACTCCAACCGTTTGCTCGAGTAACGGTATCAAGGTTGATACGGCGGCGCCGCCGGTTCCGACGATGCTCGCCGAGCCGGCTTATTCTTCCGGCACAGTCAATATTGTCGGTTGTGCCGCTGTTACAGACCCGGTTTCGGGTGGCGTTACCTATTATTTCGAGCGGGCGACCAACTCTGCTTTCAGCAGCGGTCTTGCCAATTCTGGCTGGATCTCTGCCAATGGTTATACTTTCACAAGTCTGAGCAACGGCACTACCTATTACTTCAGAGTGCGTGCCCGTGACGCAGTCTTGAACACGAGTGCCTATTCGGCAGCTGTATCTTCGACTCAAGACTCAAATGTTCCGACTGCTACGAATTATACCGACAACGTTGCCTCGAATGACGACCCCGATTACGTCTGGTCACGCGATGCGACGGTCTCGTTTGCCGCGACCGGTCTGACTGACAACCTGTCTGGCGTTAAAAACGTATATGTGCAGATTTCCAATGCAAGCAACTTTTCCACCATCCTGTGGGAAGGCTGGACAGGCAACACAACTGGAGCGAAAACTTACACGGTATCGTCACCAGTCGATGGCAACGTGATTTATGCCCGCGCCAAATACGAGGACGTGGCCGGTAACTACTCGTCGGCATGGCAGACCACCGATGGCATCACTCTCGATTTGACGAACCCGGTTGCCGGGGCTACGACTGACGCGGTTGCGGGTAACAATGACCCCAACCATTCGGTATCAAAAGATGCCAATATTTATTTTGGCTTCACGCATTCAGACGCGGTTTCAGGGGTAGCCGACGTTCACATTCAGGTCGCCCGTGATACAGGCTTTACGCAGATTGCCACAAGCACTCTGCTCGGCAGTGCCGTCACTTCTTATCAATATAAGTTTGGCGAAGACGGCAAGACTTATTATGCCCGTATCAGAGTGCGTGATCGCTCGGGTCGCTACAGCGACGGCACGCTGACTTTCAGCCCTGCGTCATCATTCGGAACCAGATCGGATGGTATCAGAGTCGACCTGACGCCGCCATCTTTCACCAATACACCGTTTTTTATCAACAAGAAGGCCGATGCTTATCTTGGTGAATCGACCACCGCAACCTCTGTAGTGCATCTCACTTTTACCGTAGACGACCCGAGTGGTGTGGCAAAAGTTCAGGTCAGCAACAACGGCACCACCTGGACAACCTGGAACAACCCGGTTCTCGATCCTGCTTCTTACTCCTGGGCTCTCGATCTGGTGCCTGGGCTGAAAACAGTCTGGGTAATGGTAACCGACGGCATCGGTCATACTACTTCGCCTGCCAGCCAGACGATCGAATACTGGCCGGGCTACCAGGCGCACAAAGGCACGCGTGACGAGCGCAGCTACCCGACTGATACTTACGATGAATACTCAGGCCAGAACAAATACGGTTCGCCGCGAACCGACCCGAATGCCCCCAGCACCGGTGTGTCTCTGCGCCTCGAGAAAAAATAAATCTTATTTCGATTGAGATTGCTTCAGGGCTTCGCCCTTCGCAATGACAGTTTTTATTTGTCATTGCGAGGAGTGTAGCGACGAAGCGGTATGCCGCAGGCATAAGCGAGCTCTGAGCTAATCTCTCTTGTGTGAATATTTTTTTGTCACTGTGTGCTTAAGCGAAGCGATCTTGCGAAAATCGCTCAGGCCCGCTTTCTATCCACTACCCACTACCCACTACCCACTACCCACTATCTACTATCCACTATCTTCACCATTGAAACCACCAGCTGTAACTGGAGACGTCAGTGGGGGCGGTCAGCTCGCTTTTGAAAGCGCGTTCCTGCAGGGCAGTGACAGCCTGAGTGGGAACGACCTGGTATTTGTCGGTCCAGGCTGAGGCTACCGGCTTCGAGCCGCCGGCCATGCCGGGTGGCGGAACCCATTTTTCGAGCATCAGGCCATCGATGTAGGTTGTGTCGCCGACGACAGTGCCCGCCTGCAATATTTCAATTTTTATGACAGCTGGTACAGAAGTGACGGCGAAGCTGCCGAAGTAGCGTTTCCATTCGGTTTTGTCGGCCAGAAGTTCGAGGGAGGGAGTTGCGCCGCCGGCCCATATTTTGAGCCGGGCTTTTGCCGTCGCCGTGGTGCACCTCGCCCAGAAGCTGACAACATAAGTTGCGGCGTTGGTGATATTGATGCATTGCTCGGCGCCCTGCGCGTTAAGTTTCCAACCGTTGGGTACCCCGTCGTTGGCGGTGTAATTGCCACGCCAGGTGCCGATCAGCCCATAATCGGTGTTGTCATCAATTTCGAAGCTGGGGTTTTTTATCTGGTTATCGATAATGCGCCATTGCATGGTGCCGGTGGCGACACGGGCTCTGATGAAACTTTCGCCGGCAAGAAGATCGGCAAGTTGGTTCGGGCCAGCCTGCATGGCGGTGTCGAGGGCGTTGATCTTTGTGGTATTGGGTGTGGAATAGGTGTAGTGGTAGCGGTAAAGGTCGATGCCACGGCGCAGGGCGTCGAGATTGAGTTTCAAGTCTTCTTCGCTGAAGCGCTTCAAGCGGGTATCCTGTTCGAGAACGGCAACGGTGCTGCTCATGCCCAATACGGTAAAAAAGAGCAGCAGGGCGATGAGAACGTAGCCTTTTCTGGCGTTCATAAAAATTTACCTTGAAAGATTTGCGAAATTTGAGACTTTTTTCTCTTATTGAGGTATTATAACAAATTCGGAAGGGTATGATATCGACTTACATATTTTTTTTGCACAAATTGTTAAGCAAACAAAATACTGCTGCCGATACTTATTTTGGTTTAGAAAAACTCATTCGTCAGATAAAGTGACAGGGCAAAACTAAATGGTGGAAACCGAAATAAAGTTGATGAAACGAAGCACTTCAGGTTTTACTCTCCTGGAGTTACTGGTTGTTGTTGGTATTCTCGCAGCACTGGTGGCTCTGGCGCTGCCATTTTATCAGGATTATGTAAATCAGTCGAAGCTGACTGCCGCCGAGGCTGATCTGCAGACTTACAAAAAAGCCCTGGCCATGTATGACCAGCTTGAGACCAGTGCATTCTCTGTGTCGAACGATTTGACGCCGCTTATTGGTAAATATTTGCAGGATTTTAGGCTTAGCTCAGCTCAGAAGTTGCCAATGGATCCTTGGTCTAGTGACTATCTTTATGACGTAGCTGCAGGTTCTATATGGTCCTGCGGGCCGGATGGGATCGACGACGTTACTGCAGGCAGAGACGTTACTGCAGGCAGAGAAGTGCCTGCTGGCAAAGACGATGTTTTGGTGACCTGGAAGCCTGAGTTTTTTGTTTCAAGTGCAAGAAAGGTTAACAGTAAAACTCTTGAAGTGACTTTTTCTAGAAAGGTAGCGACAACAATAGTGGCGGGAAATGTTTCAGTCACTGGTCCTTCAGTCACTGATCCTTTGACAGCAACTTCTTATTTCAAAGTTTCGGCATCGGTATACAGATTTGTTTTTGGTTCAAACTTACCTTCAACTGGAACGGCGACTGTTGACGCTACTGTGAAAGCTCAAGATGGCAGAGATCTGTCGAAAACTAAACCTGATGGAAGTGCTGCAAATACTGCCAGTTTTTAACAGATGAGAGGCAGAGCTGGCTTCTCTCTTGTTGAAGTTGTGGTGGTGTCGGCGCTGATATTGCTGGTGTCGGTGGTGGGTTTTCAGACTGCCGATGTCGTTGCCCAGAGAGAAAAAGAAGAACGTCTGCGCTATGCGCTTCTCGAAATGCGTGCGGCCATGG
>JAKQQP010000481.1 GCA_029564115.1 Candidatus Rifleibacteriota bacterium | reverse complement strand
CGATAGATATGCTGGCAAAGATATTCGAACACGGTCTGGCAGAGGAGCGCACCGATGCAGAGAACTGACATACGTGGGACGATCCGAAGTTTTCATGTGCTGATGCTTCTGGTGTTTTTGCTCGGCTTGTCCGGGGCATCTGCGGTTTTTTCGCGGTCGATGCCGGTGCGTCGGGTGCCTTTAAATGACGAAATTGGGCTGCTCGATGCTCAAACCGTGCAGGAGGTGAAGCGCTTCAGTCAGCTGCTGTATCGTGACCATCGCAGTGAACTGGCGGTGCTGATTATCAGCTCTACCAATGGTCAGAATGCCGGGCAGTATGCCGAGCGGGTTTTCAATCACTGGGGTCTCGGGCAGGCCGGAGTTAACAACGGTATGCTGATTATGTTCGCGATAAATGACCGCCGGGTCGAGATCAAACCTGGCATCAGATACAGGGATCGGTTTTCTGAAAGCTTCTGCACAAGCCTGCTGAATCGCTATGTTGTGCCGGAAATGAAGGCCGGGCGCGCAAAAAACGGGGTTCTTGCTGCCGTCAGAGAAGTGGCGGCCGAGATGCGCAGTTTCGAAGAGTCGGGGCAGTCTGCAGGCAAGGCTGGCGGTTCTGCTGGTCCGGTCCGGCCGGGTGAACAGTCGTCAGCCGTCAGTGGCAACCATTCGCAATCGGGCAATCAGAATGCTGCGGCCACAAAGCCGGTTCAGACAACCCGGCAAACTCAGCAGCAAAGCCAGCGCTCGCCTCACAAAAGACTGGGGCTGCCTTCGCTGAAAGCCGATTCGGTAAGACTGATCATCTTTGGCATCATTGCCCTGGTTATTTGCGGCGGCGTTTATTATTTCTATCAGGCCTACTGGCTTGGGCGCCTGTTGATGCCTGTCTGGATGTTCGTATTGCTGATTCTGATCGGTGGAGCATCGGCGGTGGGCCTGGTTTCAACTCTGCCCGACTTTTTTCATGGCGGTCTCGATACCCCGTTCAGTGGTACCGGCGGCGTCGCTTTTTTAAGCTTTCTCTGGTGTGCCAGTCATGTCTGCCCCCGCTGCAATAAATACATGTCTGTCTGGAAACGAACCCTGCGTTCACCGACCTATTATTCGACCGGTCTTGGCGAAAAAACAGTGCATTGCGAAAATTGCGGCTATCACAATGTCTCTACCTATACAATTT
>JAKQQP010000476.1 GCA_029564115.1 Candidatus Rifleibacteriota bacterium | reverse complement strand
TTTTTTTCGAAAAAAATAAATACCGCAAAGCCTTCAACGACTGGGAAAGAGCGAACCAGCTTCCTAATGATGACCGAACCATTTCGCGCGACCTGGATGTTCTGAAAAAGCTGATACGCTACAGCAGAACCGAGATAGATCGCCTGAACCGTACTCTTTACCGCGAACCGGGCAACCAGATCGCGCGAGCACGCCTGAAAGAACTTGAAGACCAGATGCGGGAATAATTAGTACATAACAGGCATTTTTCAGCCGATATGTACAGTATCATGACCCGCCCATACATATGCCCGTCTCAGGCACTCATAAACGCTGAACATGGCTGCCATTTTTTCTGTGATCATCCCGATTGTTCACAGAACACCCCCGAAGCATTAAAATCATGCGGGCAATATGATCTGCTGACCAGCCGCATCAAACTGCGTGAATTCTGCCGCGAAAACAAAATTGCCATACCAGCCGGAACAGCAGCCGAACAATTTGCCAGAATCAGCGCCTGGGCGGTCAAAACCAACCGTTTCCCAATGGCCATAAAAACTGGAATAAACCTATGTGACGGCGAAGCCTCTTTTGTTTTGAAGGCATTCAGAGAGTTGCCGGAATTTTATGAACGCATAACCGCCGATTACCCAGGTGCTGTAATACTCGAAGAGTTACTGAACCCGAAAGCCCGTATCGAACTGACCTGCCTCAATGCAAAAATCAGAATGGCGACACAGATCGGACTCGAAAAGTCGTTGCTGCTTCGCCATGTCTGGAGAGCATTCCCTGTCGTGCTGCCGGCAGTAATTATGCAGCAGATTAAAATTATTTTAAGCAGATTTTCCAGACTGCTGGAAGTTCCCGATGTACCGATAAGGTTTTCGTTCGCTATCAAAGCTGATGGGCCAGTATTGATATCGGTAAATGCCGGCTTCAACCGCCCGGAGTATTTTTTGCACTGGCGGGCAGAAGCCGGGCTGCCACCTCTTGCAGAATGTGAGTATCAATCGCCGGTCGGGCGGTTTGGCAAATTATTGTTTTTCAGCGGATTTTCGGGAAACGACGCAGACGCAGACGCAGATAAATTACGACAGCTTTGCAGCACAACATTCGTAAAATATGCAGCCGCTGGTGATCAGATAACGGTTTTTCTCTGTTCTGACAAGGCGGCTACCCTGCTCGAAGACAGCAAAAAAGTCGATGCTTTTTTCAAGCATCAGACGGGCTGAAAGCCGGCTGGGCAGTCTTTGTCAGAAAGCGCTGCGATAGCCGCGCCAGACATCGTAAAAAAGCTTGTTACCCTGAAAATGAGGGCAGTATTTGTAAAACGAGTAAGTTGCCGCATTTTTAACCGTCACTTTTTGGCCATCGATATTCATGGTTACCTTTTCGCCACGGTCAAGCCGGGCTTTAGCCGCATCGTAGTGACGCCGGTAAGTTTGTGCCGCGTATTCAATCTGCTTATCGAAGCCCTTGAATTTCTGGTTCCAGTTGCCTGAGTCGTAGCAGCCGACACCTAGAGCCCAATCGAGCTGCTTTTGCGTGGCGCTTTTTTTGCTGATCAACCCCTGTTCACATTGCAGTCTGGTCAAAAGCACCTGCGGATTTATGCCATATTTTCTGGCGGCGTCGTAGATCATCTGAGCAGGAGTAGAACCCCGGTAAGGCTTTGCCAGCACCGATTTTTTTGCGTCGAGAAATTTCTGGATCTGACTGACAGTCATAGTCGAAGAATTAGTGAGCGCCGCGTCTGAAATCAGATAATCTTTTTGAAAGCGGTTCTGCCAGGATTCGTCGCCGGCAGTGGCAGTGCCGCCACCCCGCTGCAGGGCCTCGAGAGCTCTGTCTTTTATGGCAATCGCCTTTTCTTTTATTTCTGTGGCTTTGTTTTTAAGTTTCTGGTTGAATGTTTTAAAACCTTTGGGCAGAGCAATCAGTTGCCCCGGAAAAATAAGATTCGGCGTTGCCGCAACCGCCGTCGCCTGATATTTGAGAATATGCTGCCACATGCCTGAATCGCCGTAAAATTTTTCGCAGATTTGCGAGAGGGTATCGCCTGACTTAACACGATAATAGCTGATATCGGTTATTTCGGTCGGGTCTGCTGCAGCAGAACGTGAAGAATCAACCGGCAGAGGTTGCGAAGAGTCCCCGATGAAAACCGTCGAAACTCTGAACGGGTTGGCCGCCTCAACCCCTGAGTCACCAGAAGAGTCTGCGGCGCCCTTTTCGGGGGATGCCTCGAAATTCTGCAGATTCATTTCGTTGACGCCCGGGGTATTGCGCAGAATCTCGATTTCGAGGTTTCGTTTGGCTTTCTGAAGAGCTTCGCCATACTTCTGCATATCGGCGCGCCCAAGGCCTACAGCCTGCTGGTATTCTTTGTAGGCTTTCTGGTAGTTTTCGAAGGCCTTTTCTACGGCTGCTGGCGAAGATGGGGTCTGGGCGGCAGTCAGCGAATCATTACGCCGCGAATCATCGCGGGTCATTTCGTTGGTCACTACGAGAGTTGCAGCGCCGAGAGCGATGCCAACAGCCATGGTCAGCATAAAACCGATAACGCCTCTGCGGTTACTGATAATCATAAGCGATCACTCCGGCGAAAGTCATGAAGTTAGAGTCAGTTATTTCAATGATAACAAAAAAACAAACCGCTTGAGGCAATAATTAGTTTTTATTCCGTAAAAATTTGTACAATTGGTGAAATCTGTGTTAGATTTAATCCAATACTGGTTTTTGGGCTGCAGTTTATGAACAACAAAGCAACCGCTGATAAAACTTCAATTTTTGTCGGAGTCGCCTTCATCCTCATCGCAGGGATTATCGGCATCGGCGGCATTTTATGGAAAAACTTCGTTGAATACACCAGCCACGGTCCCGATCTCCCGGAGGTGTTCGACGGCATAGCCAACCGCGCCCCCTACGACCCCACCAACGACCCTGACAGCCGCAATGAAATCATTTTTACGTTCACCATACCCCGCGGCGATCTTGTGCAATTCATTGAAATTATGCAGCCGATGCTCGACCAGATCGTTGCAAACACAGGCAAAACCGCTAGAATAGATGTTTCGACTAACGAGCTTGAAGTGATCACCAAATTGAAGCGCCGTTTGGCTGACTTCGGCAGCGTTACGGCTCTTGCCTACATAACTCATCGCCGCAGTCACCCAATCAAAGCAGTTCTCGAAAGGTATTTCAACCCGCCGAAGCGAGCCATTTTTGTCGTCAGAAAAGATGACCCGGCTGACGCTCTCGAAGATTTGCGAGGCTACCGAGTTGCATACCGCAGCGGCGACGCCCTCTCGGGCTACATGATACCAGTCAGAGAACTGGCCAGCAAGGGCATTGCCCACAACGATTTTTTCAAACAGGAAACTTTTGCCGACAACTACAGCGATTCGATTCTTGGGCTGCAAAACGACCAGTTCGATTGCATAATCCTGACAAGCAATTTTTTTCTCGAGCAACCAGAAGAAGTCAGAAATTCCATGAAAATTATCCACGAAAGCCAGGTGCTTCCGGGCGGGGTCTACATAACCGGCTCAACCAGCCGCAACCCTCTTGAACAAACAATTACCGGCAATTTTATCAAACTCGGCAGCAAAATTAACCCAAATGCAGCATTTGCAGGCATGTTCACCACACGTCAGCCCGACTTTGAGGCATTCGACAGACTCGAAAAGGAATTCGTCCATGAGCCTTGACCAGCAGATGAATCAGGCCGCCAAAAGTTTTTCGGTGGGTTTTCGCCAGAAAATCGCCGTGACTTTTACGCTTCTCATTGTCTTCATCATGCTGATAACCGTTTACCTGGTAACCATACAGATCAAACACGCCAGCCTCGGTCGCGCAGAAAACAGCGGCCGGCTGCTGGGCCGCATGATTGCCCTTTCCATGGGCGAAGATATTGTCAGAGGCAACTTTCAGGGTATCGACTACGCCCTCAAAGAGTTTGTAAAACTAAAGAAAATTGAATATTGCCTCATCCTCGACAATCATGGGCGCATCATCTCGAGTACCCACCCCAACTCGCACGGGAAATATTTCTCGGATGCCTGGTCAAGAACGGCCATGTTCTCTGGTGATCTCAGTATCAGAAGGGCCCGCAGTGGCAACACTCCCGTTTACGACACTTCGGTGCCAATAGTCATCGGTGGGCAGCGTTATGGCATGATTCGTGCCGGCTTTACCATCGATGACGAGTATGACCACATCAAAAACCTGCTCATCTACAATCTTTCTCTCGGTCTGGTGCTTATCATCATCGGTGTTTTCATTGCTTACGGTCTTTCATCGACCATTCTCGCGCCCCTCAATTCAATTCTCAGGTCGATAGAGTCAATCAGCCACGGAGATTACTCGACCAGAACGGCGATTAAATCGGCTGATGAGCTTGGAGAGCTGTCTTCGTCATTCAATCGTCTGGCAACCATCCTTCATGACCGTGAAGTCACCAGCAATTTTATAACCCGCAAAATCTTCGACCAAAACCCGGAATTAGCTGGCCGCAACCCTTCAGGCACCAGAATAGAAGCGGTCATTCTGCACCTTGAACTGCACCGCTTCAATAACTTTATAGATCGCACTTCACCAGAAGAATCGATAGAAACTCTGAATCGTTTTTTCAGCCAGACTACCGAAATTATAGCCAACGCATATGGCTTGATCGACAAGCTCGGGGAAGGCTACATAACCGCAATTTTTCCAATCAACAGAAATGATGCCTGGCCTGCCCCGCTCAGAGCCGGGTTTGCTGCCCTCGCAGCCCGCGACAACATGAACAGATTCAATTTCAAAGCCGCCCGCCTCGGCCTTGAAGAAATCAATATGCGTGCCGGGCTCAGCCACGGAGAAATCGTAATCGGACACATAGGCACCAGGTCACGCTCAGATTTTTCTGCAATCGGGCCACGGATCGCTTCAGCAAGAGAAGCGGGCAAACAGAGTAACCGGCGCGACAACTACCGGCCTGTCGGCGATCAATCTTATGCGAGTGTTGCCAGAGATTACCTGACCATGTCCGTTATGGGCCACGACAATGAAAGCCGTGACAACGAAACCGACTATTTCACTCTGACCGGTTTTACCAACCTGTCGTATTTCAGCGAAAAATTAAAAAGCGCCTCGCAACGCGGAGCGATCTCAATAATTCAGGCCTATGGCCTTACCGAAACACCTGATGGGCTTGCCTGTCTCAAAAAACTTATTTCGTCACCAGACTTCACCTATCGCAAAGAAGCCATCAGATCGATGTCACCTTTCATGTTTCAGCAGAACAGCGAAGCGAAAGAATTTCTGATCGAACTCGTCAAGAGCACTGCAATACCCGGGCTTAAATCTGTAGCAGTGAGCATTCTTGGTCTGTGTAGAGACAAACAGCTTGCCAGCTTCTTTGCAGAGCTCTTTACCGATACCGACGACCGGGTAAGAGCCAATGCCATAGAAGCTTACATACCGCTTGAAGCCGGGGATAAAAAAGAACGTCTCAAGCAGCTGCTCGACGACAAAGCCCCGAGAGTCTGCGCCAATGCTCTGCTTGGGCTGTGGCTGGCCGACGATCAACAAACTCTCAATTGTCTCTACGAACTTCTAAAGTCAGACAGCAGCGGCAAACGAGCTTCAGCCGCTTTTGCCGTCTATTTTCTGGCAGTATCGAGAAAATTCCGAAGACTGTTTCCCGGGCATTCAGAGCACTCGGGCATGACCACGCTTCCCATAATCGAAAATATTTTCAAAAGACTTATGGCAATGCTCGAAAGTCGGGAGACATCAGAAAGGTTTCAGGCCCTGCGCGCCCTTGGCCGGGTCGGGGACCCGACAAACTGCCGTCAGAAGCTTATCGAACTGCTTAAAGACGAAACTGACCCCGAAACAATCAACTGCGCCCACACAATCGTCTCAGACTGGGATAAAATCTCTGGTCAGGCTCAGAAAGGCGTTCGCCCCTTCACTATTGCCTGAAAAAGCTTTTCACCTGCAACAATACCAACCAGCGCAGTAAAGAACTGAATGCCAAGCACCGGTAGAACCAGCCAGCGCACCTGCTCAGTCAAACTCAACACCCGAATCACCGTAAAGCCTGCCATGCCGATAATAACGCCTTTCAAAGCTGCCGGCACGACGACTCTCAACAACAAACCCGAACCGGCACTCACTCTGCAGGCCCAGACAAGTACAAAATTGCCACAGACAATAACCGGAAGCAATGGGTACATCGGTGCGGGCAGATGACCGGAAAGAATGCCGCCAAACGGACTCAAAAAAGCCAGGAACAAAGCGCTTCTAACCCCAAGAAAATGCAGGGTGAAAACAAATATGGCATTAACCATGCTGCCGGTAACAAGATTCGGCAACCCAACTACCTGAACCGCGAGCAGAACTGCTAAAAAAACGCCTGTCTGAGCTGTAACCACCAGCTTGTTTTGCGTCGCAGCATATGCAGATTGTCTATAACTCATGTTTTCAATTCTAACATTTTGAAAACCCACACGCAATTTGATATTTTCATTGCTGCATTTGCAAATTATTTATCCAGAACAATTGACATCCGAATATTTCGTGATATATTTACGGTTTGTTGTTGCAGGAATGAGGATATTTTTAGGATTGAAGAACTGAAGGAGGTCTGTGTGGACGCACAACTATTTTTCTGGCTTGCCCCATTAGGCTCGCTCGTCGCTTTGTTTTTTGCCTGGTACTTTTACAGTACAATGATGAAGTCTGACCCAGGAAACGAAAAATCACGCGAAATCGCTGAATACGTCAAAGAAGGCGCCATGTCGTATCTTTGGGCACAGTACAAAGTTGTCGGCATATTTTTTATCGTCGCTTTCGCCTTTTTTGCCTTTCTCTCCTTCGTTCTCCACGTACAGAGTCCCTGGACTCCCCTCGCCTTCCTGACCGGCGGCTTTTTCTCGGGCCTCTCCGGTTACCTCGGCATGAAAACAGCAACCAATGCTTCCAACAGAACTGCAGCGGCAGCAGCCAAGTCTCTTAATCAGGGTCTGCAGGTTGCTTTCCGCAGCGGCGCAGTCATGGGCTTTGTCGTTGTCGGTCTCGGCCTTCTCGACATCTCCATCTGGTGGAAAATCCTCACATGGATCATGAGTGTAAAAGATACCGTATTCAAAGACAGCATCTTTGCCGTACATGATTACATGGAAATCACCACCATCATGCTCACCTTCGGCATGGGTGCCAGTTCGCAGGCTCTTTTCGCCCGCGTCGGCGGCGGCATCTTCACCAAAGCGGCTGACGTAGGCGCCGATTTGGTCGGTAAAACAGAAGCCGGCATTCCTGAAGACGACCCACGCAATCCTGCTGTTATCGCCGACAACGTCGGCGATAACGTTGGCGACGTTGCCGGTATGGGTGCCGACCTCTATGAATCATACTGCGGTTCAATTCTTGCTACCGCCGCACTTGGTGCCGCAGCTTTCAGCGCTCCCGAACTGCTGCCCTTCCAGTTGAATTCAATCATTCTGCCGATGGCTATTGCCGGCGCAGGTATTCTTTTCTCACTGATGGGTATTTATTTCGTCAGCACCGAAGATGATGCCTCACAAAAAGAACTCATGGGTGCACTCGGCAGAGGTATCAACGTATCTTCTCTGTTAACAGCAGTTGGCAGTGCCATTCTTGTCTGGAAGCTTCTGCCGGAGCATATTTATGTGCTTGGTTCGATCATCACCGGTCTGATGGCAGGCATTATCATCGGCTGGGCAACTGAATATTACACTTCTTCAGATTATGAACCGACTAAAGAAGTTGCCGGCCAGGCTACAACCGGCCCGGCAACCGTAATCATCGAAGGTCTGGCAACGGGTATGATGTCTACCGGCATCCCGGTTCTTACAGTCTGTTTCGGTATAATTCTGTCCTACGGTTTTGCCGATGGTTTCAATAACCCGGCAATGGGTCTGTATGGCATTGGTATCGCTGCAGTAGGTATGCTTTCAACTCTTGGCCTGACTCTGGCCACCGACGCTTACGGCCCGATCGCCGACAACGCCGGCGGTAACGCTGAAATGTCTGGAATGGGCCCCGATGTAAGAAAACGCACCGATGCCCTCGATTCACTCGGCAACACCACTGCCGCAACCGGCAAAGGCTTCGCTATCGGCTCGGCCGCTCTCACCGCCATGGCTCTTCTCGGCGCTTACATTGAAGAAATCCGACACGGTCTGCTGCGAGTTGCTAAATTCAGCGAATCACAGCTCGACAACTACATTTTTGCCGGCTCAGAAAAGGCCGTGCCGATAGCCAAAGCTACCATGGCTGACTTTATGGCTTACTACAATATCACCCTCATGAATCCTCTGGTTCTCGTAGGCGTGTTCCTGGGCGCCATGATGGTATTCGTATTCTGCGCCATGACCATGAAAGCAGTCGGTCGCGCCGCTCACAGCATGGTCGAAGAAGTGCGCAGACAGTTCAAAGAAATACCCGGCCTTCTCAAAGGTGAAGCCGGCGTGAAAGCCGACTACGCTTCGTGCGTGGCGATTTCGACCAAGGGTGCCCAGAAAGAAATGCTGGCCCCCAGTCTTCTCGCCATTATCAGCCCGATCCTGGTGGGTCTGGTTCTCGGTGTCGGCGGCATGATCGGTATGCTGGTCGGTGGGCTGGCCTGTGGCTTTGCTGTGGCTGTAATGATGGCAAATGCCGGCGGTGCATGGGATAACGCCAAAAAATACGTTGAATCAGGTGCCATGGGCGGAAAAGGTTCAGACAACCACAAGGCCACTGTCGTTGGCGACACTGTGGGCGATCCTTTCAAAGACACTTCCGGTCCATCTCTCAACATTCTTATCAAACTCATGAGCATGGTTGCCGTTGTTGTGGCCGGTCTTACCGTGAGCTATTCACCAAAGATCCAGTATTACTTCGGATTTGCTCCCACTGAAATCAGCTACAAAGAAGAATTCAGCAAGCTGTTGAACGCCCGCGAAGTCAAGCTTCCGGCTCTCAACGAAACTGAAAAAGTCGGCAAAACCAGCCAGATTTTTGAAGAAGACCCGCTGATGGGGACCGAAGATATCATTCTTCCAGACGAAGGCTCTGTAACCGCTCCTGCAGCTCCGAAAACCACCGAAGAGAAACCGGTTGAGGTAAAGCCGGCGGCAACTGAAGAAAAACCAGCCGACGCACCGGCTTCTGGTGGGTTCTCTGGTGGGTTTGAAGCCCTGAATGAAGGCGGCGCCGACGAAACTACCACCACAGATGCTGCCACAGAAGAACCAGCCAGTGGTGAAACCGCAAGCGACGAAACACCGGCAGCTTCTGAAACCACAGAAGCTCCTGCAGCTGGCGGCTTTGAAGGTTTCTGACGAACCGCACGGCACTTACAATAAAAAAAAGGGCTGCTCGACCGAGCAGCCCTTTTTTTTATTACACCCGTTTATTAAACTATCCTGATTGCAAATTTAGGGCAAACCGGCGAACAATAACCGCAAAGCACGCAAAGATCGTGGTCTATCAGGGGCGACTTATCTCCCGGCTTCAGGGCAGACTGCTGACAGGCCTTGATACAGGCGCCGCAATTTATGCAGACCATGGCATTGATAAAAAGGCGACGGGGCTGGCCCGCGACTTTGCGGGCAAAATCTTCAGAAACTGGCGTATCTGTGGCCACATCAACATTCATATCTACCTCATCAGTCGACGTCATGCCAACGACTGCAGCGTGAACCACAGCTGAATTCAAAACCCAGCGCAAAGAAGCTGCGGCGTCCTTACGCAACTGACCGCCACCCAGTGGTTTCATGGCATAAATTCCCCTGCCGGAAGCCGAAGCCTGGCGCAAAAATTTAGTCATATCATCGAGTGAAGCATCGAGAATACCGATACCATCGCGGTTATACATCGGGTGCAAAACCTCTATGCCATCTGTTCTGCCAAGAAAATCAACAGTATGCGCAGAATGGGAGCTGGCACCCACAGATCTGATCAAGCCCTTTTCTCTGGCCTCACGTAGATAAGCAAAAGCCCCGCTGCGACCGGCAAAATCTTCGGCATCACGCACCGCATGCAACAAAAATGCATCGATGCAACTCAGACCGGTCTGCTGCAGACATTCCTCCACGGCCAACTGCATGGCCTCACGAGTTCTGGCTGCCGACTTCGAAGTAACGACCGGCGAAGCGCCCTTCCATCGTTTCAATGCTGCGCCTACCTGCGGATATGAACCATACATCTGCGCTGTGTCAATAAGATTGATGCCCCTTTTGAGAGCATGCAAAATAACGTCAGCACCCTCTGTTACGCCCAATCCGCGCTGCATTGGGCTCATGGTCAAAGTTCCGATGCCAAGGCGACTGACTTCAATGCCAGTGCTCCCAAGTTTGTTTTTATGCATTTTAACACCCTGTTTTTATAAATTCTGATATTCTCACGAACATTTTAACGTCTGTCGGGTTCATTGCCAAGCTCCCAATCAACAAGGCCGTTGTGCTTCCGGCATGTTGTGTTTGTTTTTTCGATATGCTAGTTTATGACATCACCTGGAGGAATATTATGAGTCTGGCCCAACTTGAAAAAACCCTCAAACTCGACATCAAAGCCGCTCTTGGCTGCACAGAACCGATTACCATAGCTCTTGCCACCTGCAAAGCCAGAAGAATGGCCGGCGAGAACATAAAAAAAATCAGCCTGCGCCTTTCCACAAATCTGCTGAAAAATGCCATGGAAGTAGGTATCCCGGGCACCAGCGGGCAAAGGGGCATTCCGTTGGCCGCGGCTCTGGGCTGTTACTCACTCAAAGAAACTCCGGGTCTTACTCTTCTCGAAAACATGAACGAAGAGTGGCTGGGTCGGGCACGTGACCTTGTGGCCCGGGATCTGATCACCATCGATCTTGCCGGCGAAAAACACGGACTCTTTATCGACGCCCTCGTAGAAGACGACCAGAACAATACCGGCCGCTGCATCATTGCCGGCAGTCATGAAAACTGCATTCTGCTTGAAAAAAATGGCGAAACGGTCTTTTCATCGACCTCCTGTGGCGAAAATCAGTCTGGCGAAGTTTTGCGGGAGCGCGAAGCTCTGGCACGCCTCTCATTCAAAGAGATCTGGAACAACATCACTGACCTGTCACCGGAACTTCGCGAACGCATGCTGAACGGCATCGCCATGAATCTGAAAGTTGCCAAAGCCGGGCTCGACAAAGACGGTTTTTTGAACATCGGCAATATATACAATCAGCTGATCATTGACGGCTGGCTGGGCAACGATGTGATAAACAAGGCGAAAGCACTGACGTCGGCGGCCGTGGACGCGCGAATGTCGGGCTGCGACCTGCCGGTAATGACTTCAGCCGGCTCAGGGAACCAGGGTCTGACGATCTCTCTGCCCTTACACGTCCTCGCCGAACACCTCAAAGCTGACGACCGCAAACTGAGTGAGGCACTGGCAATCAGTCATGGTATCACCAGCATTCTCAAGCACCACTCCGGAACACTTTCGGCCATGTGTGGCTGTGTAGTCTGCTCAGGAACAGGTCTCACCGCCGGAGCAACCTACCTTCTCGGCGGCGACATTGAAACGGCAACAGCGGCAGTGAACAACATGGTCGGCAGCATTACCGGCATTATCTGCGACGGAGCAAAAGTAGGCTGCTCGATAAAACTGGTATGTGCAGTAGACTCGGCTTTTCAGTCTGCCATGATGGCAGTCAGAGGCCTGCGACTGCCCACTACCAATGGTGTCCTCGGCGAGAATCTCGAATCCAGCCTTGCAAATATCGGCCTGATCGCAGCACCAGGCATGATCGAGACTGACGACCAGATACTCTCGATAATGCTCGGCAAACCCCTGAAACAAGAAAATGCTTCTTGAGCCACTCTCCGGGTTCAATGGCAGACTTTGTCTGCCGGGTGACAAATCTCTTTCCCACAGATTGGTGCTCATTTCGCTTCTATTGCATGGGCGGTTGCATCTGGCCAATCTTTCTGACTGCGAAGATATCAATACCAGTATCAGGGCAGTCGAGCAGCTGGGCGTCAAAATTCTGCGCACCCATGACGGGATCGAGCTTACAGGGCCTGGCAAGATTCCTGACATCGCGACATCTTCGCCGACAACTGTGGATTGCGGCAACTCCGGAACGACTGCCCGGCTGATCTGCGGAATTCTTGCATCCCGTAACGGCAGTTATCGCCTGAGCGGCGACGCCTCACTTTCTTCTCGACCAATGGCCCGGGTCATTGCCCCCCTGGCAGAGATGGGAGCGAACATTTGCAGCGAAAACGGCAGAACCTTGCCAATTACGATCAGCAAAAGCCCCGGGTTACGGGCCATTCGTTTTCAGAACAGATACAATTCGGCCCAGGTAAAATCGGCCATTCTGCTGGCAGCTCTGAGTGCCGATGGCATCACCAGTGTTATTGAGCCATTTCCAAGCCGCAACCATACCGAAATACTTCTCCGCAGCCTCGGTGTACCAATACATTTTTCTGAAGGCCAGACAGAACTCGCCGGGCCCGCTGATCTGCAGGGCAATTACCAGTTCGATATTCCGGGCGATATCAGCAGCGCCGCATTTCTTGCCGTAACTGCCGCGATTTTTCCCGGAAGCTGCATCGAAATCGAAAATGTTCTTCTCAATTCCGGTCGGACAGGTTTTCTCGACATACTTAAACGCATGGGAGCAGACATAGAGATCACCACCACCCCCGACAACAATTGGGAGACACGCGGCAGACTGACAGTCAAAGGACAGAGATTGCGCGGAATCCATATTGCCGCCGCTGAAGTTCCGGGGCTGATCGATGAACTGCCCGCACTTGCTGTAGCCATGGCTTTTGCCGGGAGCGAATCCTCAGTCGTTGGTGCCGGCGAACTCAGAAACAAGGAAAGTGACAGAATCAGAGTTCTGACGACAAATCTAAAAAAAGCCGGAGTCGTCTGCGACGAAATGCCGGATGGCTTCAGAATAGCCGGCAATTCATCAATATCAGAGCGC
The DNA here is from genome assembly GCA_029564115.1 of Candidatus Rifleibacteriota bacterium. Next base: position 8,097 of record JAKQQP010000476.1, on the reverse strand, counting down.
GTCGAGCTGGACCCAGCTGGCGATCACCGTCTGGCAATGGCTTTTACAATTTTAGCCGCTCACAGCCAAAAAGGTCTGAAGCTAAAAAATCCTGACTGCGTAAAAATTTCGTTTCCGACGTTTTTCGACATTTACAAACACTGCGCCCGAAAGTGAATTAACGAGTTCAAGAACTTGCTCTATACCGCCACTTTTTTTCTTGCATAAAGAAAAAAAATAGTGTACGATATCGCCCATTAGTCGGTTCTCAATTTCGAACCGGCGAGTTCATAGGAGTCCCTCAAAGGTTTTGCATTCGCCCAGTCAGACAGGTTTTTGTGATTTGGTAGCCATCGACGGTCCCGCCGGGGCCGGCAAAAGTACCGTTGCCAGAATGGCCGCCGACAAGCTCGGTTACGGCTATCTCGATACCGGCGCCATGTATCGTGCTGTAACCTTGAAGGCTCTGCAGGAAACCGTCGATTTTAACGACAAAAAAGCCCTGCGGCACATTGCCGAGACCTGCGGTCTGCGTTTTGAAACCGGCAAAGGTTCATCGCAGCCACGCGTTTTCCTCAAGGATATCGAAGTCACTGACGAAATCCGAAAACCCGAAGTGGCTCGCAATGTTTCGGCCATAGCAGCCGATCAGGGCGTTCGTGAATGCATGACCGAACTGCAGCGAAAAATAGGCAGCAAAGGCAAATGGGTAGTAGACGGGCGCGATATTGGCTCGGTTGTCTTCCCCGAAGCCAGAACCAAAATTTTTCTTACTGCTTCGATCGAAGAAAGAGCGAAACGCCGTCTTCACGACCTGCATGAAAAGGGTTTTGAGGCCGACCTCGAAACGCTCAAAGACGAAATCGCCAAACGCGACGAGTATGACTCCAACCGTGAATTTGCTCCGCTCAAACAGGCAGACGGAGCCGTATATCTGGATACCACCGCTTTAACCATCGACCAGGTTATCGAGCGGATTATCATAATCGTAACTAATACCCGGGACAAGTTGATCCCAATGGAGGAACGTATGACCGAAGTTAAAAACACTCACCAGGAACAGGCTGAAAGCGACAACGAAAATCAGATGACGATGGAGGAAGCGCTGAACAGTGAGTTCCGAACAATCTCCAGGGGAGCCATTGTTACCGGCACCGTTATCGAGAAGAACCAGAGCGGTATGTATGTCGATCTCGGCTACAAATCGGATGGTATTATTCCGATCGACGAATTTGACGGCGAAGAGTCAAAATACAACGTCGGCGACGAAATCAAGGTTTACGTCAAGAAGGTTGACGATGGCCACGGCCAGCTGCTTCTTTCTTTCCGTCGTGCCCAGGAACTCGGTTCATGGGATGATATCGACGAAGCCTTCAAAAACAAAACCCCGATCGAAGGCATTGTTAAAGAACGCATCAAAGGCGGTTACAACGTCAGCATCATGGGCGTAAGAGCGTTCCTCCCCCAGAGTCAGCTGTCACATGGCAAGAACGCCAAAGAAAGCATTGGTCAGACTTTCCCGATGCTGGTCACTGAATTCGACCGCCGCCGCAAGAACGTCGTCGTATCAGAACGTGCCATTCTTGACAAAGTTCGTGACAAACGCAAAAATGAAATTTTTGAACAGTACAAAGTTGATGACGTCATCAAAGGTACTGTATCAAGAATCGTTGAATACGGCGCATTCGTCGATCTCGGCGACGGCGTGGAAGGCCTCGTTCATCGCAACGACCTCAGCTGGTCAGTGATTTCCAACCCCCGCGAAGTTGTTCAGCCGGGCGAAGAAATCGAAGCCAAGATTCTGAAAATGGACGTAGAAAAAGGCAAAATCAGCCTCGGCCTCAAACAGAAACGCGACAATCCATGGGAAACCGTTGATAACCGCTATAAAGTTGGCCAGAAATATCATGGTAAGGTTAAAAACCTCATGGATTTCGGTGCTTTTGTTGAACTCGAAGAAGGCGTCGAAGGCCTGGTTCACATCTCTGACCTGTCATGGGCCAGAAACATCAAACACCCCAGCGAAGTCGTCAAGACCGGTGACGAAATCGATATCGTGGTCAAAGAAATCGACAAAGACAAGAAGCGCATTTCTCTGTCTTACAAAGAAGTTCTTCCCCACCCGTGGGAACAGGTCACCTCGAACTACAAAATCGGTGACGTGGTAACCGGTAAAGTAAACAACATGACTGATTTCGGCGCTTTCATCGAAATCGCACAGGGCGTTGAAGGTCTGCTGCATGTCTCTGACATGGACTGGGTCAAAAAAGTAAACCACCCCAAAGAAGTCCTTGAAAAGGGCCAGGAAATCAAGGTCAAAATTCTCAACATCGACACTGCCAATCACAGACTGTCGCTTGGTCTGAAACAGACTACCACCGACCCCTGGGAAAGAGTTGAATACGAATACAAAATCGGTGATCAGGTTACCGGCGTCGTTAAAAACCTCGTTCCCTACGGTGCTTTCATTCAGCTCGAAAACGGTCTCGAAGGCCTGCTGCACGTTTCTGAATTCTCATGGCAGAATGACGTCGAAGCCCCGGCCGAAGCCCTCAAAGTCGGCGACCAGGTTACCGTCATGGTCTACGAAATCGACAAGAACAAACAGAAAATCGGTCTCTCTCTCCGCCGCATGCAGGATGACCCCTGGAAAGACGTCGAACGCAAATACAGCAAAGACAGCGTCCATCAGGGCACTGTTTCAGCACTGCTCGACAACGGCGTTGAAGTCGAAGTCACCGAAGGCGTTACCGGTTTCGTTCACATTTCTCAGCTCTCGGCACAGCGCGTCAACAGCCCCTCTGAAGTTGTTAAACAGGGCGACACCGTGACCTTCAAAGTTCTCGAACTCGACCGCAAAAATCGCCGCCTGAAGCTCTCTATCAAAGAAGCCAACATGGACAGCGATGCCAAGGAACTCAAGAAATATCAGGCTGAATCTGAAACAGGTTTCTCAGATACAATCGGCGACCTGCTCAAAGCCCAGCTTGAATCTTTCAAGTCACAGCTCGACAAGTAAGCCGGGCCGGGAAAATGCCGGCGGCTCAGCGAGGCAGCAGCTGATTTAACCTGTTGCTCGTTGAACGGCGGTAAAACCAGGAATAAATTCGTGCTTGACAAGAGGCGGTGCCCCAAAGTAAAAAAAGGGGCATCGCTTTTTCTTTGTCTAATTTTTCACAACCCGATACTCAAAAAACTAATTCGGAGGCAAGAACATGGCAGTAAAAATAGGAATCAACGGTTTTGGCCGCATCGGCAGACTGGTTTTCAGATCTGCAGTCAACAACCCCAATATTGAAGTTGTCGGTATCAACGACCTTATCGATGTTGATTACATGGCATACATGCTCAAATACGATTCTACTCACGGCCTTTTCAAGGGCGACGTCAAAGTTGAAAACGGCAAACTCGTCGTCAATGGCAAAGCCATTCGCGTCACCGCCGAAAAAGACCCGGCCAACCTTAAATGGAACGAAGTCGGTGCTGAATTCGTCGTCGAATCCACCGGCCTTTTCCTGACCAAAGAAACCGCCAGCAAACACATTGCTGCCGGCGCCAAAAAAGTCGTAATGTCAGCCCCGTCGAAAGACGACACACCGATGTTCGTCATGGGTGTTAACGAAAGTGCCTACAAACCTGAAATCGACATCGTTTCGAATGCTTCATGCACCACCAACTGTCTGGCACCCATCGCCAAAGTTCTGCATGACAACTTCACCATCGTCGAAGGCCTGATGACTACCGTTCATGCCACCACAGCCACCCAGAAAACCGTTGACGGCCCCTCTGCCAAAGACTGGCGCGGTGGTCGCGGAGCCGGCCAGAACATTATCCCTTCATCAACCGGTGCCGCTAAAGCAGTCGGCAAAGTAATCCCCTCTCTCAACGGCAAACTGACCGGCATGGCTTTCCGCGTTCCGACCCCTGATGTTTCTGTCGTAGACCTCACCTGCCGCCTCGAAAAGCCGGCATCATACGCTCAGATCAAAGAAGCCATGAAAAAGGCCTCTGAAACCACCATGAAGGGTATTCTTGGCTATACCGAAGACGCAGTTGTATCGAACGATTTTATCGGCGACTCACGTTCGAGCATTTTTGATGCCGACGCTGGTATTTCTCTCAACGACAACTTCGTAAAAGTCGTTTCATGGTATGACAACGAATGGGGTTACAGCTGCCGCGTCGTCGACCTGATTCTTTACATGGCCAGCAAAAAATAAACCGGTTTCCAGCAGATTTTGAATAACAAACAGAGAATCCTGCAACAATTAGAGGGTTCTCTGTTTTTCTTTTTTACGTTATAATTCTCTTTCACCCCATCAGGAGGTTAGAATGTTTCGAACCATCAAAGATATTGATTTCGCCGGTCGCAAAGTGCTTATTCGTGTCGATTTCAATGTTCCGCTCGATGAAAACCTGAAAATCACCGACGACACCCGCATAAGAATGGCCGTGCCAACCATTCGTCACATCACCGACAATGGCGGGCGCGCTATAATCATGAGTCATCTTGGCCGCCCCAAAGGGCAGCCCGTTGCCAAATATTCTCTTAAATCCCTGGTCGCCCACCTCGGCAACCTGCTGGGCAAACCTGTCAATTTTGCCGAAGACTGCATCGGCGAAAAAGCCGCCGCAGTCGTCAGCAGCCTGAAAAATGGTGATGTGGCGCTGCTCGAAAATCTTCGCTTCCACAACGAAGAAGAAAAGAACGACCCGACTTTTGCCAAAGCTCTTGCTTCTCTGGGCGATATCTTCGTGAGTGATGCCTTCGGCACCGCCCACCGCGCCCACGCTTCGACCGCCGGCATTGCCGACACGCTTCCCGCCTATGCCGGCTTTCTCATGGAAAAAGAAATCAACTATCTGAGCAAGGTCACCACTTCTCCTGATCGCCCTCTTGTGGCAATCATGGGCGGTGCCAAGGTCAGCGACAAGATTCTGGTCATCGAAAACCTTCTCGAAAAAGTAGACTCGCTTCTGATCGGCGGCGGCATGGCTTTCACCTTTCTCAAGGCTCAGGGCTACAACATCGGGAAATCACTCTGCGAACACGACAAGCTCGAACTCGCCCTCAAGCTGATCGAAAAAGCGAAGGCATCGGGACGCAAGTTGCTGCTGCCCGTCGACGTGGTTACCGCCACCGAGATAAAAGAAGGCACTGCAGTTAAAACAGTTGCCATCGACAGCATACCCGAAAATGAGCTTGGTCTCGACATTGGACCCAAAACCATAGAAGCCTTCGCGGCCGAACTGAAAACCGCCAAAACCGTTCTCTGGAATGGGCCGATGGGCGTTTTTGAAACCAAGCCCTTTGATGTTGGCACCCGCAAAGTTGCCGAAATGCTTGCAGATCTCAAAGCCACGACGGTTGTCGGGGGTGGAGATTCAGTTGCAGCCGTCGAGCAGATGGGCGCAGCCGACAAAGTTTCACATGTTTCGACCGGTGGTGGTGCCTGCCTTGAATTTCTCGAAGGGCAGACGCTTCCCGGTATCGAAATTTTTTCACGCAATATCAACAATCTCACACAGGGAGCAGTAAAATGAGCAGACGACCTTTAATAGCCGCCAACTGGAAGATGCACAAGACAACCCAGGAAGCCAAAACCTTTATGGCCGAGCTTTTGCCGAAAATAGCCGATCTAAAAGACGTTGACGTGCTTGTCTGCCCGCCTTTTACACTCATCAACGCTGTCGACCAGGGGCGCGAAGGCAGCAAGGTGCTGCTTGGTGCCCAGAACATGTATTTCGAAGAAAAGGGCGCTTTTACCGGCGAAGTTTCACCGGCAATGCTCAAAGATTTGAACTGCGAATTCGTCATTCTCGGTCATTCTGAACGGCGCTGGGTATTTGGCGAATCCGACGAGCTCATCAACAAAAAGGTTCTGGCCGCTTTTGCCAAAGGACTGATTCCGGTTCTTTGCGTCGGTGAAAAGCTTGAAGAGCGTGAAAAAAGCCTGACCGACCAGGTAATTCTCAACCAGCTCGAAAAAGGTCTGGCCGGCGTTTCCGAACAGCATGTCCGCGGCATTGTAATCGCCTATGAGCCGGTATGGGCCATTGGCACCGGCAAAAATGCCACTACCAAAGATGCCAAAGAAGCCATTGCCCTGATTCGCGAATTCATTCACAGTCGCTTTGGCAGTGAAACTGCCGCCAAAGTTCGCATACTCTACGGTGGTTCGGTAAAACCTGAAAACGTCAGCACTTACATGGAACAGGAAGGCATAGACGGCGCATTGGTTGGCGGAGCCAGCCTCGAGGCCGATTCTTTTGCAAAACTGACCAGGTTCTGATCGGCTCAGGTTAAGTAAAATTCAACCGACGCGGCCTGAATGAAGTAATTCATGCAGGTTCGCGTCGGTTGGTTTTTCGGGCGTTTTGTCAGACAGATTATACTGTACATCCTGACGCCGTCTGGGGTAGAATATCGGCGACGGTATGGGAATACGCATAAAAATAGCCTTAGGCTTTGCTCTGCTGACGATCGTAGTTATTTCGGTCGTCTCGTTCTGGGCTGCTCAAAGTATCGGTTTTTCACTCGACAGCTCAGACCTGAGCAAACTAGAGGTCTTCAGGCAACAGCTCGTGAAAAAGCTCGCCGAAGAACAGCAGACTCTTGACCGACTGGCTGCCGAAACTGCCGAAGCCCTTGCCGCCGCTGATTTTTTCGCAGATTCACACTCAAACCAGCAGCGGCACATCGAAAAAATAAAATCGGCACTTGGGGCAGACTGGCTGGAAATATTCATCGCCGGCAAGCCGACGTTTTTTTTTAACCCAACCTTTACAGTTCCGCAGTTTCAGACAGAATTTCCGGTAAGAATAGCTCATTCAGGCCCTTTCTCTTACAAGGGCTATCTGGCGACAAAGGTTTCTTTTCCGGGAAAACCCGACGTCAGCCTGTGCATGGCCAGAACCCCGCTTCTCGAAAACGGAGTTCCCGAGTTCTTTGCCCTTTTCGACTCTACCGGAGTATTGTTTTCAAAAGGTTTCAACCCTGACTTCGAGCATCTGACGAAGCTCGCACGCGAAAATATTACTCATGAAATGCAGGTAGATGAAAACCTTTACCGCATCAGAATATTCAACCACCGTAACGAGCAGTACATCATGACTGGCTACCCTGCTCAAAGAGCGACTTTGTCACGCAGTCTCGTCGACGAACTGATGCTGCGCCTGGCTCTTCTGGAAGTAATCGGCCTGCTGCTGCTTGGTTTTTTTCTTGGCAGAAAGCTTTTTGCGCCCCTTGGTGCCCTAAAACATGGCATCGAACAGATTGCAGCAGGTCACTGGAAAGAAATTCCCCTCGATCAGCCGCCGATGCAAAACAGCGGTTATGAAATCGAAAATGTCGCCAGAAGTTTCAATATGATGGTCAGAGAGCTGTCGTCGGCTCAGGCCCGTCTTATAGAAGTTCAAAAAGAACTGGCTAAAAAAGACAAAATGGCGGCACTCGGCCGTTTTTCGGCCGGCATTGCCCACGAAATAAACAACCCTCTCGGCACCATTCTCGTCACAGCCGGCATGCTAAAAGAAGCTGCTGCGGGCGGAACTGCCATTGCCCCTGAAGATTTCGACGCGATTCTCGAAGAAACGCGCAGATGCCGCGACATCATCAGCACACTCCGTACTTATACAGGGCGAACGCAGCCGCAGTTAACCGCAATCCCGGCCAGCGAACTCATCGCTCAGATCAAAGACTTTCTCGCTCACCAGGCTGCTTTCAGCGATATCGGCTTCGAAATCGACTTCCCTGACAACTCTGACATGAACCTGATGATCGACCTCAAAGCCATGTATCAGGTCTTCAACAACCTGATTAAAAACGCTCAGGACGCAATGGCGGAACTTGCCGACAAAAAAGTGAGGATTCATACCGAGCTTCTGACAGACCATTGCTGCATCAGAATACAAGACCCCGGCAAAGGATTCGACTGCCTGCCTGAGCATATTTTTGAACCTCTGTTCACGACAAAGGCGCAGGGAACAGGTCTTGGCCTGGTGATCTGCCAGGCCATAATTGAAGGACATCACGGCACGATTGAGGCACAGCGAATCGATGAACGAACTGAGCTGATCATCAAACTGCCAACAGCAGAAATGCTCAAGAAGGCACAG
>JAKQQP010000470.1 GCA_029564115.1 Candidatus Rifleibacteriota bacterium | reverse complement strand
CTCTAAACACATTCAACACCCATTCCTGTGTGTCGGTGCGCTGCAGACCGCTTATCTGACCACTGTCTTCGATGCCAAGCAGAATTTTGCCACCCTGCAGATTTGCAAAAGCAACTATTTCTTTTGCCAGCTGTTCGGGGCAAACGTCATCACGTTTGAACTCAATGCCGGAATTCTCTCCGTTAGTGATTATTTCCAACAATTCCGATTTCAGCATTATGACACGTAGCGAATGCACTCGAGCAAAGTTGATTTGCCGGTGCCACGGCCACCAATGACCGCATTCAGATGCCCGGAAAAATTGATGTGAACCCCATCAAGATAGCCACCAGTTATTTTAAGACTCTCGATACGCGAATAATGATTTTCTAAAACGTCGCTGTTAAGTCGCACCCGGGATTCCGGGTCCTGAAAAGCCAGTTTGAAAGATGCAAAACATGGGGCGGTCATTTTGATTAAACAGGAGGCTCGTTGTCTTGCCAGTTCTTCAGGAACCGCGACATCTTCGGCGTTGATTATTCCGACCGGCATTTCTCGTTTATAGTCGTGATTTTTGTTCAACAGAATTTGACGGTAGGCATCTTCCGCAGGGTTTTTGAGGTCTTCAGGGGTTGCCGGTATCTGAACCGCCTTAAGCAAAGGATTCTGCCAGACATGAACAAGTTTTTGCCTCAAAATACCGCTCTCGTTAGTAGCGTGGGCAGCATAGACAAATCCACCAAGCTCTTCGACCTTTGCGAGCAGGTCGTTTCCACCAAGGTTCGAGGGCCAGATACCGTTTTGGGAATCAGTCAGACCCAAAGCACCCAGATACCTGTTCAGCTGGCTTTTATCGGTATTTTCGGCAAACAGACACACAAAGTGAGCTTTTTCAGTGGTAGCAATTTCGAACCCGGGGAAAACGATGATATCATGCTCGTTCATCAGGCAGCGTATTGCGTCAACCCCGTCAACATTACCATGATCAGCCAGACCAATAATTTTTATTCTATTCTCGATGGCTATCTCGAGCAGCTTGCGGTTATATTCTTCTTCAGTCATGCCGTGCGAAATTCCTCGACAGGAAATGTAACCCGCCGGGTTAACCTGAAGAGCGCACTTCCAGAATCTGGCGCTGGTGTGGGGTTCATTCATGCGTATTTCCTCAAGTTTCAAGCAATTTTTGCTGCAAATCCGTTCATTTTCAATTACAACATGGTAGCATTTTATCGATACCCCAAGATAATCATTTTTGCTATGGTTTTTGCCCGGGCAACTAAGTAATTACCTGAATATTGCCGAACTGTCGCGCAATTTGACCGCAACATCAAAAACCTCGCCAGCGTTGGCGGCCCAAAACCTCAGTCTTGATAACGAGAACATCAGGAATGATTGTTTTCAGCACCGGCTTTAGCTGTTATATTTACAGCCTGCGGCCGATACCTTCGTAGTCGAAGCCTTGTTGAAGCATCTTTTTAGGCTCGAACAGGTTGCGGCCGTCAACTATCACCGGGGTCTTAAGAAGGGTTTTAACGCGTTCCAGATCAGGGTGGCGGAATTCGTTCCACTCGGTTACGATCACCAGGGCATCGGCACCCTCGAGAACATCGTAGGCCTTT
>JAKQQP010000452.1 GCA_029564115.1 Candidatus Rifleibacteriota bacterium | reverse complement strand
GACTAAAAAGGCCATCAACCTTGTTTTTGTCATAGTATTCCTCTGTTTATTCCTTCACCGTTCGGCTCAAAAAACGTATTCCAGGCCACCATAGAACTCACTGATGGTCATGGGCCGGGTGAAATCCCACAGCAGTTCCTGCGATTTGGCATCGAACTGACGGTAATATGATTTTTCCCATGATGCGCGCAGTCTGAGTTTCAGATCATCGGAAAGCGTGCAGTTATACTGGATTTCGGTAATCGGCTGCGACTCGCCTTCCCAGCCGGTAGAGATCGTGCCGTTGCGGAAGTTGAATTTTCTCCAGCTCTGGTCAATTTTCCAGTCATATTTCTGAGCCCTGGCATAGCTTAAAGCGAGGCCACTCATAAAATACTGGTAATCTCTGTAGCCGAGTCTTTCATAGATTCTGCTGAGATACTCGTTGTTCCAGACCAGATTCATCTGGTTTTTCAGACGCCATGAAAGCTTGACGTTCTGCAGGTTTTCCTTGAATTCCATGTCTTCACCGGCGGTTACGTCAGCGGTGCGGATATGGTAGTTACTGTCCCATCTGGCGCGGAAATCATCGCTGAAATTCTTCTGCCACATGCTGTGCAGCTTGTGATTCTTATGGGCCTTGTCACGAGAATTTTCGTCGTTGTGAACGAAGCGGTAATCATAAACCGTTCTGGTTTTATCATCGATCTTGATGCGGGCAGCGGCGAAAAGATTCACTTCTTTGTAACCGCGGGGCTCGTCGGCAGTATAGCTTCTGATCGAGTGCTGGCCTTCGAACGAATAGGCAAGTTTGCTGTGAACAGGCAGCTCATAGTTCAGGCGGAAATAGTTGTCAAAATAGCTGGCACGATAGAGATTGACCGCTTCCTGGTCATAAAGGCGGCGGTCAAAGGTGTTTGAGATGGCCAGTTCTGATTTATTGCCACTGTAGGTGCGGTTGTATTCGCCATAAAGGTTGGCATTGTCATAATCGAGATCGTTAACATTGCTGTAGCGACGCCATTCGCCCTTGAATTCGAGAAACATGTTGCCATTGTCTCTGAACCAGGTTTCCTGGTCGCCAAGGTTCATCTGATAAAAATCAGAGCGCGAGTAGTTTGGGTAAACCCTTGTCTGGTAGCCCACATTGGCAAGTCTTTCACGCTTGGTCCAGTGGTCGTTGAAAAACACTTCAGCAAGATTGTTGCGATAGTCTTTGATACCGTTGTCAGGATACCATGAATGCTGCAGAGTGTTCTTGATGGTCCAGGCGCGATCCTGATTCTGTTTAATCAGATAAGCCAGGGTAAAGTAATTCTCATGCACAGGTTCGTTGCGTTCTCTTTTGAGAAAGCGGTCTTCGACAAACAACTGGCGCTTTTCATCAAATTTGTAGGTCAGATTAAGCTTACCCTGCCTGAGATTGTTTGGCAAAGCTGATTCAATCGCCGGGGTGGTAACCGGAAGAGCATTTGTCTGAACACGGTAAATTTCGTTTCTGTTCTTGAGCTCAAGCTTCAAAACGCCGCTGACATCAATTTTTGATTCTTTTTTATCCGGAGCTGCACTTTCAGAACCGGATTTTTCTGGCTCCGCGGCTGCAGGGGCAGTTACTGGCTCAGATGTTTCGGGAAGGGTGCCGGTGGTTTCTTCTGTGGTTTTACCGGCAGCTGGAACTGTCTTATGTTCCTGTTTCTGGCCACGGTAAACAAACCTGGCAGCGTAGAAATCACGAATTTCGCGATACAGGTCATCGATGCGAGAAAAGCCATCGAACAGCTGCGGCCGATCAGCCGGGTAAGCGCCAGAAACATAGGTAAAAAGATCTTCCATGAGATCATAACGTTTCTGAATTCTAGTCATGCTCTCCTCGGCTTCTTCTTTTATATCCTGCATTCTTTCGCTGTCGGGAGCTATTTTCAAGCTGTCAACACGGCGATCCAGTTCTTCGAGACGGCGCAGGGTGTTACGAAAGTCTGGTTCATACCTTCTAAAGGCATTCAGAGCATCTTCAGACTTTTGTGATATTGCAAAGGCCAGATTCGAAAACAGAATTGCAGCAATAACGAATATCGTAAGGGTAGTATTTTTTTTCATCATCATTTTCCTTTGCATCATCTCACTTCAGGAATTCTGCGATCTGGCGTTCGAGGTCTGCCATGTTTGTCTGCAGCTGCTCAGCCACAATTCCGAGCTGCTGAAACCGGTCGCTGATATTCCGCCAGGTTGAATCGAGTTCTCCCTGTTCGCTGGTCTTGTATTTTGCCCCGGCAGAAGCTCTGACAGTACTGTCATACAGTCGCTGTGCCTTGGTATAAGAACGCTTGACCCTGGCGAAGCTGTCCATGATGCGGGCAGATGCTTTCAGACGCCTGGTCATTGCATCCTGGCTGGCCCTTAGATTGGCAGCATCAGTGATCATATTGTAACCGGCAATTTCGTTTTTGAGGACTACCAGGTTGTCAGAGAGAACGTCATCGAGCTGTGACATTTCAATGATAGTAGCGGCAGGCACCTCGACTACAGCCAAAGAGCGCATCATGGTCGAAATGGCCGTGCGCTGGCTGTTAATGGCTTTGATCATCGCCTGCAATTCAGCTGATGTCGGGTTCCGAGTCAGCATTTCTGATGTTTTCTGCAGCACTTCATCGAGGTCTCTGATGGCATTGGCACAGATCTGGGTGGCTTCCAGGAACCAGTCCTGACTCTGCCCATTCGGGTTAGCCGAAAGCACTGCCTTTACCGAATCGACATCAGATGTCGCCTGCGCCAGCTCAGTTCGCAGCATTTCAAGCTCGGCGCTGATATCTTCAGTTAACGCAGAAAGTCTGAAGTTGTAGCGCATAATCTTGGTTGTCTGGTTCTGATAAGACTGCTGTCTGGCGAGAACTGCAGCA
>JAKQQP010000447.1 GCA_029564115.1 Candidatus Rifleibacteriota bacterium | reverse complement strand
TTTCTCAGGCTTTCGATCTGCTCTATGTCGGCCATATTCATTTCTTTGGCGCTCATCGGCGCAAAATTGAAGCCCATGCAGAATTCTTTTTCGTCGATGTTCGTGGTGTATTTCATCCCGGCGGCGATATGATCTTTTTTGGTATCGATACCAACCAGACCCGGGTTAGAAGAGCGCTCATAATGCAGATTGCTCAGCGAAATTTCAAGATTCGGCCGGGCATTGTAGCGCACTCCGTAGATATATTCGTCTTTCTCGATTCTGACGTTTGTGCCGTTAACCCCGAGGTCACTGGTGATATTGCTGAACTTGATCGAAGCACCGGCCGTCTGTTCCTGTTTGCGGGCCGGAATCGGGATAGTCACCAGCCCGGTATTCCCAGACATGGTCGTGCCGCCAACCCGCGCATGTTCGACCACTTCTTTATTGACAACTTTACGGTTTCTATCAGCAGTCTTCTCATGACTATCAGGCAACGCCTCGAGCACCTGCCCGGTCACCAGACCAGGCAGCAGCAGCAACCCTGCCAGCGCCATTCCCGCAATTTTTTTCTTTTGCATAATGTTTTCCTTGATTACGGATTTACGAATGGCTGTTCGTAGTTTGTCCAATAAGTCGTCTGCCCGTCAACAACAACCAGCCCTTTTATGACAGTGTAATCATTGATGTTTTCTGGTAAGCGAGCCCAGGTAAGAGGGCCATCATTTGTATTCGGACCAAGCGCAACTTGAGAAGGCTGAATAGAAGCGGCGCTTGATATGTGGATTATGTAAGAACCGGGTTCAAGGTGAGTCAGCTTGAAGGCCCCAACCAGCTCAGGTGGGGTTTGAGAGTCGGCAGCCGATGTTTTAGAGGTAAGCAGCAAGGAAGAAGTGACCTCATACTTTGTGGCCTGGCGTGTGACTGTAGTCAGGGTTCCGCCGACCAGTTCGTCGATCTGATATTCCTTTGTGACAGATTCCCATTTGAAAATTCTTACGAATTTATTGGGTATGCCCAGGCCTGAATTAACGTCAAGAAGCCGACCGGCAATAGAGCCATACCCGGTTTTCTTATTATGAAGCAAAGGAAAGGCCAAAGTAGCAGGTATTGTTGTTGCCTGTGAATTTTGAACTTTGAATTCGAACGAAGAACTCATCGTTTCATAGCCAAATTTTGAGATTTCAACCCTGTAGAGGCCTGGTGCAAAATCCTTTGCGATAAACATGCCTTTGCTGTCTGTCACGCCAACATTTTTTTCGCTGATTTTTACAGAAGCATATTCAATCGGCCCGCCGGTAAAGGCATCGTATACTTTGCCCTTGATATCACCGATTTCCATTACGCTGTTCAGCATTACAATCAGCTCGATTGTTACCGGAGAAACTGTTCCGTCAGCCAGAACCCGAATTCGGTAATCATCAGAAACAATGGCACCTTTGCTTGCTTTGATGATGTAATCCCCTTCGTCAGACAACTCAAAGAAAAATTTGCCTTCGCCTGTAGTATACGTGTCTTTTTTGTCTGTTAAGTCAGATTTTGTAATCGTGACCTTATAATTCGCTAAAGCTTCGCGGTTTTGCGATTTAACAAACCCCTGAATGCTATATTTTTCTAGCGGTCTCGCTTCCATGCTGAACAGAATGAATTTCGGCAGAACAAGGCCCTTCTGGGTGATTTCAAATGTTTCATTCACGGGTGTGTAGAGAGATTTCTCTCCAACTGTTATTTTGTAAGACCCGGTGCCAAGGTCCTGAAAGGAAAAAAGCCCGTTTATACCAGTCAATGTGCTGGTTAAAACGGCTTCTGTCTGTGCATTCACCAGTTTTACGTTAAGGTTTTGAATCGGAGCTCCTGTGACAGAATGAAGAGCCATCCCCTCAAATCTGGCCTTTATAACTGGTTCGGCGTTGTCGTTCAATTCCATTTTTATTTCAGGATTTGCCGGTGACATGGTGCCGTCATCGAGTATTCTGATAATGCTCTGGTTAATTTTGTATTCGGCGTGAGAGAAGGTCAGATCATAAATTTCGGGCGGAAGTTTGCTGAAGTAGAAGCTGCCATCAGATGAAGTTCTGGTGGCATCGACCTTACTGCCCTTAAACATGAGTTCGACGCTGACGTTACTTATTGCTTCATTGTTTTCTTTATCAACAACTTTGCCAATCAGGTTATATACGGCATCTTCAGCGGTGCTGAGATCAATAACCTTTGTTTCATTGGTTATTTCAGTCAGCAAAGCCGAGGCGGGGGTAGACTTAGTGCCTTCTTTGCAGCCGGGCAGGAAGGCGGCGAGCATGATAAAATGGAAAACGGCCAGGAGCAGCAGGTTTCTGCGCTTTCGCAATGACATAGTTACATCCCCCAGAAAAGTATTTGTGATACTTATCGGCAGATGTAAGGCAGTTGCTTACGGAGAATTAACTCAGTCGGATATTTTTTTCTCGTTTTTCAGTGCGGTGCCGAGAGCAGCGTTGATCTTGCGAATCTGCTTGACGGATTGGATGCGTTCGCGGTTGGTCGGCAGGCCGAGCTTCTTCAGCATTTCATCGGCCATTTTGTTCTCTTTGGGCGGTTTGTTGAGAATTGCCAGCTCAGAGACCCAGCCTTCAAATGGCACTCCTTCGGTGCTGGTAGCTACTATCTGAAACCAGTTTACCCCGTCGACAACGACGTGGCCTTCGACTTCGGCAGGGGTAATGGTTTTACGTGCCTGAATCGAATTTTCGCCGTTTACGGGCGAAGCGAAGCCCGGCAGAGAATCTGGCCGGTTCTGGTAGATAAAATAGCCACAGCCAAAAAGAATTGCGAGAGAAAGCAGATGCTGGCAGATTTTGCCGGTTTTACGCGGAGCAACTGGCCTGCGTTCGACAAAAACATCAAAATCACAGCCTGCCGGAGGCTGCTCAGGGGTTGTTTCGGCAATTTTAACCGGCCCGGTCTGACTCTGGTCATCGGGTGGAAAAAGAAGACGCAACAGATAAACGCCACCGGCAAACAGAATGCCGCACAGAACAATGAGTAACCCCGTTTCAAGCATACGTAACCTCTGAATTTTATACTTTGTATTTCATATACTTAGCACCTGAATCAGTTTTTTGCAATACCCGAATATAGGATGCTCTTTTGACCGGTATTCTCTTACTCCATGGGGGGAACATTTCGCATCTGATTAGGGGTGCACTTTAGACTGAAGAAAAAAAACCTTTATTAATGGCACTGACGGGCAAACTTTTTTTAAAAAGGGTATTGACAATAAGCGAAACGGGTAATTATAATCAGCTCATCAATTTCCAACCTACTAAGGAGAACTC
>JAKQQP010000445.1 GCA_029564115.1 Candidatus Rifleibacteriota bacterium | reverse complement strand
TGGAAGGTTAATTCTCTTGATGTAAAGGATATCGTTTCTGCTTTAACGCCCGATCGAAATACTCTGGGCATCCAGTTCAGAACAGCAGCAGAAAAATTCAGGCTGATCGATGATTCTATGCAGAGAACTGTTCTTGTTCGTTATCAGCAGGGTGAAGAGCTGATCGACCAGCTTAAGCGCATGGGTCCTGACTGCAGGCTGATGCGTAAACTGCAGCGATATTCAGTAAATATTTATTTAAACGATTTTAATTCTATGCTGCAAAGAAAATCAGTTGAAGAGGTTCAACCGGGTATTTTTGCTTTGACGACCAGCATGGAATATTCAGAAGAAACGGGGCTCTGTGTTGAAGATAACTCGATTGCCCCCGAGGCTTTTGTTCTATAAGGAGGAAAGATGCACAACTGGTGTCTTGAAGTCTGGGGCGAATACGCCTGTTTTACCCGCCCCGAAATGAAAGTTGAACGAGTAAGTTACGATGTCATAACACCGTCGTCTGCACGTGCCATTTTTGAAGCGATCCTCTGGAAACCGGCCATCAGATGGCACATTACCAGAGTGGAAGTATTGCACCCTATTAAATGGGTTTCTGTGCGGCGCAATGAGGTCGGAAAAGTGTTTTCCGGCCCGTCAGCAGATATGCTAAAAGGCGTTCCCGGCAAACCAATCGGAATCAATATTGAAGACGAACGTCAGCAAAGGGCCGGGTTGTTTCTTAATGACGTAAAATACAGAATTCATGGTTATTTCGAGTTTATTCCGCCTGAAAAACGCCAGAAACCTCTTCGCACTGGCGCTGAAGTCTGGGCCGACAGTGAAGAGACCAGAGAATTTGCCGCTTCTGACGAAACCGAAGCCAAGTATGCAGCCATGTTCGAACGCCGGGCAAAAAAGGGCCAGTGTTTTAACCGGCCCTATCTGGGCTGTCGTGAATTTTCCTGTCACTTTCGTCTGGTAAAGCCGGAAACAGAGCCCTGTAATCCGATTGACGAAACCAGAGATCTTGGCTGGATGCTCTATGATATGGATTTTTCCAATCCGACAGAACCGATGCCGGCCTTCTTTAAGGCCAGAATCGAAAAAGGCGTCATCAATACTGACCGTCGCCAGATCGAGGTGCGCCAATGATTTTACAGGCACTGACTGATTTTTATGACAGGGTTTCAACAGCTGGCGAGGACGTTGCCAAAGAAGGCTGGGAACGTAAAGAAATCCCTTTTATAGTTGTTCTGGATGAGCAAGGAACTCTTGTTCAGATTGAAGACACCAGAGAAGGAACAGGAAAAAATCGCCGGGCAAAGGGCTTTCTGGTTCCTTTGGGTGTAAAGAAAACAATTGCAGTTGCTGCAAACTTGCTTTGGGATGCATCCGGGTATGTTTTTGGCATTGTTTCAAACAAAAAGCTTAAAGGAAAAGATGCCGAAGAGGCGGAAAAATTAAGGGTCCGCGCTTCGGCCCAAAAAGCTGCGTTCATTGAACGTCTTGAAAAAGAGCTTGGTAATAATCATCGTGTGCAGAGAGTTCTGCATTTTCTTAAAAATGTTTCTGAGAGCGAATTAGCAAAAGAAGACCATTGGCAGGAAATATGTGAGACCGATCCAGTTGTCAGCTTTCGCTTTGCAGAAAATGCTCAGAAGCTCGTATGCAATTACGAAGATGTTATGGCGCTTTTAAAAAATGATAATGATTCTGACAAAAATGGACGCTGTCTTTTGACCGGTGAAAATGACGAAATTGAGAGATTGCATAAATCTATTCAAGGTGTGTGGGGCGCTCAAAGCTCTGGTGCTAACATCGTGTCTTTTAACCTCTCATCTTTTGAGTCTTATGGAAAAAAGCAGGGTTTCAATGCTGCAATAGGTAAAAGCGCTGCTTTTGCCTATACGACAGCGGTTAATATGCTTTTGGCAAAGGACTCAAGCCAACGTATGCAGGTTGGTGACGCCTCAACGGTTTTCTGGTCTGCAAAAAGAACAAAATTTGAATCGGAGTTTTCATTTTTCTTCTCTGAGCCGCCAAAAGATAATCCAGCCGAAGGAACGCAGAAGATAAGAGAACTGTTCGCCTCGTTCAAGAACGGTGTCTATGTTGAAGATGACAAAGATACTGATTTCTATATTCTAGGCCTTTCACCAAATGCAGCAAGGATTTCTGTGAGGTTCTGGCACCATGGCAAGATTGCCGAATTTGCCGGCCGTATCAGGCAACACTTTGAAGACCTGAAAATCATCAAACCGGCGCATGATCCTGAGTTCTACTCTATCTGGAGACTATTGGTTAATGTGGCTTCTCAAGATAAGAGTGAAAATATTCCGCCTAATCTTGCTGGCGAGTTTATGCGGTCAATAATGTCAGGCGCCCCATACCCGGCCACTGTTTTACAGGCGGCCTTAAGAAGAATTCATAGCGATACGGGAAACAGGGTTAAGCCCGTTCGCGCAGCCTTGATCAAGGCTTATTTGAATCGTTATCAACGCATTTATGACAAGAAACAAAAGGAGTTAAGTATGGCATTGGATATCGATCAACCTTCAATTGGTTACCAGCTTGGCAGGTTGTTTGCAACGCTGGCGAAAATTCAGGATGAGGCTCAGCCCGGAATTAATGCCACAATTCGTGAAAGATTCTATGGGGCCGCCTGTGCTTCTCCTGTAACGGTTTTTGCCAATTTGCTGAAACTGATGAAACATCATTTGGCCAAATTGCCCAACAAAGGTAGAGCCATAACATTTGAAAGACTTGTTGGCGAGATTATGAGCCACCTTTCGGATTTCCCGGCACACCTTGATTTACATGAACAAGGCAGATTTGCGATCGGTTACTACCACCAGTGGCAGGATTTTTTTACTAAGACCGACACAAAAGAGACTTCAGAAAAAACTTTAGAGGCAGGAGTAAACTAAAATGACTATCAATAAACGCTATGATTTCGTTCTTTTCTTCGATGTTCAGGATGGCAATCCCAATGGTGACCCCGATGCGGGCAATCTGCCACGTGTTGATGCCGAAACCGGGCACGGTTTGGTTACTGATGTCTGTCTTAAGCGAAAAGTTAGAAACTTTGTTGGATTGAGCAAGGGCGAGCAGCCCCCTTATGATATTTATGTGAAAGAAAAGGCAGTTCTTAATTCTCAGCATGAAAGAGCCTATAAAGCTCTTGGAATTGACCTTTCTGGTGATGACAAAAAACGCAAAGGCGGAGATAATGTTGATAAGGCTCGAAAATGGATGTGCGAGAATTTTTATGATGTAAGAACTTTTGGTGCGGTGATGTCGACAGGGGTTAACTGTGGTCAGGTTCGTGGACCGATACAGATAACCTTTGCCAGATCGGTTGAGCCCGTAGTGTCGCTTGAACACTGCATTACCAGAATGGCTGTCACAACCCCAGAAGAAGCCGAAAAACAGGGCGGCGATAACCGCACTATGGGCCGCAAGTTTTCTGTTCCCTACGGCCTTTACCGTGCTCATGGTTTTGTTTCAGCCCCATTGGCAGAGCAGACCGGTTTTTCTGAAGATGACCTCTCTCTTTTCTGGGAATCGCTGAAAAATATGTTTGAACACGACCGCTCAGCTGCCCGCGGCATGATGGCGACCAGAGCTTTGATTGCTTTTGAACACACCTCAAAAATGGGCAATGCCTCGGCTCATGAACTTTTTGATCGTGTTACTGTAACCCGCTCCAATGTAGAAAATGGCGCTGCAAGAAAATTCGGTGATTATGTAATTAATGTAAAAACCGACAATCTGCCGACTGGCGTCAGCATTAAACGTTTGGTCTGAAAAAAACCGGGGGTCGAATAAGGTTCGCCCCCCGGTTTTACAAGGAAAAGCTGATGTTTAATATTGAAGACTGTTTGCCAATTTCTGGTCTTCAACATCTGGCTTTCTGCAAAAGGCAATGGGGCCTGATTCATCTAGATCAGGAGTGGGAAGAGAACCAGTTTACCGCAGAAGGCCGTAACCTGCACGAGCGGGTTGATGAGGGTTATCAGGAATTTCGTCGCGGTTTGCGGCAATATTCTGGTCTTTATGTCAGAAGCCTGGCACTCGGAATTTATGGGCGAACCGACCTGGTAGAAGCGATTCAAACTTCTGGCCCGGCTTGCCAGGTCGGTTTGCTCGGCCTTCAAGGAAATTGGGTTTTATACCCTGTTGAATTCAAGCGTGGCAAGCCCAAAGATCACAGTTCTGATCTTATTCAGCTCTGCGCTCAGGCCCTTTGTCTTGAGGAAATGACCGGTACAAAAATACCGGAAGGCGCCATATTTTACGGTCAGATTCGCAAGCGCCTGGAAGTATCGTTCGATGCTAATCTTAGAAAGATAACCCATGATTTTATCTCTCTTGCTCACGCAATGATTGCCAGCGGGAAATTGCCAGAGCCAGAATACGGCAAACACTGCAGGGTTTGTTCATTATTCGAAGTCTGTATGCCCAAAAGTTGCGAAAACAGAAGAATTGAGGGCTACAGAAAGGAATTACTAGGATGAAACACTTTCGTAATACTCTTTACATCACCATTGAGGATGCCTGGGTCCACAAAGACGGTGAAACCATAACCGTTCACAAAGATAAAAAAAAGATCGGTCAGTTTCCCGTGCATCAGATTGGCGAATTGGTTTGCATGGGCTTCGGAATAGGTGTTTCACCCCAGCTGGTAGAATTTTGTGCACAGGAAAAAATAACGGTTTCTTATCTCGATGGCCGGGGAAAGTTCCTGGCAAGGCTTCAGGGGCCGGTTCAGGGAAATGTGCTTCTGCGTCGCGCCCAATACCGTGATGCAGATAATTCGGAGCGGACCCTGATGCTTGCGAAATGCTGTGTGGTCGCCAAAATACAGAATCAGCGCACTGTTCTGTTGAGACATTTGCGCAATCACCCAGATACTGCAGGTGAAAACGAGATTAAGACTGCTCTTGCCGCGATGGAAGTATCACTCGGTTCCGCGCGAAATTGCAACGATCTTGGCGCTTTAAGAGGAATTGAAGGCGCCGCTGCTGAAGAATATTTTTCTGTTTTTGATTATATGGTTCTGGTGCCAGGCCCGGATTTCAGGTTTCATAACCGAAGCAGAAGGCCACCCATGGATCGTATTAATGCTTTGCTTTCCTATGCCTATTCTATTCTGGCTCTCGATATGCGTTCTGCTCTTGAAGCTGTCGGGCTTGATCCTTATGTTGGCTATCTTCATGCTGAACGACCCGGCCGACCAAGCCTTGCGCTTGACCTGATGGAGGAGTTTCGTGCTCCGATTGCCGACCGCCTGGCTTTAAGTCTGGTGAATATGCGTCAGGTTTCTGCCTCTGGCTTCAAAATTAAGCCGAGCGGTGAGGTAGAAATGGATGATGAAACAAGAAAGGCCTTGCTTGCGGCATGGCAAAAACGCAAACGCGAAGAGATTTATCATCCCTTCTTTGAAGAAAACATGGAAACAGGAATAGTCTATATTTCTCAGGCACGCTTGCTGGCTCGCTATTTTCGAGGCGAACTTGATTTTTACCCTGCTTTTATCTGGAGGTAGCATGCTGGTTCTTGTTACTTATGATGTTTCAACTGTTACTCCTGCTGGTAGAAGTCGTCTGAACCGTGTTGCCAAAGCCTGCAAGGATTATGGCGTCAGAGCTCAGAAATCTATTTTTGAATGCGAGATTGATCCGGCTCAATGGGCTCATTTAAAGAACAAACTTCTTGGAATTATCGATGAAACCGAAGACAGCCTGCGTTTTTATTATCTGGGCTCAAACTGGGAAAGAAAAGTTGAGCACCACGGCGCTAATCAGCCTCCTGATATGAATGGCCTTTTATTGCTTTGATTCTCTTTCGTTTAACACCGTCATAATGGCATTTGAGCGGAGTCGGCGGTTTATTTGACCTGATAGTCTATTTCGCGTATCATTATTGTAGATACACAAGGAGGCTCACATGAAGGGTAAAGTTCAGATGTGGGGCAACAGCCTTGCTATCCGAATTCCAAGGGCTTTTGCTAATGAGATTCATTTGGCCAACAACTCCGAAGTGGAAATTTCACTGAAAAATGGAGTGCTTCAAGTTGAGCCGGTCTCGGAAGAAGTTGATTTTGATAAGCTGCTGGAAAAGGTGAGTGAAGATAATCTTCATGAACTGGTAGATTTTGGCTCGCCGCGTGGCAAAGAGGTCTGGTGAAAATGTCCGGAAATGTTCCAGATCGCGGAGATGTAGTCTGGATTGATTTTGATCCGTCATTGGGCCATGAACAGGCAGGCCGAAGGCCTGGCCTGGTTCTTTCTTCCAGCAGATACAATCAAAAAGTTGGTTTAGCTGTTGTTTGCCCGATAACATCGAGAGTTAAGGGCTACCCTTTTGAAGTTCTTATTCCAGAAGGTTTTAAGATAAAGGGTGTTATTCTTGCGGATCAGTTGAAGTCTATTGACCTGACCATGCGCAATGTGGAGTTGATTTTTAAAGCTCCCACCACAGTAGTTGAGACTGTACAGAGCCTGGCAATTTCAATTTTGACCAAATAATCACGATCATTTTTTCGCTGACTTTGAGCTCCATTTTTTTCTCTATAGGGGTTAGCGACAATGATGCAGACCACAAAAGAAAAAAATCTCTCTGGCAATTGTTTGTCCAGATATATGTTATCCTTGAAAGTAGCGAAATAGGGGTCTGGAACAGTTTTGTTTCCAGACTCTCAGAGTAGCGGCGTCGCGCCCCACGCGGGCGCGTGGATTGAAACAATCGCAACCATTCAAAAGCGGTCAGCGTCTTGTCGCGCC
>JAKQQP010000437.1 GCA_029564115.1 Candidatus Rifleibacteriota bacterium | reverse complement strand
TGATAGGCAGCCACCACTTCTGTTGCGGTCAGGCCGCAGATGCAGATTTCAGGGAAGCTGCCGTCATCCTCGTCGAACATGTCGTGTATTTCGTTCCAAAGCCAGCCCATAATTAAACTATCGGCAGAGGCACTGCTCTTGCTCATAGTTTTTTCTGTGCCTCATAACCTGCGTGCCCGCTTCGAAAAATGGTCGCGATCTGTCGATGGTATGCTGGCGCGAGGAGTCTCTGTTCTGGCTGATGACGGATGCAGCGCCTTCAAACCCGCTGCATCTGCATGAAAAAAAGCAGCGGCATGCCCTCATAGCGGGCTGCTTTTTCGCATTGCTCGACAAGGCGACTGTCGACATGATGCTCTTCAATGCGTAAAACGCGCAGGCCAGAGGCCACGGCTGCATTGTAAACATCAGAAAGACTGTGACAAAGGCTCTCTGGCAAAATGTGTGCGTTGTTTTCGCTGTTTTTAAACCGGGCGGAAATACCGAGCAGATGCATGGCCGGGTGCAGGCCGCTGATAAAAATATCGGCGTCGGGTCTGGCAACTTTGCTGATGCCCCCGAAATAATTCGGCAAATCTTTGATATGCTCGATCACAAGGCTCGAAACCACTAGATCGAACTGATCGTCAGGAAATGGAAACGCTTCATTGAGGTCGGCATTATGCCAGCTGATATTCTGCCCGGGGCTTTTTGCGCGGGCTTTTCGCAGCATGCCTTCAGAAAAATCGGCGCCGGTTATCGTGGCCTCGGGAAAATGCTGGCGAAGCCAGATTGCCAGCCGGCCGGTGCCGCAACCACAGTCGAAAATGTTTTCATATCGCCTTTTTAAAAGTTCAGGAAAAAGATGTATCTGTTCGAGCATTATCAGCACATTTGTCTCTTCGTCATAAATTTCTGACCAGAGATCATAACCCTCTTGAACCCCCACGATTTTTGGATTTTCGGGCAGATAAGGCGTTTTAAAAAGCGGGCGCGGCACGATTTTTGAAATCACTTTTCCTTTGCGAACAATTTTTCTGACAATATGGCGCAAAAAATCCGACATTGCAACCAGCCGTATGTTGCTTAACAAGGTATTTTTCACAAGCGAATCTACCCATGCGCCATAATTTTGATAATTGGCGAAAAACGGTAAACATGCGCCAATTAATGGCTGCGCGTCTTAAAATTCGGTGAGCTGTATGGTAAAATGGATGCAGAACTCGACGAGGCGCTGAAAAAGGAAGAAGGAGTCGAAAATATGATCAAAGACTTGAAAAAAATCAATGCCGACGCTGAAAAGCGCCAGTTGATGGAAACCCGCGAAAAAACCCGCACGGTTTTAAAATCGATCAAAAATGACTCCTACTTTCGCGGCCACAAAAAGGGCAAGGCCGAAGGTAAAATCGAAGGCAAAATCGAAGGTAAAATCGAAGGCAAAACCGAGGGTATGGCGGAAATTATTACCCGGCTTCATAAGGGTGGCAGATCTATTGAAGATATCGCTACCATGACCGGTCTCAGCCCCGCAGAAATCAAAAAACTGCTTGCCACCAGCTGA
>JAKQQP010000413.1 GCA_029564115.1 Candidatus Rifleibacteriota bacterium | reverse complement strand
TCAGCAGCAGTTTGTTGAAAAAAATCTCGGAGCTGAAACTGATGGCAGTGAGACGGTTACAGGCAAAGACCGATACCCTGTGCGGTTCGCCAAGAATCATGGCCATTTCGCCAATCATCTGCCCGGTAGTGAGACGCCCTATTTCGATATGGTTTCTGGCGTCACCGACCTTCAGTGAAGCTTCGCCCACGACAATCACCAGAAGATACTCGGGCAGAGCCCCGCCGGCAATCACCTGCTCCCCCGCCTCATAAACATGCACGCAGCCGGCTGCCTCTATTACCACGTCAATCGCCGCCTCAGTCAGCCCGCGAAAAAGTTCGCAGGCAGCCAGCGCTTTGCGGGTAGACGGCAGAATGGTTTTATCTATACGATTCTGTTGCATCGTTTATTGTGCCCGTAAAGAGACAGTCCCCTTCGAACAACACCTCTCACAGCGCCTTAAAAACAAAAAGCCGCCCCAGAAAAGGCGGCCCTCTGGTTTCAAAAAATAAAACTTATGAGCCAGCAGCAGGATTGAGTGCAGCCCAAGTTGTATCGGCAGTGACGGCTGTTCCACCTGCTTTAACTGCAACAGTACCGTCTGCATTGTAATCAACTGTTAATAGAACCAGAATATCTTTTTCGTTTTTAAAAGTTCTAGCAGCAGCAGGAACGTATTTTTTTAACTCGTCTTCGGAGATATTACCGGGTGTTATAGGATCGCCTTTACTAGCCTTTATAGACATATACATATTCGCAGCGGAAAGACTGTTTGAATAAGCAGACAAAAATTGAGCTCGTTTTGCTTCGTTCATAGCCTCGGTTGCACCACTAAAAAATGCCGGGGCGGCAGCGGCGGCGACGATAGCCAGAACGGCGACCACCAGAAGCAGTTCCATCAATGTAAAACCTTTTTTGTTCATAAACGTATTCTCCCTTTTGATATAGATTGGCTGTAAGCCTGCACGAAGATTTTAGTATTTTGTCTGTCTAAAGTCAATTAAAAATTGCCGATAAACGTTGCAGGCACGTTAAACTCACGGGTTCGTGCCTGCAATCTGAATGACTAAACGGCCTCGTTACTGCAAAAAAAGCGGTGGTCATCGTTTATAACTATGACCACCGCCAGAAATATATTGTCTGAGCTTTTTTACTGTTTGTCTGACTGAATCGTCTTTTTAGATTTCTGATAAGCCTGCAGTAATTTTTTGACCCGCACGTCGGCAGGCTCTTCGTTGTCAGCCGCCACCTCTGGCTTTTCTTCGACTTTAACGGCAGGGGAATCCTGGCTGATGACATCGGTTATACCTGCCAGAGCCGGTTCTGCTTCGGTCACTGTGGTTGTGCCGTGCATGCGGGAGATAGATTTTACGGCTTCGGGTTTTACGGCAAGATCTGACTCTTCGTTCACCATTCTGGTGGTCAACAGAATGATAAGATTGGTTTTCTTTCTGGTTTTTTTAGAAAACTGAAAAAGTCTGCCGATTACCGGTATATCTCTGAGCATTGGTACCCCGCCGCCGCTTTTGCTGTCTTCACTGCTGATAAGACCGCCAATGACCATGGTTTCGCCGTCTTTAAGCTCGACGGTGGTTTCGGATCTTCTTGTCGAGATGATCGGGGCACCGTTAGGCGCCAGACCTATCGAGTCAGAGACTTCGGGCGTCAGATGCAGTCTGATGGTTTTGTTGTTGGTGTGAATGGTCGGGGTAACATCGAGTTTGACACCGATCTGTTTGAATTCAACATTCTGGGTGATATTGCCCCCCTCGGTCACTGTTGTCGAGGTTGTGTAAGGCAGTTCGGTACCGATGTGAATGCTGGCCGGGCGGCCGGTCAGAGCCATGATGCGCGGTCGCGAGAGTACCTGTGCCTTGTTGTTGGTTTCGGCCGTATTCAATACCGCCTGCAGGCTGGTCAGGTTCCATTTGCCGAACTGAAATGCCTGGGGACCGGGCAGAATTGCATCAGCCGGAGCTACTGGAACCTGATTACCACCGGTGCTCCATGGGTTGCCCGGGCCTCTGTAGCCAACGTCGGTATTCCATTTGATACCCAGGTCTCTTTCAAAATCAGAATCTATGGCCACGATCTGGGTTTCGATCAGCACCTGGGCCAGAGGCTTGTTGATCGAGTCGAAATATTTTTTTATCACGCCGAATTTTTCTTCGGTGGTGTGAATCAGCACGATGCGGCGGGCTTTATCGATCACGAAATATTCGGTTTCGATGGGCTTGCCATCCTTGTCTCGCAACATGGTGGTTGTGTTTGACGTGGTGCTGTTACCGCTTTCCTGGCGAACTATTACGGTTCCGAGCTCTTTTTCGACTTCTTCCATATCGGCGTGTTCAAGCTCGAATACTTCTGTAACATAGGGCTGTCTTTGTATCAGCTGAGGCGCTGAGGCGACCTGGCGTTCTGTTACCGGCATTTCGTCAAGATTCTGGCAGAGAGCTTCGGCTTCGTTAACCTGGCTTTCGGCACCGAGCAGAATTATCGAGTTGGTCGGAGAATCGAACAC
>JAKQQP010000404.1 GCA_029564115.1 Candidatus Rifleibacteriota bacterium | reverse complement strand
ATGATCTCGCAGCAGGGATGCTGACTAATTTTATTCTCAGACTTCTGCTTCTGCGCGGTGTTCTCTGATATCCGGTCGAATTCGTTCGCCTATGCAACAGTGAACGGGTAATTGGCAAGACCTCATACTCTCCAGTGCTTTGTCAAAGTTGAATCTGCAGCTTTATATTCATCCCGCGAAAACGGGAATATCTTGTCTTATTTAGAATCACACTGGCTGCGCAGGTGGAGGAGAAGACCCCACCCCACCCTTTCGAGGGCAAAAGCGTATTTTTACTTAAAATCAGCCCAGGCTTTACCTTCAAGACAAATAGAAGATTTCAGGTAATAAAGAAACAGCCACCCGAAGGTGGCTGTTTCTTTATACTTCTGGATCAGAAGGTGATCGGCTGGTCTACAACCGGAACAACGTCAGCACCGATTACAGTTACATAGCCTTCAGTCATTTCTGCGGGCATGGTAACTACGGCTTCGCCGTCATCATTGGTAGTTGCAACGCGAACGTTTTCAACGCCTTCAGTGTAAACAGTCACACGAGCATTGCTGACTGCTTTGCCGGCTTCATCGAGAACGTTTACTTTAACGGTAACGCCATCTTCGCTGCGGGTGGCTCTTGAAGAAGCAGCCATCTTGGCCGGGGCTTTGAAGCGAACGTTCAGAGTGCCATCACCATAGAGGTGCCACTGTTCGAACATCATAACGCCAGATTTTTTGGGATCGGTGGTGTAGAGTTCGAGACCCTTCATGATACCGTTGATGAAGATACCGCCAGTAGTTTTATAAACTTCATTGGCAATATAATTTTTGTTGAATTCAGCCTGAACATGAATCGGGGGAACCCATTCCATGTTAGTGGTTGAACCAGCATAAGAAACAGCACCGGCCGGATTTTCGATGTCACCGGCGCGCATCCAGGCTTCACCGAAACCGGTGTAGTTTACGAAGCGACCGTTAACGCATGCTACGTCCCAGATGATGGGCATCATCCAGCCGTTTTTCAGCTGAGAAGCGTTGGTGTTGCTGAAACGGGTAGTGCCCCAGCTGGTTCCGGAGCCATGGCCCAGATAGTTAATAAGGCTCAGGCCGCCGTTTACAGCGTCACTTACCATGGCAGCGGTTGCGCCCGGATCATAAGCTTTTACGATGTCGGTGAACATTTTGCCAAGGAGAGTTGTGCGAATTTCGTCGATGTAAGCGTAATCTTTGGGATTACCTTCATTTGAACCAATGCCGAGAGCTCTGGTATACCAGGCTTTGTTGGTGGTGGGGAAACGTTCATAGTTGATGAACTTGGCAACCTGATAAGCCACGTCTTTTTCAGTGGTGGCAGAGAGGCGGCTGATGATTGCATCCGGAACGTGGTCGTCGCCTGCGAGTTTTACGTAGCAGGGGTCAGAATCGGCGCGTTCTTTAACACCTTTGTTGGTCGGAATCTGTTCAGCGTCACCAACCAGCATTACGTGAGTGAGATTACCCTGGTTGAATTCTTCCTGGATGAAGGCCTGAACGTCGGTATTGGTTGAACCGACTTCACTCATGGGAACCATTTTTACGACGATGCCGCATTTTTTCTTCCAGTCGATGAATGGTTTCATAGCATTCATGAAATTATCGTGGGCGATGATCAGAAGGCGGCCATTTTCGTCGAGGCGGGGCAGGCGGCTGGTGGCCTGTTTGAAGTTCACGAAAGTGTTTTTATACATCGGTTCGAAAACTTTGCTGATAGGAGCGAGTTTTTTTACCGGGTTTTTAGAGACTTTCTCATCGGCAGAGACTGAAACGCGGATTTTTTTGTGAATCTTGAGCTGGTTTTTTACGGGGTTGTACTGAACGGGGTTAACGATCAGGTTGACGCCACGAACTTCGCGGAAGATGAAAGGTTCGCCCATTTTAACGAGGTTTTCGTCTGAGGGATACCAGGCGTCAGCGCTGTAAACTTCACCGAAGTTGTAAGGAACGCTATTGGGATCGATGTTGCGGGTAAAATTGCCTTTGCTGGGCACAACACGAGCGTCGATAGTGATGATTTCAGATTCGAGGCTGTTTACCTGAAAAACAGGGCGGCGAGCCGGATCAACCATGACCATTGCGGTATATCTCGGCAGAGTTGGGGCATCTTTGTCTGAAGAAATCGATGCTTCCGGGGCGGTAACTTCAAGTGCCTTGGCACCGAGAACCTGGGTTTCAGAGACATTGACCTTAGGACATTCAATGTCGAGAGTGGTTGCATAACCACGTGAATTGCTGACACTGATACCGGCTGCATATGCAGAACCGGAGCTCAGCAGACAAAGGGCCAAGAACATGGTAGAA
Organism: Candidatus Rifleibacteriota bacterium; assembly: GCA_029564115.1. The sequence continues at coordinate 16,041 of JAKQQP010000404.1, read as the reverse complement.
ATACGTTTCAAGCTCTTTCCTCCTGGTTACTTATGATACTTGTTCAAGCTTTGTTATGTTATTATACGGATTGGTACCCCACGGCGCAATAGGCAAAGCAAAAAAAATATATTTGTAACGCCATACATTTCATCTGAATTACCACAAACCAGAAACAAAGATAAGGCCAAGGTTTCGCAACTACTTTTGCGACATCAATTTTGTAACATTACAAAAATATAAACAACCTTTTGAAAAAAAGCAGATCGCATAAGCGGTGCCAACGTTCGTTCGTGACAAAAAATGCCGTTTTGTCTTGAAACTCGAGATATACTCGCACAAAACCGCTATAAAAACGAAGTCACTTTGCCTTTGCTCTCAGCTTAACGTTCGCCGGAACGTTTTCTGCGGCGGCGGCGCGTTTTACGAGTGAGTGGCGGGGGTTCCTGCTGTAAAACCGGCAGAAATTCTTCTGCCAGAATATCGACCTGCCAGTTATGCAGAACTTCACACTGTCTGAGTTCACCCACCGTTTCGGGGCGAACTCTGGCCAGTTCATAAATTGCGTTGGAGGGTGCAAGAACTGAAGCGGGAATACTCAAATCATTCGCCAGACTGTCCCTGACCTCACGCAAAGTTTTGGCAATTTCACCTTCCCAGGAGTTGAGCAGTTCATGCCGTTCTCTCGGTTTGAAAGGTTTTTCAAGGTCAGTCAATTCGGCTTCCAGGCCAGCTCTCACAGCCGCCTGCAATTCAGCGCCATAGCGGTTTAAAAATTCCCGGTTGACCGCTTTAACGACCATCAAACCAGACATGGTTCGCGGCATCTGGCGGGCGATATCGAGCAAGGCCTGATTACTCAGCAGCATGAAAGGCGCGCGATCCATTTTCATGGCGATTTCTTCACGAAACTTCCAGATTTCGCGTAAAACTGCCAGCGAACGCAAAGACAGGCGCGAAGAGCCCTTGATCCTGAAAGCATAAGGGTCTTGTTGATGAGGCTGGGCTTCTCTAGCCTGTCTGGCAATGTATTCACATTCTTCAAGAACCCATTCGTAGCGCCCCAGAGCTTGCAGCTCGCTGGTCAGATAGTCGTATATCGGGATAAGGCAGACGGCATCGAGAAGGCCATATTCGCGCATTGCCGGCGTTAAAGGTCGACGCGACCAGTCGCAGCGCTGCAAACGTTTATCCAGGGTAAAACCAAGATATTTTTCGGTCAGAGAACGCAGACCAAGCTCATGCATACCGATTATTTCAGCAGCTTTACGAGTGTCGAACATAACCGGAATATAGACTTCCAGGTCACGAGCCAGCATGGAAATATCGTAATCACCACCATGAAAGACCCACAAGCATTTACTTTGGCTGGCAAACTGCTGAAATGCCGAAAAATCTTTTATTTTCTGGGGATCAATAATGGCAGCTTCGCGACGGGTAGCGATCTGAATCAGATTTACCCGTGAAAAGTAGCGAAAAAAGCCAGCAGACTCAATATCGACAGCAATAATATCATCTTCGGCTGCCCTGGTAAAGAAAGCCGCGAGGTCCTCCGCGGTTTCAATCAGCTGTGCGTTATCTATAAATGGTTTTGCATCAAATTCAAATTTCATCGACGACCTGTTGTATGATTTCTGTTTAATAAATTGATCAACAAATAATTAACACAATTTTACGTAAATCAGCAGCTAATTTTTTTGCCGGATTTAATTATTTATGAGTCAGAATATATCTGCCGTCCCATCCTTCCGGGGGCGGATGCTCTTTATATTCTTTGCACCTGGTAATGTATGTGGCACTGGGGCCATCATCTGGCCACTTATTCAAAATTTCAGTGAATATAGCTATGGCTTCATCCCAGTGGCGATCGAGGTGCAGCTGAATAGCTCTGTCATAAAGAGCGATCCGTTCAGCCCACCCCGGCGGTTCGTGCCCCTTTTCGCTGACGAGTTCAAAAACTTTGACCGGCTCTTTCTTGCCCTTAACAGCCAAAAAGTCAAGAAACCTTGCGGTCACGACATTTTTTGCCTTCTGATAAACGGCGTCGCTGATCATCAGGGCAGTTCCGTATTCTTTATTGGCGCCCTCGAGTCTTGAAGCAAGGTTTACGCCATCACCCATACAGGTAAAGTTCATTTGCGCCTTCTGGGAACCCATATAACCGACAACCACATTGGCCGTATTCAGGCCGGCACGGGCAGAAACCTTTGGCAGGCCGCGAGCAGCCCAGCCAATCTGCAGTTCATTAATCTTGCGCTGCATTGCCAGTGCGCAGAGACAGCCCTTGATGGAGTGATCTTCCTGTTTTTGCGGAAAATTCCAGAACGCCATTACGGCATCACCAATAAATTTATCGAGAGTTCCGCCATACTCAAAGAGAAGATCCGTCATGGCACCAAGATATTCATTCAGCAGAACAACCAGCTCTTCTGGGGTCAAAGCCTCAGAAATCGACGTAAAGCCAGCAACATCAGAAAAGAAAATTGTCAATTCGACTTTTTCGCCACCCGGTTTTACAAGTTCTGGGTTATCGAGCATATACTGCACGACATCAGCAGCTACAAACCGCGAAAACATTTCTTTGGTGCTGCGGGCCCGGGCACGCTGCTTGATATAGTTCGACAGATTTGCCAATGACCATATGACAGGAAAGCTGAAAAGAAGCGAGGCAAAATTGAACATCTGCCTTGCAGCTTGAAAAGATGAAAAAGCATGCCAAAAAGCTCCGCCCATGAATGCCAGAGTTAAAAATGCACCGGCAACCGGCGAGAGAATATCGAGCAAAAAGCCCAAAAGAATCGATGACAGAAATAATGCCAGAACCGTGTGTCGAGCATCAGGGTGTTTTAAATAGCGCTTTTCAAGGATATTCAAAACAGCATTCGCATGAATTTCAATACCCATAAGCGGGTCTCTCTGAACGGTAAAGGGGGTTTCCAGACTCAAAGGCGTAGGGTAAAAATCGAAGTCACTCAGTTCAAACGGCCCGACCAGCATCACTTTGTTGCTCTTATTGTTGCCGTAGCCGGCTGTTCTGTTCTGGGCGACATCAGGGCGCAGCCGACGGCGATGAGGATACAGTGCCTTAAATTCTTCGAGAGTTTTTCGATCAAGACATTCGTAAAGGGAAACCGAATCGATGGCAGGTCGGGCAAAGCGCCCTTTCAGCGTTGAACCGACAAAGTCGATGAGCATTCTTCCCTGCAGGTTGACCGGAATAGCCATATCTTTTATCTCAATAACGCTGTCAAAATCGTTGTTCTGCATTTGAATGAAGGTTTTCGCGAGTTCTTCTTCCATGGCCTGCCGATAGGAGGGCTGCTCTCCCGGATTTTTTGCATCCAGGGTCAGCATTGCCGTAAGAAGACTGAAAGAAGGCAGCAGCCTGTTATTTCTGTCGTCGAGAACGAAAAGAGGAATCTCGGTAACGTAACTTTTATTACCAGTGCTGACATCAATCATCGCCACGTGCGAGTTGTCTTTGATAAAGCGATCCTGCGGCAAAATATGACGGCTTTTCATTTCGAGATGCGAGGCACCCGAAAGCACCTGAACTTCAGATTCTCCAGATCTGGTTAAGAGTTCAGAAGCATCAACGACACTGTGCTCTTCTTCGAGCTTGGTATGCGCCGCAAGTATGACCCTGCCGGCTGAAGAAGCGATGGCGTGTTCAAGAGCCAGATCTTCGGCCTCCAGTTTTGTGCCTTGAAGAACGAAGTCGAAGGCGATAACGGCGGCCGGCTCGACGACATACTCAGACGGCAACCCCGGAGTAGTCATCACAAACGAGAGCGAGAAAACAGTCCTGGAGCGGGGAAAAAAGCTGAATCTGAGCGAAAAATCTGCTGAGCCAAGACCAGTCAGCAAATTCTGCCAGCGTTGCAAAAGTTCTACCGGGCTCTGATAATCTTTCTTGCCAGGTTTTTCCGAGCCTGTCGCAGCGCTGTCACCGGCAGCAAAAATCTGATCGTAGGTTTCCCTGCTTCCCCAGTCGGTGAAAAGGGTAGGAAAAAGCAGAGGTGCAGAGCCGCCGGCAAGCACTTTGAAAATATTCTGCCCACGAGGCGGCCAAAACTGCCCGTCGAGCTTCAGCAAAAAATTCATGCCGGACTTTTGCGGGTTTTCTTTAAAATGATCTCTTACCAGTCGGCTGGCAGAGCGAACAGCATTCTGATCAAAAACAACCGTCTCCGAAACAGAGGCGACCGGTTCATCGTATCTGAATCCACTCCACTCATCGAATGAGGTTTTTATCGAAAGATCCCTGACCTCAGCGAAAAAACCAAGATCGAGACGAAAAATCTCGAATCTCTGCCCCCTCACCTTCTGCTGCCTTGCCACGACCTGAGTTCCGCCGAGAAAAGAAAAAAGCGAGGCAAACTCTTTTCTGTCGGGGTTTTTGCCAAGCAATTCAGAAGTTGCTTGATCTTTTTTAACTATTACCAGATCTGAGTTTTTATGTGGCAGCTGATAACCATACTGCATGATCAGAGCGTTCAGATAATTATCGATACCATGCAAAAAGCCTGCAGCAGTCAGAATAAACGCGATAAACGCAACGGTAACGCCCCAGAAAAGCCCATTAAAACGCAAGTGACCGGCGAAATTCCTCATCCGTTCAGTTCCAATCTCTGAAAATCAGCTTCTATAAATACTATAATCCATCTCCGGGAAAATATTATCACGCCACTCGACCTCTCTCAACCAGCTTTCATTGATTTTCCCGGACGTAATGTCTTCGTAAAGCTTGTTAAATCTGAATGTGTGATCGCGGGTGCGCTTATGAGCGTATTCTACCGTGGTTCCAGTCTTCATGATAAATGCCCAGTCTGAAGACTGCAACAGCATCAGTTCACGGGCAGCCTGATTCAGCGCTCGAAGGAGCAATCCATCGGCAGCGGGGAACCGGTCGGCAAGCTCTATCATGCGCTGCGCAGCTTTGTGCATATGCGGGTAAATCCAGGCATTGCTTTCATTGAGCCAGACTTCGTTATAACCGCGATGTCCCCAGGACGACAGAGAAGGCGTGCATTTCTGATTGTTCGGGCAGACATCCAGATAGTCGGAGGGGGTGGCGAGATTGACCACATTGCTTTCGATAGCGGTTTTTCGCAGAACATGATGGATAAATTCAGGGCCCTCAAACCACCAGTGCCCAAAAAGTTCACAATCATAGGGCGAAACAATGACCGGCGGGCGATCCATTGCCGGCGCCAGTTGTTTTATCTGCTGTTCTCGACAGGCGATGAAGTGCCCTGCATGAGCTGCGACCCTTGCCATCGCTTCCTGATAATTGTAAGGTTGCTTTTCAGCGCCATCTCTGGAGGTAATGCGATGATATTTGATGCCGGTATTCAGACGAAAGCCCGACTCATGAATAAAAGGCCTTATATAATCAAATTCAAGGTCGTGCCCGATATCTCTGTAATATTCCCGGTAAGCAAAGTCGCCCGGGTATCCTTCGTGCGCCGACCAGACCTGCCTGCTGCTTTCGACATCGCGGCCAAAAGCGCATACTCCTGACGGGCATTCTATCGGCGCGTAGACACCATAGAGCGGCCGAGGCTCCGCAAAAAGCAGGCCATGGGTATCTGTAAAAAAATACTTTATGCCAAATTCTTTGAGAATCTCATCGTCACCAGGGCTGTAGGCGCATTCTGCCAGCCAGATGCCCCGTGGCGAGCGGGAAAAATGTTTTTGATAATCGCGTACTGCCATCTCTATCTGTGCTTTGACCGCGGGGCGAAAATCGCTCAACAGGGGCAAAAAACCGTGGGTTGCGCAGCAGGTTATGATCTCGAGCACTCCGAGATCCTGATATTTTTTAAAAAGGCTGATCAAGTTGCCGCCACAACCAGAAAAGATACTGCGGATACGCCGGAATCGCTCGCGGTACATCAGAGCGGTGGCGTGAAATTCATGCTGCCAGCGGGTTCTATCGACCTCGCTGGCGGCGAGCTCTTCTAGTTTTGCAAGATGTCTTGAATACCGCTCGATCAACAGACTATCGGCCAGCATATTGAGCAGAGGCGGAGTCAAAGACATGGTGATGCGAAATTTCACACCATCGGCGACCAGCTTGCCAAATATTTCGAGGAGAGGAATGTAAGTTTCGGTGACAGCTTCGAACAGCCATCTTTCTTCCATCATATCCGCGTGTTCAGGATGTCGGACAAACGGCAGATGTGCATGAAGCACCAGCGAAAGAAAGCCCTGATAATTTTTCATCTTTATTCTTATTGGTGCGGTAAATTTAAAAGAAGCTATTTTTTATTGAAAACAAAACTGGCCTGAATTTTTTTCTGCTGACCGCTTGCAACATCCTCAGCCGTCAGCTCGAGTGAACTTGCAGCATTTTCGGGCAAAGCCAGACGAAGCGTGAACGAACCATCTGCTCCAGACTCGACCGGCTGCCCCATAAAGTAAAGTCGGCAACCAGCAGGAACTCGACCATAAACGAGCAGATCGGCAGATATGCTTATATCAGGTTGTTCAACCGGCCTGGCGGGCAGATTTGCGCTGCTCAAGCTTTCGGATGAAGGTGGCGAAAATGCCCCGGCAGGGGATGAACCCGGAGCCTGCAACTGATCAGATGAAGGAGAAGAAAATGGCAACGCGTGAGAAGAGTCACCCGCAGGAATGACAGGGCTCTTTTGAGAACGAGGCATAGCGGCGGTTGTCTGCAAACGCTCAATGGGCAATTCGGATGAACCACCGTGGATAACGGGCACAGCCGCCGGCGAATTGAGGTACACACAAACAGGGTCTGTCAAGTGAGCAGTCGGCGGTTCTGTTGCAACTCTGGCGGACTCAGCAGGTTGCCCCCGATCGGCCTGCCCGAGGTTCTGCACTATTTCTGGGGTTGCAGGCGGCACAGGCGTTGCCCAGTTCTCAGAAACCCGATCTGCCGGTGTCTGAACCAGATTAGACAGAGCAATAAAAGTGTAGCCTTCCGTCGGGCTCTGAAGCCCCAGTTCTATCTGATAGACACATTGAGCGTGTTCGCAGTTGATGTACCAGCTGCGAGCATCTTCGACAAGCCTGATTTCGCTGGTATAACCTTTGGTCACGTTATGAAGTCTGAGCACAAAATAAGAGTGAGCGAACTCAAAAATGCCGACTTCCAGCTCCAGACGCTTACGCTCGACTGGCGGGAGTTCCCAATATGCGTAGAGCCAGTGCGGGTCACGAACCTGAAGAGAAATTCTGGTTTCATCGTAATATTCTGGTAAATCGCCGGTGAGATCAGCCTCGTTAACAGCAGAAGAAGCCGCATGAACCGGCGCAGAAAAGACTGGGATTTCCATGGTCGTTTTCAGCGAAGAATGCTTGCGGCGGCGTTCTAGTTCAATCTGCTCCGCTCTACCGCTCGAACGTTTTTCTTCAACGCCGACCGGAAGGTTGACCGGTATTGCCACGGCCGCCTCGAGAACTTCGGCTCCCTTTTTCTTTTCGTTGGCGGGAAGATCGCTATTACGCTTGGCAAAGGCTCGACTCAGATGTTTTAAAGCAGCAATTTCCTCTTCACACTGTTTGCCAGCGGCTTCTGCCGAAACGGTTTTATCAGCCCCCCCAGTCTTTGGCGGGCGGCCACGGCGGGGCTTCTCGACAGCAACAGGCTCGACCGGTGCGGCTTTGGGTGGGCGACCGCGACGAGGTTTCTCGACAGCAACAGGCTCAACCGATGCGGCTTTTGGGCGTGCAGAAACTGCTGGAAAAGGGAGTTTTAGTGAGCGCAAAGAAGAGCTTGCCGCGGGTTCCACGAGAAGATAGGTTAAAATTTTAATCAGTTCAGTGCGGGAGAGCTGGGCGCGGCCATCTAGCTCAAGGTTGCGGGCCAGCGAATAAAGCTGCTGTTTGCCAAGTGACGCAAGCTTGTTTGCGGTAAATCTCGTTTTCATGCACCCCCCCGGTATCAAAAAAAATCACTTTTTTAGTGTACAGTCAGATATGATACCAGAAAAATTTCTTTTGCCAAGTTAATTATCTTTGAGCAGGCTGTCGATTAGAGCAGGCAGAAAAACAAGAAAAACATAATAATGCAGAGCCATGAACAACCCGAAAGCATAACCGAAAATCTGAAAAAACATGCTCAACTCCTGTCAATCCAGGCGGCGTTCGACGCGCAACTGTACACGAATATTCGAAAACAGAGTTACAGAACGTCGGCCACCGCCATACAAATCCTGAAGAAAACCGCTGGTCTGATTAACTGCGGCAAACACTACCGTGTACCGAACCTGATCTGCATCAAAACGCAGAGTTTTCTGGTCAATTCCCTCTTCGGCGGTAAAAAGGAAGTCGCGTTGTTCACTGGCGGTACCAAGAGTTATTGAAAAAATTTCAAAACGATCGGCAGGAATACCGGTGCGTTCATTTGTGGCCCGCAAAGTGAAAGCCGCACCGTCGAGCTCGCGTGAAATCGTTCCGGCACTGCGAAATTCGAAACTATCGTCAAACAGCAAGGTTTCTTCGGCAGGAAGAACCTCTGAAAGCTCATCTCTTGGCCTGACCGGTTCGAGGTAGGCTGTTCTCCGACCGGCAAAAAGTTCGAGTTTTTCGTCTGCCTGTCTGGCCTGGTCTGATTCAGGGTAAATTATGACGATCTGCTGCAGAGTTTCGATAGACTTCTCGATATCGCCACGCAGTTCAAGCAGAGTTGCCAGTTTCAACAGACGATCAGGTTCTCTTTCTCTGGTTTCAGAGAGGAAGGTCAAGTATTTTACCGCGTCTTCGATAAGACCGCTTTCGTCTTTTGCCATAAGGGTCGGCATTAAACGAAGACTGGCAAGATAATCATCGATTGCCGCTCTGATGTTTCGCTTTTTATAAAGCTGCATGGCGCTGTTGAACAGTCTGGTTGCTTCTTCAGTCTGCGCCAGTTCCGGAAGGTGTTCAAGCTTCATTATGGCGCGACTGGCCAATAATTCTGGCAAACGGCCCTTCATGGCGAGTTTATAGTGGTATGAAGCAAATTCGAACCGCCTGACTCCCTCTAGACATTCACCTATTCTAAAATGCAGTTTGGCTTTAACTTCTTCGTTGGTGGTCATTGCCAGACCTTCATAATAAAAAATCAGCGCATCACGAAAATCATTGGCTCTAAAAAGCTCCTCTGCACGCGTAAGACACTTTTGCAGAGTGTAAGGCGCAGAGACACCTTCGTCCTTTGCCGCTCTGACAACGGCAGAACGACCGGTCTGAGTCAACCCGGTCGAGGGCACTAAAAACCCGGCGGCAAGAAGAATTGCCAGCAGCTTGTCTTTCATCGAAAAACCTGAATGCAGATGATTAGAGAGAACCCGGAAAACTGTCTGGAATAACATAGCGCAAAACAAAATCGGTGTTTTTGGTGTTTGGAACCGTTTCGAGCAGGCAGCACTTCTGCTGACCGGCCTCGATGTCCCTGCGCAGCTCTTTTAATAACGGAACAAGATTCAGGTCACCATTCTGAAACAGGCCAAGGTTAAAAAACTGGTTGTAGCTGGCTTCAAAGTAACTGCGCATGGCTCCATGCCATCTTTTGAGCACCTGTTCAGCATAGTGCTCATCGCGGCCGGCAATACCCATCTGGTAGTCTTTCGCCGCCTGCTGAAAATCTTTGAGCGATTTTTCCATGGCTTCACGGCGGGCAGCCCATTTATCGAGCCCTGGAAGAACCTGTTGCAGAATGACTATCGAAATTTCGTTTCTGAATTCACGATAAGTTTCGAGAATGTCTTCGCTTTCGAGGTGAGCAATACCGACATTATAAGCCAGACCACAACCGGTCTCTTTAGCCAGCTTGCGAAACACTGTTTTAGAAATACCACCATTGCGAAGATGCAGTCTGATACCACGAGACCTGGCGGCATCGGCAATAACTTTAAGATTTTTTCTAAAATGCTGCTCAGCCTGCGGGTCAATAAATGCTCCGGGTTCAGACACAGGAACAACGATATCTTCAACTTTGTATTCGGCGGCCAACTCGATTATGGGCAGGCAATCGCCGGTAGTCAGAGTCGAAAAAAACTCGCTGCCCTGAGCAGCCGAAGGTATCGTCAAATAGCATGGGCGAAAGTGAGTGAGATTCTCGGGGAGTTTGACAGTCGGCCTTCTTGGCGCAACTACTGGTTCGTCTTTTCTGGGGGGCAGCTCAGGTGGAAGATCGAAAGCTCTCGAGGTGTATTCGGGCAAAGTGACGACCACTTTGATCCCGAGGGCTTCAGCTTTCTGCAGGGTCTGAATGAACCCTTCACGATTATGCCTCAACCCCGGGTCATTGACCCTGAGATCAAGAACATGCATCTTACCCCGCCATTTGGCAAGAGTGCCGTTTTTGCTGATGGAAATAGGGGGAGTCAGGGGGTCCTGACCGCCGCCAATACCTTGTTCGATATAGCCGAGATAAAATGTTGTGTCTGTCGTATTCATAGTTGCGCCATATTAACACAAAAAACACCAAAATGCCTAGAAGCTGTTACAAACTCGGACAAACACTGCGATCATTTTTTCTGGAGCAAGGCTGCCTGGACTTCACTTTCTGCAACGAATTTTTCGGTACCACGCAGCCTGGTCAAAATTTTCAGATATTCAGCGCCCTGGTTGTCTGTGTGCATATTTAGAAGAGCAGAGGCTATTTTGCCCTTCAATCCCTGTTCAAGATCTTTCCGGACAACGACAGGATCGTTGGGAATAGGGCCGGTGCGGGCAATTACTCTAAGTTCTTCAGAGCTGCCCTCTACCAGGTTGGCAGAAAAAACCGCAGCGGCATCGTAAGATCCATCGAGAAGGCCTAAAATACTGCTTCTGTGACTCTGCGTGAATTCTACTCTTGAGAAAAACTCGAGAGGCCTGATTCCCTGCTGTTCCATATAAATATTCGGAAAGAAAAAACCAGAACCCGAGTAGCGGTCGACATAAGCGAATACCCGACCACGCAAATCTTTGACAGCGAAGAATTCACTGTCCTGACGAACAACGATCTGCCCCTCATACAAAACACTGCCATATTGAACCGGTCTGCACAGTGCCTCCCAGGCGGCATTTCGACCAAGTCTTTCAAATGACGCATGCGAAAACCAGGCAATATGAATCTTTTTCAGCTCGAGCAATCTGGCGAGGCTCTCATAATCGGAAGCTGTCACCATGACAACGCTTCTTTCAAGCTTTTTTTCGAGGTATTCCCTGACAGGGTCAATCTGTTCTTTGAGCTTCTCTGGCTGTAGAAAAGGTATCACACCAAGAAAAACCGGCGAAGGTTCATCGATAACCGCTGTCAATTGAAGCGTCTCCGGTCCCTGCATTACGGCCCAGGCGGTAAAGACAGCAAAAATAACTATTGATAAAAGCAGAGCAAAGATTTTCATGGTGTTTTTTCCGTTGGTAAAAGATTCATTTTCTGCAGATGCTGTCTTGATACGGGCAATAGAGAGGCATCAAAACTAACCCCGCGTTCAGCAGCAAAAGCTGTAAAGTCGGTAAAATTGCGCGGCAGCCTCATCGCTGTATCGATCAGAGGAACAATTTTTCCGGCCAGAGTTTTGCCAACTCTGGTTTCAAGATATTCGAGAGCCATGCCTTTCTCGTGAGAGTTACCACCGGCAATGTCTTCAAAGCTTTTCAGAATAGCAGCCGGTTCGAACGAAAAAAAGGCCACAAAGCGAATCTGGCTCAGACAATATTTTTGCCAGAGCAGCCGAATATCTGCAGACCGTTCTTCTTCGTTGATCACAAAAAGATCACCCCATAAAATATTGAGAAAACCATGCAAAGGTTTTAAAATGTGGTTATTTTCGTCAGGCTTTTCGATGCTTCCTTCGGCTATGGCTCCAAGCAAATGAGTCCAGGATGGTAAAAAGTCGTGATATTCCTGGCGAACTCTGGCCAGCAGGGGTGCTACGCTCAGCTCTGTAGAGGTCTCACTCAGCTGAATGACGCAGCGACTTATCAAAAGCTGCGTTTCGGCGTCGGCTTTTTCAAGAATGCCAACCAGACGCCTTCTCTTTTCGGGGTTTTCGACGCTCAAAATTGCCGCCAACAGCTCCATGCTCTCCTGACGTGCCCCGGCACGTAGCCTTGAAGAAAGTTTTTTGCGCTCTTCAGCGGTTATACCCGACAGCAATCTGCTTACCCGGCTGATACTGTCTTTTGAAGCCATTGCAAGTAGCTCTTCAGCCTTTTGTGAGACTTTTTCATCACCGTGCAGCAACATTTTTTCAAGGGCAGCCATTGCTGCAGGGGTTTGAATTCTGGCAAGGGCAGCAGCGGAATTGAGAGCAACAATCTGATTCTGCTCGGCTGCAAGGCATTCGAGAGCCGGCACAAACATTGGAAGGCCGAGTTCCCCCATCACTGCTGCTCCTGAGGCACGCATAAGATCTACAGGCGAAGAAATCATGGCTATGAGGCGACTTATAGCCTTTTCGATCGTTTCGCGCCGGCGTGTGAGCCTTATCAAACTTATAATAGAGCTGGCAACAACTCTATGATGACTGTGATCAAGATATACAGCCAGATCAGCTTCAGTAACGATACCGGTTTGCATTCTGCCAACCGCTTCAATAATATCAGAGCGAAGACGATTATCTTCGGTTTCGTCTATTAACGCCAGAATACGCCGACTCGACATTTCAGGTGCGATAGTCAGCAGGGCTTTCGCCACAGCGTTCAAGCATCTGGGGTCTGTTTCACTCGTCAACAGCGGCTCCAGAAGATTAAAGGCATATTTTTCCGGAAGCAGCGATGCCGACTCAACTGCCCGTAACCGCATTGTCGGGTCTTCGTCGGCCAGCAATTGCTGCAACTGTTCAAGGCGTTCCGAAAGCTGCACATACTGCAGAGATGCCATCGGGGTATCGGAGTCGATGCCAGTTGTTTTTATAAGAGCATTACGAAGTGTTTTGAGATAGGCTTCATCAAGTTTTGCATGAACCAGCGCCAGCAAAAGATAAAAAAACGCAGCGATAAAAAAGAGATGATCGTAACTCAACGAAGTTCTGGCAAACAGCAGAAACCCACCGACTACAGCACTCGAAATGGAACAGGCAATAGACAGATCGCGACGGTAGTAAACGCGATCGCGCTGCGGTATTACCCCCATAAAAATCGTGGTTGCAGGCACCGTAAAATTTTTGCTGTTCAAAAGCACCAGAAACTGCACTGTTGCAACCAGTAAAAACTTTAAACTGAATGCCGTAAGGCCGCAGAGCAGGGTCAGAACCAGCGGCACAGCCATAAGTATTCTGCCAATCGGGAATCTTGCAAAAACCCGATGCATTATAAAAGTCTGCAGACCAATGACGGCAAAATCGGCAGTTGCTCCGAAAACGCCGAGAAATGCGGCAAGATCGTTGCTGACTTTGAAATAAGAACTTAAAGACGCGGCAAAAAGAAAATCTACCAGATATTTATTAAAAATTATGATGAATGAAGATATATTCAAAAGGCTTGCAAGCGGGTGCCGCATCGACGGAACAATTCGCACGTCCGGTGCCTGCGCATCATTTTGTTTGTCGTGAGTTGCCTGTTCACGCTGGCGAAGTTCTTCGACTGGTGCCAGCATCTTTAAAACAATTGCCGCAAGTAAAACAATCAGCCCGTTCATGAGCAACAGGCCTTTTATTCCGACAAAATCGAGAACAAACTTGAGCAGAAGACCGCTGAGAATAAAACCGAAGCTTCCAGAGGCATAAATAAGAGGCAACACGCGCCGGGATTCGCTGACACTTATAAAATGATTCAGCATTGCCGTAAAAGCCTGATTGCTGGTGAGATCGATCAACATGGTCAGAATAAAAAAACCGATCAGTAAAGGAACGATTTCGAGCGGAAAAATCAGAGCGGCGACAAATGACAGCAGAGCCGACGGCCAGTTGAGAAACGAGAGCAGCCAGTGCCCTTCTCTACCCGCAATAGCGGTCATAAACCTGAACTGAATGACAATAAAAATTATGTTGACGAAGAGATAGACCCATGGCAAAGCATTGGCTCCGGCTTTATCGAGCAAAACCGCCATGACTGCCAGATACAACAGATTGTTTGTTGCTTTGAGCAACATAAAAAACGCACAAAGCAATTTCGTTGTGTCGAAACGACCTATTTCAGGTGTATTCAGGGCTGCTTCAGAATTCATGGATCTTTGGGAGCCGGCATCGCGGCATTTGTTCTGAGCGACTCCCACTCCCTGTTCCAGATATCATCCATCATCCGGTGTTTTTCAAGGGTGTTGAGCATTTCATTGAAGGCGCTGCCGGCCTCTGCCAGTTCATCATCACCCACAACCTCAACTCTCTGATTGACTACTCCACCTGCAACACCACGAATCGCTTCAACAAGGCGGCTTATTCCGTCTGCAAGAGATCTGGACAGAAAAAAGCCGGCCGCCACGGCTATAACCAGAGCAACCACAAGCATCAGTGCCAGATCGAGAAGCAGCTGATTTAAAAAAGCCAAAACCTGCGACTGTGGCCTGGCAACCAGCAAAAAGCCTGAAAATTCTGGCACCGGTGCCAGAATACCAAGATAACGAACACCGGCAAGATCGATAGTGGCGCTTTCGGGAGCCGACAAACCAGTCTTGGGCCAGGCTAGAGCACGCAACCCTTCTGGCAGATTACCCTGAGACGAAATAAGCCCGCCGTTGCGGTCCATCAACATTAAAATATCAGCACCGGCGACAGGAAAACCACCGACAATTTCATGAATTCCCGGGCCGGCAACACTGATCGAACAACTGATCACTCCCACAACTTCATCAGAATTCACGAAATCAACGATCGGAACCATTACAAACAACATTTTTTGCTGATATTCTGATGTTTCATCGGCGACAAAAGCCGGATGGCGGGTTGCGACAACCTGACGAAAACCGGCAATAAAGCTGTTATCTGCCTGCAGATCAAGTTGAATGCCTGGCTGCAAATGACTTTCATCTTTCTGGTTACGTATTGCAACCAGAAGAGCTCGACCATCTCTGGTGTAAACACTGCAGCTGAAAAATATTCGCTGTTGCTCGAGAAACTCATGAACAACCGGCTGCTGCGCTTCAGGCCTCATCGACTGTATGGCCGGCAGAGCCGCTATTGCTTCTATCAGTCGTCGATAATTCTGAAAGAGAGAGTCGATGCCGTGCAGCAGTGATGCTGCAAGGTTTTTTTGCGATTCGACGGTCTGCCTGACCAGATCGTGACGGACTTTTACAGCTACCGTGCTTCCAAGGAGAAAAAGCGGAATTGTTGCTGCCAGAATTGCCGTCAGAACAATGCGATTACCGATGCGGCGATGCCATGGAATTTTGTTTGAAGACTCTAAGGCGCTCATAAGACTCCGATCAGGAATGTTCACTAGAGTATAGCATCATCATTTTATGAAAAAAAGTTGGGAACAGGATAAAGTTTTTTGGAAAAATGCCGATGAATATTGAAGGTAGTATAAAAAAACGCAGGAGGCCGAGTATGAAGCTGAACCAGGAAGAAGCCTATTTCATTCTTACGAATCTAGACACTTTTGTAAACCGTTTCGAAAGCACTACCAGAAAAAAAGTTACCCCGGGTGCCCTGCAGATCATTCACGAAATCCTCACCGAAGCATCATTCCCAGGGGGAATCAATTCACCCAAAGTTCACTGACAGCGATCGAAATACAGCCAGATTGACCTTTAAGCGGTCAGAGCGCTGAAAAAGATTTCGATTTATGTAAAAGAGCCGCGACAGACATCTGTCGCGGCTCCTGTTTTCCGAGCTTTTACAAGACTTCCAGGGTAAACGTGACGGCATTCATTCGATAGTAATAATCGATTACATAGATCGTGAAGTTATAAACTCCGGCAGTCGTCGGAGTGCCGCTCAAAACACCGGACAAAGCATCCAGAGTCAGCCCGGGCGGCAAAGTAGCCGAATCGGCAGTCCAGTAGTAGGCAGGCGAACCGCCGCTCAATGTAAAGGTTCGCGAGTATGAAACTCCGACACCAGCATTGCCAAGATCGGGGTTAGTGGTTATCAGAGGATCACTTTTTGTGACTACACCAGAGAGCTTTGTCTCGAGGATGCGTTCAGAATAGCCCGGGTAACCCGATATCGCGCC
>JAKQQP010000394.1 GCA_029564115.1 Candidatus Rifleibacteriota bacterium | reverse complement strand
CGGCTTTTCACTGGCCAGAAAATGCAGGGTCGGGATAATTTTTCTGAGAACGGGCTTGAAGTTTTCGGTGCCCTTTTCTTTTTTGTATTTGTTGAGATAGGTCACGAGAACGCGGGCCTTGGTGGTTTCGTTCTGCTTCAGTTCTGCAAGAATGATGTCGCTGAGGGTATCCTGAACGAAAGCCAGGAATTTGTCGTTTTCAAGGCGGCGCAGACCTACGACAGTAGCGGCAAAACCGGCTTTATCGGTTATATCGATGCTGACGTGGGTAAGAATGCGGCCTTTGGGGTCACGAAGAACCAGACGGGTCTGGCCGTTTTTCCAGTTTTCGATATTGCCGTTGGCGTGGGTGAGCAGACGGCCTTTGGGGTCTCTGACAACCCATTTTGATTTGGTGCCCCATGATTCGAGTTTGCCGACGTTCCAGGTGACAAATTTGCCGTTTTCATCGCGGGCAACAAATTTGATACCCTGATTTTTCCAGACTTCGTATGCTTTTGACAGATCTTTGATTACCGGCCGGTCAACTTCAGTGGCGAAAGCGGCGTTGAAACTGAATACAAATGCCAGCAGAACAAATACAGCGGTTAATCTTTTAAGCATTGTTAACTCCCTATAGCAAATTTTCTTTTCTATTTTAACAGATAAAAAAAAATCCGCAAGAGGCACGGCCGGCTATTTTTTCTGATATAATTCTGCAAAATCTTCGAGACATACCCGGAGTCACGATGCCAAAAGAAGAATTGATGCAGGTCTTTAAAAAGTACAAATCAGACAGCGAAATTTTCCATGATCTGATGCGTTTCAAGGTTCGCGAACTGCTGCTGGTCGCAACCGTTTACGATGCCTTCTCCCTCGAACAGGACGGCCTGCTGGCCGAAAAGATTTTCGGCGAATACTTCAATCTGAACCTGACGAGCGCCCCGCGCATCACCAGTGTCACCTCTGCCGACGAAGCGCTTGAAATACTGCAGAAAAAAGAGTTCGATCTGGTCGTGGTAATCAGCCGCCTGCGCAAAACTGATACGATCAATGCCGGTTCGAAGATCAATAAACAGTGGCCGAAACTCCCGATTCTTCTGCTGCTCAACGATAATACCGATCTGGTTGCCGCCGACAGCGGCAGCGACCTCTGGGAACAATACGACAACGTTTTCGTCTGGAACGGCGCCTCTGAAATTTTCCTGGCGATGATCAAATACATCGAAGACCGCCTCAATGCCGACAAAGACACGCAGATTGCCCAGGTTCGCATCATTCTTCTGGTCGAAGACTCGGTGCGCTATTATTCGCGCTACCTGCCGCATCTTTATTCTGAACTGATACGCCAGACAACCAAACTGGTCGAAGAAGAACTGCAGGAAGAAACCAAAAAGGTGCTGCGCATGCGCTGTCGCCCGAAAATCATTCTGGCCACCAACTACGAAGAGGCGATGGAGCAGTTCGAATATTTTAAAGATTACCTGCTCTGCGTCATCTCCGACGTAAAATACAAAAAAGACGGGGTTCTCGACGATCAGGCCGGTCTCAAGCTCGCCAAGGCTTTAAAAGAGCTGCAACCGGACCTGCCGATTCTTCTGCAGTCTTCGGAAGCGAATATCGAGAGTGCTGCAAACCGACTCGGGGCCTCTTTTGTGCACAAAGAATCGCAGTTCCTTTCCAAGAGGCTGTCTAAGTTCTTCTACCGCAACCTCGGCTTCGGCGACTTCGTCTTCAGAAACGCTCAGGGCCAGGAAATAACACGGGCGAGGACCATGGCAGATTTTCGCAACTGCCTGCGCATCGTGCCTGCCGAGTCGATCGAGTTTCATGCCAGCCGCAACCACTTTTCGACCTGGCTGCTGGCACGTGGTGAAGTTCAAACAGCCAAGGTCGTTTCACGCATTCACGTTAACGAGTTCGACGAGGTCGAGTCGCTGCGCGACTTTCTGATCAATATGGGCAACTGGGTTTTCAGAATGAAGACCCGTGGTAAGGTCATTTCGTTCGACAAGTCGTTTATCGGCGAAAACCGACATCATATCAGCAAACTGGCCGAAGGTGCGATTGGCGGCAAGGGGCGCGGCATCGCGTTCATGAATTATCTGCTCTACAATTCGTCGATGCTCGAAAGCGTGCCCGATATCGTCATCAGAATACCCGAGACCTTCATTATCGGCGTCGATGAATTCACCAACTTTATTACCACCAATGATCTGGCCGATTTCGTCGTGTCAGAGAAGAATTATGACAACTTAAAGAAACGCTTTCTCGACAGCCGTCTGTCTGAAAAGATTCTCAACCGGCTGCGCATCGTGCTGCAGAAGGTTACTTACCCGCTGGTAGTGCGTTCTTCAGGTGTTCTTGAAGACGCGGTTTCGCACTCGATGTCGGGGCTTTACGAAACGTTTTTCATTCCGAACAACCACCCAGACCCGGAAGTGCGCCTCAAGCAACTCGAAGAAGCGATCAAGCTGGTTTACGCCTCGGTTTATTCAAATGAAGCACGCGAATATTACGATGCGATTCAATACAACATCGAAGAAGAAAAAATGGCGGTCGTTATTCAGCAGATCGTCGGCCGCCGTTACGGCACCCGCTTTTATCCGCTGATCAGCGGGGTGGGGCAATCATACAACTATTACCCGTATTCTTACATGGCACCTGAAGACGGTGTCGGCATGCTGGTTCTCGGATTGGGGCGCCAGGTGGTTGGCGGCGGGCCGTCGTTCCGGTTCTGCCCGACTTACCCGAAACTTGAGATGCTGACGCCCGAAGAACTGGTCAGAAACTCGCAGCGCAATTTCCTTGCACTGGACATGGAAAAAAACACCGTTAACCTGTTTGCCGGCGAAGATGCAACACTGATCAAGCTCGATCTTAAAACGGCCGAAGAAGACGGTACTCTCGCTGATGTTTCATCAACCTGGAATTTCGAAGACGGTCGCCTTGAACCTGGTATTATGAGCAGAGGCCCGAGAGTAATAAACTTTGCAAACATTCTGCAATACGAAACATACCCGCTGGCACGCGCGATCAAGCATATTCTCAATGTTTCGAACGAAGCCCTCGAAGCCCCGGTAGAAATTGAATTCGCTGTTGATGTCGACAATGAGGGGTCTTCGAGCCCGGTCTTTTATCTGCTGCAGCTCAAACACATGCTGCGTGATTCTGATGAATTCAGCATCAATAAGGCTGATATAAAGCGCGATCAGCTGATGCTGTATGCTGACAACGGCATGGGCAACGGCCGCATTGAAGAAATCGCCGACGTGGTCTGGATCGACCCCGATGTTTTTGACAAATCGTGCACCGAAGAAATGGCGCTAGAAGTGCAGGCTCTGAATGTAAAACTCAGGGAAAGCGGCCGA
>JAKQQP010000391.1 GCA_029564115.1 Candidatus Rifleibacteriota bacterium | reverse complement strand
CCCTCTTCCATTACACGAGGTGCAGGGTAATGGCTTTGGCAATTGTCGTTCAGACACGGTGGGCTTTCTGTCTGAAGATTTTTCAGCATCTGTTTTTTCTTGAGAGGCCGGTTTTGCTTCGGCATCAGGCTTCTTTGGTGTCTCGGTAAAACAACCTGTCGCCAGACCGGCAAAAATTATTAACAAAGCCAACACAGAGGGTTTCTTTATCATAGTCTTCGAAGAAAAATTCATTCCTTGTCCTGAGAAGCAACTGTCCAGATGCGCTTCAGGGGAATTTCAGCACGCAGGTCTTCGTCGAGAGAGTCGTAATGTGTAAGCAGTTCACTGATAATGTCGTCCTGGTTCCAGAAGCGAACTTTAAAGAACTGAACGGCGCGTTCACGTTCAACCGTCTGCTTGAAGCCGCTCCATGAAGCGATCAGACCCTGGTCTGCCTGCACATTCTGCATGGCCCCGATCAGCTGATTCAGAGTCGGTGAATCGACCTGGTCGTTACCAGACTTGACCTGCACGCAAAGTCGAGGATTGCCGAAGCCAAGCGGTCCGGGAGCGGCGAGAATGTCGATACCCTTATCTGGGCCAGGCGGGCTCATGTAAGTTGTGTAGCCCTGAGCCTTCAGCAGAGCTTCGATCAGACGGGTCAGGTCGTGCCCTCTGAAACGACGTTCCAGAAGCCTGGCAATCTGGTCACGGCCGGTTTCTTCGAGGTCGATTTCGTTTTCAGGTGTCACCGGGTCAGGTTTAATTACCTTGCCGGGTGCTTTGAGCATTTCTCTGATCCGCTTTTCGGCCTCGTTTCGCGAAATCTGACAGATGGTCATTATGGCTCCGAAAGAATAGAGAAGATCCTGATCAAAAGAAGTTCTTGATTTATTTCTGGCAAGCCATTTAATTGCCCGGTAATGGCGATACTCAGGCTCGGCTTTTTTATCGTAGGTATAGTCGCTGGTGATTTCAGCGATGTTAATCACCGGCTGAAATTTTGAAGGTACCACAACCAGGTCACCGATCTGCATTCGGTGGGTGAAGGCCCATATCTGGCCACCATGATTGCCGCATTTCCCGGCACTGGCGTCTGGGTAGGTTTTTACCAGCAGCTCATAAAGCTCTGATTGTTGCTTGATCTCTGACAGGTTCTGGTTCAGCTTGTCCCAGTTCAGATAAATGCGGTTGTCACTCAGAAACCTTTGCTCATATTCACCGTGTCTCCCGCTTCGCACAAGCCACAAAGCCATATTACCCCCCTCTCGGTAGATGTTTGAATACTACCATTTATAAAATGCGATTGCCAGATATGCCAGACAATTGTTGGGCAGTTCTGGTCTGGCATTTTCTTAATTTTCTGGCCTGCTCTAAAGACCTTGAGAAGGACTTTTTCAAATTGAACTGTGCGAAAAGTGTTTAATTTGCTGATCAGAGAAACAATTGGATTGGTTTGTAAAATGTGCTATTCTGCCAGGCGAGCGCAGTTTTTGCTCAATATATAAACAACAGTGCGAGGAAAGTTCTATGAAAAGCATTGGTAAGGTATTTCTTATTCTCTTTGGCCTGACTATTTCAATCTGCACAGTAGGTTGCGGTGGCGGCGGTGGTGGAGGTGGTATCGGGAACAGCAACACTGCGAGCGATCTGTCGGGAACAGATTCTTCTGGTCAGATGGAAAATGTTAAATACATACAAGCCGTTTCATTACCTGTGGAAATTACAGAGGCTGGAGTTGTTGCAGCTTTGCTGGCCAAAAATACACCGAATCTCACAAACAAGAGGTTGAGCCTGAATCTAAGAAATATTCGCACGTCAATAAAGGCAAGCACCAGTGTCAGCAAAGACAGTGGCAATGTATACACCATCACGTCTACAAATTATCCTGGCGAATCAGATTATGACCCCTCTGATGCTAAAGGGGCACAAACCATAAAAATCAGATATCTCAATGCAGCAGGTGTTACCCAGGCTGGGCCAGGTGCAGATACAGTCAAAGCCCAAATTGACGCAGAGGGCAACAGCGATTATGACGTATTGAAGTATGAGAACGCCAGGGCGAAATATGTCTTAACAAATCCTGACAGCTCAAAGCAGTGGTTAACGACTTCAGTGTTTTCGCTCGAGATAAATGATACAGCGACAGTTACCATCCTCAACCGTGCATTTGCCTACCAACGCACAGGCTCTTTGCTTATAGATTCAATCTCCGGGAAAGCCACTTCTGGAACGGTCACCGATTCTCTTACCCAGGGTGGCACCTCTTACACAGCAAGACATACAGTTACAAACGGTTACTGTAATTCAACCTACCAGGCAGATGGAAAAGAATATCAGAAATCAGTTCAGCTTGAGAATTTTACAGACAAAACCGTCACTTACAGCTGGATTAATCCACTTACTTCAAATGCTGAGAGCGCCATAATAAACTTTTCCGGCAGTGGAATTTCATTAGCAAAAGCAGACAATGACCGTCTCAATCATCTATACACGGCAAACCCGTTTGTTTTATCAACTCCTGAAGGATTTGCCGGCACAGCTTACGCCAGAATCTTCAGACATGCCTGCAACAATGACACAGCAGCAGATGCCATAGTGAGCGCCGCAAAGCAGGCCTATCCAAACAACATAGCAAACCAGTTCTACTATTGTATTGGTTTTGAAACAAAAGGTCTTAAATACGAAACCGATGATCTAAATTTTGGAGCCGCAGAATATGTTTGTCTTCCGGCGATAACCTTATACAACAAATCTGGCGACTGCGAAGATCGCGCAATACTGCTCGGTGCATTAATGCATAAGGCTGGCTTTGATACATCTCTGATTTTATTGAATGGCAACGGAGGCGAGGGGCACGCAATTGTCGGTGTCGCCCTTCCATCCGAAGTTGAAGCCCAAATGACATCTGGTTCTGTCTATTACACCTACAACGGAAAAAGATATTATTGCCTCGAAGCCACCAATTTCATTTCAATGAACGAAATCAAGCCCTGGTTTGATCAACATGGTTATTCATTGATGGCCATTATACCAGCTAATGTGAATCTGCCCGTCTCGGTAAGCTCAATCAAAGAAACTCTTCGTGCCAGACAATAACAATACTCCCACCGACAATGAACAATACTATCAGCGTATAAAAATTGCCGGTGGGCGTTTTTCTTTTTCAGTTCAGGAATGACTTGGAGAGTCTTAGTCAGATAGGAAACCTGCTTCATAGCTCCTGAGTTCTCTTGCCAGATCTGCGTCTTTTTTCAGATAAGCCTTGAAATCAACGTTTTCGTTTAGAAGTTCATCAGAAACATCATAATAATCAAGGTTAATTTTACATGACGATACGATAGTTTCATATGACGGGAATTTGATTTTTTCATCAACAAAAGCACTCAGGCGCTCAGCCAGAGCTTTTTCGGAATCATTAACACTGGCTGCGATTTTTTTGAGGAAGGGTTCTGATTCATAAAGCTTTTTTACGGCGGGCTTGTCTGAGTTAAACTCAATAAGCAAATATTTCAGAAGGTTTTCTTTGCTTTCATGAAGAGCTTTCTCCAGTTTTGTCTTCAGGCTGGATTTCTCGTTCGAGTTGCTTTCAGACTGCCCTTTTATTGATGATTCAATCAGTCGTATCTTCGCCTCGAATGCCAATTTTTCTGACAGATTAATCAAGTTCCCAAAACGCCCGACTGAGATGACGTTGTGTTCGCTCTTAGACATGTCAATCCTGTCGTAAATTTCCGTTAATGAAGAAAAATCTTTCACTTCGTCGGGTGTAAATATTTGCCAGCTGCTCTTCAACCTTTCTTCACGGCCTTCAAGAAATTTGTTAAAAATGCGTAAGCTGACGGATTTTGTTCTGAGGTTGGCGCCCTCAACCTCAATCCTGACAAGTTTAAAATGATTTCTATAGAATTGAATTTTTCGTAATTTTATTGGATCGACCGGATTATTTTCTTCAAGGTTCTTGATTGCTTCCTTGACCTTTTCGATACTTTGCTGGCCATCACTTGAAGGCATTATGCATAAAGGAAACGGAATAACGTTGTTCGGCAGACTTCTGAGTACATCTGGCCTTCTGTTTTCTGCGTATATAGCAAAGATCTGGTCAACCCAATCTCCTGAAAGCCAGACGCCATTGGGGTGAATGAGTTTATCGCTTGAAATGCCTTCTTCCCAGGCAAGTGCGGGAGGTGTGAAAAATAGAGCTTTATCATCCACTAGCACCATGGATAGCCTTATCGAATCAGCGATCACGAGTTTGATTCTGTCTGTTATGTCTAAAAATTCTTTCAGAGCTTCGAGTTTTCCAAAGCCAAGTCTGACAGCGTGATCTCCTTCTTCGAGAAAAACCTGGCAGGTGCAGGTTTTTTGTTGCAGAACAGCCTTGATTGCCTCTACTTCTTCCATGAACAGGCTGGGCTTGGCTAATAACAGCCTGTGCTGAGCTTTTCTGATAAAATTGTTGATCAGACTCTGGTCAACCTTCACAAGAGAAATTGTTTCTTGAGAATGCATGTATCCCCTTTCACACGGCAGTTATGCCGAGTTTCAATAATTCTTTCCGGTGTAATCTCAAGCTTTGTATTTGGTCTTGCGCAATATATAAGCCTTCGTTTATCTGGTTTCAATTAGCGACTCGAACAATTCTCTGACAAAATTCGCGTGGACAGCAACGACAATAGACAACGCGTCATTTGTTCGCAAAAGTCATTCTTTTGCTCCTAACTAAGAGCTAGACAGCAAAAATATGGCAAACAATAGAATGGCGGGTAAACTCATTTTTTGCAAAGTTTTTCAATTACATGAAAATCTTCTTTCGGCAGCTGACGGTTGCTCAGGCGGAAAAATACTGACCAGTAGGCTTTATTAGTAATAAAACCAAGCTCATCAACGATAGATTTGATATCGATTTCTTTTTCTGGGCCAAGCTTCTGAGCTTTAAAGTTAAAACGGTCAGGAAAAACCCCTTCAGCCTTAAAGATTTCGTCATCAGCCATGTAATAATCACTGGTCAGCTCACCAACAGCGATAATTTTGCAGTCTTTTGTAACGTAACAAACCACCTTATCGCCTTTTCGGGCTTTGCCGATGCCAACTTTACGGGTTGCTCCGAAAGTTCCGATTTTCAGACAATGATCCATGTCTTCTCTGGGCAAACAAATCATCCAATAGTTCATATAATCTCCTGATTCTGGTGTTTAAAGGCGTCAGGACTCAAATATAAAGCCTTACTCCAGCATTGACTTGAGAAGGGCGTCGCGTGCGTCGGAGTAGAACTGAACGTCGATGCGGGTGGCCATGTCGTCGGAGAGGTCGATGAGCTGGCGCCGGCATGATACCGGCACAAGAAGGGCGGTGGCTCCCTTTTCGACGGCGATTTCGGCGAGAGAGACCGGGTTGTGGATTGGCTCTATAGAACCGCCAAGATTGATCTCGCCTGCAATGATCAGGCCGCCGCGCACGCTCTTCTTGAGCAGAGCAGTGCAAAGCGCTACCAGAGAAGCAATGCCCAGCTTTGCACCGGTTTTTGAGGCGTCAAAAGCTCTTAGTTGAACTGTGAACTCATGCTGACGCGGGTCTTTGTCACCAACCAGCTGCATCGACCGGGCATACAGATTTTGCTCGGCGCAGCTCATGCTTTCTCTGAAGGCAGGCGGCACTGGCTTGTTCAGTATTTTAACGCCCGAACCCGGGCCTTCGTTGATTTCGATGCGATAAAGGCCGGGGTTCTCATCATTGCCACCCGGGCTTATTGTCCAGACCTGGCCGGGTTCGAGAGGATCATTGCCGATGCTATTTTCGTTCTGCAACTCCGGCGTCGAAACAAATTTTTCTATACCGTCAGTGCCTATGACATAGCTGAAATGCGTATTGCGAAACTCCGCCGAACCGATGCGTTTCTGCTGTTCCTTTACGCGGCGGCGCGATTCAAAAGCAATTCTGACGGCCCACTCGATGTCTTTTTCATCTACCTCATGTTCAGTGCCCGGGTAGAGAAGCTTGAGCAGGCCACTCACGGTTTTGTTGACCGCATTGGTGTCGCGGCCTGAGAGCGAACCGCCGTAGAAAACACGGTTTTGCAGCAGGCTGATCCGGCTCTGATTGCGCAACTGGCTCCAGCATTCAGATAAAAAGTCGCTGACCAGGCCAAAATGATTGGTGAGCAGTTCTTTATCTATCTTTGGCACATCCCACCCCGGCAGAAATGCGTGGATGCGATCCATAAAAGCTGTGTCGTCACGCATTTCCGGAGGCATCGGGCCGAATAGATGACCGATTCGCTGCTGATGCTCGACGTCAACTTCGAAATTGCCCACCAGCACCATGCTGCCGTCGGCCCTGATACTTTCCTTGCCGCGGCTGAATTCGCCGGATTCCATATAGCCCTTCATGATATTCACGCCGTCTTTCTGATCGAAAGAGATGCCCGAAACCTCATCAAAACAGACGACATCATATTGGCAGACCAGGCCACGCTGGCCGTTGGCATTGTTTACAAACATGCGGGCTACGGTTGCCTTGCCACCCGAAATAAGGTGCGCATGTGGTGAAACCTGCTGAAACAGATGGCTTTTGCCGGTGCCGCGCGGCCCGAGTTCCACCATATTATAGTTCCGCTCAACAAAAGGAACCATGCGCAGCAACAATGCATTTCTCTGCCTTTCACTCAGTTTTGCAGGCTCGATGCCTATTGAGCGCAGCAAAAACTCTTTCCATTCTTCTGTGTTAAAGCTCTTTCTGGCCTTTTCAAGAATTTCCAGCACATCACGCTTTGACAGCTGAATCTCTCTCAGTGCGGCCACGCCGAAGGGCCGGCCTTTGTTTTCAAGGGCGATGGCGGCATCATAGTTGAGGGTAACCTCGGCATAAAACCCGCCGGTCAGCATGCGCTCGTGCGTGCTGACCATTTCGGGGCTGATACGAACATCATTCAAGCGAAGACTCGGCAGAGTCGCAACATAAGAATCAGTCTTGGCGTCCAGGCGCGCAGTTATGAGATCGATTATCTTAACTTCGCCATTTTCCTTTGCCCGGGCCTTAAAAAGTTCTTCTTCGCCGGCTTTGACAGTGCGTGATTTAAGCTGGCGCTGCACGATTTCGAGGCCTTCGTCAATCTCGTTCTGGTCAATGCTGGCGCAGTAACGGCCGAGCATGAACTCAACAACATAGGTAGGCACGGGAAACTGGCGACTGAAAGTCCTGACCAGATCCTTTCTGACCAGGTAGCCCTCAAGGGCCGACGCTGCTTTTTGATCTATATTATCGAGTTCAATCATCTTGTCCACCGCCTATCACTGTTGATTGCTGCAAAACCATATTACCGTCAGCTGCAAGTATTGTCAGCACAGCAGCCTTCCCTACGAGATCCTCATTTTCGACAACGACAGAAGCCATGCCATTTTCGTTGAATTTCTTTACGGTCAGCAGAACCGAGCTTTCCGGATCGCCGGCGTTAAGACGAATATCGAGCTTAAGTTCGGTAAAATTACCGGTCGCGGCAACCTTGCATCGCAGACCAGACCATTTCACATCGGTAATTTCCAGGTCGCTGAACGCCGTTGCAGTGGCTCCACCCATGACTTTCAGTTCAAGAGTCAGGCATTCCTGCAGACTCAGGCCGCCATGCGAGTATTCAAGGCCCTTTTTGTAGCAGCTGATGCCGTCGGCAAGTGCAAAGTGCCGATTTTGATTCCAGTGCCAGGGGAAAAGGCGCTCCTGATTCGCTGCCCCTTCTTTTATGGCAGCGCAACGTCCCCATTTAGTCTCCGAAAGTTCATGCGGGAGCTCTATTTTTGGCAGGCCACCTGGCAGTAGCAGCCAACCATGGTCGGTTACCACCCGAACACTTTTATGACCGGCCGCGAGACATTCGATAATGCGGCCGGCAATTTCATTGAAAATTGTATCGAGTTGTCTTGCCAGCCTGGCACCACGATCATGGCCTTCATGGTCGATATTGCCGCACTCACACCAGATATTCTGCAAATCGGTTGATTCAACCCGGCTTTTTTTGTCAATAATCGCGTAGCCACTGGCCGCTACTGCTTTATTGAACTGGCTCGAAGAGAGAATTTCGAAGTTAAAGCCATCTGCTTCTTCGGCAACCAGATTGTTTTTGCCTTTAATCGGCGCTACAGCTGGTTTGCCGGTGCCGGTTACACTTGGCAAAGCCGCCCATTGCTCTTTCGTCTCTACAGTCAGGCCTTTCTTTTCAAGAATTTCTGCAAGCCGCCTGGCGCAGTCAAAGCGAAGCCCGTCAACAAAGATTATGCATTGACCTGTTTCTGACTCCGGCTCTGAAAATGAGACCTGCCCGGGTTCCCACACCTTCTGAAGGTGTCTTGAAGCTTCTTCGAGCCAGGGCTGATAAATAGAACAGACAGCTGTCGAGACGGCGTCGACGTCTTCAGTTTTTTCTACCTCGGCGAGAGCCTGCAGCATGGCGCTGTCGGCTTTCCAGCCATGATTTCGGTATAATGCGGCCATATCAGCCGGATTACCTGCTGCCAGGCTTGTTCTGGTTACATCTGCCAGAATTGCCAGATGTTTTAACGATTTGGCCAGAGGTGCTTCATTAAGTTCCGCCCAGATCAGATTTCTTCGCCGGCTGTGTTCCTGTTCAAATTCCAGCATCTTTTTTCTGGCTTCATGTGCAGGAATCTTGCTGAGAGACTTAAGATCCTCTCTTAGTTTAATCTCCCGCGTTTCGTTCCATTGCGGCCAGTTGCCATGCGTTTCTTCGTTCGAAAAAAGGTCGTCGGCCGGCATTTTGCACTTGCGAACCTGCGCCGGGATACCCGGGAAACGTCGGGCAGCTTCACAATATCTCTCCCAGACGGTGCGCCATGGGCCTTCGGCGGTTGCAAGACGGGTTGCTCCGGCCAGAAGGCCATCTTTCTGCGGGTTAAAGGCCAATTGTGAGCGACATACTTCGACAAATGCCAGCCACTCGTTTTCAGAGCGACCACTACGAAATACCTCACCCTGATCGAGCCATTGCAGCAGATCTCTTATCGGGTCGCCGCCGGTCAGCAGAGTATTAAAATAGTCTTTTTCGAGTCGTCTGCCCTTGAGCAGTTCGATGTCTTCGTTCAGCAGACGGTTCAAAGCAAGATGCATGGCCCGCCTTGTATCATTGTCCTGAGAAACATCGAGCCCCAGGCCGCCCTGGTCAGTTTTCAGCCAGGCAAGAATTGTCCAGTCTTTTGCATTAACCTGTGACCAGATAACTCCGCGAAACTGCAGCTCAGCAAGTGGTTTGAGATGATCCGGGCAGCCTTCGACAGCGCGAAGATCCTGACGGCTGACCCCCGGCAGATAAAGAACCGGCACCCGCGATGACTCTGAACCGGTGGCGGGCAACTGGCATCGCAGCCAGATAGCGGGCCCGGTTCTGGTTTCTGGTTTGTAATCCCCGAGAATCAGCAATTCCGGCATTTCTTCCTGCAGGCTCGGCATAGCTGTTTCCCATTGCCGATCTCGGTCAGGCCAGAGAATACATGAGGGCGCAACCTGAACTTCCTTGTTGAATACCGCCGCTGAGCGCACTGCTTTGATAAATTCGTCAACCAGTTTCATTATTTTCTCTCTCCAGACAGCGCTTCAAGACGCTTTATCCAGCCGTCAAAATGAAGGCATTCACTGCGAATTTTCTCCAGACCGATTTCCTGAGCCAACTGGAACCCATGGAATGTCTTGTCATAATTTTTGCAGATGCTCTTTAGCCTTTTTGATGGCGCAGTTTCGCGATTATCATTGATGTCTTCGGGTGTTGAAAATTTTGAACGAACCGCCTTCAGCTCATTGACCTCAGAAACCTTGAACCATGAGCTAAAAGCTTCCGGGTTGCTGAAAAGCAGACCCTCGAACTCGTGTAAAATCAAGTTTGCCAGGAAATTTCGCATCCCGATTCTGTCTTCAAAAGCCTTTTCAACATCAGTAATCTGTTTTTTGTCTGCCAGCAAACCTGGCCAATCATGGGGTAATCCATAATAGTCAATCATTGTGGTCACCCAGGCACTGTTATCTTCTTTGCACTTTCTTTCTATTTGCTGATGAATTTTGCCGTAGGTCGAAACCCCACCACGAAAATGTTTGCTTGTTGATAAGACAATGGGAGTTAAAAAAATAGCTTTGCTCTGAAAATGCGGATAAAGAACATTTTTAACAAAGCTTTCTTCACTCTGACCTTCACAGAATACAAACACCCGCATCATGTTCAGGGCCTCCCGCCAAGAAGATTTTTGTGCCAGAGTTCTGCTAATGAATACTCATTTAGCCATTCGGTGAGCTTATCAGTTTCGAGGCGGTGGAAGATTGTCGAATTTTGCTGGCGGTCAGCAACTATTATGTTTTCGGGTGCAAATTCATTAATCAGATCTGAAGATTGTGTGGCGATTATTATCTGCCGGCTTGTCGAGACTGAGCGGACCATACCAGCAAAAGTGCTGATGGCCAGAGGATGTAGACCCAACTCCGGCTCGTCGATGAAAATAGTCTCAGGCTGCACTGATTCTGGTTGCAAAAGAACTGTTGTCAGGCAGATAAAGCGCAGAGTGCCGTCAGAAAGCATAAATGCTTTGCATGGAACGTCTTCACCTTTGTGCCGCCATTCAAGCTCAATCATA
The DNA here is from genome assembly GCA_029564115.1 of Candidatus Rifleibacteriota bacterium. The sequence goes on along the minus strand of JAKQQP010000391.1, from coordinate 5,267 downwards.
TTTCCATTGGTCGGGTTCGGGCGCAGAGCAAAGTCTTCAAAAAATGGCGCTACCAGTCTTATGGTTTTGACAATCCGCTGGTAGTGCTCATTGTGTCTTTCTCTCAAAAAGAACAGAAAAGCTGCGAGATTGCTCCCATCGGGGCGCAGGTAATCATTAACGTTAAGGCCGTGCAATTGCTTGACCGGGGAAGTTTCGCCGGTGTCATGAAAATGGTAGACCCGCCAGTTTTTCATGGCATTAAAACCTTTGAAAAGACCTGAGTCGATGTTTGCCAGAACGTTAAAATGGCTTTCGAAGTGACCCGAAGCATCCTGCCAGCGATCGCGAATTGCCAGTTTCTCATTGAAGAAGTTCAGCCTGTTATCCTGAGTCGCCCTTAGAACGCCAGAATATCTGTTTTCGCCAAAACATAGCTCAAATGACAGTTCAGGGGTAACTTTTCTGCCAAAATGCAGTATCGAATCGGGGCCGCCCATCCATGCGGAAAATACCTGCAATTTCTGATCGAGCATCTGCTGAATCAGACGAAAAAAGCTGATAAGATTCGATTTGCCGGCCCCATTGGCACCAATGATCACATTAAGGTTGCCAAGTTCGAGATCGCATTCTCGAATCGATTTGAACCCGCGGATAGATAATTTTGAAAGTTGATTTGGGTTCATGCTATCTCCTTGCAGCCATCATTCTGGCTATTCTAGCGCAGGTTCTGAAGATTGTCATTTAATTGAAGTCAAATAAGGCTGAGACTATCTTTATAAGTTTGTCTGTCCGCCGATCTATTTTTTCTGTAGTCCAGCAATCTGATGTCGCCAGGTCTTCGTTAAGCTTCAGATTATTTTTATAGCCCACATTGAGACCGTTTTTATCTTTTCTATCACGTTTTTCAATGAAGCTTTTATTGCCCAGTTCTCGGTTATAAGCTGTTATAGTAAGATTTCCAAGTTTATGAACGTGTGTTTCCTGGAGCTGTTTGGCCTTTTTTTCATCACCACCTGCCATCATTTTTACCCAATATTCAGGAATTCTTTCTCCCTGCGGGAAGATATGCTCGATAGTCCATATAAATTGCTTGCCATCAGTTTTCCAAAGGTCGGTAATATTTTCACGTGTCATGCTCTCTTCAGCAATCTTGCAAAGAATAAATCTGGTAACCCACGAATTTTCTTCATAAATACTGTTCTCCAGCTTATTTACAAAAAATTCGCTGGTAGCAGAAACTTTTACTAGCTGTGCTCTGACCAGGGAAACAATCTCATCGCCCTTTTTGTCGTTGATTAATTCTACAATATTCATGAAAAGCCTGGTCATGTCTCTGGTAGCAGGCATGTCAGTAAGGTTGCGTCTTACAAAGAAACATACTAGCAGTTTCACTATCTTGTTGATGTCCGTATCCGAAATTTCCAGCTTACTTTTACTCAAGAATAGGTAAAGCAAAAGAAGATACGAAGGGGAACCCTGAATTCTATCAAGATCTCTCAATGATTCCGTGTAGCCATTGTTAAGCTCTTCTGTGCCACGCAAAAGTAACAACGAGTAATGTTTAGCAGCGTCATTAAGTTTCTTCAAAAAATTAGAGGCATCATAATTGATTAATTTTTCATAAATTTGAATCAGATTTGAGCGGGTGGCTAAAGTAACCTGACAAGCATCCTTCAATTCTGCCTTGAATGCATTATAATACTGGCGAAAAAACCTTTCCTGCACTGAATAGTCGTCTCCAAGAAAGCTAAGAATTTTGTTCCATTCGGCAAAATAATTATTCAGACTCCCTGGATTTTCTTTGTCTACTTTTGCCAATAGCTTATTCTTGATCAAGTCGATTGCGGTAAGTGGCATCCCGCGATTATTCAATGATTCAAATAAAATATAGGCATCGGTATGCGAACCCACTTCGATTTTGACCATGTTGACCTGGCAAACTTTTTCCAAAAATTTTAAAATTATGTTTGCGAGGCTCTCGCAATCAGTTGGCAACTGAGCAACTCTTTCCTGCAGATACCTATAAGCCCTGAATATTTTCCTGTTGCCTGCATAAGCAGGAATTTCACATGAACCAATTATTCCGCTGTCTGATAAAACAGCTTTAAAATCTTGTAAGTTGCTATTCTGAATTTGAGGAATAACCCTTAATTCATCGTTTGTATTTTTTAAAACGAGTTTTCTTTTCAAATTGGCCAGGTCAACCCTCTGGTCGTCTGTCAATTCATGATCGAAACCTTTCAGCACTTTATAAATAGCTGCAAAAAGCAATGACAGGGTAGTCAATCGCTGTTGTCCATCAATTACTTCAAGTTCCGGCTTTAAAGAATCTTTGCTCTGACTGATGCAAATAAACGAGCCAAGATAATAACCCGTTTCATTATCCTGCAAATCATCAAAAAGAGACTCCCATTGTGGCCTTGCCCAAGTGTATTCCCGCTGGTATTTGGGGATAAAATAAATGGCTTTCGAATCAACATCAAAAAGCTCTGAAATCGGTTTGTTTGAAGCGTCCTTAATCATTGGTATTTCCTTTAGCTGTCTTTTCTTTGAGGGTGAGATGGTGGTCGTTGATGCGGTCGCCGGGTTGGCCGTTGTATTGGGGGCCGAGGTTGAACCAGGGGGCTGAGGCGACGTCTTTGCCGCGGTCTTTTTCCCATTTGATGTTGGGTTTGTCGCGCAGGATGCCGGCGCCTTTTTTGGCGATGTCGGGCACTGACATGAAGGGTCTGATATTCAGGCGCACACCGTCGTTTAGATCAGGGTTCCAGCCGATGGGTTGCTGGTTAAGAGGTTTCCAGCGTATGAAGATGTCGTAGGGGGCTTCGCCTTCGAGAATCAGTTCGAGGCGCTTTTTGAGCGCTTCGGCGGCGGCGAGTTTTTCGGCGGCGCCATCGATGCCGTTGGCGATATCCTGCTTCTGGCGGGCGACCCAGTCGCCGAGATAGGTGTAGATCAAAGTTTCGAGGGTTTTGTAGTCGAGTTTATGGTAGTTGATCAATGCCGAAAAGCCGTCACGCAGGCCATCCCAGATGTGCCAGATGAACGGCCGATCTTGAAACACTTCGCAATGCTGGGTGAAAAATTTGTCACGCAGCCAGGTTTCCAGAGGCCGGCCTGCATGGTCAGACGCTGTCAGCAAACTGGCCAACGTGTCATTCGACCAGGCTTTGCCGTAGGCAGCGGCAAGAAGATTGAGCAGGCGATCAGCTGCTGCAGGTTCCCCCATCGTTGGTGATATGCAGACTATGCCATCCTGATCAGCAAATTCACAAAGAACATCGCAGCGTTTTAACCATTCCCGCTGTTCATCGGCTAATACCATATTGTTGTCAAGTTCGGCGGGCCAGCGATAACCAAGCAACCGGGCTACGGCAACCTGAAGAACAGTGGCGTCAGTGCGCAGTGGGCCGCGAGCTGTTCTTTTGTTCGTTTTATCCCAGATAACCGAGCCACAGGGGTGCCCATGAAACAGCCACTGAGCCGGGTCATCAGAAAACGGCCCGGGCAGACCATGAGGGTATTTTTCAGCTGCCATTTTTTCCCAGTGCTGCAATTCAAAGAGGATTTTGCCAAAGGTGGCCGGGGTTACATTTACTTTCTTTTCAACGCTTCTTACCACCTTTTGAAAATCATCTGATGAAGCAAAAGCCCAGAGAGCCGGAAGCAACTCTTCACTGCAGGTAATTGCAGTGCCGCTCTGGTCGAAACAACCACCATCAAAAAGTGTTGCAGACAGATTGCGCATATTTCTTACCAGAACGCCTCTGCTGCCATAGGAATCTGAAGACTGATCATGCCAGCCGCCCGTTTCGATATTGCCCTTTTCAAAATCTGTAGAGACGCAGCTTGTATTACCCGTATAAAAGTCAGTATTACCGGGTGGCATCTGGATAAAGCGCCATGCGTCATTCTTTGCGTATGAATCCCAGAAGCATCTTATGAAGCGTGGCGTATCACCGTTCTGAAAGCCGACATTCGGCTTGGCCCAGAGATTAAGCAGTCTGGAAACATCAATTTTTGTGAAACCGATGCGAAAATCCGGGTTGGTCAGTTGCTCGGCCTGACCAATACTTTGAATCTCAGCCTCGACAACCAGCCTGGCTTTTTCGGTCGAATTTGCCGCTTCCGAAACATCGAGACCACGCATGATGTTGTCGATCTGGCCAGGAGCATTATTGTCATTGTTCCGGCTTAGAATTACCATGGCCACGAAGGCGCCGGCGGCGGCTGGTGAATCGAAGCCACCCTCACCTAATCTGGTAACCAGGTGCCAGGTATCGTTGGTGAGAAGTTTTTTTCTGAACGTTTTGTAACTCGTCAGTTGCAGCCAGTTCTGAGGCAAAACAATGCTTGCCGTTCCTCCGCCTTCACACATTTCAAGACAACGCTCCAGAAAAACCGTCGCAAGATCGCTTTTGGCTTCGGGATAATACTTTTCACAAAATTCGCGCAAGGTATCATTCTGCTTGCCGCGGGCTAAATAAGGCACGTTGGTAATGACGAGGTGGTAATGAGAAGCAAGTAAAGCCGCTGCTTTTGCCAGGCCGCTGGCGATTACACCTGCTTCGCGCTGATCGTCAGTGTCGCCGGCTTGCATAACTCTGTTCATTACCTTTGATAAATCCAGCCAGTTAACAATTTTGGCTGCCGGTGTATTCGCGGGATTCAGCAGACTCCCAAGCACCGGAGCGTCTTTGAAACTGTCATGAAGCCAGTCGAGAGCCAGAGTCAGATCCTTTCTGCCAAGACCTGCTTTTTTCCATTCATCTTTGGCAGCAGAAACTGACATGCCTGAGCAGGCAATATGAAGTTCGGGAAGAGCTCTGTAACCGCCGCCATCAGGAAATTTCCATGCCGAAAGTGCCAGAGCAAAAGCGGCTAGTTCAACACACCGCTGGTCGAGTTCAAGGGCGTGAATATTTTCGGCCAGCACACGATCGATGGCCTCACGGGCTGATAACCTCTCGATATGCATGCGCATTGGCACGAACATCATGAATGCCGCAACCAGAAAATGACCTGAACCGCAGCATGGATCAATGATTTTCAACTGACATGGCTGTGCCGGCCATTTTTCAAAATTGCCGGCCGCTGGCTGCCAGGGCCCGTCACCGTTTCTGATAAAACGTATAAATTCAAGAGGCACGCCATCGACAGCAGCTTTTCGCCGCAGTTCGTCTTCGCTTTTTGCTTCGGCCAGATCGGTTTCAGTAAGGCGCCGGGCGGCCCACCAGGAACCCAGAGTGTTATCGAGCAGGTAACTGACCATGTAAGGTTCGGTG
>JAKQQP010000387.1 GCA_029564115.1 Candidatus Rifleibacteriota bacterium | reverse complement strand
TCTCGCGCGGGTGTTTGTCACCAGGTTCGAAACGAAAGCGTTCACGGTGGCGCTTAACGGTAAAAGGCCTTGCCTGATGCTGCATTTCGTGGGTGTGTTTAAGAATTTTCTTGAGATAACCAAAGTTTTCACCAAGAAACTGCGAAAGCATGGTGGTTTCCTTGATTTCCTGGACTGCGGCTGCGGGGTGGGGTGAAGCGGTGAACAGTGCCGCCAGCAAAGCTGCAAATACCAGTCGTTTTGCTGTAATGTTCATGGTTATCTCCTTTGTCTTTCCAGCTGATTGTACATCGTTTCGGGGCAAAATTTCAATGCTGCCGTTGACATGAACGACAAGCTTTGAGCGTTTATCGTCAGCTTTCGCCAAAATAATAACCATGATTGCCAATTTGGCAAGTTTGACCTGATTAAAGTTCTCTGGTAGATTTCTGACAACTGAATGAAGGAGAGTCAAATGACCAGAAAAGTTATTTCTACTGACAAAGCTCCGGCCGCTATCGGGCCATACTCACAGGCCATCAAGATCAACGGCATGGTTTTCACTTCCGGACAGGTGCCGATAGTGCCCGAAACCGGCAAAATCGAAGCCAGCGACATCGAAGGGCAGGCCGAACAGGTAATGAAAAACCTCGAAGCGGTTCTCAAAGCCGCCGGTTCTGATTTCTCGAAGGTGGTTAAGGCGACCATCTTTCTAAAAGATCTCGGCAACTTTGCCAAAGTAAACGAAATCTACGGTGCCCGCTTCAAAAGCGAACCACCGGCCCGCTCGTGCGTGCAGGTCGCTAAACTGCCACTCGATTGCCTGGTAGAAATCGAAGCAATCGCCTTGATCTGAATGAAACAATAACGAAGAGACAAGAACTCGTAAATGGAAAGCGGGGCCGGAATGCTTATGCAGACCGGCCCCGCTTGATTTGACAAAAATCATGGACCTGGTGGAATGTAATTGTCGAGCAGGGTGGCAACTTCACGCGGGTCGACTATATATCGAATAAATCGACCGCGGATCTGCCCCGTCTGATAGGTGCCAAGATCTCCTCCGGCACCTTCTTCGATGTTCATGCCTTCTCGACCATATTCATCGCGATCGATCACCTCAAATTCTGCAAAGCCTATTATTCTGACAGATGAGCCGAATGTTACGCCGTCTTCGGGGCGCAAGCTACCACTGGCATTTTCTGTGTCACGCCC
>JAKQQP010000385.1 GCA_029564115.1 Candidatus Rifleibacteriota bacterium | reverse complement strand
AGTTGCAGAGAGCTTGAAAGGAAGAAGTGGAGATGATATATTTTTCATTGAAAACCCTTTGGGTGTTTGAGTATCGGTGTGGTAACTCTTACTAAAACACATTCCAGAGGGTTTTTCAATATCCCATAATTATTTCAGGGTACACTACGGCTGCTCAACATTTACACCTCAAGCTACAGTATTGACAAAACCTGAACCGTAATACCTCAACACAACCAGACCCTCCTAGTTCAAAGCATATTCGAAGAACGGTCGCAGCATGACCCGGAAAGCTTTTTATAATTTTGTCATCTCCCAGATGACTCAAGTATCCTCTCACTTTGTCCCCGGCTATTTTAAACCGGGGAACTTTTTTTTAGCCCGTTTTGGTTTTTAGCTCTTCAGCGGTTGCTGAGGTGGCATTGCTGACTTTCTGGGTTTGCTTCTACTTTTGTTATTACTCTCATCGAAAGTCTGTCTGCGTGTTTGCTGCGAGAAAAAAGTGCAAGCAGCGCAAAGGCCAGGCTCATCCCGATAAAGCCCGAGAATATTCGCCAGGCATCGCTGATCTCTGTTCCCAGAAATGCGCAGAATTGGGGTGCGGCGAACAGACCGGCAAAAAAGCCCAGCATCGGCATTCCAAAAATCAGAAAAGCGGCAACACTGCCTTCGCCTGGGTTAAGATCCACGATAACTTCGTCGCCAGGTGCAATCTGAAGACCGCTGACCCGTGCCTTTATTTGACGAGTCGGCGGGCCCTGTTCGTTGCCAAGCAGGCCAGAACAGGCGTGGCAGCCTTTGCAGTCGGTTTTTGGGGTCACTGAAATAACCGCAGTTGAATCTGAATCTGAAACTGAAATGACTTTTCCCTGGAGACTCATGAAAGTTTCCCTTCCGTTCGATTATATAGCCAGAAACGCCAGGGTATTGTAACCTGTATAATATGAAAATAAAAAGCCGTAAAATTTTATTGTCTTGTCTGATTGTCTTTGTGAGCTGTTGCGGCGAAGCCAAAGGCGAAATGCCAATGTTCTTTGGAGGCTCGACAAAAACGCCTGTCGAGAAGAAAGCTCCTGACATCCAGACAAAACCGATGACACCCCCGGTGGTCGCTGAAAAAAACGATGTTGCATCACAATCAGTGTTGCCGCAGACTCCTGCGGTAACGGTGCCGGTATATGACCCATTCATAGACAATCACCTCAAAGCTCCTGCTTCAGATAAGACGACAGGGCTGTTCGGGATGAAAGTCAAACAGGTTGAAGAGCGTTTAAAGAGTCTGGGTGCCCGCAGTCATTCATACGCCTTCGGAAAATACAGCAGAATGATTATGTCGGCTTATCTCATAACGATTTACTTTGACCGGGAAAGAAGGGTGGGGGGCTTTCTTGTCGAGCCTCGCCGACCTTACACGACTCTTGAACCAGCGGCGCGTGAATACTTCATGAATACTTTTCTCGAGGGTGCCGATCTGGCGAAGTTCGCCATTACCATGGCCGGTGATCATCTCGAAATACAATACAAACCTTGATCTCCGGCCCTTCAGGGGATATTTTCTTCTTCCTGCAGCGGCTTAATTTCGGGTTCTGCAGAGGCCTGCGAACTGTTTTTGGGCGCCGGGGCAGGAACGATATTTTTAGGTTTTATGCCCATGTAGCTCAAGAGTTCATCGCGATGCTCCCACATTGTCCAGATTGACATGGTTGCAACCACATAAAGATAATCGATGTCAGCAGGTTTAATGAATGTCACCCAGCCGATCGACAGGAGTGGCATGGCACCGGCGGCGCTTAGAGCACCGGGTTTGCTTGACAAGCCCCAGAAGGCCAGCCACAAACCAAGCAGTGAGGCGATAATGGCGGGCAATGGCAGTAGTGTCATCATGACTCCAAAGGTTGGCGAAAGGCCTCTACCGCCGCGAAAGCCCAGAAAAACGCTGTTGCAGTGCCCAAAAACAGTTAAAAAGCCTCCGAGGCTTATGGCCCACCACTGCGAATATGGATCATTCCCTAGAAAATACAGAGCCAGAGGGTATACGGCGACAAACCCCTTCAGGCCGTCCAGCAGGCAAACGACGATACCAGTCGTGATGCCAAGGGTGTCAAACATTTCTCCGGGGGGGCGGGTAGTTCGACTCCCCGGCAAAATCAAGCTTTTGCCGGTTTTAAGTCGTGCCAGGACTTCTCCTATTGGCAGGCTGCCGATGATGAAACAGGCAATCAGGTATTGGAGAAGACTTGGCATAGTTTAATTCAGGCCTTATCTTTCATTTCTATACACTTTTTGGGGCATTTTTCGGCACAGAGCCCGCACCCAACGCATTTATCAGTAATAATTGAATGTTTTTCCTTGGGGGTACCGCCGTTAACGGCTGAAAATTTGCAGACTTTGTAACAGATTGTGCAGCCGATACAGGCATCCTGGTCGATTTCTGCCACTCTGCCTTTGAACTGCGGTTGATTTTCCATGATGATTGTTTTCTGCGGGCATTTAGCAACGCAGGCTCCGCAGCCGACACACTTTTCGTAGTCGATATGCGCAAGATTGTTGTCTACTTTGATTGCCTCATAGGCACAGACCTTGACGCAGAGGCCGCAGCCGATACAACCTACTTTGCAGACTTTTCTGGTATCCGCGCCACGTTCTACAGAATTGCACTTTACATGAACGACTTTTTCTTTATCGACCAGTTCAATGATCTGTTTGGGGCAGGCGAGAACACAACGGCCGCAAGCGGTACATTTGTCTTCATCGACAATTGGCAGATGTTGTGGGCCAATTTTGATGGCATCGAACGGGCAGGCTGCAACACAAGAACCGAGGCCCATACAGCGGTGCGGGCACAACCATGGGCCGTTTTGCAGCAGAACTGCCGCTTGACAGTTGGGTACTCCCATATATTCGAATTTTTTGTATTCATCGCTGTCGAGCCCATTGCACTTGACTAACGCAGCTTTGACGACCGGCTTTTTGACTTCTTCGCCGGGTTTACGAAGGCCTACGAGTTCTTCGATTTTGATCCGGTTCAGCGATGAAATGACCGGGCAAGTGCTTACCGGCACGCCTTTTTTTACAATTGCCTCAGCCATTGAAGCGCAACCCGGAAAACCACAGCCTCCGCAGTTGGCACCTGGCAGCAGGTCAAGAGTTTTTTCGATCAACGGGTCGATTTTAACTTCGAACTTGACCGAGGCATACGAAAGAATGGCTCCAAAAACAAAACCAAGAACTCCAAGAACGAGAACAGCGGATATTATCTGTGTCAGCATATTATAAATCCTTTATACCAGCCCCGAAAAGCCCATGAAGGCCGTAGCGAGAAGGCCGGCTGTTATGAAGGCCACTGGTGCGCCTTTCATGGCTTCCGGAACCTCGCAAACATCGAGACGTTCTCTGATTCCGGCCATAATTATCAGAGCGAAAAAAAAGCCCATCCCGGCACCAAAAGAATTGACCGCGCTTTCAATTAACCCATGATTTTTTTTAATATTGATCAAGGCCACACCGAGAACAGCGCAGTTTGTCGTGATCAGAGGCAAAAAAACGCCAAGAGACTGATACAGAGCCGGGGCAGTTTTTCGGATTACCATTTCTACGAACTGTACCAGCGAGGCTATAACCAATATGAATGATATTGTCTGAAGAAATTCCAGTTGAAGGGGAACAAGAAGAAAGGCCTGAATGCACCAGGTTGCGACACCGGCCATGACCATGACAAATGTGACAGCGAGCCCCATCCCCACAGCTGAATCAATTTTGTTTGAAACACCGATAAATGGGCACAAACCAAGAACCTGATTGAGCACATAGTTTTCGATGAAGACTGCAATAAAAAAGATACTGATTAGACTGGCGGTCATTTTGTGGCTCCTTTAGCTTCCATAAAGCGTTTAAGGGCGATCAACAAACCGAAGACAATAAAGCCGCCCGGAGCCATAATCATTATCAGAGCCGGGTCGGCATTGAAAAAGGGAATTGGAAAACCATAAAGTTTGCCTTCGCCGAGCAGTTCCCGAAAAAACGCCAAACAGGAGAGGGCGATGGTGAAACCTATACCCATCCCGATGGCGTCGAGCAGCGAATCGATCGGGCCGTTTTTGCTTGCAAAAGCTTCGGCTCTCCCGAGAATAATGCAGTTTACCACTATCAAAGGAATAAAAATGCCCAGGCTGGCAGAAAGGGCAGGCGAAAATGCCGCGATCAATTTGTCTATGATGGTTACAAAAGTTGCAATAATCATGATGTAGACTGGAATGCGAATTTTGCCGGGAACAATGCTGCGGATCAGCGAAATGATGAGGTTGCTGCCGATCAAAACGAATGTTGCTGCAATACCCATTCCCAGAGCGTTGGTCATCGATGAAGTAACTGCCAGGGTCGGGCAAATACCGAGAGCGATAACGAAAATAGGATTTTCTTTCCAGATGCCTTTGGTTAGCTGATTCATTGTTCTACCTCCACAGAGGCGCTTGCTGAGTCGATCTCATCTTTTGTTAACGGAACGCTGTCGTCAGAGGCTGGTTCATCAATCTTTTCAGAAGCAGGGGCGATATTTTCAGTTGCGGTTGCGGTGGCCTCACTTGCCGGTATTTCACTGTCAGTGGTATTTTCGGGCAGAGAAGGTGCTGTTTCAACTTTTGCAGAGGTTAAAGAGCTCAATTTTGGTTGAATTTTAACGAAAATATCCAGGGCTTCTCGTATGCCAGCACAAAAAGCTCTGGAACTGATAGTCGCGGCCGTTATGCCGTCAACATCGCCTCCGTCTTTTTTTACCAGAAAGATCGGGTTTTCTTTTTCTGAGAGCAATTTTTTGAATGGTTCTACAAAAACCGGGTCGGCAAGTTTTGTGCCCAGGCCTGGGGTTTCTTTTTGCGAGAGAATTTTGAAACCTGTTATTTTCCCGGTGGTGTCAAGACCAAGCACCATCTCGATTGGGCCAGCGTAGCCTTTTGGAGCTACTTTTACAACTACTCCGGCAAGTTTTCCGGCGGTGTCGAACCCGGAAGAAAAAGTCCTGGGCATATCAGCCGAAGGATCTTCGATATTCGTATCGGTAAAAGTTGCAGCAGAGGGAAGAACTTCTCGCCTGGCCAGTTCTTCGGCTTTCTGTCGATTTTCGAGAATCAGCGGGGCGGTTACGCTTTCTGTGTAAGAAAGTAGAATACCGGCAACCGCTGCTACGATAAAAAGAAAAATACCCATGTGCAGCATATCTTTCATGATTTGGTCTCCTGAGTGGTGGCGCCGAAACGTCTCGGAACAAAATATCTGTCGATGAGCGGTACAAATGCGTTCATTATCAGAATGGAATAGCAGACGCCTTCGGGGTAACCGCCTTTAAGACGAATCAACAGAGTTATTGCACCGCAGCCGAAGCCGAAAAGCAGATGCCCCTTGCTGGTCATTGGTGAGGTGACCATATCGGTGATCATAAAAATGGCACCTATTATCAGCCCACCGGAAAGCAGATGGAACAGAGCATATTGCATTGAGCCACCGGCAATGAATGAACCCAAAAATACTGTTGCAATCATGGCCAGCGGCGCGTGCCAGCTTATGTGACCCCGGATCAGCAGGTAGATGCCGCCGATAATCAGAGCCAGTTTTGAAGTTTCGCCGAGTGAGCCTGAGAAATTTATGCCGAGAAACAGGTCGGTAAAATTTATCTGAAGCTGCTCAAATACATAACCAACGATAGTATTACCGGAGCTCGAAATTTGTTGCATGAGCTCAGGGCTTTTAGCTGTTTCTTTGAGAAAGCCCAGCGGTGTCGCCGTTGTGACGGCATCAGCTGCAGCGCCAGGTTTCAGCCATGTGGTCATATAAACCGGCCAGCTTGCGAGAAGAATGGCTCTGGCAACGTGAGCCGGGTTGAAAATGTTTTGTCCGAGACCTCCATAGGCCTGTTTGCCAATGGCAATGGCTATAAAGCCACCAACAAAAGCGACCCAGAGAGGCAGGGCGGCTGGAACGCAGAATGCGAGAAGAATGCCGGTGACTACAGTACTGCCGTCTTCAAGAGTAGTGGGTTTCTGCAGCAGAAATTTCTGAATGAAAAATTCGGCGCAGACTGCCCCTAAAACTGAGAATACTACAACAAGTGCCGCTTTCAGCCCAAAGTTGTAGATCGACATAATCAGTGCTGGAAGCATGGCAAGGTTTACATCCCACATTACTCTGGCAGCAGAAAGCCCTGACTGAATATGCGGAGAAGTTGTGACTAAAAGTCTTGGAACTGCAGTTGTGGTTGCCGGTGAAAGTGCGCTCATTCTCTTATCCTTTGTTCAGGGCCGACCTTTTGCGCTCAGCCATTACATTCTTTTTGCCCAGTTTGAAAGATTGCACCAGTGGCAGCCCGGCAGGGCAGGCATAGGCGCAACAGCCGCATTCAATACAGTCAAGCATGCCGATCTGGTCGGCTTTTTCCCATTGTTTGTGATCGACGAGTTTTTTCATCTGCTGCGGCAGAAGCCCCATCGGGCAAGCTTTGATACAGCTGCCACAGCGCAGACAAGCAGTTTGAACAGGCACTTTGGCCTGTGTTTCATCCCAGCAGAGGATACCGCTTGTCCCTTTGATTATTGGGACGTTGAGGTCAAAAAGAGCGAAGCCCATCATTGGTCCGCCCATAATTACTTTCTTCAGCGGGATATCTTGCTTCAGACCTCCAGCCACCTCAATGAAGTCGCCTACAGGAGTGCCGATTCTTATACGATAGTTGCCAGGATTTTTGACGCAGTTGCCGGCCAGAGTGACGACTCTTTCCATGAGAGGCTTTTTTAGATTGACTGCATCGGCAATAGCGGCGGCCGAGGCCACGTTTTGCACAACAACCCCCACATCCATAGGCAGTTTTCCGGAGGGTACCTCGCGGCCAAGACAGGCGTAAATGAGCTGTTTTTCGCCGCCTTGTGGATATTTAACTTCGAGAGGCTGCACCTGCAGTGCAGGTTCGTTTTTGAATTTTTCTGAGAACAGGGCTATTGCGTCTGGCTTGTTCATCTCGATCCCGACAATGCCCTTTTCGGCTTTCAAAACCCGCATAATCAGTTTCAGGCCATCGATAATGCGGTCTGTTTCTTCAAGCATGAGGCGATGATCTGCGGTTAAGGCAGGTTCGCATTCGACACCATTGAGAATCACAGTGTCGATGTGGCGTGTTTCAGGAGGGGAAAGTTTTACGTGGGTAGGAAAAGTCGCGCCACCGAGACCTACGACGCCGGATTCCTGTATTCTTTTTTTAATTTCTTCTGGTGGTAATGCCAAGCCGTTTTCTTGTGTGTACACAGGTTCGGGAGTCTCGGCAGAGCGTTCGATGACAATTGCTGGACTCGGTACTCCGAATGGGTGCATAAAGTTGCCGGCGCCGATAACCGTCCCACTGATAGTTGCGTGGATTGGAGCAGATACAAACCCGCCGGGCTCGGCAATACACTGACCGCAGGAGACTCTGTCGGTGATTTTTTGCGTAGGTTTTGCCGGTGCGCCTATGTGCTGTGCAACATGAAGAATGACTTTAGATGGAATTGGAAGGTTGACTATCGGTTTGTCTGCAGTTGTCTTTAAACCTGGCGGATGCAGACCACCTGAAAAACTTTTGGGTTCGAGCATGATGCAAAACTCCTGGAAACGGTTGACTCCAATTTGAAATGTGCAAGACTAACACATTCCTGATGAGTTTTCAATGTTTGCGGAGCGGTCAGACTATTTCTTTTGCCCATGAGCCTCGTCTGATTCTTCTGAATCAGTTATCAGGCTTGCATCATCGACTTCATCGGAAAAATTATCGCTGTGATTCTGGGCTTCTGCAAAAGTCGATGTTATTTCGTGGGTTTCAAGAACGAAATGTGCCAGCATTCGACCCATCTCGTCGGCAACCATACTGAGGTGTTTGGTAATTTTTGCCATGTCCTGAATTGAATCTCGTTGAGATTTGAGAGATTCAAGGACCCCATCGACTTCTCTTGTCGTAGTCTTCGTGGTAATGGAAAGATTTTCGATCGAAAGACTTATTGCTTCGATGTTTTTGCTCTGTTCCACGGATGATTTACTGATATCCTGAACCTGGACATTGACGCTTTCAGAAGCCATGCCGATTTCGTCGAGGTAACCACCAGCCTGATTGATGATTTTAACGCCTTCCTGCACTTTTTCTTTACCAAGACTCATTTCTTCGACAGCTTTATTGGTTTTATGCTGAATTTCGCCGATCAGAGCTCCGATTTCTTCAGCCGCCTTGGCGCTTTGCTCGGCAAGCTTTTTAACGTTGGCAGCGACGACCACGAAGCCTTTTCCCTGTTCGCCGGCCCTGGCTGCCTCGATTGCCGCATTGAGGGCAAGAAGGTTGGTCTGTCGCGAAATAGCGGTAATAGTCAAGACGATTTTACCAATTTTGCGTGATTGCCCTTTGAGTTCTTCGAGAACTCTTGAGGAGTCGCCTACAGCCCGCTCTATTTCTTTAATGGTCGTTGATGCTTCTCTGACTGCTTCCATGCCTTGAGTGGCCTTGAGACGGTTTTGTACCGATTCTTCATAGGCCCGGTTTGAACGTTTGGCGATCAACTGGGAATTGGCAGATATTTCTTCGATGGCCGCTGCAGTCGACTCTAAAGTTGTGGCGGAGTCTTTTGAAGCTTTGGTTATTCGCTGGGTGTTACCAAAGATGTTCTGAATAGATTCGTTTGATTGAAACGTCAGGTTTGAAATGCTGTTCGCCATCTGTGACAGGCGGTTGATAACGTCGCGTATCTGCAGCAGCAGGCGTTGAATATAACCAATAAATTTGTTGAATCGCTCAGAGACTTCTGTGAGTTCGTCTTTGCCCACGATTGCAAGTCGACGTGTCAAGTCGCCGCGGCCTCTGGAAATTTCTTCGAGGCCGGTAGAAACACCTCTGATCTGGTTGACAACGCCGTTGATGACTACCATGGTTATGCCCGTCATCACAACCAGGCCAAAAATAATCAGAAAAAGTGAGAAGTTCTGCGCTTTGTTCAGAGCCCCCATCAGGCCCTGAGTGTCAACAACGCTGAGCATTACCCAGCTGGAGTTTTGCACTGGTGAGGCTGCCAGAAGTATGTTCGATTTTTCTGCCAGCAGGAATTCATGAAAACCGCTTTTGTTGGTAACAATTCGCTCGGCGTGATCCTGGAGTTCGGGTTCTTTGGAATTCAGAAAAATTCGGCGTTGCGGGTCGAGGACGTTTTCGACGTCTGAATGTGAGAGATAAAAGCCGTTCTGTGAATATTCACTTGAAATAATCGAAGTTTTGCCGCCAACGTTGGTAAGGGCGCCGGGGATGTTTTCGAATAAGCTTTCAAGGCTGATTCCCATCGCTACAGTTCCTATTTTGCGGCGCTGTGAGTAGACCGGTTTGAACAGATAGATCACTCTGTCTTTGTATTCATCGTGGTTTTGCTGGAAAAAAACCTGGCTGCGAAAAATGCCTTCGGTATCGAGAGTTTCACGCATTTTGCCGGTTAAAAATTTTTCGTAAGGGGGTTCTTCGTCTG
The DNA here is from genome assembly GCA_029564115.1 of Candidatus Rifleibacteriota bacterium. The sequence goes on along the minus strand of JAKQQP010000385.1, from coordinate 60,399 downwards.
CCGGCGGTTCTTTGCCATTTGATATGAGACGAAACACTGTCGCATCATCAGCATCAAGAACGGCGATATCTACAATATCATTAACCTGATTGTTGTCGCTGCGGGAAAGGAGCCCTGCAACCGGCGCTTTGAGAACCTGTCGCCATTGTTCAATCAATTGATTTTCGTCTGGAGCCTGATCCAGCCACGAAAGATACTGTATTGTCGAGTTCAGTTTGGTCAGATATTCAAGATTGCGCTCGTAGGCCCTCATTATGGCGCTGATTTTTCCGGCTTCGGCGTTCAAAATCGTTAGAATCTGCAGCGGTATCTGACTTTTTACCGCACTGCGAATGCGCTCAGAGGTGAAAAATGTCATTCCGAGCAGAATCAGAGAGACCAGAACCATCGTAAAAAAAAGTCTGGTTTTTATTTTAAGATTACTGAAAAATTCCACCAGTATGAGTCCTTTATTTTCCCGGGATTATTATACTCTGGCCAGCCTTGATCATGTGCTTGTCTGAAAACTTATTGACTCTGGCAAGTGTCGCAAGACTGACGCCATGTTTGGCGGCAATACCGGAAAGTGTATCACCGGCTTTTACTTTGTATACCCTGGGCTTGTTTTTTGCAGCATTCTTTTTGCGCTGAGCAGCCACCCTGGCGCGATTCGCGGCGGCGGTTTTGATATATTCAAGGTAGCTGGTGTCATACCCTTCTTCTATCTGCCCCAGCAGAAAATCTCTTACCCCAAAATACAGACCCTGAGCCAGTCGGGTGCGGGCTGTATAGTTTTTGAGTATTTCGGCATCGTTGAGATTGGAAACGTAGCCAAATTCAACCAGAACAGAGGGCATGGCCATCGAATGCAATACCTTGAAGCCGGCACGCTTTACCCCGCGTGATGGCAACTCTACAACTGAAGCACCGAGCTGGGCTTCGACTTTTTCAGCCAGCTGTCGGCTTTTGTTCATTATCATAGCCTGTTTTTCGATAATTTCTTTTTTGGTGATTACGGGCGTTGCATTCGGACTTGCTCCACCGAAGTCAACCATATTTTCGGTTTCGGCTACCAGGCGTTCAGCTTCTCCAACTGCACCTTTGGGAGACTCGTAATACACTTCAATGCCGCGAATCGTTTTTCTGGAGTTGTAGTTCACGTGCAGACTTATAAAAGCATCGGCGCCGAGGCGCTCAGCTATTTCCCGCCGTCGATCGAGCGGGATGATATAGTCTCCGTCACGGGTGAGGATTGCTTTAAATCTTGGATCACGGTCAAAGTAGGCTTTGACCAGCTTTCCCATGGTCATTATATAGTTTTTTTCGATAATACCGTTATGACGGGTACCCGGATCTTCGCCACCATGGCCTGGGTCGATAACCACAATTTTTACGTTTCCGGCTTTCAGGCGGTTAACTTCAAACAGCTCGGCGTTTCGTTTCTGCAGCAGTGTTGCTTGAGGCTCACGCAGAAAAATAACAATACGATCACCTTTTTTCTCATTTTTTGCGAGAACAAAGGTTTTGGCTTCGACACCGCTTGGCACCCTGAAAAATACTCTGGCCGATTTATCTGGGTTCTGCTGAACAGTCAAAACTTCCAAAAATGGGTTCTGTAGTGGGTAACGTTGCCTGCCAGGCCTGAATACGCACCCAGCAATGTCGAAATACAAAGTTCCATCTTTGAGCATTGCCACTTCAGAAACTTTCGGCGGGGCACTGATATCGAGAACTACCTGCGCTTCTTCAGGGCTTTGCCAGAAACGAATATCGGTTATTCTCGAATCTTCAGCCGAAAAAGCGGGAATACTCAGAAAAACAAACGAAAAAAGAATGATATAAGCGTATAGCGGCAACATTGCCGCATTTCGATAAACTTTGTCTGAATCGGATAAACGCTGAAAAAGCCTGGATAAACTTTTAAAAGAGTTTTGTGTTTGCACAGGATCGTCACTACCTTGATCAATAGTTTAATTTCCGCAAAGATTATATCAGGTTTATACTGATGATAAAAGGCAATGCCAAAAAAACTTTTAAAAAGCGCAGTTTTTTGCCAGAGCCGTGCGCAGGCGGCGCAGGTATTCATACCTGGGGATTTCAATTGCCCCGAGACTTGCCGTGTGTGACGAAATAACCTGAGAGTCGAAAAGAAGATAACCACGCTGCCTAAGATGTTCTATCAGATGATTCAGGGCAAGAGTTGAAGCGTTGGAGCAGGTGTGAAACATTGATTCTCCGGCAAAAAAAGCGCCTATAGCCACTCCGTATACTCCACCGACAAGTTGTTTTTCATCGTTCCAGATTTCGCAGCTGTGCGCATAACCCTGATTGTGCAATGCAGTATAGGCTTTGATAAATTTTTTGCTTATCCAGGTGCTTTCTCGCCCCGGAGCCGGAGCAGCACAGCATTCCATGACCCGGGTGAAGCACTCGTCGAAGGAAAAAGAAAACCTGCCGCTGCGGTAAAGTCGCTGCATTCTTCTGCTCAGTCGAAATTCTGACAGCTCAAAAACAGCTCTCGGGTCTGGCGACCACCATGAAATGGGATCGACTGACCATGGAAAAATGCCGCTTCGATAGGCATTAAGAAGGGTGTTGGTATGCAGATTGCCGCCAACTGCCAGTAAACCGTCTTCATTAGCCAATTCAGGGTCTGGAAATTCTATTACATACATGTTATTCAAAAAAAAGAGGCAGGAAACGACTTACTGCCGTTCCCTGCCTTTGTCTAATCGAGGTCAGTTGCCACGGTGCAGATTTTCAAAGCGGTAAAGGTGATTCACTTTTGTTCTGAACTGTTCAACAGTAGAACTCTTGAATTCATCGAACATGGCATTGATTTCGCCGAGAGAAGAGCCGTTGTTGTCTACATCATGGCGGATTTTATTTATGACTGTTTTTGAGAGAGCTTCGTAACGCTCGGTTCTGACTTCGGGGTCTGCTTCATATTCGAGTTCATCGATCGAGCGCAACAAAGATTTGACGCTTTTTTCTTTGCCGAGGCTGAGCCACCTGATCACGTTGCGGTTGAACGCTGCAGTGTGCAGGTCACCGGGGCTGGTGTAAAAGTTATCCTGATAGAAAGGCTCACCGAAACATGCAACCCGGCCAAAACCAAGGTCTTCAGCCGCAGCTATCGGAATGGGAAGCACTGGCGTAGCGCTGGCATAGATGTAGCCGTCGCCCATGCCATCAGACTCGGTGTTATACGAATCTTCATCGCCGGATGCGAGGATAAACAGATTTTTGCTGGCTTTCAGGCCTTTATTGTTGGCATTGATGAATGTGCAGGCGCTTCGAATGAGAAGTTTTTTGACATCGTTGCCAGAAATTTCGGGTGCCGGAAAAGTTTTTACAAACATCCGCCATGGCGGCCCGATGTTATCGGTCGGGTCACAGGCCTGGTCATCGTTGAAGCGGATTTTGCTGCCTACGCCTTTCAATACTGAGTTGAGGATATCAGGTTTGGAGAGGTCGCGGTAGTCGGACTGGCCAAACATCAGTAAAGAACCGCCTCCGGCCACGAATTTTTTAAGTGCGGTCACTTCTTCACTTTTGAAGTCTACAGTTGGGTGGGGAATAAGAATTACAAAGCCGTTTTTTATGGAATCAAAGGTGATGGCTTTGGAGATGCTGCGCATCTGAAAGCCATAGTTCTGGAACAGGTCCATTTTCATGCCAGCGAACCGGCCGGTAAAGTAATCTTTGTTGCCATGAGCACAGTCGACAAGTATGATTTTTGCTTCAATTTCGATGTTAATTGAAGCCGTATCGATAATTGCGTTGCCCTGTTTGAGAACTGCTATTATTTCTACGCCGCCAATCCAGTCGATCTGGGTTTGGAGAACAGCCTGCACGGCGTTTCCACCTGGGATACCGGTAAATTTAACTTTGTCGATCAGGTTTGAGGCATCCATTGCGGAGTGGTAGACTTCGAGAGTCAGGTTCCCGGAGGTGGCTTCAGCCGGATTGCTGACCGGTACGATAATCTTGAACGGGTGCTTCATGTAGATCTTGTCGACGTTTGTGCTGACACTGTCGATTTTGGGCAACGGGTCGCCACTGCCTGCGGGCGTTGTAATTGTTTCTTCTATTGAGATAAATTTTTCTGCTTCACGTGGGTCTCTTGAAACAGCCAGGTATTTGTAGGTGGTCGAGGGTTTGAGGCCGGTAAGAGTTATGGTGTGTATTTTTACCGGGTGATCCAGGTCCTTTTTCTGGTCGAAAGAAGCAGTACCATAAGCGATGCTGGTTGTTGCCGGGCGATTGGTTTCCCACTGGAGGGTCGCTGAATTGGCAGTTAAAGAGATCAATTTCGGTTTTGAGGCAAATTCGAGAGGGCTGTTGTTGGTTACGAAGGTTACGGTTGTGCCATCGGTGTAACTTTCGATAGTGCCATCTTTATCGGTTCTGAAAACGCCCATTTTGTAGTAATCATAAATATCAAGGACGGTCTGAGTTGGGTGGCCGAAGGAGTTGCCGGTTCCGGCGCTTATTACAGCGTATTTGGGTTGTGCGATATCCATAAAGGCGTGAGTTGATGATGTTTTGCTGCCGTGATGCCCAGACTTAAGTACGGTGCATGCTAATTTTTTGCCGTGCGTGCTGATCATGTCCGTTTCAGACTTCTTTTCGGCATCGCCGGTGAACAGATAACTTACTTTGCCAGCAGTTGCTTTTATAACTATGGAAAGTTCGTTTGGGTTGGTTTTTAGGGCGCTATCAGAGCTGTCGTCTGTGGAAGCTTCAGCGCGTTCTTCGATTTCACTGGCCCGACGGGTATCACAGTTTATCACCTCTGCCTTGATGCCTTTGCCCCAATCAAGCATTTCACCAAGTTTGGCTTTGCGGTAAGGTATGTTTTTTTCGAGAATCAAGCTTCTGAGCTGATTGTAGATGAGAGCATCGTTCGGGCCCTTAGTGGTTTTGCCTTCTGACGATATTTCTGAGTCGTTGGAATAAATAAATTCCCCGAAGGTGCATTCTTTGATAAGGTCGATAAACCCGCCAAAGTGGTCACGGTGCGGGTGCGTTATTATTGCCTGATCGATGTGCTTGATGCCTTCTTTTTTCAGGTAGGGGATGATGTAGCGGATGGCGGCGCTGCGATTATCGTCTCCGGCATCGATCATAACAGTTTTTTCGGCAGATCGTATCAGAATACAATCGCCCTGATGTACATCAAGAAAAGTTACTCGCAGGAGGGGCGCTTCATTGCCGAATGTTGCCGTAACCAGCATTAAAGCCATTACGAGCAGCAAACTTATTCGCGCGATTCGATGATTCATACTCTTATACTCCTTATTGCGCGCCAAATTCAGGCTTGCAGTAAACCCGGATACGCTTCTAAAATTCTACTGACAAAAGCTATATGTGTCAATGTCATATGACTTTTAATTTGAGTCTGAACTGAGAATAAAATCATTTTGCATCAACCGCACTTTTTGCATCAACCGCACTTTGAAAAACCGCAATGCTTACAGATTATGCAGCCGCCGTCGTGCTCGAGCCCTTCACCGCAGTCAGGGCAGACAACGCCGGGCCCTGAATTGTCGAGCATAAGATCTTTTTTGCCGGAAGCTTTGGAGGAACCAGCGGCGGTATTCTGGGCAAAAGTATCTTTAGCGGAAAGATGATACTGCTCGAGAGCTTTGCCGATCGCATCAGGGCACGAGAGTACCTTGATTCCGCCGGACAGTGCACCTTTTTTGAGGGTGGACATACACCTGATGCCCTTGAGCTGGTCTATGATTTCCTGTACATCGATGCCCGCACGCAGTGCCATTGAAATAAGTCTTGCCGCAGCTTCTGATTGTGAAGGGCACCCCCCGTTGCGACCAAGGCTGGTAAAAACTTCGCAGATCCCTTTTTCGTCGCTGTTCACTGTGACGTAGAGGTTGCCGCAGCCTATTTTAACGCGCTCGGTAACACCGACAGTTCTTTCCGGTCGAGCTCTGGGAGTGACCCGCGGTCCTTCGTTTGCTGCCGAAGATTTTCCCTTGCGGCCTTTGCCGACATTGAGAACCTGTTCTTCGCGGGAGCCGTCACGATAAACGGTGACTCCCTTGCAGTTGAGGGTGTGGGCAAGTCTAAAGACTGTTTCGACATCATTTTTGGTCGCTTCGAAGGGAAAATTGACCGTTTTGCTCACAGCATTGTCTGTGTGCTTCTGAAAAGCTGCCTGCATGCGAATGTGCCACTCCGGCGAAATCAGATGGCTGGTGACAAAAACTCTTGCCACGTCATCTGGTATCTGGTTGAAGCCCTTCAGGCTGCCCTGGTGAGCTATTTTTTCCATCAGTTCTTCAGAATAGAAGTCGCGTTCGCGTGCTACCCTGACAAAATCGCTGTGTACTTCAACAAGTTTTTCATTGTCCATTACGTGCTTTTCGTAGGCAATAGCGAATAGAGGTTCTATTCCACTGGAACAGCCCGATATAAGGCTTATGGTTCCGGTCGGAGCAATGGTGGTTACCGTTGCATTGCGCAGCGGCAGCATTTTTTTCTCTGCAAACACTGATTTTTCAAAATTAGGAAAAGGGCCACGCTCTTTTGCGAGCTCCTGCGAAGCCGACCAGGCCTCCCGTTTAATGAATCCCATCACAGAGTCTGCAAGTTCGAGAGCTTTCTCTGAGTCATACGCCAGATTCAGTTTTATCAGCATGTCGGCCCAGCCCATTACTCCCAGGCCGATTTTTCGGTTGGCCTTGGTTGTTTTATCTATTTCCGGTATCGGGTAGCGGTTTTGATCAATCACATTGTCGAGAAACCTGACGGCGAGGTGTATTATTTCACGCAGGCGGTCAAAATCTACTTCTGGTCTTGTGGCGATGTTTTTAACAAATCGGGCAAGATTTATTGAGCCAAGATTACATGATTCGTATGGCAGCAGTGGCTGTTCACCGCAGGGGTTCGTCGATTCTATTTCGCCCACAGCTGGAGTCGGCTGAAAGCGGTTGATTCTATCAATGAAGACAATTCCGGGTTCGCCATTGCGCCAGGCACGTTCGACGATCATATGAAAAACCTTGCTGGCTTTGAGCGAATGAACAATTTCTTTTGATCTTGGATTGATCAGATTGTATTCGCAATCACGCTCAAGAGCTTCCATGAAGGCGTCGGTGATCGCAATGGAGATATTGAAATTGGTCAGTTCATCATTTTTTTCTTTGCAGGTTATAAAATCGAGAATATCCGGGTGGTCGACTCTGAGAATACCCATATTGGCGCCTCGGCGGGTTCCGCCTTGTTTGATCGTTTCGGTGGCGACATTGAATACTTTCATGAATGAAATAGGCCCAGAACTTACGCCGCTGGTAGATGATACGAGGTCATTGGCAGGGCGCAGGCGTGAAAAACTAAAACCGGTGCCGCCGCCCGATTTATGAATGAGAGCAGCGTTTTTAACGGCTTCAAAGATGCCTTCCATAGAATCTTCGACCGGCAATACAAAACACGCTGACAGCTGCCCAAGTTCTTTGCCCGCATTCATCAGGGTGGGGCTGTTGGGCAGAAAATCCAGATCGGTCATTATTCTGAAAAATTCCTTTTCAAGCTGTTCGACGCTGTATTTGCTGTTATGATAGTTATTTTCTGCAGAAGCAATCGCATTGGCAACGCGCCAGAAAAGCTCTTCTATGGTTTCGGTCGGTTTACCGTCAGGGCCTCTGGTGAGGTATCTTTTGGCCAGAACTTTCTGGGCATTGGGTGAAAAACGATGAGAAATTGTAGTGGTTGAGTTCATTTCGCCATCCTTAACTCTATCTTTATTATTTAAAAATTCATTGCCGCAGCAAGAAAGTCTTCTAATTTACCAGGCTCAACTTTATGCACGATCGTGCGCCCAAGCGATTTGGGGAGAACAAACTGATAGCTGTTCTGGTTCTTTTTTTTATCCTGTGTGAGATTGTTAAGAATCTCTTTTTTATCCATTTCGCCGGGGATCTGAGTTGGCAGGCCGCATTCTTTCAGGATCGACTTCAAGCTTTCTGAATAATCTTCTTCAAGAACGCCTGCTGCCGAAGATGCTTTCAGGGCCATCAGCATGCCAAGCCCGACCGCTTCGCCGTGATGCAGCCTGATGTAATTGCCGGTCGCTTCGAGAGCGTGCCCGAACGTGTGACCGAAATTCAGGTGCATACGGCTGCTCTGGTCAAGCTCGTCGTTGGCTACGAAAGTTTTTTTGATGTGGATCGAACGTCTGATCAATCTTTGCAGCAGCGGTAACTGCTTTGATTTTATGTCACCAAGGTTCTTTAAAATGAATCGGTAATAGGCACCGTCTGCTATTGCACCGTGCTTTATCGCTTCAACAAGTCCATACGCAAGCTGCCCGAGAGGCAGAGTGCGCAACACCGCCACGTCAATGGCTGTAAAAAAAGGCTGATAAAAGGTGCCAATCAGATTTTTGCCGGCATCCAGATTGATGGCGTTTTTCCCGCCAATGCATGCGTCTACCATTGCCAGCAGGGAAGTTGGCAGCAGCGCCAGAGGTACGCCGCGCTTGAAGACAGAGGCGACGAAGCCTGTCAGGTCGCATACCACGCCACCTCCAAGGGCTATCAACGGGCAATCTCTATCTATGCCAAGTTCGCAGAGGCGGTTAATGATAGAGCTGGCCGTTTCGTAATTTTTATATTTTTCGCCGTCCGGAACTATTATCTCATTGGCGGTGAAACCCCTGGACTTGAGCTCGGAAAGCAGAGGCTGCAAATACCATTTGGCAACGGTTTCGTTGGTGACTATGGCGCAGTGCCTGCCAACACGAAAACGCAGGAGTCTGGCAACAGTATCTTTGACGATATCATTGCCAAGTATCAGTTCGTTAACACTGCGGCGATTGAACTCCAGTCTTTGTGATTCCATTCTCAGGCCAGCCTTTCACCAAAAAAGTCAATTGCATTGCGTTGCAGTATTGTCGCCATCTCATCTCTCGACACATTTCGCAGACCTGCGATGAAATCCAGGGTGAACTGCAGATAGGACGGTTCGTTTCTTTTGCCCCTTCGTGGTTGTGGAGCCAGATATGGGCAGTCGGTTTCAAGATGAATTCTGTCGAGCGGAAGCATTCTGAAAACTTCCCTTGTCATTTCAGATTTCGGGTATGTCAAGGCTCCGCCGGTTGAAAAGTGAAACCCTTTTTCAGAGGCTATTTGGGCAATTTCAAGATCGCCAGAGAAGCAGTGAAGCAGAACTTTTTTGGGGGCAGCGAGGCCTTCAATGGCAGAGAAAAAGCTATCGTAGGCTTCTCTAACATGAATTACAGCCGGCAGTCGCAGCTTCGCCGCCAGCTGCCAGAGCTCAACAAACACCCGCAACTGAGTTTCCCGAGGCGAAAAGTCGTAGTGAAAATCAAGGCCGATTTCACCGATACCAAGAACATTAGGGTCAGCCGTAAGACTGGTCAGTTGTTCAAGAGTGTGTTCGTCAAAGGTCGTCGCATCGTGAGGGTGTACCCCGACAAGGGCGAGACAACATTGGTGCTGTCTCGCCACGTCCAGGGCTTTTTTTGAATCTGTCAGACTGGTTCCGGCATTGATAATGTGGGTTACACCGGCTGCCACAGCTCTTTTTACGACTTCGTCACAATCTTCATGAAATTTGTCGTCCTGAAGATGTGCGTGAACATCTATTAAAGGCAATAGAGACATTACTTAACCCGGATGCCGGTTTTGGCGGGCTTGTCAGGAGTGACAAGAGCCAGACCGCCGTCTTCAGTGCCTGCGGCAAGAATCATGCCGTGAGAAACAATGCCTCTTATTTTGGCCGGCTTTAGATTTTTGACCATTACCACCTGTTTGCCGACAAGCTCTTCTGGTTTGTAGAAGGCGGCAATGCCTGCGACAAGAGTACGGGTTTCGTCTGCAATATTGACGGTTAATTGTAAAAGCTTGTCGGCGTTTTCGACTTTTTCGGCCGTTTCTATGCGGGCGATGCAAAGTTCGGTTTTGAGAAAGTCATCAAAGCTTACCAGACCGTTTTCGGCACTGATAAGGGCTGGTTTTGCGGCCGCCGGCTGGGCATTTTTCTCTTTGGTATCTGATTTGTCTGTTTTGCCGCCTTTTTTGAGATTCTGAATTCTTTCGGTCTCAAGTCTCGGAAACATTGGGCTTGGCTCTGTACATCTGGTACCGTCAGCCAGTTGCCCCCAGCTGAGATCTTTGATGCTGACTTTATTTTTGTCGCAACCAATCTGCTTGAGGAATTCAGGGGCGAGGTGAGGCATGAAAGGCTCGACCAGGTGAGAAACGAATCTGATACTTTCACCAATTGTGTAAAAAACTTCATCGAGAACAGCCCAGTTTTCTTCTTTGGCGAGTTTCCAGGGGGCGGTTTCGTCAACGTATTTATTCAGGCGTTGAATCAGGTCCCAGGTGCGTTTCAAGGCATCGTGATAAAGAAAATTATCCATGGCCGATACGTAATCAGCTTTGACCGCAGCGGCAAGTTGCTCGATTTCTTTGCTTTGTGGCAGCGTCGGAGCAACTTTATGAAAGCGCCCTTCCCGGTTTTTTATAAGCATCGGAAGCATGCGCTGGCAAAGATTGCCATAATCGTTGGCCAGGTCGGCATTATAGCGAAGAATAAAGTTTTCTTCCGTGTAGGTGGCATCCATGCCAAATACCATTTCGCGAAACAGATAGAATCTGAAAGGGTCTAACCCGAAGCGAGCCACAAGCTCGCGCGGATTGATGATGTTGCCTACAGATTTTGACATTTTGCCCTCGCCGGTAACCCACCATCCGTGGGCAAAAATGCATTCGGGTAAACTGAGGCCAAGCGCCATAAGCATTGTGCTCCAGTATACCGCGTGGGTCGTCAGAATATCTTTGCCGATGAGATGGCATGAAGCCGGCCACAGGCGGTTGAATTTTTCCATGTCGAAGGGGTAGCCTACCGCCGAAATGTAATTGGTGAGAGCATCGAACCAGACGTAAGTAACGTAGTCAGGGGCGAACGGCAGTTCAATACCCCATGACAATCGAGCTTTTGGTCTGCTTATGCACAAATCGCCCAGCGGCTGCCTTAAAAAACCGAGAACTTCATTGCGGCGATTCTCGGGTCTGATAAAACCAGGGTTGTTGTTGATATGGTCTATCAACTGCTGCTGATATTTGGACATTTTGAAAAAGTAATTTTTTTCAGAAATTTCCTGTACGGCTCTTTTGCAGTCCGGGCAAAGTTTTTCGGGAACTTCTTTTTCTGTCCAGAAACGTTCGCAGGGGGTACAATACCAGCCACTGTATTCAGCTTCATAGATATCGCCTTTCTGCCAGAGCTGGTCAAGCGCGTGGCAGACTACTTTTTTATGGCGATCTTCAGTGGTACGGATAAAGTCATCGTAGGTGATGTCAAGCAGTTCCCACAGTGATTTGAATTTTTCGACCAGGCTATCGGTATGGGCGAGGGGAGAAAGACCTCGAGCCTTTGCAGCCTGTTCCACCTTCTGGCCATGTTCGTCAGAACCAGTGAGAAAGTGGACTTCGCGCCCCATGGAGCGCTGGTATCGACTGGCTATATCGGCTGCCAGGGTCGAAAAAGCGTGCCCGATGTGGAGTTCATCGTTGGCGTAGTAGAGGGGAGTGGTGATATAGAAAGATTTTCCTGCTGACATGGCAACCTCGATGAGTTAAATAAAATGTGTCGATCAAATTTACATTGATCTGGTGTCAGGTTTATATATTACAGCCCGGTTCCCACCTGCTTCGCGTGCCTGAGTCGCGGCTACGACCGATGATTTCAGCAGGTTGCGAATGTCACTTGTGGTTTCCGGGTAACTGGCAATACCGGCAGATATGGTCAGGGTCAGTTTCCTGCCGTCGAACTCGAGAGAAGTGTTTTCTATCGCTTCTTTGATGCGACCGGTGAGGTAAACGGCTCCGGCAACATCAGTGTTGGGAAGCAGGATGAAGAATCTTTCCTGAACGCACGAAGCCGTGTCAGTGTCGCGAAGCGCCCGGCCGATAATATGGCCGCAGGTGCCAGTTACCTGAGACGCAAATTCAGCATTCGTTTCGCCGACAATGTGCTTGAAGTTGTCTATGTCGGCGATTACAAGGCTCAGCGTCTGGGCATAGCGGACTGCGCGGGCAGACTCTTCGGCGAAATAGCCTTTCCAGACATTGTGAGCCGACAGGCCTGTGTGCTCGTCTACGAAAAGATTGCTGTACATACGGTTGCGTTCGATGATGAGCGAAGCCAGCATACAGAGATCTTTGACGTATGGAAGATCTTCATTGCGGAAGACCGGTGGCATAATTCGGTTGATGAGGTTCATTACGCCAAGAACTATGCCGTCTGAACTCACTATCGGGGCACAAAGCAGGCTGGCTACTTTCTCGTCTTTGTTTTTGAATTCGCTGAAGAGCTTGAATCTTGGATCTTTGAAGCCTTTGTTGGCAATCAGGGGCAAACCGTCTTTTATTACCTGACCGGCAAGCCCTTCGTGGGGTTTGAGTCTTATGGAGGGGTATTCTTCTTCGGCCAGGTCGTCGAGAAGACTTTTTTCGATGCCTCTGACGCAGGCGACGGTCATCTCGTGGCGCTCTCGATTTATCAAAAGAATCGAGGCCCATTGTACATTCATTGCCGAGACTGCTTCGTCAAGAATCGCTTTTAGATTGCTTTGAAAATCGAAGGTTGTATTCAGTGTCTGGGCAACTTTAAGCAAAGATCTGGTCGAAACGAGCTGTTGCTCGTTCAGGCTGATCTGAATTTGAGTTTTTTCCTGTTCCTTTTCCTGGTGGAATTGTTTTTTACCCAGAGCGACTATTTCCTGGTTCCATTCGCTGAAAATACGGTTGAGTTCGTAAGACACTTCGGCGATTTCATCCTGGCCATTGTCGTTGATGCTGGCAGCAGATTTTTTGGTTTGAAAAACCTGCAGCGAATGCAAAATTACACCGATCGGCGAAAGAAGTGAAGTAGAAACGAGAAGCGAGGTTACCAGCGCAATCAACAACGTCACTGTACCGATGAAAACGACGGTAGCCATACTTACCGGAATCCCGGAATAATGTATGTAGAAAAATACGGAAACAGGAAAGCCGGCAACCAGGAAAAAGGTTACCAGCAAACGGAATCTTATCGAAAAATTACGAAAAATGTTCAATTATTGTGTACCCATTTCAGCTGCACTGGATTCTATTGTATTGCCTGCCATGAAGTCAACAGCGAATAAAGGCAAATTGTTCAAGCTTGCCTGGCAGTCAGGAGTTTTTTATATACGGATTCCATCATCAGCCCGAATCTGGGCAGAGAAAAGTTGGCTTCGACGTGCTCCCGGGCCGCTTTTCCCATTTTGCTCCGCAAAATATGGCTGGTCAGCAGTTTTTCGAGGGCGACAGCCGTTTCTGAAGAGTTGCGTGGCCCAACAATGAAGCCGTGCTCGCCGTCATGAACTATTTCGGGTATGACTCCCACCGAAGTGCCGACCACTGGCTTGCCAGACGCCATAAATTCAAGGGCAGCACGGGAATTGGCCTCTGAACCAACTGATGTTATCAGGCCGATATCAAGGGCAGCCAGCACTTCTGGGAGGTCTTTGCGCAGGCCGAGGCAGATCAGGCGGTCGCCAACCCCTTTTTCGGCGGCAAGATTCTTGAGCCAATCGAATGTACGCTCGTTTTCATAGCCAGCGGCCACCAGCTTGAATTTCAGTGGCAGTTCTTTCAGGGCAGCAATGGCTTCTACTGCGTATTCGTGACCCTTGACCGGGTCGAGTCTTGCCAGAAGCCCAATCAGAAGTTCGTTGGCCTCGCAGCCTGTTTCCTGGCGAAAGGTTGATGATTCGCGACGGGAAGGGTGGAACATTTCTGTGTCGACACCGCCGTAAACCACACTGATACGGTCTGCTGAATAATCGAGAATTTGCTGGCAAAGCTTCTTGTGCAGCATCGAACCGACGACTATGTGGTCAGTCCAGGTGTGATGAACATAACGATTGATGACATGCCCTTTGGGCGGGTCTATATCTGTTCTGATTCTTGCTACGATTGCGTTTGGCGCTGACTTTCTGGCGATCAGTCCGGCCATCCAGGCGCCCTCATTGATGTGCGAAGATATGATGTCTGGCTGAAATTTTTTGAAAATCGCTTTCATGCGTTTGATGGCGTGAACGAAAAGCAGGGGGTTACGATGGTTGAGCCTTATGGTGTCGTCGTATGGAATTCCGAGTTGTTGAGCACGGTAGAGAGGCTTGCCAGGCTCGGTAAGAAGAAGAACTTCGTGCCCCAGTTTTATAAGCTCATGGCTTACCGCAATGCAGTAGTTGGAGGCCCCGCTCCAGTTTGGCGAATTTAAAATTTGAATTATTTTCATCTGTTGCGGCCCCGTAATTCGAGAAATCTGGCATAGCTGAAAATGTTCTGAAAAGCATCGCCGGCTGCAGCAGCGAAGCCCTGCCAGCCATCCCGGAAACCTTGTTTGAGAAGGTAACGGCGTAAGAACCTGAAATATGGCCTGAAAAACAGGTGTCTGAGGGTATTGAAAACATTGTCTGACATACCCGAGGTGTGCCAGTATTCAGCCTGAAAACCTGTGTAAAAAATCATTTTTCTCATGTAATCGGCGACTTCAGGGTAGGGGTGATGCTCGAAAGCGTTTTTCAGATTGCCTGTTTCGCCGTCTACCTGAAGCATTTCGTGAACATGGCGATTGGGAAAAGAGGCTCGGCCGCGCTTAAAAAGCCTCAGCTGCGTGTCTGGGTACTGGCTGCCGTGGGCGAGCCAGCGCCCGAAGAAGATATTGCGTCTTGGCAGTTTATAGGCTGCAAACTTTTCACTGCAAATTGCTTCTTTAATTTCGGCTGCCAGTTCTTCGGTTATTATTTCGTCAGGATCGAGGTAGAAGATCCAGTCGGTGGTGAGTTGTTCAAAGCCAAAGCTTTTGTTCAGGTTCAGATTTTTGTTGTTCGGTCTCGAAAAAATACGGGCCTGGGGAAAATTTTTAACAATTTCTGCGGTTTTATCTGTTGACTCGCAGTCAACAACCACTATATCATCTGCGAACAACGAAGATTGCAGAGCTTTGGCGATTTGCTTTTCTTCGTTGTGAGCAATCATTGAAATTCCGATGGTGGGCATGCCGCAATTCCTTTATAGTTGATTTCAGGCGCATTATCGCAGAATATACTGAACTTTTCAAGAATTATATCCCTCGCCCTCAACGTCTGGGCACAAAAAAATCTGGAACTTTGCCAATTTTATCTGGTCTATTTTTTGAAATTAGACCTTGTTTTTCCAGAATCAGGAGGAAAACAGACTGTGATCGAAATGAAGAACGTAACGAAATTTTACGATAACTTCAGAGCTTTGAACTGCATCGATCTGAGCGTCGAAAAAGGCGAAATTCTCGGGCTTCTCGGCCCGAACGGGGCAGGCAAAACGACCGCGATGCGTATTTTGACCAGTTTCATCCCTGCGACCTCAGGAACGGCAACTGTCGCTGGTTTCGATGTTTTTGAAGATTCTCTTGAGGTAAGACGCCGGCTGGGCTATCTGCCCGAAACGCCACCCCTTTACCCAGAAATGACAGTTGGTTCATATCTTAATTTTATTGGCGAGTTGCGTGAGTTGCCGGCAAAACTCCGCCGCACCCGCATTGACTATGTTGCAGATAGAATCGGTCTGCTCGAAAGTTTGCCACGCGTTATCGGCACTCTTTCCAAGGGTTACCGTCAGAGAGTTGGGCTTGCTCAGGCACTTCTTCACAACCCTGAAGTTCTGATTCTCGACGAACCCACGGTTGGCCTCGATCCGAACCAGATCATCGAGATTCGCGGTCTGGTGAAAGATCTGGCCCAGGACCACACCATAGTTCTGTCTACGCACATTCTACCCGAAGTCAGCATGACCTGTGGGCGTGTCGTGATTATCAACGAGGGCGAAATCGTCGCAGTTGATTCCGTTGCCAACCTTGAAAAGACGGTGGCTGGCAAACCCTCCTGGAAGATAACCTTTAAACCTAGTGCAAATCAGAACTGGCGTGAAACCATCGAAAAGGTTCCGGATGCCGAAATTGCAGATCTGGTTGAGACGGCAGGCACCTGCGAATTCATTCTCAGGCTTGGCAGTGCTGATGCTTTCGATGGCCTTTTCCGAAAACTGGCTGATATGGGCGGTATTTTTACTGAAATTTCACCGGTCAAAGCCTCTCTCGAAGACGTTTTTCTCAAGCTTACCAGCGGCGAAGAAAGGAAAGAGGCAGCATGAAAATTTTTGCTCTGATGAAAAAAGAACTGCAGTCTTTCTTCTTTTCACCAATCGCTTACATTGTTTTTGCTTCGTTTCTGATGATTGTGGGTTACCTGTTCTGGGTAATTCTTGTTTCAAGCCGGGTCGCAAGTCTCGAGCCCATGCTCTACAATGCCGCCTTCATTCTGCTGCTGGCCTCGCCAGTCTTGACCATGCGGCTCATCAGCGAAGAGAAAAAAAGTCGCACCATAGAGCTGCTTCTTACCTCGCCAGTTTCGCCCGCTGAGATCATAGCCGGGAAGTTTTTGGCCTGCTTTGTGCTGTATCTGGTGCTTATCGCCCTGACTCTGCAATATCCGCTCATTCTCTCGTTTTATTCGACAGAGTTCGATCTGGGGCCGGTTTATAGTGGTTATATCGGGCTGATACTCATTGGTGCCGCCTTTATTTCGCTGGGTCTTTTTGCAAGCACTCTCACAGAAAACCAGATAATTGCGGCAATGATCAGCTTTGGTGGCCTGATTCTTTTCTGGGTGTTTGGCTGGGCAAAAAACGTTTTTGACAACTCCTTCGGCGAAATTCTCGGTAATCTGTCAATATTTGACCGTTACGCCGAGTTTTTGCGCGGGGTGGTAGATTCGGGCAATGTTGTTTTTTTTCTGGTGTTCACTTTGATCTGGCTGTTTTTGGCGGCCAGAGTGCTCGAATCCGATAGGTGGAGGTGAGAACGATGCAAGACAAACGTAAATTCAAGATTCCGGTGCTGCCATATATCCTTTTGATACTCTCCCTCGGGATATTGATATTTGCAGGGCTGCTTTATCTAAACTTTCCGAGCCGCGAGAATGCTGCCGCAGCGACTCTTGCCGGCGGTATTCTGACTGCAGTTGCAGCGTTCATCATGCGCCCGGCCATGGCCAAAGAAATTTTCACCAGCCGCAAAACAATTTTGTGGATCAACGATTTCGCTCTGATTCTGATAATCATCGGTATTGGAGTAGTGCTGTCGCACATCGGCTTCAGACGAAATTTCAGGTATGATTTTACCGCCAGCGGCATGTATTCGCTTGCCGACATGACCGTTAATACGGTCAGAAGTCTCGAAAAAGAAGTTAAAGTTACTGCCTTCTACCCGAAGGGCAGCGCTGAAGAGGCGATGATACGAGATTTTTTGCATGAATACAGACGCCACAGCGATAGATTTTCTTTTACAATGGTCGATCCGATGCGGGATCCGGTTACGACAAGGGCAATGAACGTCACTTCGCTCGGCACTCTTGTAGTGCAGTGCGAGTCCAGTCGCCAGGATATTATGGGCAACGATCTTTTCAATATGCCCGGTCAGCTTGGTGACCCAGATAAAAAGCCTGAGTTTATGGGCGAACAGATACTGACTTCGGCAATCTTGAACGTAACCAGTGGTATCAGGCGCACGATCGCTTTTTCCAAAGGTCACGGTGAAGCTGCAATTACGGGTTTCAAACCTGGAGATCTGGCCGGCGTAAACGAACTGCTTGTAAAAGAAAATTTCAACGTGGTCGAAGCAAGCCTTATCGAAAGCGATATCGATGATAGCGTGTCGGTTCTGGTGATTGTTAACCCTCAGCAGGATCTGCTCGACACTGAAATTGAAAGACTGAAGACCTATGTCAGATCAGGAAAAGGTCATCTGGCAATCGCTCTTGACCCGGGTCGCAAGCTGGAAAAACTTGAAAGCTTTATTCTCAGCGAGTTTGCTGTTCTGGCCAACAACGATATTGTTGTCGACCCCCGCGGAATTGGTCGGAATTACTGGACGGTTGCTCCAGATTTTGCAGAGCACCCCATTGTCAAACCGATAAAAGACAAAAACATGCTCGGGCTGATGTTTCATTGCCGCAGCCTGACCACTGACAGCAAAGAAGGCTTGAAATTGACGCCCGTTCTGAAGTCGATCGAGAATTCATGGGCCAAGCGCCAGCTTAAAGAGGGGGAAACGATCGATATCGCTTTTGAAAACGGTCGCGATATTCGCGGGCCACTGAATCTGGCTGTTGCAATTGAAAGAACCGATGTCGCCTCCGGCTCAAGGGCTTTGATTTACGGCGACTCAGATTTCTTTTCCAATGCCTATATTGGCACCCTGGCGAATCGAGATGTTTTCATAAATAGCTTAAACTGGCTCGTTGGGCAAAACAGGCAGATTTCAATACGCCCCAGAGTGCTTGAAATGCCACGTATAGTTTTTGACGAAAACGATGCCGGAAAAATATTTTCGATCTGTGTTTTTGGTGCTCCGGCATTTATTGTAATGCTGGGAGTTTTCGTCTATCTGATCAGAAGGAGAGTTTGACAGTGAAAAAGAGATTTGCGCCAACACTGGCCGCTTTTGTAATTCTGATGCTGTTGTTGGTGTATGCAAATTATTACGAAACTGATGAAATTCTGGCGCCGGGTGCTCAGAAGCCTTTATCTATTCTAAACTGCAGTGCCGGAGAAATAACTTCGATCGCCTGGAAAACAGGGGAAGATATCGAGTTGAAGGTTGAGTATGCCGATGGCAAAAGTCGAATTACTGTTCCGGCAGAGTTTAGAAGTGATAAAAATGAGGCAGATGGCATTGCCAGGCATTTTGCCGAACTGAAATCTGAACTCGTTGTTGTCGAAAATGCTACGGATACGGCGGTTTTCGGCATCGATGCCAACGCGCCTGCTGTTATGATAGAAACTGCCAGCGGTGTTTCTGAACTCAAACTTGGCTCTAAAAGTCAGGTTGGCAATTCTTATTACCTGCAAAAAAAAGGCGATGCAAGAATATTCATGGTGCCCGGCTACATAAGCGGTTCTTTTGCCAGAGCCCTTGAGGATCTTCGTGACCGTCAGCTGTTCATCGAAGACTTCGGTCAGGTCAGTTCTATAACTATCGAATCTCAGGATGGAAAAATTGAATTGAGGCAGAGCGCTTCTCTTTCTGACTGGCAGATCGAGTCGCCAGTAAAACTCCCTGCTGATGGGGTTGTTGTCGCAGAGTTGCTGCAAAACCTGCAGAATATCAGAGTTTCTCGTTTTGTAGAAGACCACCCGGAAAATACCGAAATATATGGTTTTGCCAGCCCAAGCCTGAAAATCAGGCTTGTTGCCGCTGAAAACCGAGAATTCGGGTTTGAAGCCGGCGAAATGACTGGCGTCGAAACCTTCGTCAGAATCGCTGGTGACAAGGCAGTTCACGCGGCACAAAATTCTATGGTGAATAGTCTGCGCTTGCGCCTGACCGACCTGCGAGAAAAATTCCTGCACATTCCGGCTCTTTCGGAGCTTACTGAAATGACGGTAACAGATGCGACCGGTTCTATCACCATTGAAAAGAAAGATACGGGCTGGATGGTCGGGATTCAGAAAATTAACGACGCTGACGTGAAAAATTTTGTGAATTCACTTGTCAGATCGAGGGTGAATTCGTTTGCCCCGGCTGAAAATCTTGAAGCCTACGGCTTGCATGACAAGGATAAATGCCGCAACATCGAATTGCGGACTAACGCGGAAAAAATCAACATCTGGCTTGGCATGCGCAAGGGTGCGAGTCAGAGTTTGCTGATGAAGGGTGAATTGATAGATATCAGTGCTGAACTCGATGATGCCTTTGTCGCTTTTATGCGCAAATTGCGGCGTTCACCAGAAGAAGTGAAGGTAATTGTTGCCGAACCATCCTCTGTAGCAGAGGATTCACAGATAAAATAATCGCTAACGCGTTTATCACGTGTATTTATTTGTTTGCTGGCAGGTCAGACATTTGGCTGGCCTGCTTTTTCAATCTGGCGGAAAGAATGTTTGTGTTTGCTTCAGAGCGACGTTTTATGATTGTAATTGCGCTCGTGGCGATTTATACTTTGCGCAGGATTGTCGATTTTTATCAGTTTTGCTGTGAATGTGAAATGGATCATACAAAAAGATAGAGGTACCGCATGGATTGGCTTGAAGTTTTTGAATTTGTGATGTTTTTCGGTGTGTTTTTCTTTTTTATATTTGTCGTGGGCTATATTATTTACCAGGAAAAGAAGCGCTGTGATACCCTCAAGGCAATGGCCCCGAAAATGGGTTTTACCTACGTTGATCGTGATAATTCGATAAGAGACAGGTTCGCTCATTTAAACATTTTCAAACGCGGCCATTCTCATGAAAATCGCAATGTCATGGTTGGCGTGCGTGATGGCGTGAAAGTGGTGCTTACAGACTACAATTACGCTTCTGGCAGCGGCAAAAACAAGACTCATTACTCATATACACTGTGCATAATCACCGACCCGGATTTAAACCTTCCCCATTTTTATCTGCGTCGTGAGAACTCTTTTTTTGACTATCTTGGTAAACTTTTTGGTGGTCAGGATATAAACTTCCCCGAAGACGAGCGTTTCTCTTCAGCATTTGTTCTTCAGGGAATGGTTGAGTCTGAAACCCGCAGTTTTTTTGATGACCGTATCAGAAAAGCTTTCATGAAATTTGCTGGCACGGACGCTCAGGTTGAAGCACAAAACGATTCTCTGATAATTCATCGCGGCGCCAAGCTGCCACCCGAACAATGGGGAACCCTGTTGAAAGATACTTTCTCCGTCTATGGAGCATTGAAGGACAACGATAGCGAACTGCTGGCCTGATACTGTTTAAAACCGCCAAGAATGCTTATATCGCTCGATGCTGCCCGTCTTTTCGCTATTGTTTTTTGCGTTAAAAGCGGTTAAAATGAACCGCACCAAAATAGAAAATATAAAAGGGAAGGTTTACGTATGTTTGAAGAAAAATATGCCGAGCGTGTGAAACATCTTGCCCCAAGCCCGATTCGCAAAATGATGGCTATTGCCAAAGAACTCGTTGCTCACGGAAAGATTGTTTATGAGCTGAATATCGGGCAACCAGACGTCGAATGTATCCCCGAATTTGCCGAAGCGATAAATCGCAAAGCCCAGACCGGCCAGATCAATTATTCACCTTACATAGGCGAAAAATACCTCCGTGAAACATTTGCCAGATACCTGAACCATTATTTTGACCGACGTGGTGTTCCGCACCTTGTGGTCGACACCGATAACATTCTCGTCACCATGGGCGCTTCGCACGCCCTCAACAATACTTTTCTGGCAATATGTAACCCCGGCGATGAAATTTTGACGATCGAACCTTTTTTCTCTCCATATATGGGTTTCCTGGCTGTTGCCGGCGGTGTTTTGAAGACTATTCCCACAACCGCCGAACAGGGTTTTGCTCTTCCCTCAGAAGAGGAAATTGAGAAGCTGATAACCCCTAAAACCAAGGCTATTCTGGTGAACAGCCCGAATAACCCCTCCGGCAAAATTTTTACCAAAGTTGAGATGGAGCGCCTGGCACGCGTCTGCGTTAAAAATGACATTTTTCTCATAAGCGACGAAGTTTACCGCGAGATGATCCTGGGCGACGAAGAAGCGTTCAGCGTTCTGCAGATCGACCTTGAAAACGACGAGCTCAACGAAAAACTGAAAAATTTGATGATTGTCGTAGACTCTGCGAGCAAGTCTTTTTCGCTTTGTGGTGTCAGAATTGGCTTTGTTATCGGTCGTAAACCAATAGTTGACCGGATCGCTCTGGTCAATGCTCACACGGTTGCCTGCGTTTCTGATTTGTTGCAATATGGTGTCGCAGGCGCTTACGACGCTGTTTTGGCCCGTCCTGACTACCTTGAAAGTCTTCGACAGACTTATCGGGAGCGTCTCGACGCAACCATGGAAGCGATCAAAGAATACCTGCCCCATGTTGTCGCTCCCAGGCCAAACGGTGCTTTCTACGTGATGGTCAAATTTCCTGAATTTGAAGACGTGACCGAATTTTGTCACTTTATGCTCGAAAAATTCAATATGGGTGGCGAAACCGTAGCGGTAACCCCGGCCGGAAGTTTTTACCTGCATTCGGGTCATGGGCGCAATGAAATACGTATGGCGCTGGTAGTTCCGCCCGAAAAAATGCGACGAAGCATTCTGATAATTTCAGAAGCGTTGAAGGCATTCAAGTGCTTCAAGGCTAATCAAGTCAGACCCATGCTCTGATTTCAGCGCGGGCGCCTGTCGCATTGTCGGCAACAAACACTCTTGAAAGAACAGGGGTAAAGGAGTATCCTACACGCCTGAACATTCATAACGGAGGCATCGTTAAACTCATGCTCGACATCAAATGGATTCGCTCCAACCCCGATCTTTTCAAGGCTGCCATGATCAAACGTGGCGATGCCTCACTGGAAAACGCTGTCAATAAAACAATCCTTCAGGAAGCCGGGAACCCGAGTGAACCTGGCAAAATACTTGAAGCACTTGTCGATAATGCTTCAAAAGTGGTTATCGACAAGCTTCAGCCTCTTGAAGAACTCGATGCTCAACGACGAGAGCTCATCGGCAGAGTTGAAGGCCTTCAGGCCGAACGTAACAATGTTAACAAGGAAATCGGTCGCCGCAAGGTTGCCAAAGAGCCGTGTGAAGATCTTTTTGCCGGGATGAAAGAAGTCGGTAATCAGATAAAAGAGCTTGAGACAAGTCTTGAAGCGATAGATCAGAAGCTGAGCGCAATGCTTTTGACCATTCCGAATGTGCCGCACGCTACAACCCCTGCTGGGCGCGACGAAACCGCAAATATTGAAATCAGAAAATTCGGAAAGGCGCCTGAGTTTCGTTTTCAGGTAAAAGATCACGTCGATCTTGGCGCAAGTCTTGGCATTCTTGATTTTGACCGGGCTGCCAAGCTTACCGGTTCCAGATTTTCGGTGTTGAGCGGTGAAGGCGCTAGACTTGAGCGTGCTCTGATCAATTTTATGCTCGATACTCACACTCAAAAGCACGGTTATCGTGAAATACTTCCGCCATTCATGGTAAATGCCGAATCAATGAAAGGTACCGGGCAGTTGCCGAAGTTTGAACAGGATCTGTTTAAACTTCAGGGGCTCGATTACTACCTGATTCCAACTGCTGAAGTTCCGGTTACCAACCTGCATGCCAATGAAATATTGAAAGAATCAGAGCTTACTCTTCGCTACACCGCTTATACTCCCTGTTTTAGGAGTGAAGCTGGAAGCTATGGCCGTGACACACGCGGTTTGATCAGGCAGCATCAGTTCGATAAAGTTGAACTGGTTAAATTTTGCAGACCTGAAGACTCTTATGAAGAGCTTGAAAAATTGCTTGATAATGCAGAAGAAATACTGCGCCAGCTTGGTCTCGCCTATCGGGTGGTTGCTCTTTGTTCTGGCGATCTGGGTTTTTCGGCGGCAAAGACCTACGATATAGAAGTCTGGTTGCCATCTCAGAATACCTACCGCGAAATCAGCTCTTGCAGTAATTTTGAAGACTTTCAGGCGCGTCGTGCCGGTATCAGATACAAGGGCGCGGATGCCAAGTCGAAAACGGCGTTCGTTCATACATTGAATGGTTCAGGTCTCGCTGTTGGCCGCACCTGGCTGGCAATTCTCGAGAATTTTCAGGATGAAGGCGGCAGAGTATGCATTCCTGAAGTTTTGCGCCCATACATGGGGGGCAAAACTCACCTGGAGCCGGGTTGCTGAAATTTCTGACAGATTCTGCTGTTACAGGGCGTCAGCGAGTGTTCGTTGTCGCCCTGTTATACGAGAAGGGGTCTGCTGCTGCAATACATGAAAGTTAAAATTTCTCGCAAGGTTCTTTTTCTGATCTCGATGCTGGCAATCGTTTTTGTGGGCTGTTCTGGCGAATCGAAACCGACCCTGATTTTTAATTTTCCCGTGCCTACCGATTTGAGGCTTTCGGGAGTGATCAATCTTTCTGATGTCGCCATGCATAGCGATCTCGGTGGAATAACGCCTTCGATTGCCGATCTGAGGCCTTTTTCCCTGACGATTCAAGACGATTTGTCAGGGCCGGTCAACGCCGATGAGTATGGCCGATTTTCGCTTCAACCCGTAAGCATCAGAGATCAGGTCGTTATTTTTTGTCGACATGCAGTTCATCGAAATCTCGTTCTTGAATGGATGGCGGCCAATTCTGCAGGTCTCTACGGCGAAGTTGCTGTGACTATCGATTTGCGCTCAACCGCCAGATCTATGATTGCACGCTCTCTGCGAGAGCGTTATGGTCGCCGCATCCGCCCCGAAGAATTGAAGGCCGAGCATATTGACAATACAGTAGAACGAATCGCTGAAGTTCTCGAAAAATTTCCTGACAAGCTTGTCTCTCAGCCTCTAGACCAGATTCCAGAAGTTAAAGCCGCTTACACAGCTATGGCTGATTCGCTGCATCTTGGAAATTCTGGCGCTTACCCAAATGAGCATGTGCTTTTACTGCACATGGCCGGTGATAACAGTCTGGCAACATTTATAAACACGAACATCGAAGATATCGCAGAAGCTGGCCTGCCGGCGGGTATGCAAATTCTTGTTCAATCAGACTCGCCTGTCGAGGGCTGTAAAAGGCTGATGCTCACAGATAAAAAAGTTGTCGAGTTAGCTGCCCTCGGAGAGTATGACTCGGGTTCCGGAGAATTGATCGCTGACTTTATTCTCTGGGCACGCCGGGCTTTTCCTGCCAGACGTTATTCAATGGTTATCAGTTCTCACGCCGATGGCTGGAAAAATTCGGCGGGCCTGCGCCGATCGCTTATTGTTGATAACAGCGCTGACAAAGTTGGCAGCCCGATTGAAATTGCTGCATATATTGCCGCAGCCGCCGAAAATTTTGATGGCAGCCGCCGGCCTCTTGAACTGCTTGCTTTTGACGCCTGCAGCATGGGCAGTATTGAAGTCGCCTGGCAGTTCAGAAACTGTGCTGCGACTACTCTTTTCTCTCAGGCTTTTGTGCCCGCTACGGGGTTGCCATACAGACAGATTGGCAGACGGCTCAGGGAAACTGCAGTTTCTGGCCTTGACGGAGAAGCACTTGGCAAAATAATCTGCGAAGAATATCGCAAAAAATATCTTGAAGGGATTTTGCAGCAGCCGGTGACAATTTCTCTGATTCGCAATTCATCACTTCCTGCGTTTATGCAGCAATTGCACAGCTGGTTCATCAAAATCAACGATGAAATAGAGCTTTATGCCACGGTTCTGGGTAATTTACGTGACAGTCTCGAGTATCACGTCGAAGAAGGCGAAAAAAAATATGTGATACAGGCTTTTGAACAAGCTGAAATGCGTGATCTGAAAAGCTTTGTTACTCATGCTTACGGCCCTTTGACTACCGCCAGAATCGAAACTGAAAATCTGCTGCGTGAGTTCCCAGGGCTGATCATAGCTGAATACCATTCTCACAGCCATTTTCCCGGTGCCGCTGGTATTTCAATCACTTTTCCCGATAAAGCGACCTGGGCGACTGACTTTGCGGGCATGTCACCGTCTTCGTATTTCTTTCTCGATTTTGCCCGAGAAACGTTGTGGCCTGATCTTCTTGCAGCCATTAATTCGACTCATTGAACGGGCTCAGTGCTTTTTGAGGTGGGGTGACTGCTTTCAGATGGCCTGCACTGCCGTATTCGTGCCTTGACATGCTATGAGCATGGATTTATAATATGCTTTCGAACAAGCTGGAATTTTATCAAGGAGCTCTTTAATGCGAAGCCCTATTCACAGAGAAGGTTATTTCATGGCTGGTTCTCTGCTCGCTCTTGCGGTTGTTTTCTCGAGTATCAGTCGTTGGCTGGGGCGTATTTTTTACCTCGCCACAGCTTTTACGCTTTATTTTTTTCGTGACCCTGAACGCCTTATTCCCGAGGGCGAGTGTTTGATCGTTTCGCCGGCAGATGGCAAAGTCGTAGGCATAGATTCGGTCGAGCATGTGCCTTTCATCGATGGCCCGGCCAAAAGAGTCAGTATTTTTCTTTCGGTTTTCGACGTTCATATCAACCGTTCGCCGATCAAGGGCAAAATTGCATATCGCCACTACAGCCCCGGAGAATTTCTGGCTGCGTTTGAGCCAAAGGCTTCTGTAAAAAATGAGCAGAATGCCGTCGGTATTGAAGATGCAGATGGCTACAGAATTTTGGTTAAGCAGATTGCCGGCCTCATCGCCAGACGAATCCTGTGCTGGAAAAACCCCGGAGACCATGTTGGTGCCGGTGAACGTTTTGGCCTGATCAGATTCGGCTCGCGAACCGAGATTTACATGCCTCTCGATGCCAGAATTGAAGTTAAGCTTGGGCAGAGAGTGCAGGGTGGTGCCAGTGTCATCGCCCGCAGATGCTGATATGGGTGAGAATTTACAGACAGTTTCTGAAACCCAGGCAAAAGAGAAGAAGCGTTTCGTAAGCAGGCACCTGTCGATTTTGCCAAATGCCTGCACCTCGATGAATCTTGTCTGTGGTTACCTTTCTCTCGTTCTCACCTCCCAGGGAGAATTTTTATACGCCGGCTGGCTGATTCTGCTGGCGAATGTGTTCGATATTCTCGATGGCCGTCTGGCAAGATTGACTTCAGTTGAGTCAAGATTCGGCGCTGAGCTGGATTCCCTTGCAGACCTGGTGAGCTTCGGCGTGGCGCCGGCCTTTCTTGTATACATGCGCTATCTTGAACACGATCGAATCTTTGGCCTGGTTGTGACTGCAATTTTCGTTCTCTGTGGTGCTTTGAGGCTGGCCCGCTTCAATGTTACCCCGCCATCAAAGCACGATGTTTTTCAGGGTTTGCCAATACCTGCCGGAGCCGGCATTCTTGCCACAATGACTATTTTTGAATTGCAATTTTTCAATTTAATGCGTATTCCGGCAATTATAATACCTTTCGTGGTTCTGGTGACTTCGTTTTTGATGGTCAGCACTGTTGAATACCCGGCCATGAAGAAAACACCCAAGACCAGCAATAAAAGGCGACTTGCCGTGGTTGCCGGCCTGGTCGCCATGGTCGTTAACCCGCCGATCACACTGTTTTTTCTGACCTGGGGTTTCGCTCTTTACGGTTTGACTTTCAGCCTGTTGAAGAATCTACTGGTGCTGATAAAAAAAATCCGCCGTCACAACCCAGAAAACATAACACCGGCCGAATGAGGTTTTATTGAACTTCAGATACGCTGCAAAAAAAAGAGCTGTCACAGAAAAATCTGCAACAGCTCTTTTTTTATCGAACCCGAATCAATCGACCCTTGAAGAAACGATCTCAACCTCGTCGATCATCGGCAGACCGTTCTCGTCGTTACGAACTATGCCGCGAACGTGCAGAATGGTGCCCTTCGGAAAAAGCTTCGGAAGTCGGCCAAGTTTGATGGCGCCGGTCGGGTCTGCCAGCAGATACATTCTGTCGCCCCTTACTCCGTAGCCTTTGGCAAGAACACCCATGAGACCCACATACTGCCCCTGCATTTCGATTGGCGCAAAAAGAATCTGCGACACAGAAACCATTTTTTCAACATTCAGGTTGATGATTTTAGCTTCGGCGACCTGCAGATAGGGTCGATCTTTGGCAATACCAACGCGGGCAAGAATGTGCATTGGCTTCCAGTATGAGGGGGTAGAGCTGGTTTCGCTGTCTTGAGGAATCAGCCCGGTGCAATAGATGGCATTTTTTGCATCATCACAGAGCACCCAGTCTGAACGGGTTACGGGCGGGCTCCCGGGGGCATTTTTCCAGCCGGAATAATAGCCTGAGACCGATACAAATTTATCGGCAAACTTGCCAGGGTTATTCAGGATGTCTTCGATTGGTGTTGTCAATTCTTCTGCAAAGGCACTGCAACATGCCATCATGGTAAACACCAGAACACACATGTATACTTTCAGTAACGGTTTAATCATTGCCAATAACCCCCAGATGAATGTATTTTTTTCTGATTTGCTCTGCCAATGCCGGTAGTTCACTCACCTTTTTCTGACCGAGCTTTTTTATGGTATCAATCGAAAAGTGCTGTTCGCCAAACATCAGCCCCATATTTTTTTGCACGAATTGCAGGTCGGCGAGAACTTCTTCGGGGTTACAGACGCCAGCCACCGGGGCACCAGTCGCCAGAAAATGCTTGGCCGCTTCAACAAACACCATGAGATCATCGAGATAGCCAATATTCGGCACATCGTCTGGAATCATGTCATGATCATCGATCAGATAGGCAAATGTTCCGGCGATTATTTCTTTGCGCTCTGCGGTGAGATGCGAAAAGTTCGAGTATCTGATAAATTTACTGATGTAATCTCGTAGTTTGCCTTCGATGACATCCTTGAGTTTTTCACTGCTCATATCAATATGCCCCTCCCGTCTGTGTTAAGCTTGAATCTATCACAGATCTTTCGTCCAGGCAATTCGATTCTATTTATAAAGCCTGAATTCGTGACCGGTTGCAGGGCATGCTTCAGATATGACGTCGTGGTGTCAGTCCCAACAAAATTAACATTGGCTTGAACAGGTAAGGTTGTGTTAAATTAACCGGGCTCGAACTGGGCAAAAAAAATGGAAGGAATTTCATGACAACCCCACAATTTCCGCTTCAAGACCAACTCCGAGGGTTTTCACGGGCTCTGTTTTCGACATGGCTTTATCATAGGCGTTTCAACATCCTTTTTGATGCAGGCGAAGGGGTTGCAACGAGTCTTTTGAATCGAGTGTTCGGGATACGCCGGATTTTTCTTTCGCATGGGCATGCCGACCATATTGCCGGCTTGATCAATCTGATAAATATTCGTAATCTCGGGGCCGGTGATCAGACGGCTAACCTGCAGATATATTTCCCGCGTGATAACAAGCTTATTGAGTATATAACCGACTATTTGACCAGAACTCAAAGAGATTTGTCTTTTCAGCTTGAATGGATACCCCTGGAAGCTGATCAGAAAATAGTTCTGGATGACCAGAAAAGCAAGATTTTCATGCGCACTTTTAAAACCCGTCATTCTCAGAGACAGCTGAGCCTGGGATACAACATCGTCGAAATGCGCCGCCGTCTCAAACCCGAGTTTGCCAACCTGTCACAGAGAGAGATCAATGAAATTATCTGGCAGAAAGGTAAAAACGAGGTCGCTGAAGAATTTGAAAAGATAATTTTTTCATATGGCGGTGATTCCAGGCCCATCGACCCCGATAAAGTCGCAGAAAGTCTTTTTCTCTGCCATGAATGTACATATCTGAACGTTGAAGACGATGAAAGAAACTTTCAGCAGCATTCGTATCTCGATGAGGTGCTTGAGACTGCAAAGTCGGCGCGCGTTGAAAACCTGCTGCTGTTCCACACCTCGCTGCGATACAACCTCGACGAACTGCGCACCAAAATCGAGGACGGAATGGCCCGTATTCAACCAGGTTGCAGAGTGCTTGTGCTCTATGGCGATTCAATTTTTGACACGGCTTCGGCACACAGCTGGAAAAAGAGAATACAGCGTGAAAAAGCTCGTGAAAAAATGCTTGGAGATCATCAGGAGTGAAGAATTCGATGAGTGCTAAAGCGAAAATTCTGGTAGTTGATGACGAACACAGCGTAAGATGGGCCTTTGAAAAAGCTCTGCAAAAGGCTGGCTACGAAGTTATGCTGGCCGAAAATGGTCTGAAGGGGTTGCGTCTCTACGAAAGTTTCAAGCCTGATATCACCTTTGTCGATATCAGAATGCCTGAAATGGATGGTTTACAGCTTCTTAAAAAAATTCGCGAGCTCGATTCCGAGGCTCAGGTGGTCGTTATGACTGCCTATACCGACATGGAAACTACCGTGACGGCCATGAAGCTTGGCGCCTACGATTTTTTGAGCAAGCCCTTCAATATCGATGAATGTCTATTGCTGGTTTCAAGAGGATTGAATACCAGGAACACTGGTAAAGAGGCCGAGGTAGCTGTTCAGGCCCCCAAATCCAGTGGGCTTAAGGGTAACAGCCCTGCAATGCAGGAAGTCTACAAGCTGATCGGCAAAGTATCCGGGGAAGACGTAACTGTCCTGGTAACCGGCGAATCAGGCTCGGGCAAAGAGCTTGTTGCTCAGGCTATTCATTACAACTCCCGCAGGTCGGCCAAGCCTTTCTGGGCAATAAACTGCACTGCCATAAACGAAAGTTTGATGGAATCAGAACTTTTTGGCTATGAAAAAGGAGCCTTTACGGGCGCTGCTGCTGCAAAACCCGGCATGTTCGAGATGGCGCAGGGTGGTACTATTTTTCTCGATGAAATTGGCGACATGAATCTTGAAATGCAGGCAAAGCTTTTAAGGGTTCTTGAAGAGCGTGAGATCGTGAGGGTGGGGGGCAATAAGAGAATCGATGTGGATGTTCGCATAATTGCCGCTACCAACAAGGATTTGCGTCGACAGATTGTCGATGGCAGATTTCGCGAAGACCTTTTTCACCGTATCAAGGTTATTGAAATCAAGCTGCCGTCTTTGCGCGAGCGTCCTGAAGACATACCGCTGCTTGCCAAATATTTTTGCTCCATACTCGCAGCTCAGAGGCGTGGTGTTCCCAAAATGCTTGCAGAAGAGTCTATTGCGGTTCTCGCTGCTTACAGATGGCCCGGAAATGTCAGAGAACTCCGTAATGCCATCGAGCAGTCATACACATTGAGCCGCGACCAGATAATTCTTCCCGAACATTTGCCGACCGAAGTCAGGGCAGGGGCCAGACTGAAATCTGATAAAGAAGAACAGGTAAAAAGCGTTGAATTGCCTGTGAATGTTTTGATCGACAACGAACCGGTGCCAGAGGCTCAGCAGATAGCTTCCGTTGAACAGATCCCGGACGTGGATGAAGAGATACAGACAGTCTGCGCTATGGTTGGCGGACTGCTGAAAAAAAGCCCGGAGGGTGACGCTTACGCCTTCGTTCTTGAAAAATTCGAAAAAGAAGTTTTGCGGCAAAGCCTCGAAATGCACCGACATAACCAGGTTCAGACAGCCTCATACCTTGGCATAACCCGAAATACCCTGCGGGCCAAAATCGAAAAATACGGTCTTTAAGGCCTCCATAAGCAATAATTATTTGTCATTACCGTTAGAGTTGCCTGATTCATATTCTAATATTTGACTCATCAAAGCGATAGTGGTAGCATTTTGCCTTAAGAGATCTGACGGTTACGATGAATGTTAAAAATTTTGTTGTTCATGGAGAGTCTTGATGCCGATATATGAGTTCGAGTGCTCTGACTGTCACAAAACTTTTGATAAACTCTGTTCGCTTAAAGATGACCTCACACAGATCAGTTGCAGTTTTTGCAACGGCAAGAATATAAAAAAGAAAATGTCCGCTTTTTCTACCACTGGTAATACGGCAACTCTTGATCTCGGCAATTCGAGCAGTTCGTGCTCGAGCTGTTCTTCAGGGTCCTGTTCTACCTGTAAACATTAAAGAAAGCCCTGGTTGGTTACGTGCCGGCCAGGGTTAATTTTTTTTAAAAGGAAGTTTGTATGGCAATTAGAACTATTATTATGGGCGCTGCAGGTCGCGATTTTCACAATTTTAACATGGTTTATCGCAATAACCCTGCTTACGAGGTCGTTGCATTTACAGCCACCCAGATTCCCGACATCGAAGGTCGTGTTTATCCAGCTGAACTGGCCGGTAAGGGTTATCCCAAGGGAATCCCCATAGAATCAGAAGAAAAACTTCTTGACCTTATTAAAAAACACAATGTTCAGGAAGTCGTTTTTTCATACAGTGATGTGCCACATGAATATGTCATGCATCACGCTTGCCGCGTAACAGCTGCTGGTGCTGCTTTTAAAATGCTTGGTTATCATCAGACCGCTATTAAGTGCAACAAGCCGGTTGTGTCTGTGTGTGCGGTAAGAACCGGCTGCGGCAAATCGCAGACAACCCGTGCCGTGGTAAAGGCTCTCAAGTCTCTCGGCTTGCGTGTTGTTTCAATCAGACATCCGATGCCTTACGGTGATCTCAAAAAACAGGTCTGCCAGAGATTTGCTTCATACAAAGATCTCGATCTGCACAAATGCACTATTGAAGAACGCGAAGAATATGAACCCCATATCGATATGAGTGCCGTGATCTATTCAGGCGTTGATTACGAAGAAATCGCCCGCAACGCAGAAAAAGAAGCAGATGTTATCGTCTGGGATGGCGGCAACAATGACTTCCCATTTTTCCAGTCAGATCTTAAATTTGTCGTTGCCGATCCGCACCGCCCCGGTCACGAAGCTGCTTACTACCCTGGCGAAGCGAATATCTACACAGCCGATGTGGTTGTAATCAACAAAATTGACTCTGCCAACCCTGAAGATATCAATTACGTCCGCGAAAATATTCTGGCTATGAATGAATCTTGTCAGATCATCGACGCAGCCAGCCCGATTTTCATTGACGGCTGGGAAAAAATTCGCGGCAAAAGAGTTGTTGTTATCGAAGACGGCCCGACCCTCACTCACGGCGAAATGACAATTGGTGCCGGTATCGTTGCAGCTCAGCGCTATGGCGCCGGCGAAATCGTAGACCCGAAGCCATACTTCAAAGGCACAATTCTAGCTGCCCTCGACAAGTATCCTCACATTGGTGATCTTATTCCTGCTCTCGGTTACGGCAAAAAACAGACTGAAGATCTCGAAAAAACCATCAATGCCTGTGACTGCGATTTAATCATTTCAGCTACTCCAATCGACATTACCCGCGTTGTTAAGGTTAAAAAACCTTGTTTGCGCGTCGGTTACGAACTCCAGGAAATCGGCAAGCCAACTGTAGCTCAGATAATCGAAGAATTTATCGGCAAAGCTAAAAAACCGGCCAAAGCCGCTAAAGCAGAAAAACCTGCTAAGAAGGCTAAAAAATAAGTCTTGACGCCTAAAAAAACAACCCCCGGATTCGGGGGTTGTTTTTTTTAGGCCGGTTTTTGCAACGTTTCGAATAAAAATTTTAAAGAGGCTTGCCGCAACTGTTGCAATAATATTCTTTAACACTGTTGGCGGCATTGCAATGAGGGCAGGTTTTTTGTGGGCCCGAGATTACCCGCTCTGGTGGAGGAGGCGCAGTCTCAGTTCTTGTGGGCGGTAACGGAGTTTCATCGTCGCCAATGGCGTCATAGTCAGGGAAACCGCCGGCGTTCTCTTCTTCGCCGATACTTTCGTAATCAGGGAAACCTCCGCGAGATGCCGGGGAGACTGATGAAGCGGTATAATTGCCGGTTGGTTCCTGCTTCAGGCGCAGACCGCTTTTTGCGGTGGCATTGCTGGTTTTGTCAGCAAAGAATGCATCGTGGGCAGGAAATTTGGCTGACGCTGATTCCTGCAGCTTCTGAGCTTCCTGGTGGTTATCGAGTCGATGATAGTTTTCGATCATGGCTTCGTAGTAGTCAGGAACATCAGGCAGGGCTTTGATGGCTCGTTCAAAAATTTTCAGTGTCTGTTGATTGTATGTCTGCCGGCGTCTGTAAACGTCTGCAAGATAGATTACAGCGTCCGTATCTGACGGGTTCACCGAAATATATTTCAAGATGTAATCCTGGGCCATTTTGTGGTCAGCCTGTTGTTTTATATATACTTTTGCAAGAAATGCCACCACGTCTTTACGTGTCTCATCTATTTTTAAAAGAGACTGAATGTGTTCAAGCCCGGTGGGGGAGGCATCTTCAAGCAACAGGGCAGCTTCGCCGGCAATTCTTTTGGCCAGTGGGTTGCGAGAATCTTTTTTGAGAAGAGTATTGGCGAGCTCATACGCCCTCTGATGGCTTCCGGTGCGTAATAAAGCTTCGGCAAGCATTACCTGTACCTGTTTTGTGTTGGGTGTATCTTCGCGAGCAAAACGCTCTTCAAGAAAATCAAGATTAGCGGCATAGTCACCGGTTTCTTTTATTCTTTCGATGCGTCTCAGCGTTCTGGATGCCTTCCAGGCGGCCAAAGCCTCTTTTGCATATTTAGCGGCCGGGAATGCGAGGCCGATCAGCAGAATATATATTCCGAGCTGCATTTTGTAGATATAAATCCAGTAGATGGTTGAACTGACATCGTTGCGAAAGTTCGCATTTTTCTCTTTCACTTTTTGCAGGTTCGTTAAAGCTGCGTCTCTATCAGCTGAGTGGTAATTAACCATGCCAATAATATAGGCATGGAGGGTTTCGTGCTCAGGGTCTCCCTCGATCGCGACGATAGCTTCTTTTGCTTCTGAATACTTGCCAAGGCGCAGACAGGTTTCCGCAAAAATCGCCGAAAGCGGTTTGCGGTTTTCAGGGAATTCTTTTATCAGCAACTGACCAAGGTCGTAGCATTCCTGAAAGTTACCCTGAGAAAAGAACTTGTCGAATTCATTGAATTTGACAGAAAAATCATTTTGTCTGGCCCTGTTTTTTTGCGAAAGTTCTTTAAGGCCGGCAATTCTGCCCGGAAGATCTGGGTTTTCAGGGGCGAGTCTGGCAGCTTTTTCGAGACTTATTACAGCGAGGTCGTAATTGTTTTTTTGTTCGTTTTCGTCAGCTTCTTTGAGCAGAAATCTTATTTGCCGGGCCAATTCAAGTTTTCTTTGTTTTTCGGCAATGACTTCGGCATTGAGTCTAGCGGTTTCGGCTCTTAATTTTTCTACGACCTTACCGACGGTTTCAAGGCGACTGGTTATCTGGGGCTCTTCTGGGAACTGAAGAGAGATTTCCTGCAGTTTTTCAAGGGCTTCTTCATGTTTTTTCGCCGCAACAAGGGCATCTACTTCTTTCAGAGTTTTCTGGAGGGAAGCTTCTTTTTCGATGTTTTCCATCATTTCGAGGATTTCTGAAGATTTGGCAGCCGGCATTTTGTTGGCTGTTTCGAGGAGTTGCAGGGCTTTTTCGTATTCCTGGCGGGAGGATGCTGTCTTAGCCTGGTCGACAAGCTTTTTGACGCTTTCTTCGGCTTTGCTTTTCAATTCACGGCGCAGGGCATAAAGATCATCATTGTGGTTGCGAATCATGCCGGCGTGTTTGAGAAAGTTTTCGGTGGCGACAAAATCTCCATCGCGGTAGAATGCCTTGGCTACGATCACCAGGGCTGCCTGCAGGCTTCGGTCGTCGCCCTGTTCAAGAGCCAGACTGTTTGCCTTGACGATAAGGTCGCCCTCTTTTTTTATTTTGTCATATTCGCCACTTTTCCACCAATGCTCCATGAGGCTTTGCCAGATTTTAGTGCCGCATGGGTAAGCCTGACAGGCTTTGTGGAGAAAATTGGTCATCTCTGAGGTCTGTCCTTTGCTCTGGGCAGCTTTGGCATAACCTATATATATAGACCCGAGAGTTATCTGGATATCTGTTTCGGAGGGGTTCAGCTCAAGAGCCCTGGAGAGAATTTTTTCGGCTTCGCTTTCTTTCTTTTGTTTAAGCAGGGCTTTGCCGGCGAGAAGCCACGGCTCCCAATTGTCTGGCTCAATCTCCATTGCCTGTTTGAGCAGTTTCAAGGCCTGATCGTATTGAAAAAGGTTTAGATGATCCCTGGCTTTTTTTACCAGACTTTCGGAGGCGCCTACCTGTTTTTGTGCGAAAACCCCGCCGATGCATACCATGACGAGCATCAGCAGAAGCAGTGACTGTTTTTTAAGGCTTTTTGTCTTAAACATTGTGAAGTTTT
This sequence comes from Candidatus Rifleibacteriota bacterium, assembly GCA_029564115.1. The sequence continues at coordinate 24,788 of JAKQQP010000385.1, read as the reverse complement.
GCCTTCAGTTCAATAAGGTAAACTTTTTTTGACGTGCAGGCAATTAAAAACTGCAAAATTACAGATAAAAATAGCTTGTGCTGTTGGGCTTATGTACGTAGTTTTTTGACAACCAATAACCCAATGGCAAATAATCGTTGACTTGCTGTGCCCCCTTGCTTATAATACGTGTCTACTTTGGTCGACCTCAGCAAGGGAGTTTCTGTAATGAAGAGTAAACATAGTGTCAAAATCATTGTAGTATTAGCGGTATTGCTGTTCTCGCTGTTTTACACGCTGCCGTCTACAAAGATATGGGAAAACGCTTTCGGCGTCATTTCCCCTGAAGAACAGGCCGGTGTGCCGTCTCGTCTGCTGGAGTATTCAGCTGCCGAGGATGGGAAGTCCGCTCTGGTTAAAATCCAGGTGGATAGAATGGCAGAACTGTTCAATAGAAGCAAAAACCCTGCCCGTCCTGACGACGTTCTCAACAATGTTGCTGAAACCATTCGCAAAACTCTTGTTGACTCAGGCCTCGAAGCCAGAGTTATCAACCCGGACTACGAAAATGGGAATGCTTCCATCAGAGTCAACGGCAAATCTGTTGATGAACTGAAGACTGCCATCGGAGCTTCAAAGCTTTATGCAAGCCTCCCTCTGATGCTCACTTCTCTTTTCCCAAAATCAAAGATCACCCTTGGCCTTGACCTCAAGGGCGGCATCGATCTTGTCTATCAGGTCGATCTGAACTCTATCCAGGAAAACGATAGCATAACCGACGCTGTTAAGCGCTCTGTTGAAATTATCAGAAACAGAATTGACATGTATGGTATTGCCGAACCCAGCATTAAAGCTCAGGAAGGCAACCGCATCAGAATTCAGCTCCCCGGTGTCAAGGATCCCGAGAGAGTTAAACAGTTGATTCAGAATACTGCCATGCTGCAGTTTCACATCGTCGGCGATCAGGCTTTGACTGCAGCGCAGCTCGAGCCGATCAACCCCGATACCGAAATCGTCCTCATGAAGCCGGCCAGCCCTCAGCAGCAGGCCATGTGGTTCAAGCTGAATAAAAAAGCCGAAGTTACCGGGCGTGATCTCAAATTTGCCAAGGTTTCTTTTGATGACATGGGTGCCCCGATCGTTCACCTCGAATTCAATGCCGAGGGCGCTGCCAAGTTTGCTCAGGTAACTGGCTCCCACATCGGAGAACAGCTGGCCATAGTTCTTGACAACAAAGTTCACAGTGCCCCGGTCATCCAGTCCAGAATAACCGGTGGTATGGCTCAGATTACCGGCCGGTTCTCATTTGAAGAAGCTCAGAATCTGGCTATCGTTCTGCGCGCCGGTGCTTTGCCGGCCAGTCTGATTGCCCTTGAAAGCCGCGTTGTCGGCCCGACCCTCGGTCAGGAATCTATTACTGCCGGATGGGCCGCGGGCTTGATCGGCGCATTGCTCGTTCTCATGTATATGATGGTATTCTACAAACTTTCTGGCATTTTTGCCGATCTGGCCGTTTTGTTCAATACCCTTATCATATTTGCCGTTCTGGTGTTCTTTGGCGGCACTCTGACTCTCCCCGGTATCGCTGGTCTTATTCTGACCGTCGGTATGGCTGTTGACGCCAACGTAATCATTTTTGAAAGAATCAAAGAGGAATTCAGATCTGGTAAAACCGTTAAGGCCTCTATTAACGCTGGTTTTGACAGAGCTCTTGCCTGTATCATCGACTCTAACGTAACCACTCTGCTTACAGTTGCGATTCTTTATGCTTTTGGCTCAGGCCCTATTCGTGGTTTTGCCACAACTCTCGGCATCGGTTTGATCGCCAATATTTTCACTGCGATTGTTTGTGTTAAACTCGCACTTGATATGTATTACAGCGGCGCCCGTGCTAAAACGCTGAGCATCTGATAAAGAGAAAGGTAATTGTCATGAATTTCCAGATAATGAAAAATAGATACACATTCTTTTATATTTCGGGCCTGCTGATTGTTCTATCAGTGCTGTTGCTGGCCGTTAAAGGCTTGAACTACGGTATTGACTTCAAAGGCGGCAGCATAATTCATGTTCGCTTCAATGATGAATCAAGCGAAAACAAAATACGTGATCACTTCAAACAGATCGAAAAGAACAGAGGCCTGTATTTTACATCTGATCAGATCGTTGTGCAGTCTGTTGCCGGTGGCCAGGGTCGCGAATTCATCATTCAATACCCGGCTGCTCCTGTTGACAGCGCTAAAACAGCCGAGATTCATGACCAGATTCTTGGTGATCTGAAGGCCGCAGCTCCCTTTTCTGATGAAGCTCTTGAAGTTTCCAACGTTGGGCCGACAATCGGCGAAGAAATGAAAAAGCAGGGCATCTGGGCTGCTTTGCTTTCAGTAATCGGTATTCTGCTTTATCTCGCCTATCGTTTTGAATTTCAGTCAGCCGTAGGTGCCATTACTGCAATCGTACACGATCTGCTCATTACTCTTGGTTTTCTGGCCGTTATCGGTATTGAATTCGATGTAACTGTTCTGGCTGCCGTTCTTACTCTGCTTGGTTATTCGGTCAACGATTCTATTGTCATTCTCGACCGTATTCGCGAAAACCGCAAAATTTCCAAAGAAACCAGTTTTGCAGCGATTATCGATGCTTCTATCAACCAGACCCTCGGCAGAACTATCAACACCTCAGTTACAACTCTGCTGGCACTGTTCTCGCTGCTTCTTATCGGTGGCGTTTCCATCAAGGGCTTTGCCATAGCTCTTACCTTCGGCTGTATCGTGGGAACCTACTCTTCGATCTTTATTGCCAGCCCGGTTCTTCTTGAAATGACCGGCGATAAGATCGGTCGCGGTGCTAACAGCAAATAAAACCGATTTGATTTTTTTAAAGGCGCCTTAGAGGCGCCTTTTTTATTGGAGAAAAATATGAGAGCAATAGTTCAAAGAGTTGACAGTGCTTCGTTGAAAGTTGGCAATGAACTCGTTTCATCAATAGAAAGAGGAATGGTATGCTATCTTGGAGTCGGTCGTGGCGACAGTGAGCGTGAGATGCTCTGGCTCGCCAGAAAAATTGCCGGTTTGCGAATTTTTGCCGACGAGATCGGCAAAATGAATCTTTCGCTTAAGGACTGTGATTTTGAAATTATGGTGGTTTCACAGTTTACGCTGTATGGAGACATTCGGAATGGCTATCGACCAGGTTTTTCAAATGCAGAGGCCCCGGAACCGGCAGAGAAAATGTATGAGCAGTTTTGTACCGAACTGGAAAAATCGGGAATTAAAAAAGTAGCTCGAGGCGTGTTTGGCGCTGACATGCTGATCGAACAGCAGAACAATGGACCTGTCACGATAATTCTCGATACGGCGACCATAAACTTGTAGAGTCGTCAGGGGAACAGTTTTTTTCTAACTGTTCGCAGGTAAGTCAGGCTTTTGTTCTGCGAAGGGTTTTCACCATTTTTTTTTATTTTATCGATCATCATTTCTTCAACGGCAGTGAACGTGTTTTGATCGAGGAGAAGTCGAGTCGGCTTCAGCGAGAAGTCGAAGGCTATGTTAATGATAAAATCACGGTCAAATTCTTCGAGACCCTTTTGCAGTCTTATGTGTTCAATAGTTTCAATATCTTTTTTGCTGAGGGATGAGTAAGGGTCGGCGTTTTTGGCTGGCTTGCCCTTGTATAAAGCCAGGACCAGAGTAAAAATCAGAGCCGGCAGGATCAGAAGCAAAAATGTTTCGGTCTGCGGGTCAGTTTTATTGAAAAAATCATTCAAGGTCTGCAGAAATTCACGACCGGAGAGTTTCATTTTTCAAAGCACCTTGTAACTGAGTTCTGCAACCAGTTTTTTTATTTTGGGCGAGGGGTCTTTGCGCAAGGCGGGCATGTATTGAGAAAGCATCTGCGGGTTGATTCTGGAGACGGCCCTGATGGCGTTGAATCTTATAATTTCACTGCGATCGTTCAAATAAGGAAAAATAAAATTCAGCAAATTGACGTCGTTTATTTCGCCCATTGCCCAGATAGCGCTGGCTTTCATATTTATGTCGTGGTGTGCCAGCATTTTCTGGAGAATCGGAACAACATTGAAATTGCCTATTTTGCGAATTCCCACTAGAGCGTTGGCTCTGATACGGTTATTGTTGTCTTCAATAAACGGAAGAAGCAGCTGAATTGCCTGCCGGTCGCCAAGCGTCGCTACAGCTTCGATCGTGTTGGCTCTTACCCTCGGGTCTGGATCGTTGAAAAAATCAACCAGATGTTTGATCAGATCATTGTCTCCGATTACACCGAGTGTTTTGACTATAGCGGCTCTTACCAGCTTTGAAGGGTCTTTCATTGCGGCGAGCAGAGCATCTCTGGCCTTGGCATCAATTTGAATGTTTTCGAGCAGAAGGGCGGCCTGAAGTCGGGTTTGTGGGTCCAGGGAGCTCAAATCCTGGAGTATCTGGTCTGTAAAGCTCTGGTCGAGTTTTTGAATTACTTTGCCGGCAAGCTTGCGAACTTCTGGAGTCAGCCGGGCAAAATTGGCTTTGTATCGCTCTTTAGTAAGAGCAGCAATTTCACCAAGCGCGAAATTCCTGAGTTTTTCAGAATTGCTGTTAATAAAGCGAACCAGATACGGAGCCATCTGCGCTGGCGAAAACGTTTGCTTAAGCTGCTGCAGAGCAAAATAAATTACCGATTCATCCGGGTCGTGCAGCGCGTCGATAAGGTAAGTCTGTATCTGCGCAAAATGTTGCTGATGCAGGCACCTTAGAGCAGTCAGGCGCACGGTTGGGGCAGGGTCTTTGGTAGAAGATTTTAAAAGTTCTACAAGACCGTTGGTTTTGCATTCACTGGCAAATTCAATCGCAGCGACCCTGACAGATGGGTCTGAGTCTTTAAGAAATTTGTCTATGGCGATATTGCGGTGACGCGTGACCAGATTGCGTTTAAATGTTTGTCGATCTTCTTCTTCGGGAAAACTGTTGATAAGCTTTAAAACTATTCGCCAGAGGCTGTCGTCGCTGTTTCCCTGCAGGGCGGTCAGGATGAGCGATCCAAAAGACGGGTCATTCTCTACGAGCCAGTGGAACAGATTAAAGGTTTCGTCGAAAGGCCAGTCTTTCAAAAAAAAGTAGGTTTCATGAAAGTTTTTTTGTAACAGTTCTTTGATAAAAGGTCTGATCAAAGAATGGCGATTCTGAGCAAAGGCATAGAACAGGCGCCTGACGTTCTTTTTCTGTTCTTCCGGGAGCTCTTCTGGTTCACGCATCATGTTGACTATTCGCTTTTCCCAGCCATCGTAGAGCCCGGCAATCGTCATTTTATTAATTTCGCTCTTGTCATTCATACGTTCCCAGGTTTTTTTGACCAGGTTCATCAGGGCGGTAAGCGCATGACTACGGATCTCTGAAGAGGCATCCTTGAGGAAGTCAAAAACTTTGTCAAAGCAGAAAGAGTCAATTTGCCTGAAAAGCGTCGGCAAAACTTTCATTCTGAATCTGGTGTCGTTTATAGAGCGAATAAATTCGAGAAGGTCTTCTTTTGCCTGCGAAAATCTGGGAATCAAAACCTTCTCAATAAGTATAAGCAGACCATCGCCAGGGTTTTCGCTGTGCTGTTGAATAAAAAATGGCAGAAGTTCTGCGGTTGAGTATTCGAGCAACAGCTGAATAATTTTATCTTTGCGTGGCTGTGAGGCTTCCGGATAAAAATTGAGATAGAGCGGAATAAAGTCTGGCCTGCTGAATTTGGTGAGAGTATCAAAATAAAAATCTTTGACCAGAACGTCGGGTTGGTCGAAATCACTTTTTAAAGCGCTGAACAGGTCGAGTTCTTCCATCAGCGAAACTATCTCAAAATAAAGGGGCGAATTGCGGTCTTTTGGCAGGGCGCGTATCAGAGCTCCCATGGCATCTTTGCCGAATTCACTGACGATAGCGTGCTGAACTTTCTGTTTTATGGAAGGATCACCGTCACTTAAGCAGGAAATCATCACGTCCAGGCTTTCCTGGCTCCCAAGGGATGAAATTGCCTGTAGCGCGCTTTCTCTCAATTTGCGATCTTCGCCTTTGAGCAAAGCCTTGAATACCGGTAAGGCTTCATGAATTTCACGTTGCCCTGCAACGTCGATTAAAGCCAGGGTTATTTCTGTCGAAGATTCATTGAAGGCCTCCAGGGCTGCCAGGACGATCTGATCTGTTTCTGGGGCAGGATGCTCGATAAGACTGTGAAAGGCTGCTTCGCGAATCTTTGAATCTTCGCTTTCAAGCTCTTTTAAAAGAATTTCAGGATCTTTTTTGTTACTAGCGAATGGCCAGATCATTGGGTTGGTGCTGGTGGTTTTGCCGATAAAACCGCCATTACCTCCTTGCGGACGTTTTCGTCAGGGTCAAAGCGCAAAGGTCTGATATAAGGAGCCAGGACAAATGGACTGGCAATTTTCCCGAGGGCTTTTATGACGTTTCTTCTTACATCCGCTTCAGGATCTCTTATTGCCTGAATAAGTATGGGAAAGAACCTGGTGTCTTTCAATTCCCCTAGAGAAAAGGCTGCTGATGCACGCATCCATTTGTCGGGATGCCGCATCATGTCGATCACGGCTTCATATATCTGGTAATAACCAAGGCGCCAGAGAGTCATTATTGTGTTAGCTCTGACACGGTTGCTTTCGTCATAAAGGCAGGGTAGAATTTCTTCGGCCATAGAAAGGTCGCCTACATCGGCCATGGCTTCGACAGCGTTGGCTCGAACTCGATCGTCAGGATCCTTCAAAAATCCGATGAGCATATTGGCGACCGATGGCCCACCGATTTTTCCGAGACTCATGATTACAACCGAGCGCACATGCGGGTCTGGGTCTTGAATTGCAACAATCAGATGAGTTTTCAGTTCTGGTGGAATCTGGTCACACAAAACTTCTAGAATTTTCGCCGCAAGAATACGGGTTCTTTGATCTGAAGCAGAGAGGTCTCTGGTTATGTCTTCGATGAATGAAGGATCCATCTTTATCAACGACAGCCCTATGGCACGCTTGGATTCCTCGCTCATTTTGTCAAAGCTGGTAAGATATTTTCGCCTGGTTACCAGGGCAATGGCATTGTGGGCCGCAATTCTTATTTCTTCAACTTTTGAAGACAGCAGCTTAGTCAGATTGTTAATTATGAGCGGATGATCTCTGTTTTTCAGTTTGTCTACGGTCAGAAGCACAATACTGCTGTCGGAATCTTTGAGCAGATTCAAGAGCATCTCAGTACCGGCATTGTTGTGAAAATGCTTGAAATCGAGAATATCGAGAATTGTTTTTCTTACACTGTAATCAGGGTCACGCAGTTTGGTCTGCAAAATCTGCAGAACGTTCTGTAGACCTGATTCTCCCAGTATTGTGAGAATTCGTGATCGCAGAGCCGGGTCCTGGTGGTAGAGTACTTCTGTGACGAATCGCTGCAGTCTTGGGTCCATCATCAGCTGTATGGTTTCTGACTGTATTTCCGGTGGCATGTTCATGAAGTGCTCTAGAAGCAGAGTGTTCAGAGTTTCAATGATGTAATTCTCTGTAGGGTCGCCGAGAATCTTGAGAGCCGTTCTACCGGTTTCCGGGTTTTTGTAGCAGCAGGCTTTGATCAGCAAAGACTTTCGAACTGGTGTTTCCAGGCCTTTGAGAAAGCTTTTCAGGTAGTTTTCCGAGTATTTAAAAATCATCGGGAAGTTGCGAAGGGTGACGTCGTCTTCGTAGCGCCCGAGACGCAGCAGACATTCAGTTAACAATTTGATATGGTGGGTGAAGCGCTCGTTAAAGTTATTTTCGAGGGGGTCTGTGAAATATTTTATCTGGGCTTGTATTTCTGGGGCTTTGCGGTGTTCAAGAGTCATGCCCTCGAGTTCTTCAGAAAAATCTTTAACAATTTTATTGATCGTATCGGCAACTACGGGCTGAATCGACCTGCTTGGGTCAAGCAGATAGGGGAACAGATACTGGTATGACATGGGGTCTGTAAGCTGTTCCATGAGTTTAAGAGTGTGCTGTCTGAATCCTTCGCTTTTTTTACCCAGCCCCTCAAAAACCTTTTCAAAAAAGACCTTGCCGTGCGACTGCAGACATTTGAATACAGGATAGCGCATGCTGGGAGCAATTGCCGGCAGCTCGCGAATGCATAGGTCGAGAAATTCGGGGTTTTTGATTTTGTCGACCCGTTTTGAAAATTCTACCTGCAGCACCTTTTTTTCGTCTTTTTTCGCTTCAATGGCCTCTTCTTTCATGATATCCATGAAAATTGGGTAGGTCTTGGGGTTCTGAAGAGTCACGACCTCATCGAGGTAAAGAATTTGCTCTTTGACGGTATAATTGTTCCATTTTTCCAGGAGCTTGCGCAAAATCCCGGATTTTTCGATACCGTGCTGAATCGTGCTGTGAATATCGGGGTCAAGAGTTTTGCCCAGCACTTCGGTGACGGCTTTAAGATTTTCTTCGGTTATTCCGGCCAGAATTTCTTTAAAAGTTTCTCTGAACAGTGTTTCTGGGTATTTTATCAAGGTAAGAATCAGTCTGAGGTCTTCTTCGGAGAGGTTGTTTTTACGGGCCGCAAAAATCTCCAGGATTTTCAGACGCGTTTCGACTGAATCCTGTTCTTCGAACCTTTCGTGCAAAAATTCGATCAGGTTATGATTCAGGTTGGCGACAAAATCATCACGCGCCTGATCTGAAATTTTTTTATCTTTTTGCAGAAGCCTGTCAAAAGCCTCTGCCGGATCAGTGATTTTTCTTGAGAACCAACCCATGCATCACGAACCTTTACGGATAATTTGTGGACAAACAGACTGCAGAATCATATCGACAGACTGTACCGATTTCATCATGATAAAGTGCTAAGTAATATACAGATACGCCAAGTTTTAACTTATTATTGATACAATATTTAATACAATTTTTAAACTTTATTTACAAGTTTTATAAACTTTGTTATAGTCATGCCAATCAACATCATATAAGCGAGGGTTCAACAAGTGTGGTTCATTAGAAAAATTTTCTGGATGATTACTCTTCCTTTTATCGCATTAACCGGAGTTCTGATGTTTGCCTTCCCGGAAGAAATGAAAGAATTCAAGAAAGATCTGGTCGACATGTTCGAGAATTCGTGGCTGCGCTGGATCGGCTACATAATGTTCGTCGGTGCCATGGTTCACATCGCCAGAATCTTCGATGGCAGACACACTCTGGTTAGACTTTCAGATCCTAACAGCTGACCGTCTTTCATTCCCAGGCAGTGACCTCGACTCTGAATGAGCGGGCGCCTGGCGGTGGTTGCTTGAAGGGAATCTCGAAAAGAGAGCTTTCGTTTGGTAGCAGGGCTTTGTCGAAGCTGCGTAAAGTGCCTGTTTCGCTGCGAAGCTCTCTTTTGTTTTCGTCGAGAATTCTCGCTGTGAGCTGAATTTTCTGTTTCAACGATTTAGAAAGATTTTGCACGCTGCCGACTACGTACAGTGTGCCAAGCTCCATATAGCTGTCAACTCTGTTGATGGCAAAAAGCGGTAAAATGTCTCTTTCGATGGCCGGATTGCTTTTATCGCTTCTTTTTCTGGCAATGTAGTCAGAAATGACGCTTTCGTCGTATGCAGCCCAGAGCGAAAGATTCATTGGCTCAACTCTCAAAGCGGTTCGATAGGCTTCTTTGGCTTCGCCAAACCGCCCCTCTACGATGAGTTTGTCTGCCGATTCAACCAGTTTGAATGCCTGACTGTCGGTAGCCAGACCGGTTACTGCTGAAACTCTCGGTATCAGTGTGCTGGTGGCGGATGGGCCGGCGGTCGGAGCGAAATTCTGGCGACCGGGGTTAGCTGGTAAGGTCTGTGCGCCAGCGTGAGCCGGATAAATCAAAGACAAAACGCCCAGCGCCATTGCAAAATATTTTTTCATGGTCGATGCCTTTCAGTGTTTTTGTCAGGCCGACAGCCGGCGGGCAAATGCTTCAAGGATGAGGTTGTAAAAATTTTCAAAGCCAAAAAGCAGCATGCCTTCGTGAAGCATTGAATAGGCGGCCAGCCCGGCTTCGTTCTCGTTCTCTGTGAACATGCCGAGCAGGGTGTCGCGGTCTACGGTCATACTGGTAACTCTGACGTCTGTGCCTGGCGGCAGCAATGAGCTTATGGCTGTTTCAACCCTTGTTTCGTCAAAGCTTTCCGAGGCCTGGATGTAAAAAAAGTCCAGGCTGGCGCCGGCAGGAAGTTCTGTGGTAGGGTGGGGGGCTTGTTCGACCGGCACAATTGCCAGGTTCAAAGAATCGGGAGCAAGGATAATAGCCGCATAAAGGCTGTCTCTAGCGTTTTCGAGCACGGCCCGGCGAATTTTTTTGAGAAAGTTGCCGGCATCCTGATGTTTTTTTATAAATTGATCGGTTGTTTGTGCTGCGCCAAGTGCCAGCAGGCATGCGGTCATGGGGTTGTCAGGGTTCAAGGCGCAAAGCTTCGCTTTGCCCTGTGGCAGAATTTGAACTATTCCAGACTCGTGCAGCAGATGAACGCGATTATACGCCGTTCCATAGGGCAGCTTGAGTTTTTTGGAAATCTGATGAATGGATAGAACCCCATCCGGGGTTTCCATGAAGGCGCGAGTAATTTCAATGTTGGTTTGCATGTGGCGATTATACAACAACCTGGCTTTACTATCAATTTATTGAGAATCTTTTTTTGAAAAAGTCAACAAAATGTTGACTCGTGCCATTTTGAATGGTATAATCCGGAACCATTTCGCGAATGGTACATAAATTGCTAAGTTTTCGGAGATCGGCCGGCATTGTCAGGATTAAAGAAAAAAACAACTATATTGTCCAGAATCCTGAGTCTGAAATCTTATTTTGTCGTACTAAATACGGGTGTTCACAAGCGTTGTTGAGAATGCCCGTTTTTCCATTTAGTTTTGTTGTCAACTCAGCAGAACATGTAACTAATCTAAGGAGCAAGGCAGAATTATGGTGACAAAGCAACAGCCTGTAGCCAAAAAGTATCTGATGGCGAGAGATCGGCTATTTGAAAACATCCCGAACCTCATCGACATCCAGCTCAAATCTTTTGAATGGTTTCTGCAAGCCGGCAAAGACCCCGGCAGGCGCGACAAACAGGGGCTGGAAGAAGTTTTCAGAGAAGTTTTCCCGATTCAGGATTACGTAGGAAATCTCTGCCTTGAGTATAACGATTATAGCCTCGGCCTGCCGATGTGCAAAAATTGTCCGCAGCTCAAGCTCCGCAAGAAATGCCTGTATGACGACTGCAGCTTCGTCGAAAAAGAATGCGAAATCGCTTTCGTCGGTGAAACTCCATTCCGCGTTAAACACAGCCCTGATCAGTGCCGTAAACGCGATCTCACCTACTCGATTCCCCTGAACATCAGAGTTCAGTTGATTATGCAACAGACCGGCGAAGTTAAAGAACAGGAAATTTTCCTGGTCAACCTGCCTTGTATGACAGAGCGCGGAACTTTCATTATCAATGGTGCTGAGCGTGTCGTCGTCAGTCAGCTGCATCGTTCACCCGGCGTGTATTACAGTTTCAATCGCGCCAAAAAAATGTATTCTGCCAAGATCGTTCCTTACCGCGGCGCCTGGATGGAATTCGAACTGGATTTGATGAAAGATGCGGTGTTCGTCAGGCTCGATCGCAAACGCAAAATTCCGATCACCACTTTCCTGCGCTCTCTTGGTTATGCAGAAGACGAAAAGATTCTTGAACTCTTTGATAACAACGAGACCATCGCCAGCTCGCTGAAGTTCGACAAGCAGGCTGTAAGTGCCGCCGAAGGTCAGGAAAAAGTTAACCGCGCAGTCACAGATTCTCTCAAGGCCATTTTCAGTAAGCTCCGCCAGGGTGATCTCTTCGTTGAAGAAAATGCCCGCAATCTTATCAAGAGTCTGTTTTTTGACCCGAAAAAATATGATCTTGGCGATGTTGGTCGCTATAAGGTCGACAAAAAGTTGCGTCTCATCGACCGTCTCTCTGAGCAGGTTGCCTTTAAGGATATCGTGAATCCTGCAACCAAAGAATTGATGGTCGAAGCCGATAAGCGCATTAAAAAAGATATCGCCGCCAAACTCGAAGCTCTGCAGATTCCTTCATATATCAGAATCGGCGAAGATAATCGCGGCTATCGTATCATGTTCAACCCCGTCTGTGCTGAAGTCAAGCTTTCAGAAGTTGAAATCGGCATTGTAGACCTCGTTGGTCGTACCGCCTGGGAGTCTATCACTGATACCAAAACCGGTGAGATAATCGTTGAACAGGGTTGTGAGATTTATGAAGATACCGTAAATCGCATCAAAGAACTTGGCATTGAAACCGTTAAGGTTAAAAAAGACAGAGTTCTCTGCATCGAAGATATCGTTGGCGTAATTCGCTATCTGATCGACCTGTCGAATGGTATCGGCCGCCTCGATGATATCGATCATCTTTCTAACAGACGTATCCGCAGATGTGGTGAATTGCTGCAGAATCAATTCCGCATTTCACTTTCGCGCATGGAACGCGTTATCAAGGAAAGAATGACAATTCATGACCTTGACAGCTATACCCCGCAGTTGCTGATCAACACTCGCCCGGTTTCTGCAGTTGTTGATGAATTTTTCGGCAGTTCACAGCTGTCACAGTTCATGGATCAGACCAACCCTCTGGCCGAACTGACTCACAAACGCAGACTTTCAGCCCTCGGGCCGGGTGGTCTCAAACGCGAACGCGCCGGCTTCGAAGTTCGCGACGTTCACCCGACTCATGACGGCCGCATTTGCCCCATTGAAACTCCTGAAGGCCCGAACGCCGGTCTTATCGCAAGTCTTGCTGTTTATGCCCGCGTCGATGAATTCGGCTTTTTGACCACACCGCTGTGCAAGGTTGACCCCGAAACCGGCATGATCAACTACGGCGACATGGAATACAAAGATGCATACGACGAAGATCGTTACAAGGTCGCTCAGCCTGATATCGCCATCACAGATGACGGCAGAATAAATCAGTCTTCAGTCCCGGCAAAGTACTTCAGCGATGACTATGAATTCGATTATCTGCCGAAGTCTGAAATCGAATATATCAAATTCTCGCCCCTGCAGATGGTCAGCGTGGCTTCTGCGCTGATTCCGTTCCTCGAACACGATGACGCCAACCGCGCTCTCATGGGCACGAACATGCAACGCCAGGCCGTTCCCCTCATTCAGACTGAACCGCCTCTCGTCGGCACCGGTCTTGAATCACGTGCGGCTCACGATTCTGGCGCCGTGCTTCTGTCACGCAGTTCCGGAACTGTCTGCTACGTCGATGCCGAATGTGTCAAAATCAAACGCGCCAGCCGCCGCAAAGACGATGAAAAAATCCCGGTCAACGAAGCATCGTTCCGCAAGATTCAGGGTCGCAAGATCATGGATACCATTGTCGACGATCTTACCGGTGAAATTACCGGTGAAATCATCATCGAAGCTGGCCAGACTCTCGATATCACTTTCCTGTCACGCATCAAGGCCATCACTGATGAAGTCCGCCTGCAGCAGGAATCTATCGACGTATATCGCCTGCAGAAATTCATGCGCTCCAACCAGGGCACCTGTATCAACCAGAAACCGATTGTCAAGATTGGTGACAAGGTGAAGCCCGGTACTGTTCTTGCCGATGGCCCGGCGACTTCATACGGTGATCTCGCTCTTGGTCGCAACGTTCTCGTTGCTTTCATGTCCTGGGAAGGCTACAACTTCGAAGACTCCATCATCCTTTCTGACCGCCTGGTAAAAGATGATGTCTACACTTCTATTCACATTGAAGAATACGAAATCGATGCCCGCGATACCAAGCTGGGGCCCGAAGAAATCACCCGTGACATCCCCAATGTCGGTGAAGACGCTCTGCGCAACCTCGACGAAAACGGTATCATCAGAATTGGTGCCGAAGTCGAAGCCGGTGACATTCTCGTTGGCAAAGTAACCCCGAAGGGTGAAACCGAACTTACCGCAGAAGACAAACTGTTGCGCGCCATCTTCGGTGAAAAGGCCCGCGAAGTCCGCAATACTTCGCTTACTGTTCCCCACGGCGAAAAAGGTAAGATCGTCGACGTTATGGTCTTCTCAAGAGACAACGGCGATGAACTGCAGTATGGCGTTAACAAACTGGTGCGCGTATTTGTCGCCCAGAAGCGCAAAATCACCGTTGGTGACAAAATGGCCGGTCGCCATGGTAACAAGGGTGTTATCTCAAGAATCGTTCCGGTTGAAGACATGCCTTATCTGGCCGATGGTCGCTCGATCGACATCATTCTGAATCCGCTCGGCGTTCCTTCTCGTATGAACGTCGGTCAGGTTCTCGAAACCCACCTTGGCTGGGCAGCAGAAAAGCAGAACCGCCGCTATGCCACCTCGGTATTCAACAAAGGCCGCATGATCGATGGCAAAGAAATGAAGAATGAAGAATTCGTCATGCAGCAGCTCAAAGACACTTATGACGTCGACCCACTCAAACTCGTCGATGTGCAGGGTAAAGCCACTCTTTATGACGGCAGAAGCGGCGAGCCTTTCCATAAGAAGATCATGGTCGGTATCATTTACATCCTCAAGCTGGCTCACCTTGTAGACGACAAGATGCATGCCCGCTCGACAGGCCCGTACAGCCTCGTTACCCAGCAGCCTCTTGGTGGTAAGGCCCAATTCGGTGGTCAGCGCTTCGGGGAAATGGAAGTCTGGGCGCTCGAAGCTTACGGTGCCGCTCACGTTCTCCAGGAAATCCTTACCGTTAAATCGGATGACGTGGAAGGCCGTGTTCAGGTTTACGAAACGATCATCAAGGGCAAGACAATCATGAAACCCGGCATTCCTGAATCATTCAAGGTTGTCGTTTCTGAGCTTCAGAGCCTTGGCCTGCAGGTCGACCTGAAGAAAGATGCCCAGGAAGTCTCTATCGATGAAGGCGGCGAACGCATAATGGTTGCCGAAACCGAAGAAGACTGGACGGAAGAAAACACTGATGAAAATGAAGACGATCTTCTCACTGCAGAATTGTCTGGTGAAGATGCCGACGACGAAGATGAAGAAGAATCCGATGATGAAGAATAAGCCCGATTCCGGTATAAGCATAAGGAAGGAGACATTTTAAAATGTTAGATATGGACAAATTTGATGCGATTCAAATCAGCATCGCTTCTCCCGAAAAAATCAGGTTCTGGTCATACGGGGAAGTAAAAAAGCCTGAAACCATCAACTACCGCACGCACAAACCGGAACGCGACGGGCTCTTCTGCGAAAGAATCTTCGGTCCCCAAAAAGACTGGGAATGCTTCTGCGGCAAATACAAGAGTATCCGCTACCGTGGTATTATCTGCGAACGTTGTAATGTAGAAATCACCAAAGCCGCCGTGCGCCGCGAGCGCATGGGTCACATTCAGCTGGTAACCCCCGTTGGGCACATCTGGTATTCGAAAGGCAGCCCGAATTACATCGCTCTGTTGCTCGATATTTCTGCCCGAGATCTCGAAAAAGTTCTTTATTTCCAGAGCTATATCGTAATCGACCCGGGCAACCTGCCGCTTTCCAAGAAGCAGCTGCTCCCCGAAGAAGGAACAGCCGGTGAAATGGGCTATCGCGAACTGCGCGAAAAATATGGCGATATGTTTACCGCCAAAATGGGCGCCGAAGCGATCAGAGAACTGCTGGCCGAAATCGATCTGCAGAGACTCGAAAAAGAACTTGCTGAGCAGCTGAAAACCTCTACCGGCACCAAGAGAACTCACCTTCTCAAGCGCATGGAACTGGTCAAACTGTTCGCCCGTTCTGTAAGCCGCCCTGAATGGATGATTCTCGACGTCATTCCGGTTATTCCGCCAGATTTGCGCCCGATGGTTCAGCTCGACGGTGGTCGTTTTGCGACTTCTGATCTGAATGACCTCTATCGTCGCGTCATCAACCGCAATAACCGCCTGAAAAGACTTATCAAGCTTCAGGCTCCTGATATCATCATCAAAAACGAAAAACGCATGCTTCAGGAAGCTGTGAATGCGTTGATTGATAATGGTCGCCGTGGCAAACTGGTCACAGGCCCCAACAACCGCCCGCTCAAATCACTTACCGACATGCTTAAAGGTAAGCAGGGCCGCTTCCGCCAGAATCTTCTCGGTAAACGCGTTGACTATTCAGGCCGTTCGGTCATCGTTGTCGGCCCGACTCTTAAACTGCATCAGGCCGGTCTGCCGAAGAAAATGGCTCTCGAACTGTTCAAGCCTTTCGTCATGCACAGACTGCAGCAGAAGGGGCTTGCTCACAACATCAAGAGCGCCAAGAAAATGATCGAGCGCGAAAAGAACGAAGTCTGGGACATCCTTGAAGAAGTAATCAAGCATCACCCGATTCTGCTCAACCGCGCACCGACACTGCATCGCCTCGGCATTCAGGCGTTCGAGCCGGTTCTTATCGAAGGTAAAGCAATCCAGATTCACCCTCTGGTTTGTGCCGCTTATAACGCCGACTTCGATGGTGACCAGATGGCTGTTCACGTTCCGCTCATGCTCGATGCTCAGGTCGAAGCCAGAATGCTCATGCTTTCTGCCAACAATATCCTCAAACCAGCCGATGGTCTGCCGATCACCAGCCCGACACAGGATATGACTATCGGTCTGTTCTACCTGACCATCCAGAAGGCAGAAGGCGCAGATTACCCCAGACGCGAGATTCACCTTGAAAAGAATCAAACCTGGGAATCCATGCTGCTCGAAGAAGGACGCCCATACAATTTCCGCCTGGCAGAATCTATTTCTGAAAAGCTTCCCGAAGGAACTGAAATAGACTCACAGGAAATCGTCGATCGCATTAAAAAAGAAAAAGTTACGAAGGTAACCGTTTTCCACCCACCGGTTTTCAACAGTATCGTCGAAGCAGTGAATGCCTACGAAACAGGTAAATTCAATCTGCTCTGGCCGGTTTATCTGAAGAAAAATCTTTTTGTCCGTGATGTCAGAGACGATGAAAAGAGCCACCATGTTCGTGACCTGTATTTCAGAACCACTATCGGCAGAGTCATTTTCAATGACAGCTTGCCGGCAGACTTCCCTTATCAGAACGTTCAGGTCAAAAAGGGTACAGTTTCCACTCTGATCAAGAGACTTTTCAACGAATATTCGCTGACAGTTGTCGGTGAAACCCTCGATAAGCTCAAAGCTCTCGGTTTCAAATTCGCTACAGTCTGCGGTCTTACCATATCTATAGTTGATATGATCGACCCGCCGAAAAAACGCGAAATTCTTGAGCAGGCCGATCGTAAGGTCGTTAAAATTCGCGAAAGATGGAGCAAAGGCGAAATTACCCGCGACGAAAGAAAGCAGGCTGAAGTCGACGTCTGGACAAAAGCTACAGAAGACGTTACGGATGATCTGTTGCAGGAATTTGAATCAACAGCGCATCTTGGCGAATACAACCCGGTTTACATGATGGCGTTCTCTGGAGCGAGAGGTAACATGCAGCAGATTCGTCAGCTGGCAGCAATGCGCGGTCTTATGTCGAATCCGCGCGGCGACATTCTCGCTTTCCCGATTAAGTCCAATTTCCGCGAAGGTCTGAACCAGTCAGAATATTTCATCTCGACATACGGCGCGAGAAAAGGTCTTGTCGATACCGCTCTGCGCACCGCCGACTCCGGTTACCTCACCCGCCGTCTGGTCGATGTTGCTCAGGACGTCGTTATCACCATGACCGACTGTGGTTCAGAACTTGGTGTTGAAGTTTCACCGATTCGCCAGAACCGAACTTCAAACAACATCATGATCGACGACATCGTTGTGCCGATTCGCTATCGTATCGCCGGTCGTGTTCTTGCCAAACCGATACTTCACCCGCTAACCGGAAAAGTTATCAGCTTCAAGCACGAAGACGTTGAAGTTAAACTCGACGCCGGTCTCTACTGCACAGATGAACTTGCTGCAGAAATTGAAAACCGCGTAGAGTTTCCTGTTGGGATCGATGAACTCAAGGTTGATATGATCTGTGCCGAACAGATTATTGACCCCAAAACGAACAGAATTATTCTGCGCCCGGATCGCCCGGTCAACGAGTATGTTCTTGAACGTCTGCGCGAATGCAATTTCCCCGAAATCAAGGTTCGCAGCAAGATCGTCATGCGCTCACCGCTGGCCTGCCGCTCCAAGGTTGGTATCTGCCAGCACTGCTACGGCGCCGACCTTGCTACCGGCAAAGTCGTCGACATTGGTGAAGCTGTTGGTATCATTGCCGCTCAGTCAATCGGTGAACCCGGAACGCAGCTGACTATGAGAACGTTCCACCTTGGCGGCGTTGCTCTTGCACAGCGCTCTTACATTAAAGCCAGAAGTGCCGGGGTTGCCAAGTTCGACACTCTCAGACTTGCAAAAATTTCTGACCGCGCGAAGTTCGAAATCGGCTCGGGCACAGAAACTTTTGATAAGACTGAATTTGGTTCCAGCATCAAAACGGTTGTAGTCGGTGGATGTTTGACCATCGAAGGCAAAAACCGCAAAGACCGCGTGCATATTCCGGTTGGCGCCGAAATGCGCATCGAGCCGGGCGACAAAGTTGTTCCGGGTAAAGCTCTTGCTGAGTATAACCCCAACAACATCGTTACCGGTTACACCGGTGAAGTAATTTTCGATGGCATCGAACAGAAAGACGGTATGGTCGTTTCTGAAGCGGGCGTAATCAAGATTCTGACTCAGGATTTCGACCCGGTTACCAAAGACTTCATTATCGAAGATTACAAGATTCCCCAGGGCGCTACCCTCAGAGTGGAAGACAACGAAATCATTCATGCCGGTAACCTGCTGGCGGAAATATCTGCTCAGTCTCACGCTGCTATTGCCCGCATGGATGGTATCGCCAAGTTTGAGAATGTTCGCATCAAAAACAAGCAGGTTATCAGCGACAACGGCATGATCTTCGTTTTCCCGACCAATGAAAAAGCTGGCAGCCGCGTTGAATACTCTCTTCCCAAGAGCGTAAAAGAAGCCAAAGAAGCTGTCGTTAAAAATGCCGGTCTTATTCTCAACGTTAAAAACGGTGATGAAGTATTCCCCGGTCAGAAACTTCTCTCGGTAATTTCTGAAGCGGATGGCAATGTAACACTCAGTTCTGGCGGCACTAAAATTTCTGTCGCCAAGGAAGTTGAAGAAGAATACGAATTCAAGGGCGAAATGGCCGCTGCCATAGATGAGCAGAACAAGACCCTGTCTCTGATCGCTCCGATTTCGGGCCTTGTGCGTGTTATCAACGAGAAGAGCGCTGCCAACAAGACTCTTGACCGCAAAAGAGTCATCGTTAAGAATGAGATCGAGTATAACGTTCCACGTGGTGTAATTCTGCGGCCAAAAGAAAACTGCAAGATTGCCAACGGCGGCGATGTTGCCGAAAATGGCGAGCTGACTTCAAAATTGCTCATTCAGGCTGAAATCGACGGAACCATCGAAATAACCCGGATTAAATCTGAAGTCAGAGTTCATCTGATCACTGATGACATGGAATTGATCCGCAACGCAACGCTGGCCCGCTCGGCAATCAATCGTGAGAATGATGAAGTTATTGCCAATGGCGGAACGGTTATCGACGAAGCTCTCTTTAACGTCTTCGAAGAGAACAGGGCTGCCATTCGCGAAGTATACATACTTAAAGGTGAGCAGGAAGCCGTTAATATCATTGGCGAAGATGATATGAAGGTTCAATACCCGGTTCCAACTGGTGCCACCATCAACGTCGAAGACGGCCAGGTCGTAAAAGCTGGCGACAAACTTGTCAGCGATATCGAACCCATGGTGAGTGAGATTTCCGGTAAAGTGAACTACATCTACGGTTACAACAAGATCATCTGCGAAGAAATTATCGAAAAGATTCTTGTTTACAGCGGCGTTGAGTTCAGCTATCCGGCTTCTCTCAGTCTGAAATTCCCGCCGACGGTAGTTAAAGACGGCGAATTGACAGTCGCTCCGATCCCGTTTGAAAACTATGTTCAGGTTGAGGACGTGGATGGCACTCCTGGCATCAGGATTCGTCAGAGAGTTCTGCGCGAAAAGAAATACAGTGTCACTAAAGAAATGGTTTCGAGTGGCGCTCTGGTTGTAAAAGATGGCCAGGAAGTCAGAGAAGGCCAGGTGCTTGCTGTTCTCAAAGCTGAAAATAAGGGCGTTGTCCTTCTTGATCATGATATTTCGAAAGAAGGCAAGCTCAAGAGCACTATCAAGAGCATTATTGTTCAGCCCGGTGAATCACACCAGGTTCTCGATGGTGCAGAACTCAGAATCGAAGATGGCGCCAAAGTCAAAAAAGGCGAAATTCTGGCCAAGTGGGGCGCTTCTGCAAGAAAAACAACGGACATCATTCAGGGTCTGCCTCGCGTTGCAGAACTGTTTGAAGTAAGACGCCCGAAGAAAGAGGCCGTAATTGCAGAAGAAGCCGGTGTGGTAAGAATATCCGGCAACTCTGTAACTATTCTCGACCCGAAAACCGGAATTGAAAAACCGGTTCGCGTTGCCTTCGGATCGACCGGTCTGGTTGTTCATGACGGTGAATATATCGAAGCCGGTGACGTTCTTACCGATGGCAAGGTCTTTTCGAAGAAGCTGGTCAAGGTTGTCGGTCTGCCGATCGTCCGCCGCTACCTGATGGATGAAATTCAGCGCGTTTATCGCGATCAGGGCGTCAGCATCAACGACAAACACATTGAAATCATCGTTCGTCAGATGTTGCGCAAAGTAGTGATAACTGAATCTGGTGATTCTGAATTCCTGCAGAACGAATCTGTACACGTCAGAAGATTCGAAGAACGCGTTGCCCGTCTGCTTGATAAGGGTAAACGTCCTCCGGCAGGCGTACCTATGATTCAGGGTATCACCAAAGCGTCTTTGACAACAGACAGCTGGATTTCAGCCGCGTCCTTCCAGGAAACCACCAGAGTTCTGACCAAGGGTGCCATAAAATCCAAGGTTGACTATCTGAAAGGTCTGAAAGAGAACCTTATCATTGGTAAGCTTATTCCCGCCGGTACCGGTCTGTCGGTTACCAAAGACATTCTCTTCAAGAACCTGCCAGTTGAAGTTGAAACGGTTCAGACTCCGTCTGAAGACCTTTTCAATTCAGCAGCAGACGCGGACAGTGAAGTACTCAACGAGCTTGAAGAAGAACTCTTCATGAAGAGCTCCAGTGTCGCCGAAACAGAAGACGACGAAGACGACAACGAATAATTGTCTTTAAAAAAACAACCGTTCCGGTCGTTTCCGGGGCGGTTGTTTTTTTTATTCAATCGTGGTGTACACTGGGAATTTGGCTGAAAAATGGGATAGCCCCGCAAATAATGATAAAAAGACTGTTGACAGTGTTTACAACATGTGCTACTATCGGTATTCCACCTCTTTATCTGGTGGAGGTTTCGCAGTATGCGGAACTAATCTGAAAAAGGAAGGTGTTAGCTGTGCCAACAATTAACCAGCTGATCAGAAAAGCCCGTCAGGCGGTTAAGTACAAATCCAACTCGCCGGCACTCGAAAGCTGCCCGCAGCGCCGAGGTGTTTGTACTGTAGTTAAAACAACTACTCCGAAGAAACCGAACTCAGCTCTTCGTAAAATCGCCAGAATCAGGCTGACCAACAAGATCGAGGTAACTGCCTACATCCCCGGTATCGGTCACAATCTTCAGGAGCACTCTGTTGTGATGATCCGCGGCGGCCGCGTCAAAGACTTGCCGGGCGTTCGTTACCACATCATCCGCGGCGCTCTCGACTGCGCAGGCGTTGCCAATCGCATGCAGGCCCGCTCTAAGTATGGCGCCAAACGGCCCAAGAAATAAGGAGAACTGATTCATGCCACGTCGTGGTCACGTAACCAAAAGAGAATTGACTCCAGATTCAGTCTACAATTCTAAATTGGTAACCAGATTCATCAACAATCTGATGCTCTGTGGCAAAAAGAGCATTGGAAGCCGCATTTTCTATGATGCAATTGAAATGGTAGCCAAAAAGAGAAAAGAAGACAACGGCCTGGAACTTTTCAAAAAAGTTGTCGACTCCGCAAAACCCATCGTTGAAGTTCGCAGCAAACGCGTGGGTGGTGCAAACTACCAGGTTCCGATCGAAGTTAAACCAGATCGCGCTGTAGCTCTTGCCTTCCGCTGGATTCTCAAGCATTCCAGAGCTAGAAAAGAAAAATCAATGGCTGACCGCCTCAGTGCAGAATTCGACGATATTCTGAACAACACCGGCGCCACCATGAAAAAGCGTGACGAAGTACACAGAATGGCTGATGCAAACAAAGCATTTGCTCACTTCCGGGTTTGATAAATTTTCCGTATAATCTGTTGCATTAAGGCAGGTACACTCCAGTAATGACAGCCAACGTAACAATCAGTAAAATCAGAAACATCGGCATCGTGGCCCACATTGACGCGGGCAAAACCACGACTACCGAGAGAATTCTGTATTATACTGGCAAAGCCTACAAAATAGGTGAGGTTCACGAAGGCACCGCCGTCATGGACTGGATGATCCAGGAGCAGGAACGCGGAATTACAATCACCAGCGCAGCTACTAAATGCCACTGGCTTGATTGTGACATCAACATTATAGACACTCCCGGGCACGTGGATTTTACTGCTGAGGTTGAGCGCTCTTTAAGGGTTCTCGATGGGGCAGTGGTGGTTTTTTGTGCGGTTGCTGGTGTTCAGCCTCAGTCAGAGACTGTGTGGCGTCAGGCCAATCGTTACAAGGTTCCCAGGGTAGCTTTCGTAAACAAAATGGACAGAATCGGAGCCAGCTTCGAAAGAGTCGAACAGCAGATTAACGAAAGACTCGGCCACAAGGCCCTGCCGATCGTGATGCCTCTTGGCGCCGAAGACAGGTATGCTGGTCATGTCGATCTTATCACTATGAAAGCCCATATCTGGGATGACGAATCCACCAAAAAGCTTGGTGCTGAGTTTAAAGTCGTAGAAATTCCTGAAGAGTATCTCGAACAGGCTAAAGCGGCCAGAGATACCATGATCGAAGCTCTTTCGGCTTATAACGACGAGATTCTCGAACTTTTCCTTGAAGAAAAGGAAATCTCCGGGGAGCTCATTCGCCGCACCATTCGCGAAGCTACTGTGAGCAATAGAATTGTTCCGGTTCTTTGTGGCTCGGCTTTTAAAAACAAAGGTGTCCAGGATCTCCTTGACTGCGTTACCTTTTATCTACCTTCACCTCTTGATATTCCGCCGGCGATAGCCTATCGGGCCGATCACTCTGAAGTCGAAATCAAGTCCGATCCTGAAGCTCCTTTTTCCGCGCTTGTCTTTAAAATTGCAACCGATCCTCACGTTGGTAAGCTGGCTTACCTGAGAATTTATTCTGGAAGCATCGAATCAGGCAAAGTGGTTTATAACGTCACCCGCGAGGGCCGCAAAGAAAGAATCGGCAGATTGCTGCAGATGCATGCAAATCAGCGCCAGGACCTTCCCCGCGCCACCGCAGGAGATATCGTAGCTGCAGTTGGTCTCAAGAATATCGCTACCGGCGACACTCTTGCCTGCACTACCGATCATCCGACTCTCGAAAAAATCACTTTCCCCGAAACTGTTATTTCTGTTGCGATTGAACCCAGAACCCAGGGTGATCTTGCCCGCCTCACAGAAGTTCTTGAGGCTCTGATGAACGAAGATCCGACCTTTAAAGCCAAAATCGATGCTGATACAGGCGAAACCCTGATTTCCGGCATGGGCGAACTGCACCTCGATGTCATTGTTGATCGCATTTTGCGTGAATTCAATGTAAAAGCTTCTGTCGGCAAGCCGCAGGTTGCTTATAAAGAGGGCATTACCGCTCGCGGCAAAGGTGAGTGTGTGTATGAAAGAACTATTGGTGGTAAAAATCATTTTGCTCAGGTTGTGGTTGAAGTGGAGCCCCTCGAAAGAGGCAGGGGTTTTGCTTTCGTGAATGGCCTGGCTGCTGGTTCACTGCCAAAGGTTTTTATCGATGCCACAGAAAAAGGTTGCCAGGATGCCATGAATGATGGTATTCTAGCTGGCTTCCCGTTGGTGGATGTGCAGGTAAAGCTTGTTGGCGGTATGCATCGCGAAACTGAAAGCAACGACGTTGCCTTTAAGATTGCGGCTTACGAAGCTACCAAGAGTGCTCTTCGCAACGCCAAGGCGGTTCTTCTCGAGCCCTTCATGAAGGTTGAGATCGAAACCCCTGAACAGTATATGGGTGATATAATCGGCAATATCAATTCAAGGCGCGGAAAGGTGATCAACATGGAAATGCGCGATGACATCAGAATCATTGATTGTCACGCCCCTCTTTCTGACATGTTTGGTTATTCAACTCAACTGAGATCTCTTTCTCAGGGCCGCGCGACCTTCACCATGGAGCTGTTGCACTATGATGAAGCACCTAAGGCAGTTATCGAACGTATCCTGGGCGTGTTTGGCTCTAACCAGCCGCCTCATCACATGATGGCCGGCGATAATTAAGCATTCCCGGGTATCTACTCTGATTGAAATCCAAGGAGGATTTTAAAATGGCTAAACAGAAGATGCGGTTGTCTCTGAAGGCTTTTGATCATCGTCTTCTCGACCAGTCAGTGGCCAGAATCTGCGACACCGTAAAACGCACTGGAACCAAAATTTCCGGACCGATCCCGATGCCGACCGAGATTCGGAAATACACAGTTCTTCGCTCACCGTTTGTTAACAAGGATGCGCGTGAACAGTTCGAAATGAGAGTTCATAAACGCAACATCGACCTTTACAATCCGTCAGGTCAAACTGTTGATTCTCTCATGAACATGGACCTTCCTTCCGGCGTTAACATCGAAATCAAGATGTTGTAATCGGAAAGGAAA
>JAKQQP010000383.1 GCA_029564115.1 Candidatus Rifleibacteriota bacterium | reverse complement strand
AGCGCGCAAAAGATAAGGGCAATCACAAACAAAGCATATAAAAAGTTTACAGATATCAGAAGTCTTGAAAATTCATAATTTGACGGGATCTGAGGCAGAAAAACAACGGCCATGCGGGCTGAACTGGGAATGATTTTGGTGGAAATTTTCCATTTTCCTGCATGAACAGCCCATGGCAGATTTTCGCTTTCAAGCTTTGCCAGACCATGAGGCTGGTTCCATTGGTTAAGAAATGGCTTCAGTTCAGGGTCTGAAGTTGCAAAGCCTGGTAAAACCGACATGTCGGCATCAGGGAAAACCCTCATGAAACCGCCGCCGCGCCACCATGTCCTGCTGTTGTGAATGTCCTGAATCTTACGGGTGATGGCCTGTGAAGAGAATTCCATTACAAAGCGCTTGAATTGGTCAGATTCTGGAACGATAAGGAAAAAGCCATTGGTATCGCCTTTGTCAGATGTAAAAGTGTTCCATACCATCTGGCAATAGCGCTTCTGATAGAGGATTCTCGTTGCTCGACCTTTTCTAAGTGCAAGGTGGCGAATTTTCAGGCCAGGCCCGAAAAGAAAATCAGCCAGTTTGTTCTGACCATCTGAAAAGTCGTTCTGTGCCAGTGCCTGAAAAAGTTTGTACATGGCACGTCGACTGGTTGTTACCCGGTCGGGGTAAAACAGGGTGTCGTTTGTGAATACCCATATTTCATGTTCCGGAAAACAGGGGCGCAGAAAACTTTTATGAGGATCGGCATTTTGCCCGGCCACCCTGGAAACAGCTTTCTTCAGCGGGTTTGTCAGCGAACCGGCCAGTCTGGAGAGAAAAACCGCCTCATCAGCTCCGTTTACAAGAGTGTCGAGAAGTTGCCCGGCCTCATCCGATTCGTGAAGCTGCTTGCGGCTTTCCTTTTGTGCACTGGTTTTTGAATTGCCGACGTTGATTATGAGAACAGGAAAAACAAGAATCAAAAGAATCCAGAAATAAGGAACTATAAGTCTTTTTTGCGTATCCCTGTTTTCCACTCGCTTGATTACCCGATATTTTTTAGCTGCG
>JAKQQP010000369.1 GCA_029564115.1 Candidatus Rifleibacteriota bacterium | reverse complement strand
GAAAGCCTTTAATGAAATAATCTTTGAACTGTTTATGCGTTAACATTCGCGGCTTTTCGGTATCACCCCAAAAGACCTCTATAGTGCCAAATTCAGGCCGATTCGCGCCTAAAACAATCCAGTGTTGCGATAGCGTCGGGCTTTGCGGGTTATGAATCAGGCAACATGTTTTGCCGGGTTCATACTTGCCGGTTAAAATATCAGTCAGAGTTATATTCTTTTTCCAATAACCAAGGCTGATTAGTGCCCGATAAACATTATAAGGGTTGCCGAATATAGGGTTTTCAAGCCCTTGCGGTAATTTGCGCCAATCAAGCGCCTTTTGTGCATCTTCATAGCTTATTTGCAGGGCGGTTGCAAGCATCGCAACCTCGCAATCGATCTGGCCGCGCATTAGAACCACGTTCATATTTTACGCCTTTCTTATGCCAAAAAAGCCGGTTTTCACCGGCAAAAATGGGGATATTGCGGAGGGGAGAAAACGCAATATCCTTTATAGTTTAATTAGGGCAGCTTTGGTTCAGCCTCTACAAGCTCCATTTCAGGCTTTGGTTCATTTTCTGCAACCATCGTGATAAACTTGCCGACAACAAATTCGGGGTTATAGTTCATGCAACCCTCATTGAACGGGCATGACCACGGTTCACCGTTGCCAAGAAAATCGCCAACAAAGCTGAACGGGCGGCCACAATGAACATCGTCGCATGGGTTGTTAGTCGGGGTCAGGTTCAGCATTGAATCATAGCCCAACTGAGCGGGAGAGGTGCCGCCCCACATTACAAGGCCGTTTTTCTTTTCAAGCGCGGCCCATGCGTGTTGCGCAAAGCTATCAATACCGATAAAGCCGAAACACTCATTCAGAAGCGCGAAAAGATAGCGAATTGGCAGCGGTGCAGAGTTGTTATCATTGTAAAGCCTGAGCACGTTGTTAAGGCTTTCTTCTTTCGGCAGCGACACCTGCAAAACGGCGTAATCATTCTTCACAAGCGCGTCGACGATTTTCTGAGCCGCTTCTTTCGGCATATTTCTAGCCTGAGTAACGCGCCCGATTTCGTTTGCAGAATCCTGCGAGAATGTCGGAACGCCGCCAGTCCACTGAAACGCAACTAGCTTTTTACCTTTTGCGTTCGGCATCTGCTGAAGAATCTGGTCGAGAATCTTTTTAACGTCTTTCTTTTCTTTCTGCGTGAGTTTGATTTCGCCGACACAAGAAGCGGGTTTGCCGATACCATAGCGCCTGCACGCGGCCTCAATGAAGTGGCTTTTCTTTGCGCGGTATTCTTTGTCGAGGTATGGCTCCTGCTCGCCGATAAACTCAAAGTCCTTGTAATTGCGATAAGCGCCGTGAATAATCTGCTGGGGCGGGCCCGCAAAGTATTCATCGACAAAATCAAGGTTCTTGAAAACATCGGGATAACTTGCCTTTACGTGAATAACAGCATCGGGATTTTCAGCCCGAAGCTGCTTCAATACGGCAGTTTTCATAATGTTTGCGCCAAGTCCACCATGCACCTGAAAAACAATCTTACGCGGTTCTTTTTTCGCCATGAGAATTACCCCCATTAGAATTTTGTATAAGGCA
>JAKQQP010000636.1 GCA_029564115.1 Candidatus Rifleibacteriota bacterium | reverse complement strand
GTCGCTCCCGAACGTGCCGCCAGATTTTTGATCAACCAGGAATAGTCAGGAGACCAGCCGTGCCACAACTTCGCAAAGATCCCGTTCTCAAACAGTGGGTAATCATTTCGCCCGAGCGCGGCAAGCGCCCATCTGACTTCAAAAAGACGGAACAGCGACCTGATGATCCCAAAACCTGCCCCTTCTGCGAAGGAAATGAGTCGATGACGCCACCTGAAACCCTTTCATTTCGCACCGCCGGAACCCATGCCAACCACAAGGGCTGGTGGGTACGCGTAATCCCCGACAGTGTACCGATTCTCAAACCGGACGGAGACTCAGACCGTGAGGGCATTGGCATGTTTGACGCCATGAACTCGATCGGGGTCCATGAAATGGTAATTGAATCGCCACACCACACAACTACGATTCATAATTCAACCATAGAGCAGGTTCGCGAGATCATCTGGGCCTACAAACAACGTCTGCTCGAAATAAAGAAAAACCCGCGCTACAAGCACTTTATGATTGTCAAAAACAGCGGCGAGGGTGTTTCCAGCTTTACTCACTCCCATTCTCATATTGTTGCGACTCCGATTATCCCGAAACGAATCGAAGAAGAACTTGAAGGGGCACGCGAATATTATCACTATCACGACCGTTGCCTGTTCTGCGACATCATCAAACAGGAAACAAAAGAGCAGGTTCGCCTCGTTTATGAAAACGATAATTTTATCGTCTTTTGCCCCTTCGCCTCGCGGTTTCCGTTTGAAATGGAAATAACCCCGAAGTTTCATCAGCCATTTTTCGAGATGCTTGAAAACAACCAGGTACACAGTTTTGCAAACGCACTGCAGACCGCGCTGCAAAAAATGGAAAAACTTCTGCCGGGGCAACCCTACAACTTTGTTCTGCACACTTCTCCATGCTCAGACTCTTACCGCGAATTCTACCACTGGCACGTCGAACTGATTCCCAAATTGACGAAAGTTGCCGGCTTCGAATGGGGCTCCGGCTTCTACATCAACCCCACAACGCCAGAAGATGCCGCCAAAATGCTTCGTGAAGCCAAAGTTTAAGGCCCGAAGGCACTTATAAATAAAAAAAGAAAACTGCATTTTTTAGTTGACTCGCAGGGGCGTTCATGCTAAAATAATTTTACGATATGGGGCTGTGGCGCAGCTGGGAGCGCGCTTGAATGGCATTCAAGAGGTCGACGGTTCGATCCCGTTCAGCTCCACCGAAAACCGGGTTCTGAAAAGAACCCGGTTTTTGTTTTAGCCTTTTTGCCTATCTCCAGATAGAGACAGCTTTGCCCTTCTTATTACCGTCCTCCAAACTACTCCCGAGTTTGTTTTGATATGGGTATTCATCTAATCGCATCTCTTTCAAATAATTACTTGAATCATACGAGGCAATTGTTCCATCCGATGGTTGCCAACCGTCTAAAGAGAATTCAAAACTTGGATTTTGAGTTACCAGATTCAAAGTAACCTGCCAGTAATATGGCTTATCAGGGCCCCACAGATGCGCTGGCACAGCCGGGTCTTTTATATCATCATCTCTGAGAAAGCCCCAGGCTGCGAGAGAAGCGATCTTGGCGCTCAAACTCGCCGGGGTATCAGAAGCCTGCAGTTCTATCCAGCCGGGATAACTTGCCACACGAACC
>JAKQQP010000635.1 GCA_029564115.1 Candidatus Rifleibacteriota bacterium | reverse complement strand
GGTGGCATCAAGAATCAGGTCACAGCCAGAGTAAATATCGGAAAAGTTCGCTTCAGTCAGACGCTCGGTAAACGCCTCGATTTTTATTTCGGAATTGATGCTGGCCAGCTTCTCGGCCACGCGCTGGGCTTTTAGGGCCCCGATGTCAGATTCGTCGAACAATGTCTGTCGCTGCAGGTTTGAGAGCTCGACCCGGTCGTCGTCGATAATTACCAGAGAGCCAATGCCGGCGCGGGCGCAGAGGTTTGCCATGCCTGTCCCAAGGGCACCGATGCCGACAATGCCAAGCTGCGCTTTCTGAAGCTTTTTCTGACCACTCAAGCCGAGTGGTTTAAAAAGAATCTGCTTTTCGTAACGTGCGAAAGGCTGCATCAGACTACTTTTATGGTTTCATCACCGACAGTGACGGTCATGCCTTTGCGAACCTTGCGGCGCTTGCGCGACTCAACTTCGCCATCGACTTTAACCATGCCGTTTTCGACCAGCAGTTTCGCCTGCCCGCCGGTTTCGCTGAGGCCCATGAACTTGATCAGTTTGATCAGCTCGATAAAATCTTCGGTTAATTCAAAAGTAAGAACAGATTTGTTGTTATTCATCTTCGATTATCTTTTCGTCAGGCTTTGCGCCAATTTTGTTGAGAATTTTCTGCAGGATCTGAGCCTTGTAGAGTTTCCATTTCATGTCGCGAAAATCTTTGTCGTTGCCTCCTGAGAGAAAGCCGAGCGGAATCTCGAAACCGCCGGCAGTCTTCTTGCCGCCGCCGAAGTAACGGCCATTCGAAGCTTTGCCAAAGACTTCTTTTAAAAATTCGTCAGGATCGATGGTAATTCTGGAGGTGCGCATCGAGCCAATGATCGCTTCTTCCAGGTCCCCCTGAGCAATTACACCAAATACGATGGCGGTGTGAATGTTTTCTTCAGTGAGCAGAAAGTCTGCGGCCTGCGGTATGGCATCGCGGTCTTCGCAGCGAACATACCCGATCCCGGCGATCGAAAAGCTCTCTTTGATGGTGCGCGAGGCCAGGGCTTCCTGGATGATCTGCATTGTCTGCCGCGACCGGGACTGACTGGTAATCTGTGCCAGCAGGTCACTGTCGACAAATCGGCTGAGAAACGAAGCGGCCCTGAAATCTTCGGGATTG